>NZ_BTIG01000001.1:0-940843 GCF_036247965.1 Bradyrhizobium sp. TM233 | reverse complement strand
GCGACGCGCTCTTCCAGCACGTCCTCGGTCAGCACGTGGTGCGGCATGTAGAATTCGCAGCCGAGCGAGATGCCGGGCGTCGCCGCGATCAGCTGCGTGCCGGCGGCTAGCCCAATGCCGCCTTCCCACAGCGTGCCGCCATAACCGGGCAGGCCGGCGATGTCGGCGATGGCCATGATCGCCTGCGCCTCGAACAGGCCGCCGGCCTTCATCAGCTTGATCGAAACGGCATCGGCGGCCTCGCGGCGCACCACCTCCATCATGTCGCGGCGGTCGAAGCAGCTCTCATCCGCGAGCACGGGCGTTTCCAGTGCGGCGGTGAGCTGGGCCATCACGTCGAGATATTTGCGCGGCACCGGCTGCTCGATGAAGGTCGGCGCAAACTCTTCGACATCGCGCAAGATCTTGATGGCGCCGAACGGCGCCAGCGCCTGGTTGTAGTCGACGCGCAGATCGACCTTGTCGCCGAATTCCTTCCGGATCGCCGCGAGATGCTCGAGGTCCTCGCGATGCGGCTTCACGCCGGTCTTGACCTTGTAGATGACATTGCCGTCCGGAACCATTTTCCGCATGCGCTCGAGATCGGCGGCGAAATCCGGATCGGCGATCGAGAAGGAGAGGGGAATCGTGTCGCGCACGCGGCCGCCGAGCAGGTCGGCGACCGACAGCCCGGACGATTTGCCGACGATGTCGAGCAGCGCCATCTCGATGGCGACTTTTGCTTCGGCATGGCCGACCAGCGCGCGATCGAGCTCGGCCATCAGCGCGCGAATACGACGCACCGGTTTACCGAGCACGATGGGACGCAGATAGATGTCGAGCGCGGCGAACGCGGCCTCCGGCGTTCCCGTGAACACCTCCCACGGCGCGGCCTCGCCCCAGCCGATCATGCCGTCGCTGGACGTGAGCTCGATCAGCACGCGCTTCACCGTGCCCTTGACGTTACCGACGCCCTGCAGGCGCGCCATCTTGATCGGGCTTTCGATCAGGAACAGCCTGAGACGTTCGACGGTTGCTTCGCTCATGTCAGGCCTCCATTGACGTGCCAGACCTGGCCGGTGACGTAGGACGCCTTCGGTGACGCCAGGAAGGCGATGATTTCGGCGACCTCCTCCGGCCGCCCGCGGCGGCGCATCGGGATCAGCGCTTCGGTCGCGGCGATCTGCTCGGGCGACAGCCGGCTCTCGCTCGGCTTGTCCTTGATGATGAGGCCCGGCGACACCGCGTTGACGGTGATGCCATCCTTGGCAAGCTCGATCGCGGTGAGCCGCACCAGCGCTTCCAGCGCGGAGCGACTCGCGGCCGTCGCCGCGAACGGCGCGAATTCCGGCCGGATCGTATGCGCGACGAAGGAGGACACGGCGACGATCCGTGCATCTTGCCCTGCGCGAAGCAGCGGAAGCGCGGCAGCGACCAGCCGTGTGAAGGCCAGCGCGGACTCGTCCATCGCCTGTCGGAACTGATCCGCCGGTGTGCCGATCGCACTGCCGCGGCGAGCATGACCGCCGACCAGGATCAATCCGTCGAGCTGGCCGAAGGCGGCTTGCGCGGCGGCGATCGCATCGGTGGCGGCGGCCTCCTCAGCGAGGTCGCCCAGGCATTTTGAGACGACAGCGCCCTTCGCTTCGGCATCCGCTGCGGTGACGTCGAGCCCCTCGGCGTTCGCGCGCGTATGGAGCAGCAGCCCGACGCCCGGCGCGGCGAGCAGCTTCGCAGTGGCACGGCCGATGCCGCTGGCGGCACCGGTGACGAGATAGGCGCGGTTGATATCAGGCATCACGGTGCTGCGTTGGCCGGCGGCAGCGCGCCGGTGCGGTGGAAATGGCTGAGGAAGGCGCGCGTGGCGGCTTCCCTTGGGTTGTCGATCACTTGCCGCGCCGGCCCTTCCTCGACCACGACACCGTCGCGCATGAAGATGAGGCGGTCGGCGACCTCGCGGGCAAAGGCGATCTCATGCGTCACGATCACCATGGTCATGCCCTCGGAGGCCAGTTGCTGGATCACGCTCAGCACCTCGCCGACGAGTTCGGGATCGAGTGCGGAGGTGGCCTCGTCGAACAGCATCACGTCAGGCTCCATCGCGAGCGCGCGTGCGATGGCGACGCGCTGCTTCTGGCCGCCGGACAGCGTCGCCGGATATTGGTCTGCCTTCTCCGCAAGCCCCACCTTGGCGAGCTGCGCCCGCGCGAGCGTCTCGGCGTCCGCCTTAGCCATGCGCCGCACCGTGACAGGGCCCTCCATGACGTTTTGCAGCGTCGTCATGTGCGGGAACAGGTTGAAATGCTGGAACACCATGCCAGTGGTGGCGCGGAATTTTGCCAGCGTCTTCACGTCGGGCAGCTTCGCGCCGTCGCCGAACGCAAAGCGCGTGTCGCCGACGCGGACGCTGCCGCCATCGGGCACGACAAGGAGATTGATGCAGCGGAGCAGTGTCGATTTGCCCGAGCCTGATGGCCCGATCAGCGCCACGACGCCGCCCTTGGCGACGTCGAGATTGATGTTCTTCAGGACCTCGTTGCTGCCGAAGCTCTTGCGAAGGCTGCGGATCTCGATTTTGCAAATATCTTTTGGCGTCTCGCTCATTCGCTGACCGCCAGTCGCTTCTCGCCGCGGCGGACGAGGATGGTCAGGGGAATCAGGATCGCCGCATAGGCGACCGCGACGGCGGTGTAGGTTTCCAGCGGCCGGTAGCTGTCATGGGCGGCGACCTGGCTCTGATAGACGAGGTCGGGCACCGCCAGCACCGAGACCAGCGAGGTGTTCTTGAACTGGATGATCGACTGGTTCATCAGCGCCGGGATCATGCGCTTGATCGCCTGCGGCAGCACGATGCGTCGCATGCTCTGGCCCGGTGTCATGCCGAGCGCTGCGCCGGCTTCCGACTGGCCGCGGTCGATCGAGATGATGCCGCCGCGGATGATCTCCGAATAGAACGAGCCGCCATAGAGCGAGAGCGCCAGCGCCGAGGCCGTGATCGGCGTCATCTCGACGCCTGCGAGGATCGGCAGCGCGTAGTAGAACCAGATCAGCTGCACCAGGATCGGCGTGCAGCGAAACGCTTCGATGAAGGTGAGCGCGAGAAGGCGTAGCGCCTTGAACCGCGACAGGGTGCCGAACGCCCCGAACAGGCCGAACAGCAGCCCGCATACGACGATGACCACGGTGAAGCCGACGGTGACGCCGAGCCCGTTGAGAAAGAGCCAGCGATAGCTCCAGAGGATGCCGAAGTCCCACTGATACATTTTTTCCGGACCTCAGTCGCGGGATGACTTGGAAAGCTCGAGCCGCGTGCTCGGTGCACCTCTCCCGCTTGCGGGAGAGGTCGGCGCGAAGCGCCGGGTGAGGGGTCTCTCCTCTCGGGGAGTCTCCCCAGAGGAGACACCCTCACCCCAAGCCTCTCCCACAGGCGGGAGAGGGAGCGCAGCGAGAATGCCGATGCGGCAACGCTCAATCACCTTACAGCGAAACGCCTGGCGGAATGTCCGCCTCGGTCACGCCCACCAGCTCCATGTTGGTGATGATCGCGTTGCGGATGAAGCCGAGGCCCTTGTTGAAGTCGATCCAGGTGTTGACGTAATCGCGCCAGGTCTTGTCGGTCTCGCGGCGGAAGCCGGCATTCGACGTCGTTGCGAAGATCGGTGTCGGCAACACGAGCTGGCCGAGCGAGGGGTTCTTCTTCAGCACGGTCAGCGACAGCATGGTGATCAGGCACTGCGCGTCGACGCGGCCGGTCTGCAGCGCGGCGGTGGCATCGTCGGCGGTCTTGAGCCGCGAGATCTGCGCCTTCGGCGTCAGGCGGCTGACGACCTGATCGTGCGAGGAGCCCTGGTCGACCGCGATCTTGATGTCGGGCGAGTTCAGCTCGGCCCAGCTCTTCGGCTTGAAGTCCTTCTTGCAGAGAATGGCGAAGGCGTTGTTGAACACGGGCACCGAGAAGTCGACCACCAGCGCGCGCTTCGGGGTCGGGTTGAGGCCGAAGAAGATGTCGATCTTGTTGGCCTGCAGGTCGAGCACCGAATTGCCCCAGGTGGTCTCGGTGATCTCGAGCTCGGCCTCCATGTCGTCGGCGAGCGCTTTGGCGATGTCGACGTAGAAGCCCTTCCACTGACCGCTGGAGAGATCCTTCATGTAATAGGGCGCGCCGCCGCCGACTGCGCCGATCCGCATCTTCTTGGTGCGGCGGATGCGGGCGAAGGTCGATTCGTTATCGGCGGTCTGGGCCACGGCCGGCGAAGCCAGCGCGGCCGCGGTCATCGCACCAAGTCCGACAATCGATGCAACATCACGACGTGTAACCATTGGGATCAATCGCTTTTCTGGTTGGGATAAGGTTCCGGCAGGTTCATACCAAGGCTGGACTTTCAGTGAAAGCACAGCCTATCGGCTGGGCAGATCGGGAATTGCCCGGATGCTGGGCAGGCGCCGTCGATCAGGGGCGATAGCCGCTTGCTTTCCGCCCCTTTTGGCCCCAAATAGGGACCGGGAGATTGGCGGTGGACGAGCCACTCGCCAACCGGGTCAGGTCCGGAAGGAAGCAGCCCTAACGAGGTCCGGATCGGGTCGCTCGTCAGTCTCCTACCTGTTTTTCGAGCGAACCAGCGCCGGCGGCATCAGCCGCCAGCGCGCTCCTTTCCGCAAAAGCCGGCCAAGAGACATTTCATTGCGGATCGACCGATGACCGACGCTGGCGCCCCTTCCAACCCCGACAGCGCCGGCCAGGCCGGCAATGCGCCGTACCGGGTGCTGGCGCGCAAATACCGTCCCTCCAGTTTCGACGATCTGATCGGCCAGGAAGCGGTGGTCCGCACCGTCTCCAATGCGTTCGAGACCGGGCGCATTCCGCAGGCCTGGATCCTCACCGGCGTCCGCGGCGTCGGCAAGACCACCACCGCGCGCATTCTGGCCCGTGCACTCAACTACGAGATGCCTGATGGTTCGGTAAAGGGTCCGACCATCCACATGCCGACCCTGGGCGTGCATTGCCAGGCGATCATGGAAAGCCGGCACATGGATGTGCTGGAGATGGACGCGGCCTCGCACACAGGCGTTGACGACGTCCGCCAGATCAATGACAGCGTGCGCTACGCGCCGGCCAGCGCGCGCTACAAGGTCTACATCATCGACGAAGTCCACATGCTGTCGACGGCGGCGTTCAACGCCTTCCTGAAGACGCTGGAGGAACCGCCGGAGCACGCCAAGTTCGTGTTCGCGACGACCGAGATCCGCAAGGTTCCGGTCACCGTGCTGTCGCGCTGCCAGCGCTTTGACCTGCGCCGCGTCGAGGCCGACGTGCTGATGAAGCACCTCGCCAATATCGCCGCCAAGGAAAACGTCGAGATCGAGCCGGAGGCGCTCGGCATCATCGCACGCGCTGCCGAAGGCTCGGTGCGTGATTCGCTGTCGCTGCTCGACCAGGCGATCGCGCACGCGGCCGGCACCGTGAAGGCCGACGCGGTCAGGCAGATGCTGGGGCTCGCCGATCGCACCCGCGTCATCGATCTCTTCGATTCGCTGGCGCGCGGCGACATCGCAGCCGCGTTCAAGGAGTTCCGCGACCAGTACGACGTCGGCGCCGATCCGATCGTCGTGCTCTCGGACCTCGCCGAATTCGTCAATTTCGTCACCCGCGTGAAGATCGTGCCGGCGACCGCCGACAACGTCGCCTATGGCGAGACCGAGCGCGTGCGGGCGAAGGATTTCGCGTCAAAGATCTCGATGCGCGTGCTGTCGCGGATGTGGCAGATGCTGCTCAAGGGCATCACCGAGGTGCAGGCCGCAACGCGCCCTGCCGCCGCTGCCGAGATGGTGCTGGTGCGCATCGCTTATGTCGCGGACCTGCCGACGCCGGACGAAGCGATCAGGATGCTGGAGCAGAACGGCGGCAGCTCGCCGGTCGTGAGCGGCGGCGGTGCTGCACGCAGCGCGCCGGCCGCGCCGACGGCCTCCGCAGCGCCTGTTCGCATGCCGACCTCGTCGCCGCCTTCGTTCGGCGGTGGCGGCGCGCGGCCGCAGATGGCGGCGCCCGCGCCGGATGCGCAAGGGGCGGTGCCCCAGCTGCGCGTCACGAGCTTCACCCAGCTCGTCGCGCTCGCCGGGCAGAAGCGCGACATCATGACCAAGAGCGCGCTCGAGGGCGACATGCGCCTCGTCCGTTTCGAGGAGGGCCGGCTGGAGGTCGCGCTCGAGCCGAACGCCTCCAAGACCATGATCTCCGAGCTCGCGAAGAAATTCGAGCTGTGGACCGGCCGGCGCTGGACGGTGATCGTCTCCAACGAGCAGGGCCAGCCGACGCTGCGCTCGGTGAACCAGGCGGCGAAGCAGGAGCATGCCCGTACCGCGGAGGCCGATCCGCGCGTGCGGGAGGTGCTGTCGCGTTTCCCCGGCGCCAAGGTTGTCGAGGTCCGCAGGCTTGCCCCCGAGACGCCGGAAGCCAATATAAACGCTGACTATGGCAGTGACGATCCGCCCGACGGTTCCGACGGCGACGATCTCTGAGCCCATCTTTTTCCAAGGACGAGCACCGATGGCTGATTTTCTCGGCATGATGAAGCAGGCGGCGCAGCTGCAATCCAAGATGCAGGAGATGCAGGAGCAGCTCGCCAACGTGGAAGTCGAGGGCATTTCCGGCGGTGGCCTCGTCGCCGTGCGCATGACCGCGAAGATGGACGTCAAGGGCATCAAGATCGATCCCTCGCTGATGAAGCCGGAAGAGCGCGAAGTGCTCGAAGACCTGCTCGTCACCGCGCTCGGTGATGCCCGCCGCAAGGCCGAGGCCGCGATGCAGGAGAAGATGCAGTCGCTGACCGGCGGGCTCGGCCTGCCGCCGGGGTTGTTCGGCCAGTAATATGGGCGCGGTTGCAGGTCCTGAAATCGAGCGGCTGGTGCAGCTTCTCGCGCGGCTGCCGGGCCTCGGTCCGCGCTCGGCGCGGCGCGCGGCGCTGCATCTGATCAAGAAGCGCGAAGCGCTGATGATGCCGCTGGCTTCGGCCATGCGGGTCGCGCTGGACAAGGTCCAGGTCTGCAAGACCTGCGGCAACATCGATACGCAAAATCCCTGCACCGTCTGCACTGATCCGAAGCGCGATGACGCCATCATCGTCGTCGTCGCCGACGTCGCCGATCTCTGGGCGCTGGAGCGCGCCAATGCGACCCAGGGGCGCTATCACGTGCTGGGCGCGACATTGTCGCCGCTCGACGGCGTCGGCCCGCAGGATCTGACCATCGACGCGCTGGTGGCGCGCGCGCATGATGCGCAGGTGCAGGAAATCATCCTGGCGCTGAATGCCACCGTGGACGGCCAGACCACGGCACACTACATCACCGACCTGCTTCAGGACGCCAACGTAAAAGTAACCCGGCTGGCCCATGGTGTGCCGGTCGGTGGCGAGCTTGATTATCTCGACGAAGGTACGCTATCGGCCGCGATGCGGCAGCGTACCCTGTTCTAGCCATCCAGACTTTACGGAACGGACGACATGACGAAACTTTTCGCCACACGCCTGGCTTTGGTCGCGACGATGCTGCTGCTGGCAAGCCCGGCCATCTCCGCGCAGCAGGACGACGGGGCGCCGCCGCCGTCCAAGCCCGGCAAGCCGATCAACGCCGGCGAGGTGCTGTCCGGCGAGTTGAACGCCCTGAAAGTGCGTGACGTCAAGAATGCCGGCAAGCGGGTTGCGACCTACCAGATCACCTCCGAGCCGCGCCGCCTGCCGCCGCCGAACGGGCTGTGCAATCTCGAGACCGGGCCCGAGACCTTCCAGCTCGTTCCGAGCGGCGATGCGCAGGCCGCGCAGCTGAAGACGTTCGTCGGCAAGGAAATCTCGGTCAAGGTCGACGAAGTCGCCTGCGCCAGCGATCCCGGCCAGATGAGCGAAGCCGTGATCACGAAGTGGAGCCTGATCAAGAAGCAGTAGGGGGATCAGATCGAGATGCCGTAGGGTGGGCAAAGCGAAGCGTGTCCACCGCCTCTGCCGAATGCTTGGAACGATGGTGGGCACGGCGCAAGTGCGCCTTTGCCCACCCTACGAGACCATCACACCCTCACCGGCCCCAGCGCCTCGAAATGCCCGCGCTTCTGCAGCCACGTCAATAGCACCAGGCTCGGAATGGCCACCAGCACGCAGATCACGAAGAACAGCGGCCAGCCCGTGGTGTCCGCGACATAGCCCGCGCTCGACGACAGATATGTTCGCCCCACCGCCGCGAGCGCGGTGAGCAGCGCATATTGCGTCGCCGTGTGCAGCGGGTTCTGACAGAGCGCCGAGAGGTAGGCCACGAAGATCACGGTGCCGATGGCGCTGGTGAAGTTCTCGGCGCAGATGGCGAGCGCCAGCGCCCATTGATTGGTGCCGACCACCGCGAGCCAGGCAAAGGACAAATTGGCCAGCGCCTGCACCACGCCGCCGATCCAGAGGCTGGTCGCGAGCGAATAACGCCGCGCGACGAAACCACCGGCAAACCCGCCGATCAGCGTGGCGGCGAGCCCGACGCCCTTCACGATCGCCGCATAGTCGTTGCGGGTGAAGCCGAGGTCGATCACGAACGGCGCCGTCATCGTGCCCGAGAACGCGTCGGTGAACTTGAACAGCACCACGAAGGCGAGCGCGGCGAGTGCGTCCTTGCGCGACAGGAACTCGGAGAACGCGCCGATCGCCGCGCTCAACACGCGCGCAAAGGCGGTCTCGGTTTGTGTTGCAGCTTCTGCCTGTGCGGATTGCGCCGGCTCGGTCGCGGCCAGCGCGGTAATCGTGCCGATCAGCACCATCGACGCCATCACCACATAGCCCCACATCCATGCCGAGGTGCGGGTGATGCCGGTGCTCTCGAAGCCCGAGACGATGAACAGCGCGCCCGCGGTCGAGACCAGCATGCCGATGCGATAAGCCGCGACGTAAGCCGCCATGCCGGCGGCCTGCTCGCTCTCCGGCAGGCTCTCGACGCGGAAGGCATCGACCACGATGTCCTGTGTCGACGACGTCGTCGCCACCAGCAGCGCGCCGAGCGCGACGTAGAATGGCGAGCGCGCGGGGTCGGTCATCGCCAGCAGCAGGATCGCGACGATCAGCAGCAATTGCGAGAACAGCAGCCATCCGCGCCGCCGCCCGAAGACGCGCGTGAACAGCGGCACATGCAGCGCATCCACCAGCGGCGCCCACAAAAATTTCAGCGTGTAGGGCGTGCCGACCAGCGCGAACAGCCCGATGGTCTTGAGATCGACCCCGGCCTCGCGCATCCACACCAGCAGCGTGGAGCCTGACAGCGCCAGCGGCAGCCCGGAGGAGAAGCCCAGGAACAGCACGATCAGCACCCGCGGCTGCAGGTACACGGCAAGGCTGTCGCGCCAGGAGGGCGCAGGGACGGAGGTCGCGGCGGGGGAGGTCGCGTCGGGAGCGGTCATGGGGCGGTGTTAGCAGATTCTGGGGGAAAAGACTCTCATCCGCGTTAGCGAGGGCGAAAGCTCTCACCCCCTCACGGTGTCATCGTCCGCGAAGGCGGACGACCCAGTAATCACCAGCATCTCGATTCAATCATAACCGCCGCAGCGTACTGGATGCCCCGCCTTCGCGGGGCATGAAAGTGTGCCCTAATCTCACTCCCCCGCCTGGAGCTTCCGCGGAAACAGCTCGCCCGCGCCTGCGACCAGCCGCGGTCCCTCGGCCGGCGCGTCCGCCTTGCTGAAATCCAGCTCCTCGATCCTTCCTGCGCGCTTTTCGATCTTGTCGGCGGAAATCAGGATCTGGCGGACGTCCTCGTTCGCATCGGAAAAATGCTTCTGCAATTTGACCACGCGATCCCTGAGACGTCCCAGATCGTCGCCGAGCTTGATCACTTCGGTCTGAATCAGGTCGGCGGCGTCGCGCATGCGCGCGTCCTTCATGATCTGCTGCATCACCTGGATCGCCAGCATCAGCAGCGAGGGCGACACCAGCACCACGCGGGCGCGGTAGGCCTTCTGGATCACGTCGTCGAAACCGTCGTGGATTTCCGCATAGACCGATTCCGACGGCACGAACATCAGTGCCATCTCCTGGGTCTCGCCGGTGACGAGATATTTTTCCGCGATGTCGCTGACATGCTTCATCACGTCGCCGCGCAGCCGCTGCGTGGCAACGCGCTTCTCCTCGTCGGTGCGGGCGTCGTGCAGCGCCGTCATCGCTTCCAGCGGGAATTTCGCGTCGATGCAGAGCGGGCGCTGGTCGGGCAGGAACACAACGCAGTCGGGCCGCTTGCCGGTCGAGAGCGTGAACTGGAACTCGTACGCGCCCTTCGGCAAGCCGTCCTGGACGATCGCCTCCATCCGCGCCTGGCCGAAGGCGCCGCGGGACTGCTTGTTGGCGAGCACGTCGCGGAGCGTCGTCACCTGGGTGGTGAGATCGGTGAGGTTCTTGTGGGCGCTGTCGATGATGCCGAGCCGCTCGTGCAGCGCGCGCAGGCTCTCCATGGTGTTGCGGGTCGAATGCTCCATCGACTGGCCGACGCGATGGGTGACCGAATCCAGCCGCTCGTTGACCGCGCGCGCCATTTCGGCCTGACGTCCCGCCAGCGCCTGGGTCATGGCGTCGGCTCGGCCGGCAGCTTCGCTCTGGGCGTGCAGGACCTGGCTGAGGCGCTCCTCGAGCTCGTCGGCCCGGATGGCGTGCGCCATCGCGAGTTCCGCGCCGCGCCGGCCCGAGCGGGCGATCACGACCGCAATCGCCACCAGGAGGATGAGGACAAGGGCGCCGAAGCCGATCAGCGCATCGATCGTGCGCACCGGACAGTCGCCCAACATGAAAATGATCTCGTTCATGGGCCCTTCTAGCGCGATTCGCCGACCTTAGCGAACGAAGAGGGAACGGTTATGGTTAATAGCCCCCTAATTTTTATGGTTAACGAAACCTGAAGTTTTATGGTTAGCGAGGGGTTAACGGGGTTCCTGGCCGGATTGACCGCGTCCGGCGCGCGGCTTAAATCGCGGCCATGGCCCTCAGAGAAATCATCATCCTGCCCGACAGGCAGCTGCGTCTGGTCTCCAAGCCGATCGAGAAGGTCACGGCCGAGATCCGCAAGCTTGCCGACGACATGTTCGAGACCATGTACGACGCGCCCGGCATTGGCCTCGCCGCGATCCAGGTCGCGCAGCCGCTGCGGCTGATCACCATGGACCTCGCCAAGCGCGACGAGAACGGCGAGACCACGCCGCTTCCGCGCGTCTTCATCAACCCCGAGATCATCGCCTCGTCCGAGGAGCTCTCGGTCTACGAGGAAGGCTGCCTCTCGATCCCCGAATATTACGAGGAGGTCGAGCGCCCCGCGAAGGTGCGCGTGCGCTTCACCGATCTCGACGGCAAGGTGCACGAGGAGGATGCCGAAGGCCTCTATGCCACCTGCATCCAGCACGAGATCGACCATCTCAACGGCGTGCTGTTCGTCGACTATCTGTCGAAGCTCAAGCGCGACCGCGTGATGAAAAAGTTCGAGAAAGCCGCCAAGCGCGCGGGCGAGTGAATCATCGGAGCTGCCCCATCCTCGGTGCGCTCCCTCCCCCCTTGCGGGGGAGGGCGGGGGAGAGGGGTAGCCCAGCAAAAGGTGCTCCTGATTTGCGGAGCGCAAGCAACAAGGCGCTCGCGCTCAAACCGACAGAGCGCGTCGTGTGGCACCCCTCTCCCTAGCCCTCCCCCGCAAGGGGGGAGGGAACATGCCGAGTTCTTGTCATGCCCCTTCGCCTGATCTTCATGGGCACGCCCGATTTCTCCGTGCCGACGCTGCTCGAGCTCGTCGCGCATGGCCACGAGATCGCGGCGGTCTACACCCGCGCGCCGAAGCCGGGCGGGCGGCGCGGCCTGCAATTGCAGCCGACGCCGGTGGAAGAGGCCGCGCGAAAACTCGGCATTCCCGTGCTGACGCCGAAGACGTTGAAGACGCAAGAGGCGCTCGACGAGTTCAGCGCGTTCGATGCCGATGCGGCCGTCGTCGTTGCTTACGGCATGATCCTGCCGCAGGCGATCCTCGATGCGCCAAAGCTCGGCTGCTACAATCTGCACGCCTCGCTGTTGCCGCGCTGGCGCGGCGCGGCGCCCATCAACCGTGCGATCATGGCTGATGATGCCGAGAGCGGCGTGATGGTGATGAAGATGGATGTCGGCCTCGACACCGGCGACGTCGCCATGGCCGAGCGGCTGGCCATCACCGACAACATGACTGCGCTGGACCTGCACGATCGGCTCTCCCGTCTCGGTGCCGACCTGATGGTGCGCGCGATGGCCGCGCTCGCCCGCGATGGCCTCCAGCTCAAGAAGCAGAGCGAGGACGGCGTCACCTATGCCGCCAAGATCGACAAGGCCGAGGCGCGCATCGACTGGACCAAGCCGGCGCGCGCCGTGCTGCGTCACATCCACGGCCTGTCGCCATTCCCAGGCGCATGGGCCGAGCTTGCCGGCGTCAGCGAGAACGCGCGCGTCAAGATCCTGCGGTGTGAGTTGGCGAAAGGAGAGGGCGCGCCGGGCGAAGTGCTCGATGACAAGCTCACCATCGCCTGCGGCGACGGCGCCATCCGAATCATCGAGCTGCAGCGCGAGGGTAAGGGCCGGATGCAGGCCGCGGACTTTTTGCGCGGTGTGCCGCTGAAGGCGGGAGCGAGGTTCAACTAATCAGCGATGCCCCGCTACAAGCTCACCATCGAATATGACGGCGCGCCGTTCTTCGGCTGGCAGGTGCAGGACACGCTGCCCTCGGTGCAGGGCGCGCTTGAGGCGGCCGTGAAGGCGATGACCGGCGCGGATTTGCGCGTGCACGGCGCCGGCCGCACCGATGCCGGTGTGCATGCGCGTGGCCAGGTCGCGCATGTCGACATCGACAAGCAGTTTCCACCGGGCCGCTTTCGGGACGGGCTTAACGCGCATCTGCGTCCGCATCCGATCGCGGTGCTCGAGGCCGAGATCGTGCCCGACACGTTCGAGGCGCGCTTCTCGGCCGTCAAGCGCCATTATCGCTACCGCGTGATCAACACCCGCGCCAATCTCGCGCTCGACATCGGTCATGCCTGGCGCGTGCCGCGCCGGCTCGATGCCGATGCGATGCATGCGGCGGCGCAGCGTCTGCTCGGCAAGCACGATTTCACGACCTTTCGCGACACCGAGTGCCAGGCCAAGTCGCCGGAGAAGACGCTCGATCAGCTCGACGTGGAGCGCTGTGGCCGCGAGATCATGATTGTCACCTCGGCGCGCTCGTTCCTGCACAGCCAGGTGCGCTCGATGGTGGGATCGCTGGTCTGGGTCGGCGAGGGCCGCTGGACCGCCGACGATCTCTCCGCAGCACTGCAAGCCCGCAACCGCGCGGCCTGCGGCATCGTCGCGCCGCCGGACGGGCTATATCTGATGAAGGTAGATTATTGAGGGGCGGGCTGCTGAGAGCGCGTGCTCTGGCCGCACCCATCGCTGTCATGCCCCGGCTTGACCGGGGCATCCAGTACGCCGCGGCCCCTCGGCTCAATCACTGCCGTCTCTGGAATACTGGATCGCCCGATCAAGTCGGGCGATGACAGCTGTGTTTGTGGGGGGCGGCCGCACCTACCCGAAATACCGCGTCAAAATCCCGCGATACACCTGCGTCAGCTTCTCCAGATCCTTCACCGGCACCCGCTCGTCGACCTGGTGCATGGTCTGGCCGACCAGGCCGAACTCGATCACCGGGCAGTAGCTGGAAATGAACCGCGCATCCGACGTGCCACCGCTCGTCGACAGCTCGGGCTTGCGGCCCGTCACCTCCTCGATCGCGGAGACCGCGAGATCGGTGAACGGACCCGGCTTGGTCACGAACACGTTGGAGTTCGAGGGCTCCCAGACGATGCGGGCCTTGATGCGGTTGCCGCAGGCTTTTGTCAGCCGCGTCTCGACCAGCTCGCGCAGGCTCGCTTGGGTGTGGTTGTCGTTGTAGCGGATGTTGAATTTTGCGCGGGCCTCGCCGGGGATGACGTTGCTCGCCTTGTTGCCGACGTCGACCGAGGTGAATTCGAGATTGGAGGCCTGGAATTGCGCGCTGCCATGGTCGAGCGGCTCGTCGGAGATCGCCACGATCAGCCTGGAGATGTCAGGCACCGGATTGGAGGCCCGATGCGGATAGGCGACATGGCCCTGCACGCCGTCGACATAAAGCGTGCCGGATTGCGAGCCGCGGCGGCCGACCTTGATGGTGTCGCCGAGGGTCTCGACATTGGAGGGCTCGCCCAGCACGCAATGGTCGAACTTCTCGCCGCGCTCGGCGGCCCATTTCAACAGCTTGATGGTGCCGTTGATGGAGACGTCTTCCTCGTCGCCGGTGATCAGGAACGAGATCGAGCCCTTTCCGTCGCTGCGCGGCTGGCCGTCGTTGGCGGCGAGATGCTCCAGCACCGCGGCCACCGAGCAGGCGATGCCGCCCTTCATGTCGACCGCGCCGCGGCCGTGCAGGACGCCGTCCTTCACCTCTCCGGAGAACGCGCCGACGCTCCAGGCGCTCTCGTCACCGGGCGGTACCACGTCGGTATGGCCGGCAAAGGTGATGTGCGGCCCCTCGCTGCCGATCCGCGCGTAGAGATTGTCGACGTCGGCGGTGCCTTCCTCGCTGAACGTCACGCGGTGGCAAGTGAAGCCGGCGGCGTTGAGGGCTTTTTCGAGCACCCCGAGCGCACCGGCATCGGCCGGGGTTACCGAGGGGCAGCGGATCAGATCGCGGGCAATGGAGAGGGCATCGGTCATGTGCCCCGCTTAACATGCATGCCGCCGGGTGGGCTAGCGCGCGGCGGGACAATTTCGATCTCGCGGCTCTGGTCCCAGCTTTTCGCAGGGGGAGCGGCGGATGCGGAGCCGTCGTCGAAGTCGGCGAGCGGATCGGGGCCGAAGCGGTTGTGGCCCGCAGTGCCGGGCACGATGAACAGCTCGACGAGGCCCCACAGCCACAGGGCGGACGCGGCGAGGCTGAAGGGAAGCACCCAATTGGCGTCGGGCAGCAGGTCCGAGAACTGGCTGAACAGCCCGGGCACGAAGAAGAACAGAACGATCCACCAGCCGCTCCTGTCGCGATCGTGCAGCCGCTTGATGGCCGTCGCCAGGAAAATCCATGAGAACAGCGAAAGGCCGGACGACTTAAGGATCAGATCCGTGCGGTCAAAGGAGGCCAGCGACCGATAGGGCCGGGGATCGACCAGCTTGAAGAGGTCGTCGAGGCCGAAGTCGAAATCGAGCTTGATGGATAGCTTCAACGATCCGTCGACGTTGAGGAGGTGGATTACCTGACCGATCACGCCCAGCAACGCCGCCAGCAGCGCGACGATCAGCAGCGCCTGCCACAGCAGGCCGCGGTTGAGGCGGCCGTCGAAGCGGAAGAGATACCGGGTCCAGTCCATGCGAGGGGCTCCGGGCGGGAGTGCCACCCGGAAATTGGTCGCGATGGAGGGAGGGTGGGTTCGATAGGGTGCTAAACCCGTCATCCCCGCGCAGCGGCGAAGCCGCTGTCGCTAGAGGTGCTCACCATGGGACGCGACGCGTCCCATGGTGAGCTTCGAAGGATGAGCGGCCAGCGATGCCGCCGATAGCCGGGCCGTCGCCCTTCGAGGGCCGCTGAAGGAGCGGCCACCTCAGGGTGACGGGGATAAAGTTGGGTACGTCGCCCCGATCAATCCCGCAGCAGCTCGTTGATGCTGGTCTTGGAGCGCGTACGCTCGTCGACGCGCTTGACGATGACGGCGCAGGCGGTGCTCGGGCCGATCTGGCCGTTCTTCATCGGCTTGCCGGGCAGGGCGCCGGGCACCACGACCGAATATTCGGGCACTTCGCCGATGAAGACCTCGCCGGTCTCGCGGTCGACGATCTTGGTGGAGGCGCCCAGGAACACGCCCATCGCCAGCACCGCGCCCTTGCGCACGATCACGCCCTCGGCGACCTCGGAGCGCGCGCCGATGAAGCAATCGTCCTCGACGATCACGGGCTCGGCCTGCAGCGGCTCGAGCACGCCGCCGATGCCGACGCCGCCGGAGATGTGCACGCGCTTGCCGATCTGCGCGCAGGAGCCGACGGTGGACCAGGTGTCGATCATGGTGCTCTCGTCGACATAGGCGCCGAGATTGACGAAGGAGGGCATCAGCACGACGTTGCGGGCGATGAAGGCCGAGCGCCGCACGATGGAGCCGGGGACCGCGCGGAAGCCGGCGTCGCGAAAACGGTTCTCGCCCCAGCCGTCGAACTTCGAGGGCACCTTGTCCCACCAGGTCGCCTTGCCGGGACCGCCGGGAATGGCGCCCATGTCGTTGAGGCGGAACGACAGCAGCACGGCCTTCTTCAGCCACTGGTTGACCTTCCACTTGCCGTCGCCGCCGCGCTCGGCGACGCGCGCCTCGCCCTTGTCCAGGATCTCCAGCGCATGATCCACGGCCTCGCGCACCTCGCCCTTGGTCGAGGTCGAGATACCGTCACGCGCGTCGAAGGCGCTGTTGATGGTGGATTCGAGGGCTTGGAGGGACATTAGGGTTTCCTCTTCGATGCGGGAATTTTGACGGATTGGGCCGCTTTTTCGGGATTTGAGGGGGCGGAGTCAAGGCATACTCCGCCGTCGTCCATACTCCGCTGTCGTCCCGGACAAGCGCAGCGAAGCGGAGCGCCGACCCGGGACCCATAGCCACAGGAGTGGTTTGACGAAGATTCGGAGTTACCAATCCGGCGCGACAACCAAATCCTGTGGCTATGGGTCCCGGGTCGGCGCTTACGCTTGCCCGGGACGACGGCGGTTATAGGGGCGAGAGCCCCGCCAAAAACCCCGTCAGATCATCCGTGACATGGTCGACATGGGCGGCGTCCCGGCCCTCCAGTTCCCAATCTTCCCGCACCACCTCCTTCGTTCCGTCAGGCACCACCAGCACGGTGGTCATGCCGAGCTGGTGCGGGACGGTGAGGTTGCGGGCGAGGTCTTCGAACATCGCGGCTTTGGCCGGATCGACCGCATGGTCGGCGAGGAATTTCTGATACGTCTGCGCCGCCGGCTTCGGCTCGAATTCGGCGGCGATGATGTCGAACACGCCGTCGAAATGCGTGGCCAAGCCGAGCCGCTCCAGCACGGCATCGACATGGTCGACCGAGCCATTGGTCAGGATCAGCTTGCGCCCCGGCAGTCTTGCGATGGCTGCGCCGAGCGCAGGGTTCGGCTCCAGCGGCGAATGGTCGATCTTGTGGACATAGGCGAGATAATCGTCGGCGGAAACGCCATGCAGGGTCATCATGCCGCGCATCGTGGTGCCGAAGCGCAGGTAATAATCCTTCTGGAGTTTTCGCGCTTCCGCCGGCGTCACCTGCAGCCAGCTCGACACGAACTCGGTGATCCGCACATCGACCTGCTGCCACAGATTGACGTGATGCGGATACAGCGTGTTGTCGAGGTCGAACACCCAGGTGTCGACATGGGCAAAGGTGCGGGGGGATGTCATATCAAATCTCTATCCATTGAACGCAAGCGCCGCCCAACTCTCCGCTGTCGTCCCGGACAAGCGAAGCGCAGATCCGGGACCCATAGCCACAGGGATTAGTTTGACGAAGACTGACAGCCAGCATCTCGCCCCACAGCCAATCCTGAGGTTATGGGTCCCTGCTTTCGCAGGGACGACAGCGTTAAGTGTTGCGACATCACGATCAATCACGGCACCGCAAAGCGCAGCGTCTTGCCGCCGCTCGACATGTCCACGGCGGCAAAGCCGGTGGCCGCGAATCCGCGCGCGCCGCAATCGGTCTGCTCGACGGTTTCGAACTTGGTCTCGCGGGTGCAGAGCTGCCTGTCGCCGCCCCAGTTCAGCGGCCGGTCCTTCAGCTTGACGACGCGGTTGTCGGCGTCGACGGCTTCCGCGAAGCTGAAGATCTGCTTCGGCTGGCCGGTCACGTCGGGATGCAGGCACGTCTTGGGATCGATGCGATACCAGCCGCGGCTGGTCACGGACTTGCCGTCGTCGGTCGCGATTGCCGCCATCACCTTGTGCTGCGTGTCGTTGCACCAGGTGAGCCCGGTCGCGGACGGCGTCTGCACCGCATCGACCATGGTCTTGAAGAAGTTTTGCGAGCCCACGATGTCCGACGACAAGCCGCGGCTCTTCAGGAACGCGGCCAGGGCTGCCTGCGTCTTCGGCCCGTCGACGCCGTCGATCGGCGCGGCGTCGTAGCCCGCGATCACCAAAAGCCGCTGGATGCCGGCGAGGCGGGCCTGCTCGTCGTCATATTCGGAATCCTCGGCGAGATAGGCAATGAGGTTGCCGTCGGCGCCTTGTGCCGGCGTCACTTGCGTAAAGGCGGCCTGGGTCTGGCCGCTGCGGCATTGCCGGGCCGCCGCGATGACGAAATTGTCCTGCGCCACGCACAGCATGTCGCTGCCGTTCTGCGGAATCGGGGAGGCGCCATAGACGCCGAGCGCGCGGGCGTTGAGCAGGATGCGGTCGGCGGTCAGCGTGCCCTGCACCACCACACGGCAGGTGGCGGGATCGACCCTGAACCAGCCCCGCGTCGCGGTCGCCGCCTTGTCGTCGATGCCGATCGCGGCCTCGACGACATAGGACATGCGGTTGCAGATCTTCAGATCGGCGAAGGCCGGCACCGAGGAGAACACGAACGAGACGGCTGCGGCCGGCAGCGCCATCAGGAAACGGGCGAGGGGTGAGCGGCGGTGCTTCGCTCTCGATCCGTCATGCCCGGCCTTGTGCCGGGCATCCACGTTCTTGCTGCGAGACGAAAGATCACGGATGGCCGGGACAAGCCCGGCCATGACGGCGCCTCTCGTGTTCTCGTCTCTCACTTGTGGATCAGCGTTCCCGTGCCCGTGTTGGTGAAGAGCTCGAGCAGCACCGCATGCTGCATCTTGCCGTCAATGATGACGACGCCCTCGACGCCCTGCTCCAGCGCATAGATGCAGGTCTCGACCTTCGGGATCATGCCGCCGGAGATGGTGCCGTCGGCAATCAGCTTGCGCGCGTCCTTCACGGAAAGCTGCGGGATCAGCTTCTTCGACTTGTCGAGCACACCGGGCACGTCGGTGAGCAGCAGCAGGCGCTTGGCCTTCAGCGCGCCGGCGACGGCCCCTGCAAAGGTGTCGGCGTTGACGTTCAGCGTCTGGCCTTCCTTCGAGGTCGCGAGCGGCGCCAGCACCGGGATCAGCTCGTAGCCGATCAGCTGGTTGAGCAGGGTGAGGTCGACCTTCTCGGGGTCGCCCACGAAGCCGAGATCGACCGCCTTCTCGATATGCGAGTCCGGGTCGATGATGGTGCGCGTCGTCTTCGTCGCCTTCACCATGTTGGCGTCTTT
This sequence comes from Bradyrhizobium sp. TM233, assembly GCF_036247965.1. NCBI lineage: Bacteria > Pseudomonadati > Pseudomonadota > Alphaproteobacteria > Hyphomicrobiales > Nitrobacteraceae > Bradyrhizobium > Bradyrhizobium sp. TM233. The sequence goes on along the minus strand of NZ_BTIG01000001.1, from coordinate 921,557 downwards.
GCCGGAGAGCCCCACGGCCTTGCCGCCGGCTTCGTTGATGTAGCCGACGATCTGCTTGTTGACGGAGCCGGCCAGCACCATCTCGACGATCTCGATGGTCGCCGCATCGGTGATGCGCAGCCCGGCTGCGAATTCCGAGACGATGCCGAGGCGCTTGAGCATGGTCGCGATCTGCGGCCCGCCGCCATGCACCACCACAGGATTGATCGCGGTCTGCTCCAGCAGCACGATATCGCGGGCAAAATTCTTCGCGGTCTCCTCGTCGCCCATGGCATGGCCGCCATATTTGATGACGATGGTTTCCTCGTCATACTGCTGCATGTGCGGCAGCGCTTCGGACAGGATGCGGGCCTGGTCGAGCGGGGAGATGTCGGTCATGTCGCGGATCTCGCTGGCGGGACTGTCGGTGCGCGTTCTATCCGATTGGCGGGCGCGGCGCAAAGTGCTCTTCGTGCCCCGGACGCTGCGCAGCGCTTCTTCAGCGGTGCGCTGCAGAGCCGGGGCCCATCCATCCGCGACTTGCCCTATGGCTTTCTGGGTCCCGGCTCTGCGGAGCGTCACTGCGTGCCGCACCGCGTCCGGGACACGAGACCTATTTCTTCGCCACCACCGCGGCCAGCGTCACGGCCAGCCAGCTCGCAATCATCACCGTCCCGCCCGTCGGCGCCGCATATGGAAACAGCGAGTGCCCGGCAAATTGCCGCAAGGTGAGGTCGCCCGCGAACAGCGCTGCGCCGATCACGAAGCCGAATGCGCCGATGAGGCCAATTCCGCCGTGCAGAAGGCCGCGCGCGAGCAGGGCTACAGCTGCAAGTATGGCAGTTGCATGAAACAGCAGCATGGCGCTCGCCGTGGCGAGCCGGCTCGCATCGCCGCCATGCGCCGAGGCGGCAGCCAGCGCGACGCCGGCGGCGCCCATCAAGCCGGCAAGCCCGATCAGCAGGCGCTGCGCCACCATCACGAGGCTCGCTCTTCCAGCAGCTTCGCCATCGCGGCGCGCAAGCCCTCCATGCCGGTCGAGCTGCGTGACGAGGTCGCGAGCACGTTCGGGAACGCGGCCGGATGTTTGGCCAGCGCCGCCTCGGTCTCGGCGATGCGCGATTGCAGCTCGGAGGCCTTCACCTGGTCGGCCTTGGTCAGCACGATCTGGTAGCTGACCGCGGAGCGGTCGAGCGTTTTGAGGACTTCGAGGTCGACGTCCTTGAGGCCGTGCCGTGCGTCGATCAGCACGTAGACGCGCGCGAGCGAGGCGCGTCCCAGCAGGAATTTGTGGATCAGCTCGGTCCAGGACGCGACCTGGCTCTTGGGTGCCTTGGCGTAGCCGTAGCCGGGCATGTCGACGAGGCGCAGGTCGGTCTTGCCGGGGACCTCGAAGAAGATCAGCTCCTGGGTGCGGCCCGGCGTATGCGAGGTGCGCGCCAGCGCGTTGCGGCCCGTCAACGCGTTGATCAGGCTGGACTTGCCGACATTGGAGCGGCCGGCAAAGGCGATCTCCAGCCCCGCCATCGGCGGCAGCGTCTGGATCGAGGGCGAGGCCCAGATGAACTGCCAGTCGCGCGCGAACAGCTTTCGCCCGGCCTCGATCAGCTTCGCATCTTTGTCGTCGGTCATGCGAAGGCTTTCAGTTGTTTACCTCGTCATTGCGAGCGAAGCGAAGCAATCCAGAAATGCATCCGCGGAAACAGTCCGGATTGCTTCGTCGCTTCGCTCCTCGCAATGACGATTGCTACGTCGCCTTCCTCGCGAACGTCGCCTTGAGATTGTCGAACAGCTCCACCTTCACGCCGTTGCGGCGCATGATGTAGCTCTGCTGGAGCACCGAGAGGGTGTTGTTCCAGGCCCAGTAGATCACGAGACCCGCCGGGAAACCTGCCAGCATGAAGGTGAAGATCAGCGGCATCCAGTTGAAGATGATCTGCTGCGTCGGATCCGGCGGCGTCGGGTTCAGCTTCATCTGGAACCACATCGTGATGCCCATGATGATCGGCCAGATGCCGAGCGCGAGATAGTGACCGAACACCGGGATCGTGGTCGGATCGAACGGGATCAGCCCGAACAGGTTGAACAGGTTGGTCGGATCCGGCGCGGAGAGGTCCTTGATCCAGCCGTAGAACGGCGCGTGCCGCATCTCGATGGTGACGAACAGCACCTTGTAGAGCGAGAAGAACACCGGGATCTGGATCACCACGGGAAGACAGCCGGCGACCGGATTGATCTTCTCCTTGCGGTAGATCTCCATCATCTCCTGCTGCTGCTTCACCTTGTCGTCGGGATAGCGCTCCTTCAGCGCCTGAAGCTGCGGCTGGATCGATTTCATCTTCGCCATCGAGGCGTAGGACTTGTTCGCCAGCGGGAAGAACAAGAGCTTCACGATCACGGTCACGAGCAGGATCGAGATGCCGAAATTGCCGAAGAAGCGGTAGAAGAAGTCGAGGCCGAGGAACATCGGCTTGGTGATGAAGTAGAACCAGCCCCAATCGATCAAGAGATCGAAGTGGTTCAGCCCCAGCTCCTTGTTGTAGCCGCCGAGGCCGGCGAACGGGAACACGCCGACGACGCCGGCTTCCTTGGCGCCCGCGAACAGCCGCGCATTCGCGGTCGCAGTGCCGCCGATCGCGACGGTGACGGGGTCGAGCAGGTAGTCGGTCTGGTAGGTGTGGACGTTGCCGACCGGGTTCGACGAGAAGCGCGCCTGCAGCTGGGCATTGGTATCCGGCAGCAGCGCCGAGGCCCAGTACTTGTCGGTGATGCCGAGCCAGCCGTTGGTGGTCTTGAAGTCCACCTTCTTGGCTTCGTCGATCTTCTTGTAGGCATATTCCTGCAGGCCCTGGTCGCCGAGATAGCCGATCAGGCCTTCATGCAGGATGTAGTAGCCGGAGACCTGCGGCGCGCCGTGGCGCGAGATCAGCGCGAACGGATAGAGCGTAACCGGTGCATTGCCGACATTGCTCACCTCGTCCTTGATGGTGAAGAGATAATGGTCGTCGACCGCAACGGTGCGGCGGAAGGTGAGGCCGTCGCCATTCTCCCATTTCAGCACCACCGGCGTCGTCGGCGTCAGGCTGCCGCTGCCGTCCTGCTGCCAGACAGTCTGGGCATCAGGCATCTTTGCCGTCACGCCCGTCGCCGCCACCCAGCCGAATTCGGCGTAATAGGGCTCCGCGGTGCCCGAGGGCGAATAGAGGATGATCGGCGGCGACTTCGGGTCGACCGTTTCGCGGTATTGCACCAGCGCGATGTCGTCGATGCGGCCGCCCTTCAGCGCGATGCTGCCGGCAATTCGCGGCGTGTCGATCTTCACGCGCGGGCTGGCTGCAATCGCGGCCTCGCGCGCCACCACCGGCTGGGCCTGCTGGTTCGCGCCCGGCGTTGCCGGCTGAGCGGCGTTGCCCGGCTGCTGCGGCGCCGCGCCAGGCGTCGCCGAGGCCGATGGCTGCGGCGTGTTTTTCTGAAGCTCGGCCTGCGTCTGCTGCTGGGCGCGCTGCTTCTCCATCGCCGGCACGTTGTAGAAATACTGCCAGGCGATCAGGACGAGGCCCGACAGAATGACGGCGAGGATGGTATTGCGATTGTCGGTCATCTCTGGGGTCTCGTCATCAATCCGGTTTGCGGCTGGTCGCAGGAGCGTGGCTTGGCCTCTGGCCGCGTCGCTCCGACGGTGCCTTGGGCTGCCCTTTGTGCGTATGCCGCGCCGGCTTCGTGAACGCCATGCGCAGATCGTCGAGCATGATGGCGAAGTCGCGCGAGAGCGCGTCCCTTCGGCCGACCAGGACATAATCATGATGGGGCTGCATCGACACCGGATCGAGCCGCTTCACCAGTTCGCGAAGCCGGCGCCGGATACGATTGCGCGCGGGGGCGTTGCCGTTCTTTTTGGTAACGGTGAAGCCGATACGGATCGGGCCGCCGTCATCGCGGGGGCGGCTTTGCAGGACGAACGCGGGACTGTTCACCCGCGCGCCATTGGCAACGGCGAGGAAATCCGCCCGCTGCCTCAGCCGATCCATGATGAAATCCCGGAAAAGGGGGTCCGGCTCAGGCGCTCAGACGCTTGCGGCCGCGGGCGCGGCGGGCGGCGAGAACCTTCCGGCCGCCGGCAGTGGCGAGACGGGCACGGAAGCCGTGACGGCGCTTGCGCACCAGTTTGCTGGGTTGATAAGTCCGCTTCACGGGTTTTTCTCCGCTGACCGGGCAATTTGCCTGTAGAATTGATGATAAAGTCCGGAAGATGCGGCCCAAAACGGGCCGTTTCCGGCCCCAAGAGAGCCGCTCCCGGTGTCGCACCGGGTCATCGCGGACAATTTGGCCGGCTTATAAGCGAGCGCCTTGTTTTCGTCAACGCCGCACAAGCGCACGATTCCGGTGAATATCGCTGTTTGTGTGGGGTTTTTAACCCTTGAGGTGGCGACTCGCGATATCAGCGCTTACATCCCACCTCGGCAGATTAGCGATCCGTAATTTGACCGGACCGGGGTCGGGCCGCATCTTCATACCCGCCAATCCTTCACCCGCCAAAGGCAGCGAGGGCGTATTTCGTGGCAGCGACAGACCTCCAGCCGGTCCAGGATCAGGATCAGCCGGACCCGCCGGCGATGCGCCCCCGCGGGACGCGCGGGCTCGGGCTGTCAGGCAAGCTGCTGCTGCTCACCATTCCCCTGGTGATGATCGCGGCCAGCCTGCTTTATGTGCCCGCCATCGCCAACTTCTGGGTCAACCGGCTGAACGACCGCGTCGCCGCCGCCAACACGGCGGCGCTGGTGCTGGACGCGGCGCCGCTCGGCATGGTTCCCGATTCGCTGTCGCGGCAGATCCTGAAAAGTATCAATGCCCGCGCCGTCGCCATCAAGATGGGCCAGCAGCGCCGGCTGCTCGCCAGCGACAATTTGCCGACCGCCATCGAGCATGACATCGACCTGCGCGACATGACGGCGTGGGAGGCGATCACCGGCTCGTTCCGGATGATGCTGGAGACCGGCAACCAGGCCATCCGCATCGTCGGGCCCGGCGTCGGCACGGCCCAGTTCATCGAGATCGTGACCGACGAGCTGCCGCTGAGGCAGCAGATGTACCGGTTCTCCCGCAACGTCGTGGTGGTCGCGCTGATCATCGCGGCGCTGACCGCGGGCCTCGTCTATCTCGCGCTCCATTATCTCTTCGTGCGCCCGATGCGGCGGCTGACCGCGAGCCTGGTCGGCTTCCACGAGAACCCCGAAAGCTCGGCGGGGATCATCGTGCCGAGCCAGCGCAGCGACGAGATCGGGGTTGCCGAGCGCGAATTGTCGGACATGCAGCGCGATCTGATGTCGATGCTGCATCAGAAGAGCCGGCTCGCCGCGCTCGGCCTCGCGGTGTCCAAGATCAACCACGATCTGCGCAATCTGCTGGCCTCGGCGCAGCTGCTGTCGGATCAGCTCGCCAGCGTGCCCGATCCGCGGGTGCAGCGCTTTGCGCCAAAGCTGGTGCGTTCGCTCGAGCGCGCCATCGCCTTCTGCCAGTCGACGCTGTCCTACGGCCGCGCCCAGGAGGCCGCGCCGGACCGCCGCATGATCCTGATCGAGCCTGTCGTGCTGGAGGTGCGCGAGACCGCGGGCCTCGCCTCCGACGCCTCGATCGCCTGGGTCGCCGCGATCGATCGCGGGCTTGCGATCGATGCCGATCCCGATCAGCTGTTCCGGGTGCTGCTCAACCTCGTCCGCAACGCCGCCCAGGCGCTGGAAAGTCACGCCTCCGGCGAGGGCGGAGTGCAACAGATCCGGATCACGGGAAAACGCGAGGGCGCCGTCGCAATTCTCGAGGTTTCCGACACCGGCCCCGGTGTCCCCCCGAAGACCCGGGAGCACCTGTTCGAGGCGTTCCAGACCTCCGGCCGCCCCGGCGGCAGCGGCCTTGGCCTTGCGATTGCCGCCGAGCTGGTCCGCGCCCATGGCGGCGACATCCACCTGGTCGAAGGCACCATCGGCGCCACCTTCCGCATCGTCATCCCCGACCGCCCCGTGGAGCTCCTCTCCATCCGCAACGAGCGGCAGCGGGCGTAGTCGGCCAGAGGCCGAGTTTCTTCCGTCATTCCGGGGTCTGGAGCACCCATCTATCCGTCATTCCGGGGCGCGACGACGTCGCGAGCCCGGAATCCATAGCCGCCAGCCGGGGTTAGGGATTCCGGGCCTGGCCCATTGGGCCATCCCGGAATGACACCGACCCCCGTCATTTCCTTGCAAAATCTCCCCATCCCGGACCTTGCCAATCGGGGCAAGAGCGGTTAGTCAGAGCGCTCTTTCGCACCCCTCCGGCGCTGTCCGGAGGCTGCCTGCGGGCTTAGGTCCGCACTGTTCGCGAAAAACGCGCCCGTAGCTCAGCTGGATAGAGCATCAGACTACGAATCTGAGGGTCGGACGTTCGAATCGTTCCGGGCGCGCCATTCTTCGACGAGAGGTCAGGACAAAGCAGCATCTGGTCGCCAGACGGGCCCGAGACCGGATGGCTACGCCGTGTGAGGAGCGGAATGAAGATATCGCAGGCGTTCAAGTTCGAGGCGGCGCATCGGCTGCCGAACGTGCCTGAGACCCACCGATGCCGGCGGCTGCATGGTCATTCCTATCGGGTCGAGGTCCAGCTGGACGGACCGGTCGATCCGCACACCGGCTTCGTCGCGGATTTCTTCGACATCGAAAAAAGCTTCGCCGACATCATGGGCGCACTGGACCACCACTGCCTGAACGAGGTCGAAGGCCTCGAGAACCCGACCGCCGAGAATATTGCGATCTGGATCTGGGACCGGTTGAAGCCGAGCCTTCGGCAGCTGTCGGCCGTCCGGGTCTATGAGACGGCGGACTGCTGGGCCGAATATAACGGGCAGTGACGACGGCCCGCGCCGTTCGCGCCGTTCCGGGGGCGCCATTTCGGTAGTAAGTACGTCGCATGCGCACCATTGATCGTCTGTTCTCCTGCCTCGTTCTGCTCCTTGCCATCGCAGCCGCCCCGGTGCTTCCCGCAGCCGCGGCCGAGACCTGCCCGTTCATCAGCGCCCAGGAGCTCGCTCGTGCGATGCCGGCGCTCAAATGGTCGCTGATTTCAAATCAGGACGGCCGCGGCTGCATCTACCAGGCCGGGCGCGGCGACACGATGATGCTGTCCGTGTTCCGCAATCCCGACAAGGACCGCGCCAGGGAATTGTACGCGACCTTCGTCAAGACGCTGGCCGAGCGCATGCCGCTCAACGCAGTCGCGGGGATTGGCGACGAAGGCCAGGGCGGAACGAGCGCGGCCGGCGCAGAGCGCCAGGAGGCCTCGGTCGTCGCCTTGTCCGGCGATTACATTCTGCAGATCACCGTCTATCCGATCGGCCGGCGTGCCGACGATGCGCTGCTCGGGCCGCTCACCGAAGCCGCGCGCGTTGCCATCGCCAGCGTGAGCAAGAGCAGCGAGCGGTTCGGCAATTGCGAGTGGCTCACGGCCGCGGATGCCGATGGCTTTCTCGACACAAGCACGCTGACGGTCCAGCGCACCGGCGCGGGCAGCTGCATGATGTTCGATCGCGAGGCCAACACCATGACTGTCGCGGTGATCGCGACCTCGCGCGACACCGCCATCGGCATGATGAAACGCGCAGGCCCCTGCAAGCACGCGGCGATACAAGAGCTCGGCAGTGAGGCGTTCGGCGAGCATTCCTGCACCAAGGGCAACGGCAACGCCGTCACCATCTATGTCTGGAAGAACGGCAGGCAGGCTTCGATCCTGTTCGCGCCGGTCAAGCCGCATCCGGAATCCGGCTCGGTCGAGCGCCTGAAGGCGGTCGCGGGGAGGGTCTATGGAAAATTGTAACGGCGCCGGGTGATCTCTTCCGATAGGCGACTGGCCAAGCGCCTACGCCGCGGCCGACCGGCTTCACCGGCCCGCCAGCACGTCCTTGCACTTGGCCGCGAAGGCGTTGAGGTAGGCGCCGATCTCTCTCGCCAGCGCCTCGGACCGATCGACATTCTGCAGGCTCATGTTGAGCGCGTAGACCGGAAGCCCGTCCAGCACGATGGGCGTGGCAACGGCGAGAACGCCGGGTTGCCACGACACCGCGCAATAGCCGTTGCGTTCGACCGAGCGTATCGATGTCCTGACGTCCGCAAGCAGCGCCTTCGTGGCCGCAGCGCTGCGCCGTTTGAATAGTTTCAGCAACCGCTCGCACTCGGCCTCGGCAATGCCGGCCAGATAGGCGCGACCCAGCGACGTCAACTCCATCGGGACCTGCTGGCCGGCAACCACGTTGCGCAGCGCCGCGCGCGGGCTGTAGCGGATCGACTCGAGATAGACCATCATGGCCCGATCCGCGGTCGCGAGCCCGACGTTGAGCCGGCGCTTGGCCGATTCGGCCCGCATCATCGGTCCGATCGCGTTGAGCACGGGTGACCCCGTTCGCATCGCGTGACCGATGCTGATGACGGACGCGGCAAGGCGATAGGTCCGCTGGTTAAGGACTTCGTCGAGCATCCCGGAATTGACCAGCGTTCGCGTCAGCCGGCTGACCGTCGATCGCGGCAATCCTGTTCGCTCCGCAATCTCGCCGTTGCCCAGCGTGTCGACGCCGGGCCGGAACGCCCTGAGGATTTCGACGCCCCGTTCGAGCGAGCGGTTGCCATTAACCCCGCCCGCATATCTGCGCGCCATCCGGCTCCTCCGTCATTTCCACTAAGTGGAAATAGGGGGATGTTCCGCGAGGCGCAAGCCGCTATCAGCACAGGGAAGAAGAATGCCCGGCCGCGCTGGGGCCCAACGCGGAAACGGCACGGCCCGAAATCGGCATTCGGGAGCCCGAACGGAGCCTGCCATGTCCTATCAGCTCATCGAATTTTCCGTCGAAACCGGTATTGCGACGATTGCGTTCAACCGGCCGGACCGGCGCAACGCCATGAGCGACGAGATGCGCGCCGAGTTCGTCGCTGCGCTCGAAGCCGTGGCCCGCGACAAAGCGATCAAGGCCCTGGTGCTGACCGGGCGCGGCAGCGCGTTTTGCGCCGGTGGCGACATCAGCGGAATGAAGCGCCGGCTCGCGGCGCCGCAGGGCGAGGTTGCATTCAACGGATGGAGCCGTCAGCAGGGCGTGCATCACGTGCAATCGTTCCTGCTGGGGCTGCCGAAACCGACGATCGCCGCCGTCAACGGCGCCGCGGCGGGTCTCGGTGCCGACACCGCGCTGGCCTGCGACTTCGTCATGGGCACGGAGCGATCGAAATTCACCTGGTCCTACATCAAGCGAGGTTTGATCCCCGACGGCGGCGGCCTGTATTTCCTGCCCCGACGGGTCGGGCTTCCCAAGGCAAAGGAGCTGATCTTTACCGGCCGCGTCGTCGAGGCCGACGAAGCGCTCGCGCTCGGCATCGTCGATCGCAAGGTGGCCTCAACGGAGCTGCTGTCGGCAGCGCAGGCCTGGGCGGTCGAACTGGCTCAGGGCTCTCCCACTGCGCTTGCGCTGGGCAAGAAGATCCTGAACGAGACGTTCGAGCATTCCGCGCACGACATTTTCAGTCTCGGCAGCCAGGCGCAGGCCATCTGCTACACCAGCGCAGAGCATCGCGACGCCGTGACGGCGTTCCTTGCGCAATCCGCGTCGAAGGATTGAGCGATGGATGCGATCGAACGCCTGATCCGCCCCCGCAGCGTCGCTGTCATCGGTGCGTCGGCAGACCCGAGCAAGACGTCGGGGCGGCCGGTGTCCTATCTCCGGAAGCACGGATTTACGGGTGCGATCTATCCCGTCAATCCGAGGGTCGCGGACGTCGGCGGTCTGACCTGCTACCCCGACATCGCCTCTCTGCCTGATGTGCCTGACGTCGGCCTTGTCCTGCTCGGCGCCGAACGCGCGCACGTCGCGGTGCGCGAATTGTCCGAGCGGGGGGCCGCGGCGGCGATCGTTCTCGCCAGCGGCTTCACCGAAACAGGGGCGGAAGGCGCCGCGCGCCAGAAGCAGCTCATGCAGGCCGCCGGCTCCATGCGCATCCTCGGGCCGAACACGATCGGCCTCGTCAATCTCACTGACAATATCGTGCTTTCGGCGTCGGGCGCGCTGGCGATGGATGACTTCCCGGCAGGGTCCATCGGATTGGTCTCGCAAAGCGGTGGCATTCTCGGCGCCCTGCTGTCGCGCGCCGCGGCGCGCGGGGTAGGGCTGTCGAAGCTGGTATCGACCAGCAACGAAGCCGATCTCGAGCTCGCTGATTTCATCGACTTTCTCGCCGGCGACAGCGCAACCAGCGTCATTGCGCTCTATGTCGAGGCGATCCGCAATCCATCTCGCTTTCGCGAGTCGGTCCTGAAAGCGCGACGCGCCGGCAAGCCAATCGTCGCTTTCAAGATCGGTCGATCGGAGGCAGGCGCACAAGCGGCCGTGTCGCACACCGGCGCGCTGGCCGGTTCCGATCGCATGTACGACGCCTTGTTCAGGCAACTCGGCGTGATCCGCGCCAGGACGTTCGAAGACCTGCTCGACATTCCCGCAGCCCTCAGCGTGGGACGGAAGCTGTCTGACCGGCGTGTTGCGATCCTCACCTCGACCGGCGGCGCCGGCACGATCGTATCAGACAGTCTCGGCATCGCCGGCTTTGCAACGCCCGCCCCCGACGCAGAGACGGCCGCGCAATTGCGCGCCTTGCAGTCGGGACCGCAAGCCAATCTCGATCGCAATCCGATCGATGTGACCCTGGCCGGTCTGCAGCCGGATCTGCTTCGTGCCGCGATCCGCATCCTGCTCGCAAGTCCGTCCTACGATGCGCTGGTCGTCATTGCCGGCTCGTCAGCGGTGGGATCGCCGGGCCTGATGGCCGATGCCATCCACGACTGCCTGCCGCTCAGCGACAAGCCGGTCATTGCCTATGTGAGTCCTCACGCGCCCGAGGTGGTTTCCGTCCTCACCCGGCGCGGCGTCCCTGCTTACACCTCCGCCGAGAGCTGCGCTGCTGCGCTCGACGGGCTGTTGCGGGCCGGAATGCCGGAGCACGTCCAGACATCCAGCTCGCCCCTGACGACGGCCGATATCAGCGACTTCCCGACTGGTTCGCTCGATGAAGCACAGGCAAAGACGCTGTTCGCCCGCTTCGGGATTCCTGTCGCTGCAGAAAAAGTGGTCGCAACGGCGCGGGAAGCGGAGCAGGCGGCGCGCGACCTCGGCGGCCGGGTCGTGCTCAAGATTCTCTCGCGCGAGATCGCGCACAAGAGCGATGTCGGCGGCGTCGCGGTCAACCTGACTGCCGAGACGATCGGCAGCCGCCTGACGGCGATGGCGGATGAGGTCGAGGCCAGGGCCGGGACGCGGCCCGCCCAATTCCTGGTTCAGGAGATGATTTCAGCCGGCGTCGAGATCATTCTCGGAATGCATCGCGATCCCCTGGGAACGGCCATCCTTCTCGGCATGGGCGGCGTCGCGGCCGAGTTGTTCAAGGACACGACGATGCGCCTGCTTCCGCCGGAAGGCGGCCTCAGCCTGTCCGAGGCGAAAGCGATGGCGCGCGATCTCGTCACCTGGCCGTTGCTGGACGGTTTTCGGGGCCGGCCGACATGCGATGTCGAAGCGCTCGCGGAAGCGGTCGTCGCTTTCTCGCGCATGGTTGCGCAGCTCGGTGATCGACTTTCAGAGGCGGAGATCAATCCGGTGTTCGTATTGCCGGCGGGCCAGGGCGTGAAGGCGGCCGACGGATTGGTTGTTCTCGATGTCTGAACAAAATCGGATGGAGTTTTAGATGGCCTGTGGCGATATCATCAAGCACGACCGAGCTCGCGGAAACGGTTACGCCATGCGGCGTCGGCGAGGTCTCGCCATCCTCGCCTGCGCTGTCGTCGCGGGGCTCGGACTGACGCCGGCGCGCGCCGAATATCCCGACAAGATCATCAAGATCGTGGTGCCCTTCGCAGCCGGCGGCGGGACCGACATCATCGCGCGAACGACCGCGCAGGAAATCCAGACGGACCTCGGCAAGTCCGTCATCATCGAGAACAAGCCGGGCGCCGGGACCATCATCGGGACCCAGACGGTGGCCACCAGCGAGCCCGACGGCTATTCGCTTCTGATGGCGACCTTCGCGCACGCGGTCAACCCGAGCCTGTACAAGAAGCTGCCGTTCGATCCGCACCAGGATTTCGCGGCGATCTCGCTGATCGCGCGGTCTTTCAATATCGTCGTGGTCAATCCGGCCTCCAAGATCAACTCGATCTCGGATTTGATCGCTGAAGCCAAGGCCAATCCCGGCAAGCTCAATTTCGGAACGTTCGGCACCGGCACCTCGGCTCATCTCGCGGGCGAACTGTTCAATGCGATGGCGAAGGTCAAGATGACGGCTGTGCCCTACAAGGGCGCCGCGCCTGCGATCAGCGATCTCTTAGGGGGACAGATCGACGTGATGTTCACCACGGTGGCCAGCGCGGCCTCGCTGGTGGCTGCAGGCCAGCTCCGGGCGCTGGCTGTCACGTCCGCCGAACGTTCGGCGGCATTTCCGCAATTGCCTGCGGTCGCCGAGGCCGGGGTTCCCGGTTACGCCGCCGAGTCCTGGTACGGACTGTACGCTCCGGCCAGGACGCCCGCTCCGGTGATTGCGCGTCTCAATCAGACGATCGCCAAGGCGGTTCAGTCCGGTGCTTTCAAGAAACTGGAGGCCAACGAAGGCCTGATCATGGTCGGCGGCGCTCCGGAACAGCTCGATCGCTATGTCGGGCAGGAGGAAGAGCGCTGGCGCAAGCTGGTCAAGGACGCCAACATCGAGGTGCAATAGCGAGCCGCGCATGAATCGCTTTTGAGACCCTCGGAGAGCACATTGCCGCGTGCCCATTATGGGCAGGAGTGACGCAGACCGTCGTAGCCCAGATAGGTCCCTGGAGGATACGAAACGTCGCGCGAGCGCGCCTTGCTCCTAGCTGTCCTCACCGTCACGCCGGCGGAAGGGATCGGCGACATCATCGTGACCGCTGCGGCTGCTGAAGAACATCAGGGCCATCAGCCCGCAGCCGATGAGCAGGGAGAAGAAAGCTCCGAGGCCAAGCGCGATCCAGCCATGCTTGCCCATTTCGACCCCGCTGCTGGCTCCCCAGACTGAAAATCCCCAAACGCCCGTGAGGATCAACATGGCTCCGAGAGCGACCAACAGGGCGATCTGGCCGGCACTGATGCTTTTCATGGCGGTTTCCGTTGTCTGCCTGGCGAGAGTCAATTGCGGACGCGAGGCGGTGTTCTTGTGACGCCGCCGCTCAGCGCCGTGCTCGTTCGAGTTCGCTCTGCCGGAGCATGCCTGACGAAGCTCGGAAGCAACTTGCGCGGCAACAACTTCCGCCACGGGTCGTCCGTGGAACTCTTACGAGATCACCGGCGATTCAGCGGCCCGCCATCCGGCGGCGTGCCGCTATCGCACGAGCGTTATGCTCCGTCGTATCTGCCTTCCTCATTCGGAGACGGCGAGGACGGTCAGCCTCTTGACGCGTTTGTCGGGCGTCTCGAACTCGATCCGCTGCCCCATTGAGAGGCCGATCAGGGCCGCTCCAACAGGCGTCAGGATCGAGATCCGGTTGAGCTCGATATTCGCCTCGTGCGGATAGACCAGCATGATCTCCCGGCTCGCACCCGTCTGGTCATCGCGATAGGTCACTTTGGAGCCCATCCTGACCACGCCGCGCAAATCGCTCTCTGCGGCGACCGACGCGCGCTCCAGCTCGCGCGCCAGAAACTGGGCGACACGGGGAAACAGATCCATGGTCGAATTCGCCAGCGAGCTGAGACGCCGCGATTCGTCTTCAGTGATCTTGATCGGCGGCAACGCCGGCTGGTCGCGCCGAATCTCGGCTTCGAAGTTGTGCATTTGATGTCTCCTATGCTGCAGTTGGTCCGGGATCGTCATCGAGCGGCTCGCTGCGCCGATGAGCCCGGAAGAGAGGGACGACGTTGGGGCTTGATCGGGTGACGCTCTGAACCCTGACGACGTTCAGGCAGCCGGCGAGGAGGTATGGCATTTGGTCGCCAACCCTCAGGCCGATCAAAGCGGCCCCCAAAGGTGTCAGGACCGAAATGCGGGCGGGATCCGACCAACACTCCTCGGGCCAGACCAATTGCACGATGCGACGCGGAACGCCCCAATTCGTGCAATACGTGACCCATGACCCCACGGTCACCCGCGAACGGAGATCGTCCCAATCGTTCGGCACGATGTCGGCGCGGTTGATCTCACTTATGAGGAATATCCCGTCCAGGTCGCCTTTTTGGGCGGCAAGGCGGGCAAGCTGTTCGAGTCGCGGATAGTCCGATGCGGTGAGCGCGATTTTTGGAAGAGGCAGCACGGCACACTCCTTCTGCTTCAATACGACCTCTCGAATGGAGGTCACGAAAGCTGGAAAAGAGCCCGGACGGCGCGAACACCGTCCGGCTAACCGCCTGCTTGGAGGCGGCCGGCGTGAAGACCAAAGCGCGCGGTGCGCGCATCTATGTCGACGACATATGCCATGACGTCCTGACTATAGTGATTCATTTCACTGACAACATTGCGGCGAAACCGCACAGTCGCGAGCGATCGAACCGTCGCCGGCAGTCTATGATTTGGCGGCGATGCGAGCTGCAGAGTCCACGGCTCAGCCGCCAGCAACGGAACCTCCGCCGGCGGCTGACGGTCCCGTCTCAGGATCCCCCATCATTGATCTGAAGCAATGATGATCACGATCACCAATGCTAGAGCGACTCGCAAGTCGCGACTCAGGGCTCCCCAGCCGGTCGCGGCAATCGCAGCGCGTGTTGGAATCTGAGGGCTCAATGGGACGACTACTGAATATCGTGACGCCGCTGCATACGGCGACGAAGCGCGACTACATGGGCCGCATGAACGACGACAAGATCGGCTGTTCGCTGAAGGCGCGGGAATACGAGGCCGACTATTGGGACGGCGACCGCCGCTTCGGCTATGGCGGCTATCGTTTCATCGAGGGGCGCTGGGCGCCGGTCGCCAAGGCGCTGATCGAGACCTACGGCCTGAAGGACGGCTCCAGCGTGCTCGACGTCGGCTGCGGAAAGGGCTTTCTGCTGTACGAGATGCAGAAGATCCTGCCGGGCTTGAAGGTCGTCGGCTTCGATATCTCCAAGCACGGCCTCGAAAATGCGCACGAGCAGGTGAAGCCCTACCTCTTCAACTACCGCGCCCAGGACATCTATCCCTATGGCGACAAGAGCTTCGACCTCGTGATCTCGCTCGGCACCCTGCACAATCTCCGGCTCTACGAGCTCGAAGCGGCGCTCAAGGAGGTCGAGCGGGTCGGCAAGAACAAATACGTCATGGTCGAGGGCTACCGGAACGTCGCCGAATTGCACAACCTCGAATGCTGGGCGCTGACGGCGGAGTCCATCCTGCATACGTCGGAATGGATCTGGCTGTACGGCAAGCTCGGTTACACCGGCGATTACGAATTCATCTATTTCGAGTGATCGGGCGCTCCTCATGGACATCAAGACTGCCAAGGCGGCCATTCTCGTCGAATCGGGCAAGCCGCTGATCGTCGACGAGTTCACCTTGCCCGACAGGCTCGAACACGGCCAGGTGCTCGCGCATGTGCACACGTCGAGCATCTGCGGCGCGCAAATCAACGAGATCGACGCCGTCAAAGGCGTCGACAAATTCCTGCCGCACCTTTTGGGGCACGAAGCGCTGGCCACGATCGTCGAAACCGGACCCGGCGTCGTCTCCTGCAAGCAAGGCGACACCGTCGTCATGCATTGGCGGCCCGGCAAGGGCATCCAGTCCAACACGCCGGCCTATTCCTGGCGCGGCAAGCGCCTCAATGCGGGCTGGGTCACCACCTTCAACGAATATGCCGTGGTCTCCGAGAACCGTGTCACGCCCGTTCCGGCCACGATCGACCGCACCAGCGCGCCGCTGCTCGGCTGCGCGGTGACGACCGCACTCGGCGTCGTCAACAACGACGCGCAGATCGCCATCGGCGAAGCCGTCGTCGTGTTCGGGGTCGGCGGCGTCGGGTTGAACATCGTGCAGTTCGCCGCGATGGTCGGCGCCTATCCCGTCATCGCGATCGACCGCCTCGACAACAAGCTGGCGATGGCGAAGGATTTCGGCGCCACCCACACCATCAACTCCGAAGCGGTCAAGGATGTCGCTGCCGCGGTTCGGTCCATCACCGGGGCCGACGGACCCGACAAGGTCGTCGAGACCACGGGCGTCAAGAATCTGATCGAGCTCGCCTACGAGATTACGGCGAAGAAAGGCCGCTGCATCCTGGTCGGCGTTCCCCGCGAGAAGGCCGAGATCTACACGCTGCCGTTACACTTCGAGAAGGTGCTGAAGGGCTCGGAAGGCGGGCAATGCCAGCCCGCGCGCGACATCCCGCGGCTCGTTCGCCTGAGCGACGCCGGCAAGGTGAGCTACCGCGGGATCGTGACCCACGAGTTCGCACTCGACGACGTCAACGACGCGCTCGACCTGATGCGCAGCGGCACCTCGGGGCGGATCCTGCTGAACATCAGCTAGGCCGGAGCGAAGGCGCCGACGATACGTCGGCGCTGGCGCTGGCGCTGCAGCAGCCAGGCCGCGATCGCCATGTTCACGACATTCCAGGCGATGCCGTTGACCAGCGCCGACGCGTAGGAGCCGGTCCAGTCGTAGATCGCGCCGGCCATAAAGGCCCCCAGCGCCATGCCGGCGAGCGTGACCGAGATGGCGAGGCTGACGCGAAAGCCGGCTTCCTGGGCCGGGAACAGCTCACGAATGATCACCGCATAACTCGGCACGATGCCCCCCTGCGCCAGGCCGAAAATGGCGGACACGACGTAAAGCGAGACCAGCCCGTTGAACGGCAGATAAAGCGCGAGTGCCATGGCCTGCATCGCCGAGCCCAGCAGCAAGGTCGGCAGGCCGCCGATGCGGTTCAACAGCCAGCCGAAAACAAAGCGGCTCGCCACGCTGAAGCCGAGCATCACCGCCAGCATTTCGGCGCCGCGCGCAGAGCCGTAGCCGAGGTCGCCGCAATAGGCGACGAGATGGACCTGCGGCATCGCCATGGCGACGCAGCAGCAGATGCCGGCCAGGGCCAGCAGGCCCTGGGTGACGCTGGGAGACAGGCCGATCGCCTGCATCGTGCTGCCGCGGCTCGCCGCCTCGCGCGCAGCCTTGTGGAGGACCGGCCGTCGCCGCAGAACCAGACAAAGCGGCAGCATCGTTGCGAGGCAGAACAGGCCGATGCCGATATGGGTCTGCCGCCAACCATGCGCGGCGATGGCATGCTGGACGATGGGTGGCCAGACTACGCCGGCAAGAGAGCTGCCGGCCATCGCCAGGGAAATGGCAAGGCCGCGGTGTCTGTCGAACCACAGCGAGACGTCAGCCACCAAAGGCGCGAAGCTGGCCGCGCCGCCGAGCCCGATCGTGACGCCTGAGATGATCGCGAACACGAACAGGTTCGGAGCGAAGGCGGTGAGGACGTAGCCGAGGCTCATCAGGACCGTGCCCCCGGCCAGCGGCGGCAGGATGCCGAAGCGATCTGTCAGGCGGCCGATAACGATGCCGCCGATCATGAAGCCGATGATGGCGAATGTGTAGGGCAGGGTCGCCTCGGCGCGCGGCGCGTTGAAATCGGCCTGCACCGCTGGCAACGCCACGACCAGCGACCACATGCCGACGCAGCCCAGTGTGCTGAGGGCCATGGAGACGGTGAGGCGAATCCAGGAATAGGAATTTTCGATCGACGGCATGTCAGGCACTGCGGCGGGTTTCCTCGGGCTGCATGGAGACCGGCCCTGGGGTATCGCTCGCCGCCACCGGCGACAAAGCAGGATTTCTCTTTTGTCGCGCGAGCAAAACTCATGCATCCTGCCCGCCTCCCCGCATCGCCCGGAGCCGGCCATGACGTATCTGCTGCCGCCACTCAATGCCCTCCGCGCCTTCGAGGCCGCCGCCCGTCATCTCAGCTTCAAGCAGGCCGCTCACGAGCTGCACGTCACAGCCGGTGCCGTCAGCCAGCAAGTCCGCCTCTTGGAGGAGCGGCTGGGGGTGCAGCTGTTCGAGCGGCGGACGCGGCAGATCATTCTGACCTCTGCCGGCGAAACCTATCTGGCGCGGGTCCGCGAGGCGTTTCGCTGCCTTGCCGAGGCCACCGCCGAGCTCAAGCCCGAGGGCGTCACAAGCCTGCTGCATATCGGGCTCCACGCCAGTTTTGCGGTCGATGCGTTGCGGGCGCGGCTGGCGCAGTTCCGCCGGGCCGAGCCCCAGCTCGCCATTCGCATCAGCCAGCCGGCGGGGCTGCACGAGCTGCTCGAAGGCAAGGTCGACGTCGTGATTGCGGACAGGGTGCAGCGCTGTCCCGGCTACAAATGCGAGCCCCTGCAGAGCGGCTTCCTGATCGGTCCGCTCGGCACCGCAGATTGTCCGGAGATCGAAACCTTGCGGTCCTGCCTGCTTGGCGATGTCGAGCGCGCGCGGCCGGCCACGCCGAGGGCGCCGCTGGCTGCCAGTGCGGCAAGGCCGGCACGCAGACCATCCAAGCCGTTCTTTTCCGCCTGAACGAGCCTGTTCGCAGGTTTTGCCATGACGGCTTCGCACGCCGGCCGTAACCGCCGGTTAACCATGGATATTTACGGTGTCGAAAGCCTCTGAATTTCGTCTGTCAGTTGATTTCGAGTCGAGCCCATGGCGTTCGGTAGCCGCGCAACTCCGCGAAGCATCGCCCCGACGGAGCCTGCGGCTTCGTGGGAAGCGCCGCGGGCTGCGCGGATGAAACCTGACGGCGCCGCGCCGGCACTTATCAAGGGCTCGCTGACCGTTACCGGCGTGCTGTCTTTCCTGCGCGAGAACGGCCGGCGGATTTTGACGCTGGCGCTGGCGCTGTTCGCCCTCGGCGTCGTCGCTCTGATGGTTCTGCCGGTCCGGTACGCCGCGACGGCTCTGGTCGTGCTCGATCCCCGGGAGCTGCGCGTGACCTCGGATCAGGAGGTGCTGCCGGGCATCGGCCAGGACGCCGCGGCGCTTCAGAGCCAGATCGAGATCGCCAAATCGGACGGCTTTCTCCGCCCCCTGATCGAGCAGCTCAAGATCGCTGATGACGATGACATCGCGGGCGGTCATACCGATATGACGCGCCTGCTCGAAAAATTCCGCAACCGTCTCGAGATCACGCGGCGCGGGCTCACCTACGTCATTGCGATTTCCTTCACCTCGAACCGCTCCGAGCGCGCCGCTTACTACGCCAACGCCATCGCCGCGGCCTTCGTTGCCAGCCAGGGCCGTGTCCGCACCGAGGCCACGGACGAGGCGGCCGACTGGCTCAAGGACCGGCTGAAGACGTTGAACGAACGGCTGCGCGCATCGGAAGACGCCGTCGCCGCCTTCAGGCTCGAGCACAAGATCCTCAATGCCGGCAAGGATTCAACCACGCAGCAATTGCGGGTGACCGATCTCAATCAGCAGGTCTCCGCCGCACGTCTTCGCACCGAGGAAGCCAAGGCGCGCTACGAGCAAGTGCAACGCGATCTCAAGGCCAATGTCGAGGGTCCCGTGAAGCAGGACCTTTTGAGCATGCTGCGTGCGCAGCGCTCGACGCTGAACGACCAGATCGCGCAGAAGAAGGCGGTGTATGGCGAGCGCCATCCCGATCTCGCGATCTCCTACAGCCAGCTGGCCGATATCAACCGGCAGATCGAGGTCGAGCGGAAGAAGAACATCGATACCGCCAAGTCCGAATATGAGGCTCAGCTGGAGCAGCAGAACGCGCTGGAAAAGCAGCTCAAGACGGTCGAGACCCAGATGCTGGTCGACGGCCAGGCGCTGGTGAAGCTGCAGGAGCTGCAGCGGGACGCCGATGCCAACAGGAACATCTACGAGCAGTTCCTGTCGCGGTTCAAGACGACCAGTGAGCAGCGTCAGCTGCAAAACTCCCAGACCAAGATCGCGTCGTCCGCCATTCCGCCGCTGCGCTCGACCCGTCCGCCGCTCGCTCTGCTGCTGGCGGCGCTGGCGATCGGCTCGCTGCTGACATCGACTGCCGCAATTGCTGCGATGACGAGCATGTCCGGCGGGCCCGCGCCTGCCGAGGCTGCCGTGCACGCGGCGGCAGAGGACATGCAAGGCCGGCAAGTCCAGCAGCAGGCCCAAGCGCAAATCCCGCCTTCCGTCGCGGCCGCGCCCCGGCCCGAGGCGATGCCGCGCCTTCCCGTCTGGGCCCGCATTCCCGATCTGGCGCAGGGGACTGCGACCAACACCAACACCGTCTGGCAAAAACCGATTGCCGTCCCGGCGGAGCTCGATCTCGGCGCCTATCTGCGGCCGCTGCTCGAGCGGATCGATCGCGTGCCGGTGCGCGGTTGCAAGGTCGCCCTCGTGCTGTCGGTCGGCAAGAGCGCCGGCGGCAACACCGTCGCGCGTTCGCTCAACCGCGCCGCCGTGAACAGGGGCATGATGAGCGTCCTGATCCGGCTGCAGCCGGAATTCGCAGGCCACCAGCCGCCGGTGACCGAATGGAACGACGGCTCGACCACGGCGGGACTTCAGTCGATCGACGAGCTTCTCAGTGCCGGCCGAAAGGCCGATGCGAGTCCCGAGGACGATATTCGCTCGGAGTTCGATCTGATCATCGTCCATGCCGGCAATCTCGCCTTGCAGCCCGACGCCATCGCGCTGGCGGCGCATGCGGACCTGATCGTCCTGGTGGCGCGCGCCGGCGAGCTCGGTTCGGCGGCGATGCGCCGGGTGACCGCGGCGCTGTCGCGGTATGAGACCGTGCCGACAGGGCTCGTCGTCAATCATGCGCCTGCGGGTTCGCAGGCGCCGCACCCCGAGGGCGGCGCATTGGGTCTTGCGGTTTGACGATGACTGCGTCGCGCCGTCGTCTGCTGACTGCTGCGATGCTCCTGTCGATCTCATTCGGACCGCCGGCCTTCGCCGGCACTTGCGTGCCCGTGCCGCAGACGGTTGCGCCGGAGAGGCTCGCCGCACTGTCGCGCGGCTTCAATGCCGATGGCTGGATCAACGGTGCGCCGCCAAGCCGCGAGCTGCTGCAGCAGCTGCGCAAGGCGGGCATGAGCCACGTCCGGCTGCCGGTGCCGGCCGAGCGCGTGATGCCTCGTTTCGCCGCGAAGGCCGAACGCGACGAGACGCTGCGCGTGCTCGACACGGCGCTGAAGCAGCTCACCGCGCTCGGCTACGCCATTTCGGTCGATCTTCATCCCCGCGAGCGCTTCAATCGCCTGCACAAGGAGGATCCCGACGCGGCGTTGCGTGAGATGCAGGACGCCTGGAGCGGCCTTGCAGAGGTCATTCGATCCTATCCGGCGGATCGCGTCTTCGCCGAGCTGCTCAACGAGCCCGATGTCGATGCCGACACATGGCAAAGGCAGGTCGAGACGCTCGCCGGCTTCGTCCGCAAGTTGCTTCCCGCCACCACGCTCATTGTCGGTCCGGTCAATTGGCAGCGCGCGGATTCGCTGCCGCGGTTTCGTCCGCTGGAGGATCCCGACATCGTCTATGCCATCCACTTCTATGATCCCATGGTGTTCACCCATCAGGGCCACTGGGATGCGCAGGATCCGCTGCACGACATCATGGACCTGCCTTATCCGATCAACGCCGGCGATCCCAAGGTGCAAACGCTGCGCCAGGATCTGCAGGCGAGGGGCGCGACCAAGGCGCTCGGCATGCTCGACACTGCAATTGCCGCGGCCAAGGACAAGCCGGGCGCCGATCGCTGGCTCGCGCCCGCGCTCGCATGGCAGCAGCAGTTCAAGCGGCCGATCATCGTCAACGAATTCGGCGTGTTGAAAGCCGGCGCCCCCAGACAGAGCCGGTTGCGCTGGCTGGCGGATGTAACCGCTTATGCCCGCGACCATTGCTGGGGCTGGGCGCATTGGGAGCTGGCGCAGGGTTTTGGCCTCGTCGACAACAGCACCGGCAGGCCCGATCCCGACGTGATGCGGGCGCTGCTCGGCGCGCCCCGGCCCGGCCGGCGCTGAGATCGGGCCGGTTCGGTATCGTTAACGACTCCTTGCCCATCGCCCCGCTATCGTGATCGCCGCGCGATGCCAAAGGACGATCGATGAGCGCCGGGGACTCACTGCAGGTTCACAGCGGGCAGGCCACGACATCGCCGCCGGCCTGGCGCGAGCTGGCCGCGACGTTCTGCATCGCCGTGGCGACGATCGGGTTTGCGCCGGTCCTGCATCTGGCGAATCCGGCTCTGGCCATTGCCGTCGAGGTCCTCGTCGGCATCGCGATTGTCGTGGCGGTACCGACCTACGCGCCCGCGATCGCGATCTTTGTCCTGTTCTTCCAGAACCTGTTCGTCTCGATCCTGTCGCCGCTGGTGCCGCTGCCGTCCGATCTCGACTTCATCAAGGGCTACAATTTCCTCGTCTGCTCCGTCATGTGGCTGGCGACGTTCGGCCTTTACGTGCTGGGCCAAAGGACTCAGTCGGCTGAGGTGAACCGGATCATGCGCTGGGGTGTCGTGACTCTCGCCGTGGTGTCGCTGTATTTCGCGATCGGCTTCATCCAGGACGGACAGCCGGCGGCGGTCTATCTGCGCAATATCGTGCTGCCGCTGTTCCTGTTCCAGCTGTCGCTTCTGACGGCCGCGACCTATGAGGTGCGCATCACGCCGTTCCTGGTGACGCTCGCGGTCATCATCGTCGGTTGCGGCTATGTCGAGCTCGTCTTCCGCGACGTCTGGCTGGCCATCACCAACAGCTATACGTTCTGGGGTTTCGACGAGCTCAAGGCGACTCATTCGGGTGTCTGGGAAGCCCAGATGAGGGCCACCGGCAACGTGCCCGTCGGCCTCAAGGACCGCTTCAGCTTCGACTTTCTGAACACGCCCCTGCTCGAAGGGTTCGGCCTCTCGAAGATGCTGCGCATCAACGGTCCGAACATGCATCCGATCAGCTTCGCTTACGGGATCGGCTTCCTCGCCCTGTTCCTGTTCTCGGTGGGACGGCCGCTGCTGGCCCTCGCGGCGTTGCCGCTGCTGGTCTTCTGCAGCGTGAAGGGCGCGCTCATCGTGGTGATCTTCGTGGTCGCGGCCTGGATCGCGACCCGTCTGATCGGCGCCGTGCTGACGTTGTTGCTCGGCATCGTCGGCATGATCGCCTTTGCGGTTCTGGCGATCCGCCTCGGGCTGCAGATCGGCGACTATCACGTCATTGGGCTGATGGGCGGTTTGGACGGATTCGTGCAGAGACCTTTCGGCCGGGGCCTCGGCATTGGTGGCAATTTATCGGAGAGCTACTTTTCCATCGACTGGAGCGCCGCCCAGGCGGCCGGAACGATTGATGGCGCGGTTGAGAGCGCGATCGGCGTGCTCCTGTACCAGATGGGCGTTGGCGCCTTCGTGCTGCTGGCCTTCTATTTCGCGATGGCGCTAAAGGCCTGGCGCCTCTACGCGTCATCGGGCTATCTGACGCAGGGTCTCGCCGGCTTCGGCGTCATGGTCGTGCTGCTCAACGGATTGTTCCAGGAAGAGGCCTTGTTCGCGCCGCTCGCGCTGGGGCTCATGCTCTCGCTCACGGGCCTCGTCATCGGCAGCCATGTGAGAATGCAGGCCGTCGCCCGCGAGGATACGGGAGTCGAGCAGCTCACCGGCTAC
The DNA here is from genome assembly GCF_036247965.1 of Bradyrhizobium sp. TM233. Classification (NCBI taxonomy): domain Bacteria; kingdom Pseudomonadati; phylum Pseudomonadota; class Alphaproteobacteria; order Hyphomicrobiales; family Nitrobacteraceae; genus Bradyrhizobium; species Bradyrhizobium sp. TM233. Next base: position 897,977 of record NZ_BTIG01000001.1, on the reverse strand, counting down.
CAGTCCGTGGCGTAGCTCAGCGTCAGGCGCGCACACCTGAACGCTTTGACTCAGGAACTTCCACTTTTTCCCGGCGTTGGTCTCGCGGGTCGCACAAACGGCCGGCTCCGCACGATGAAGAACTTCTCCAACGCTGAATTTTCACCCGAGGTGATCGCGATCATGACGGGCGCCCTGGAAGCCGCGGTTGCGAGCCTGCCGGAGCCCGTGCAAGCTTCGCACGTCAACATGCTCGCCGAATCCATCCTGCGCACGGCCGCCGCGGGCGAGCGCAACGTCGCCAACCTGCAAAGGATCGCCTTGATGGAGCTGCAACTGGTGCCGCGCGAGTGATGAGGTGGACATGAAGTCGACATTCGCAGCTGTCGCAGCGCTCCTTGCCACGCTGTCTGCCGCCCAGGCAGAGAGCTGGACGGCCTACCGCATCGCCGAGTCCGGAACATCGGTGGACATTCCCGTTTCGCTCTTCACGGAGTTGGCAGGCAAGCCCGACGGCTTCGGCCAGCAATTTCGCACCTCCGACGGCAGAGCCGATCTCACCGTACAGGCCGTTTCCAACAGCCAGGGTCTTTCGCCGGCTGCATTCCTGGCCACGAAGAGTCCGCCGTCCGGCATCATCTACAAGCGTGTCGCCCCGAATTTCTTCGTCGTCTCCAGCATCAAGCGCGACAAGATCTGGTACGACCGCTGCAACTTTTCGCGCGGCTATGTGCACTGCGTGCTCATCAATTATCCCGCGGCCGAAAAGCGGCAATGGGACCGCGTTGTCACGCGGATCAGCCACAGCCTCGGCGGCGGCTGAACTCATCTGGAAAAGAGCTGCCCGAAACGAGCTCGTGCGCAAGTCACGAGGCGCCAGCTTGACGCGCTCTGATCGGCCCGGTTCTTGTGAATCGTCCTGATGGTTAGACTGCCGCCCGCCTCACCGCCACCCCAGCGCCGGGGCCACGTGCTTCAGGATCGCCTCGATCGCATGCGCGCAGTAATCGACCCCTAACTGGTTCGGGATCGTCAGTAGCAGCGTGTCTGCCTCCGCGATCGCCTCGTCCTGGCGCAGCTGCTCGATCAGCGCATCGGGCTCGGCGGCATAACTCCGGCCGAAGATCGCCCGGGTCTGCGGGTCGATGAAGCCGATCTGGTCCTCGCCTTCGCCGCCCCGGCCGAAATAGGCGCGGTCGCGATCGTCCATCAGCGCAAAGATGCTGCGGCTGACGGAGACGCGGGGCTCACGGGTGTGGCCGGCTTCCTTCCATGCGGCGCGAAAGCTACGGATCTGCGCGGCCTGCTGCACATGGAAGGCTTCGCCGGTCTCGTCGTTCTTCAGCGTCGAGCTCTGCAGATTCATGCCGAGCTTTGCCGCCCACACCGCGGTGGCGTTGGAGCCGGCGCCCCACCAGATCCGCTCGCGCAGGCCTTGCGCATGCGGCTCCAGACGGAGCAGCCCGGGCGGATTGGGAAACATCGGCTGCGGATTGGGCTCGGCAAAACCCTCGCCCCGGAGCAGGTCGAGAAAGACTTCCGCATGGCGCCGGCCCATGTCAGCATCGCTCTGGCCGTCGGCCGGCCGATAACCAAAGTAGCGCCAGCCGTCGATTACCTGCTCGGGCGAGCCGCGGCTGATGCCGAGCTGCAGCCGGCCGCCGGCGATGAGATCGGCGCTGCCAGCGTCCTCCACCATGTAGAGCGGGTTCTCATAGCGCATGTCGATCACGGCCGTGCCGATCTCGATCCTGCTCGTCCTGGCGCCGACCGCCGCGAGCAGCGGAAAGGGCGAAGCGAGCTGGCGCGCGAAATGATGCACCCGGAAATAGGCGCCGTCCGCGCCCAGCTGCTCGGCCGCGACCGCAAGCTCGATCGATTGCAGCAGCGTGTCTGCGGCCGAGCGGGTCTGCGATTGCGGCGAGGGGGTCCAGTGTCCGAAGGAGAGGAATCCGATCTTTTTCATGAGGGCTAGGTATGCATGACCGGAAGAATTTGCGAGACGCTGGCCGAGGGAAAAATGGCGGCAAGGCGTGTGTCCGTAAGTGCCTCTAGGAGGAAGCAGGCCCGGGTTCGCACCACGACGTCAGGTCGTTCGACTTCGATCTGCCGTACCGGGGAAGCGGCCTCAGATTTCGCAGCCGGTCAAATTCAATGCCTTGAGTAGGCCGCCGAACGCCTTCAGTCGACAGGGCTCGGTCTCGCCGGCGGCCTTTGCACGCTGAGCATTGGCAGCTCGCTTGGCAACAATTGCCTTTGGCTTCGGCTTGGGACGTTCGGCGGTCGCGATCGTCTTCGCATCGCGCCGATGACGGACGATCGGTTTCGGCGCGGTCGAATCGACTTGGATGTCTTGCGGAGCAACGGGGTTCTCGACCGGAGCAATTTGTGTCGGCATCGCGCTGCTCACAGCGGCAACCTCGAGGCGATCGGCCTTCGGCAACGCGTCATGTGACGCAGAGACGCTTGCGCTCTGCTCGGCAAGCGGCGGGGCGATCGCGACGGCGCGACGCGGTGGAGCGCTCAGCTCCATTGCCGACAGCACGCCTGCGCTCAACAGGATGAGGAGGCCCAACAACGCCATTTTCAGCATAAAGCGCCTCTAACCCGGGGTTAGTGCCGCTCAAGATTCTCCGCTGCAATAAGGCAACTTGTCGGCGATTGCCGATCTCCGGCGAATCATTTGCCGACAGGGTTAACGTCGGTGATGCTTCTGCAGACCGTACTTCGTCGTCGGAAAATGGTGTTTTCGCGGCCGCGACCTGAGCACAAAGAGAGCCATCGTCATGTCTCCTGTTTGAGGGAAGCCGGACGCCGCCTGACCAAATAGGCGGGCGCTGCTTGTGACCCAAAGCGGTCCTTCGCCACGCCCTTGAAAGGCGCCCGGGAGCATCTAAATAACATCCATAGACCATCCAAGGGGATGGTAATAATGGATGTACCCATGGCCCATAATGTGCGCGAGCTGCGACCCAAGGCCCCCGACACCGAGAAGATCACGATCAACCTTGGCTATGTCGACCTCGGTCATGTCGATCTCATGGTGCAGGAAGGGTTCTATTCGAACCGGACCGATTTTATCCGGACAGCAATCCGGAACCAGCTGGAGCGCCACGTAGAGGTCGTCAGACAATCCACGGCCCGGAAGAACCTGGACCTCGGGCTGCGCAACTACACTCGCGAGGATCTCGAAGCGGCGCGGCGCGCCGGCGAAATGCTGCAGATCAATGTTTTGGGCTTAGCCACCATCGCCCAGGACGTCACTCCCGAGTTGGCTCGCGCCACAATCGCGTCGGTCTCGGTGCTGGGGGCCCTTCACGCCACTCCCGCGGTCAAGGCCGCTCTCGCCGACAGAACGAGGTGAACGATGCTGAATCAAGTCATAATCCGCGAAGCAACCCGCCTCACGCGTGCCGGCCAACTGGTCGAGGCCACCGCGCTCCTGCAGCGCATGCTCCACGGCGGTAGCGCTCCAAAACCAGAGCATCGCAACGCCGCTCAGGCTCGGCTCCCGGGGCTCGATCCGCTTACCATCGACGCTACGGCCGACGTCGTCGAGGAGCGGGAAGCTCCGCAGATCTCGCCGGCCCGCTCTGATCAGCGACGCAGGCGCTCCTCACCGCTCGACGGCATGCGGGATTTTTCCGGGCTCGGCCTGCGAAGTCCGATCGCACGCGCTCCTCTGTCCCCGTCGGACATGGTGCCCGAGGGCACACGGTTTATCGCCGGTACCTTCAGTAACGCCGCGGGAAGCCGGACCTACAAGCTGTTCATCCCAAGCCGCTGTGAGGGACGACGGCTTCCGCTGATCGTCATGCTTCATGGATGCACCCAGTCGCCCGACGATTTCGCGGCCGGCACCCGGATGAACTTCTTGGCGGAAGAGCAGAATTGCTTCGTGGTCTATCCTGAGCAACCGAACGGAGCCAACCCATCGAAGTGCTGGAACTGGTTTCGCACGGGCGACCAGCGCCGCGGCGGGGGCGAGCCCTCGATGATCGCCGGCATTACCCGCCAGATCATGCGCGACCATGCGATCGATCCCAAGCGCGTATACGTCGCGGGTCTGTCGGCCGGCGGGGCCGCCGCCGCCATCATGGGCGCAACGTATAGCGACCTGTACGCGGCGGTCGGTATTCATTCAGGCCTCGCGTGCGGAGCCGCGAGCGATCTTCCCTCCGCGTTCGTCGCCATGCGGCAGGGAGGCGGCTCCAAGGCAATTGCGGACGGCAAAACTTCTGTGCCGACCATCGTTTTCCATGGCGATCGCGACACCACGGTGCATCCAAAGAATGGCGATCAGATAATCGAGCAGTCGACCAGGGCAACGAGGCCGACGACGAAGGTACTTCGCGGACGCGTACCCCACGGCCATGCCTATACTCGCACCGTCCTGATCGACGGGGCCGGTCGGGCGATCTCCGAACACTGGAACATCGATGGCGCTGGACACGCGTGGTCAGGCGGCAGTCCCGCCGGGACCTACACTGATCCGCAGGGGCCGGATGCGACGAGGGAAATGCTGCGCTTCTTCCTCGAGCATTCGCTCGGTGGGTAATCTGGCTTCACCGCCCGATCCGAAGCTACCGGCACCGACAACGTCCTCCGGACGATAGGGCTGCCGCAACATCAGGGGGTACCGGGCGGGGCGCGACGGGCGAGAAATCGGTCTCAAAGATCACCGGGAGTTTGGGATCATCCTCCCGGCAACGTTCGGCGATCTGCCATCCGTCAATGCCCCGTTTAGCTTGAGGTCCGTGATGAGACGTCGGCGGCTCGCCGCGCGCACCATGCCCTGGCCGTCAGTCACACGGATGACGTCGTGCCCTTCCTCTCGCCTTCACCACGAACTGCTAGTGACCAGAGCATTCAAATTGCTCCAGCGATGCGGTCTATCAAGGGCCGATGCTGACCTCCGAAGGTTCGCTTCGAGGAAGTCTCGCGATCAAGGCATGACTGCTTGCGTAGTCGCCGCAACTTAAAGCGGTCTTTGGAGAGCACAACGAGCGAAGAGCTAATTGTTCTCAGGCCAACGCCCGTCGAACATAGGTCTGGAAGATCGCCAGCTAGACGTTTGTTGGTTGGAGTTGCTACCTGAAATCATCGTCCAGTCGCAGAACGTGCGATTGATCTCAGTTCATGCGGGTCTCCAACAATGCGCGGGTTTGGAACGCCACATCACGAAGCCTGTTGTCCGTTCAGAAATGACCGTTGTGGTCGCACCCTCATGTTCTTGGAGCGCCAGATGAGCAAACGCAAACCGGCACCAGCGTCAAAGCGCGCCCGCAATCCGAAAATGGCCGCGCGGGCCCAACGGAACAAGCAGGCCATTGTTAGAAGCCCGAAAGAGGAATTTCTTCGCTCTGTTGCGGCAGCCTCGATTGAACCGCCTCCTAAACTTCACGATGATCCTGGACACGAGGTTCCTATCATTGAGCCTCGGGTGGATGCTTTGCCAGATGACCTCAGTCAGAGAATGATCGACAGCGATCCAATGAAAGGCTTCGCTTTAGCCACGGCAAACATGCAGGCGTACCAAGCAAAGCTTCTTGAGATAGCCCAGGCCAACGTGCAGTTTACTTTTGATTTCGGCCTGAGACTTGCGACAATCGGGTCACCAACTGAATTTTTCGCCGTCATTACCGAGTTTACAAGCAGACGGGCCGAGATGTTCGGGCAGCATTCGAAAGAATTGGCGGCATATCCGTTCTGGCGCATCAAGCCGGCCCCAGAGCTCACGGCTCTGCCGGGACGATAACTGCAAGCCGTACCCGCTGCGGCAAAGGATGGACGCAAACGCGAATCACGCACGCGCCGATCACGGTTGCTTGCTTTCGGCTGGAGAGCGCGGCTCACAACAACCCAGAGCGGGCTCGGTGCCGCCAATCCGAGGGACCCGCGATCAGGAATGTAGGCTGACACGATGTCCACAACAGAAGCCGTTCTGCTGATCGTTTTGGCGGGACTTGTCGTCCTGATCCTCGGCAACATCGCGTTTCAGGTGACAGCGGAGCGAAAGAATCCGCCTATCGGCGTCTTTACGGATTGCGACGGAGTGCGCCTTCACTATATCGAACGGGGCGATGCCGCTGCGCCTTGCGTGGTCCTGTTTCACGGGAACGGCACCATGATTCAGGATCTCGTCCTGAGCGGTTTGGTCGACCGCCTGGCCCACGACTATCGCGTCGTTTGCTTCGACCGGCCAGGGTTTGGCTACAGCGACCGTCCGCGCACGCGCATCTGGACGCCCACAACGCAAGCTTCCTTGTTCGCGAAGGCTCTTGATCAGCTTGGAGCGCGCAATCCCGTGGTGCTCGGCCACTCCTGGGGAACGCTGGTGGCAATCGCGCTGGCTCTGCGAAGCGGTTATGCCGTGAGTGGGCTCGTGCTTGTGTCCGGCTACTATTTTCCAACCTCAAGGATGGACTTTTGGCTCATGTCAGGTCCGGCACTGCCGCTGCTCGGGGATCTGATGCGCTACACGATCTCGCCGATCATATCGTGGGCTATTGCGCCGAAGCTGATGCGCACGCTGTTCGCGCCGCGTGCCATTCCGCCGAAATTCAAGAATAAATTTCCGATCTCGTTGGCTCTCCGGCCCAAGCAGTTGAGGGCGGCCGCCGAGGAGAGCGCGTTCCTTATTCCAGCTGCCGCGCAATTGCAGCTTCAGTATCATGGCATCCGGTGTCCCGTTAGGATCCTGCACGGAAAGGGTGACCGGCTCATCGAGGCCGACCAGTCGCGCCGCCTGCATGAGGCGTTGCCCCGCTCCTTGCTACATCTGGTCGAGGATGCCGGTCACATGGTTACCTATGCAGATTCGCCGGGAATAGCGGATGCCGTGGCTGCGCTGGCGCTCACCGCACCGCTGAGGACCGCATAGCGTTTCCTTTTGCAATGCGGGCGTCTGGAAGTGGCCAGTGGCTGACTTCAGCCCAGCGCGCGGGGGTCCGCTTCCCGAGTCAGACTGGACCGATGGGCCATGGTGGTCCGATGGTAGCTTTGACCCTGAAAGCGAAGTGACGCCGCTGGGCGCTGAGGTCAGCTCATGTTGGCACAGCGGACGGGATTTGCTCGGCCAGAGTTCTTCGCAGTTTGACCCAAGGCGGACCTTCTCTATTCAATTCCGCCAGATTGGGTTAGATTGATGGTGCAACCGCTAAGCGCAGCAACCTGCATGAAACTTGTAAAGCGAAGTCTGGCTCTTGTTGCGGTGATGAGCGCGATCACTTTGGGTTTGCCCCTTTCTGCGGCGAACGATCAGAGCGCTCCTATTGCGTACTTTTCTGAAGGGCCGCCAAGCGCACTTCAAGAAGCACTAACGGATTTGCCCCCCGACGCTAGGGACGTTGTGGTCGCGAAGGTCCGATTGCAGCAACCTGTGTTTTTTATGGGTGGCCGTCATTGCGAGGGTTGCACTAACGATATTTGGTTTGCCCGTCTGAAGGTCACGGAGGCTCTCAGGGGCAAGGTCGAAGTGGGCCAAGTGCTCGATGTCTTCCTAGGGAAGCGCAGCGAAGGCCGGCACTACATCGCTGTCCCTGGCTCACCAAATCGATGGTGCCGAGAGTACACGGTCGTAATCTACACTATGGAAGATGGCATTCGGCGGCTCGCTTCGTTCCCGATCAGCAAAACTCAATACGACGAGGTATCTGCTGAAGCGCTTGCATATCAAGCGAAGCGATCCGGCAGTGGATGGTGCGATTAGCTTGTGAGACCGCTTCTGGCCCTTTTCGTCCGCGTTCGACGCTTGGCTCGACGTCAGCTCTCAGGGGCATGGCGGACTAGATTGCTCATACCAAGTTCTTCGCAGTTTGGTGCGCATGGGTCTGCGTCTAGCTCAAAACTTCCGGGAACCATTTCCGTTCCGACCCATCCAACGGGAGTGCCGCAATCACCGGCAGCGCCTCCGGACGGCAACGCGCGCACGGCGGCAGTTGCGCGGGATGTTGGCTGCAATGCCTCAGGAAACCGATGTAAGGAGGTACCCATGGCAAGGCCTCGTTCGACTTCCATCAGCAGACGAAGTGTGGTCGCAGGACTGGCGCTGACAGCCGCCCCCGTCGCTTTGGCTGGAGCCAATCAAGCGCGTGCGCAGGCCCAGCAAACCACTCCGGATCAAAGCCTGTATGAACGACTTGGCGGCGTCTTCGCCATTGCAGCGGTCGTGGATCACTTCAGCGACGCTGTCGTAAAGAACGCCGTCGTCGGTCAGAAGTCAAAAAATCCGCAGTTGAGGGAATGGCACACCAAAAATCTGAAACGCTTGCCTGGTCTCAAGTTCATGCGAACACTTTGGGTCTGTGACGTTTCGGGTGGGCCGTTCCAGTTCAAGGCCACCAGGCCGGGGACGACGCCCCTTGGCCTTGAGGAGGCGCACCGGGCGTTGCGGATCTCCCCGGCGGAATTCGACGAGGTCGCTGCTGAACTCGGGCGGACACTTGACTTCGCCAAGGTCCCGAAGCGCGAGAAGACCGAAGTGCTGGCTGCGTTCGCCAGCCACAAAGATGAGGTTACCGCCGGTTACGTATCGAGAGCCAAGCGCGGTTGAAGCATCCCGTGGTGCCGAACGACGAATTGCGACCTGCATGAATCTGTTTTGACGCTAGCAGCCAATCGCGGAAGGGCGGAGCATGTTCGCTCTGCCCCCGCCGTCCAACGACCGTAACCTCGATGGGGTCCGCTTCTGGGCCCCTATCTGTCCTATGCCTCAAGCGCCAGAATGGCGGCTGACTGGCTCGTCACGGACCAAGGTTGGACGGCATCGGGATGTCCGTTTCTTGCCCTTTGCCGGCAGGGGCAAACCGGCCATGTCCGGTTTTGAAGGCAAAGCGAACACCGCCCAATTTGCGGAGCAATGAATCATGTCCACAGACCCTGCCGCATCCGGCTCTGGCATGATTGCCCGGCGTGGTGGCGCCTCAGGCGTAGGCCACCCAGCCGCGGAAGGCGAAGCCGGTGTAGAACAGCGTGGGATCGGTGAAGCCGGCCTCGCGCAGGATCACCTCGTCCTGCGCGGGTGCGAGAATCTCCAGATGGTTGGTGACGGCGTTCCGCGCGGCTGCCGCCTGCTCGGGCTCGACGCCGGACGCAGCCAGGAACGCGGAGTAGCGCGCCAGCCACAGCGGGCGCTCCTGCTCGCCATTGGGCGCGCTCAGATGCGCGACCACGAACGGTGCGCGCGGCTTGAGGCGGCGGCGGACCTCCGAGGCGATGCGGCGCCGCTCCTCGACGCCGACGAAGTGCAGGGTCAGCAGGCAGGTGGCACCGTCGAACGGTCCCTCCGGCGCATCATCGATATAGCCTTGATGAAGGCGCGCACGTGGTGCGAGCGATCCCAGGGTTTGCCCGGCCAGCGCCAGCATCGCCGCGGACGGATCGACGCCGTCGAAGCGCCAACCGGGATGCGCTTGCGCAAACGCTTTGAGCTCCAGGCCGCCACCGGCGCCGAGGACGAGCACCTGCCCATCGCTGGGGACACTTTCGGCGAGCAGAATCGCCGTCATGGACTGCATGGCGTCATAGCCCGGCACGAAGCGCCGCGGCCCCTCCGTGTATCTCGCCACGAATTGCGGATCGGAGAATGCGGCTTGAATGTCCGTCATGATGTTGTCCCCGTGAATGGAGCCGTTCAGGCGCGATGCGCGCTGATGTCGTGGATCTTTCGAGACCCGATCCGCTTGCGCAGGTCCTCGCCGAGCATCGCCAGCGTCACCTCGCCGAGCCGCGCCAGCAGCAGCGCCTCGGCATCGTCAAAGGCCTGATCGAGCGCGGCATTGACGGCCTGCTCGACCAGACAGCCGGGCGCCTCGGTCCGGTTGCCCATCGCCAGAAGCGGAGGATTGCCGAGCGCGGCATAGACGTCGCGCAGCGTCACCTTCGACAGGTCGCAGGCGATGGTCCAGCCGCCGCCATGCCCCTTCTCGGAGCGCACGTAACCGATCTCCCGCAGACCCGCCATGATACGGCGGATCACCACGGGGTTGGTGTCCATGGCCTTCGCCAGCGTCTCGGACGTGAACGGCCCAGGCTGCTGCGCCATGTGGAGGAGAACGTGCAGCACGCCGGAAAGGCGGGAATCTCGTTTCATGTAACTTTATATGTTACGTGATGACGAAAAGGTCAAGCGACTTTGCTGAGCCTACGCACGTAGCTTCCGATGATCCCGCCATGCCCCTGTTTTGCCCGACGGAGCAACCTGTCCTTTGCGCCGCGCATCGAGCGTTCGCACGTCCCCTAAGCCATTGATCCCGCTCATGCCGTCTACTGTGCATGGGGTTGTTTTCGACATTTTTGTTCTGGCAGTCCCAAGCAACCGAGGTCGCCATGCCGATTTGTCACGGTGACGCCCCTGCGCGCGAGGAGCACCATCTGGCCCGGGCGACCGTATGGATTTTTCGTCCTGTCCCTCGCGCGGCGCCCGTTTTCATCAGTCCATTTTTGGGAGGCGCATCATGCACGTCTATAATGTGGTCAGGTTCAAGGTGAAGCCGGGTGAGGAAGCCGCCTTCCTCGACGCGCACCGGAACGGCAAGGCGAAATGGCCTGGCCTGGAGCACGGCGTCATCATCAAGACCGGCGAGCAGACCTTCTGCCTGATCGGCACCTGGGCCAGCCAGGAGGCAATGGTCGCGGCACGATCGGCGATGATCAAGACCCTCGACAGTTTCAGGTCGGTGCTCGAAGACCAGGGCAACGGACGCGGTGTGACTGATGCCGTGTCAGGGGCAGTGGTGCTCGCGCTGTAGCAGGCGAGCGGCGCCCGCTACTTCATCACCCGCAGGCCCTTGGTCGTGAACCGCTGGGTCTTCTCGCCCGGACGCACCGGGCGCCGCGTGCCGGCGGCCTTGCCGGTGCCGGGCGGCTGGTGCGCGGGGACGAGCTGGTGGGGCTGCGAGCCGATCAGGTCGCGGCGGCCCATCTCGATCAAGGCCTCGCGCAGCACCGGCCAATTGTCGGGATCGTGGTAGCGCAGGAAGGCCTTGTGCAGGCGGCGCTGGCGCAGGCCCTTGATCGCCTCGACCTTGTCGCTGCCGCCATGGCGCACGCCGCGCAGCGGGTTGACGCCGGTGTGATACATCGCGGTCGCGGTCGCCATCGGCGAGGGCAGGAAGGTCTGCACCTGATCGGCGCGATAGCGGTTCTTCTTCAGCCAGAGCGCGAGGTTCATCATGTCCTCGTCGGTCGTGCCTGGATGCGCCGCGATGAAATAGGGGATCAGGTAGTATTTCTTGCCGGCCTGCTCGGCGGCGGCGTCGAACATCCGCTTGAACTTGTTGTAGGCGCCGATGCCCGGCTTCATCATCTTGTCGAGCGGACCGCGCTCGGTATGCTCGGGGGCGATCTTCAGATAGCCGCCGACGTGATGGGTGACGAGCTCCTTGATGTATTCGGGGCTCTCGACCGCGAGGTCGTAGCGCACGCCCGATGCGACCATGACTTTCTTGATGCCCTTGGTCTCGCGCACCTTGCGATAGAGCCGGATCAAATCGTCATGCGAGGTGTTGAGGTTCGGGCAGATCTCGGGGAAGACGCAAGACGGCCGCCGGCACGCCGCCTCGACCTTCGGGTCCTTGCAGGCCATCCGGTACATGTTGGCGGTGGGGCCGCCGATGTCGGAGATCACGCCGGTGAAGCCCGGCGTCTTGTCGCGGATCTTTTCGATCTCGCGCAGGATCGAGCCTTCCGAGCGGTTCTGGATGATGCGGCCTTCGTGCTCGGTGATCGAGCAGAAGGTGCAGCCGCCAAAGCAGCCGCGCATGATCGTCACCGAGAACTTGATCATGTCCCAGGCGGGGATTTTTGCTTCGCCGTAGGACGGATGCGGGGCGCGCGCGTAAGGCAGGTCGTAGACCGCGTCCATCTCCTCGCTGGTCAGCGGGATCGGCGGCGGGTTGAGCCAGAGGTCGCGATCGCCATGACGCTGCACCAGCGGCCGCGCATTGCCGGGATTGCTCTCCCGATGCAGCACGCGCGAGGCGCGGGCATAGGCTTCCTTGTCCTGCTCGACCTGCTCAAGTGCCGGCAGGCGGATGACGGTCGTGCCCTTCTGGCGTGTTGCGCCCTCGTCGGCGGAATCGAGATCGTCGGCGTGCAGCTCGGTGTAGTCCTCGGGGACCTTGCGGAACAGCGCGACGCCCCTGATTTCGTCCAGCGCGCGCGGCGCCTCGCCGGCGGCGAGCCGTTGCGCCACCTCGACCACCGCACGCTCGGCGTTGCCGTAGAGGAGCAGGTCCGCCTTGGCGTCGGCCAGCACCGAGCGGCGCACCTTGTCGGACCAGTAGTCGTAATGCGCGATCCGGCGCAGCGAGGCCTCGATGCCGCCGAGCACGATCGGCACATCCTTGAACGCCTCGCGGCAGCGCTGGGCGTAGACCACGGTGCAGCGGTCGGGCCGCTTGCCGCCTTCGCCGCCCGCCGTATAGGCATCGTCGCTGCGGATGCGGCGGTCCGCGGTGTAGCGGTTCACCATGGAATCCATGTTGCCGCCGGTGACGCCAAAGAACACTTTTGGCTTGCCTAATGCCTTGAAAGGCTCGGCCGAGTGCCAGTCGGGCTGCGAGATGATGCCGACCCGAAAGCCCTGCGCCTCCAGCAAGCGCCCGATGATCGCCATGCCGAAGCTCGGATGGTCGACATAGGCATCTCCGGTCACCAGCACGATGTCGCAGGCGTCCCAGCCGAGCGCATCCATCTCGGCGCGGCTCATCGGGAGGAACGGTGCCGGCTTGCGCGGCTGCGCCTGGGCCATCAGCGGCTTTGCGGCGGTGATCATCTGGGTGTCCATGGCGCCTACGCATAGGACTCCACGCTCCTGAATACAACCGACGGACGCGTGAAAGATCGAGGTTCCCGGGCCGCAGTCCGGGTGCGTTAACGGGTCACGAGCGCGTGCCGCTTCGTCCTCTCCCAGCGTGACCCGCGTCAGCCATGGGGGTGTGACGCCCCCCACAGTCCGACCGGTGCCGTCGCGTCATGCTCTCTCCAGTTTTGAAGGAGAGCCCCATGTTTCTGGTCGATGCGCTGCTGATCCTGTCGATGTTGTTCTTCCTGTTCCTGCCGATCACCGATCGCCGGACGGTGCGGATGAGGCTCTGCATGCTGTGCGCGCTGCTGGCGGTGTTCTCGGTCTCGCTCAGCCGCACCCCCGTCGTACCGGTGCTGCTCGCGAGCATCGCCGCGCCCCCCGGGATGATGCGCGTGCCGCATATGCATGTCGGTGAGCCGTCCTCGGGGTTCTCACCGCGGCCGTCATCGGATATCCGATTGATCCATGGGCAAGGAAACGGGCAAGGAAACCTCTGACGGCGGTCATCGCGCGGTCGGCGGCGCATCGCCGTCCACGGGCGCCTGGCTGGGCGCGATCGCGCTGATCGGCTTCATCCTGGTGGCGACCGCGCAGGCCTCCAATCAGATTCTGGCGCGCGGACTCGCCGGCTCCGTCCCGCCCTTCGCGCTCGCCTTCTTCCGCTGGAGCATCGTCGCCATCGGGCTGGCGCCGATCGCACTCAAGGAGATCCAGAGCGGCCGCGTGCCGCTCGGCCGAAACATCTGGCCGATCCTCGCCGCCGGCTTCATGGGCATGTTCCTGTGCGGCGGTCCGGTCTATGCCGCGGGCGTGTCGACGACGGCGATCCACATCGCGCTGATCATGGCGCTGTCGCCGATCACGGTGCTGCTGATTTCGGCCCTGCGCGGCATCGAGCATGTCGGTCCCTTGCAATGGCTCGGCACGGCGCTCGCGCTCGCAGGTGCGCTGCTGATCATTTCCGGCGGCCATCCGCAGACACTGATCGAGCTGCAGACCGCGGTGGGCGACGGTCTCGTCGTGATCGCGATGCTCGGCTGGTCCGGCTACACGTTGCTGCAATCGCGCGCCGCGCCAAAGGCGTCGCTGCTGGCACGCATCAGCCTGTTCTCGGGCGCCGGCGCCCTGTTCTCGCTGCCGCTCGCGGCCATGGAGATGTGGGCGACGCCGGCGGAGGTCTTCAGCACCAAGGCGCTGTCGGCCTATGTCTTCGCCGGGATCGTTCCCGGCCTGCTCGCCTATGCCGGCTTTGCCTGGCTCGGCGGCAAGTTCGGCTCGGTGCGGACTTCGCTCGTGCTCTATCTCGGGCCGATCGCGAGCGCGCTATTGTCGTTCGCCATCCTCGGCGAACCGCCGCAGTTGATCCATCTTTTCGGCGGTTTGCTGATTTTGGGGGGCGTCTGGGCCAGTTTGCGCCGCTAGTTCCATCCGCATGCGTCCGGGTTCACCCGCAGGAACCATCGGCCTTCGTGGACATTCTGATGGAGGTTGCCGCGAGCCCGCCTCGCGCGCGCTCGCGATGTTCGCCTCTGGCGATGGGGGAGCTGTGAGTACAGTCATAGAGAACCTGCTGTTGCGAAAGCAGAAGCTCGTGGAGCAGCTCGAAAAGGTGCCATCGGTCGAGGACCGCGACAGGATCGAGCACCAGCTCGAGCAGATCAATACCGCGCTGGATTTTCTGGACAGGCCGGGACCGAGGGAAGGGCGCTAGAAGCCCTCATTCCACCCTCAGTGCCTCCACCTTCAACGCCCTGGCGTAGACCACGCCCGAATTGGTGATATGCGTGGTCATCAATTCTTCGAAGGCGGCGAACTCGCCGCGCGCGAACAAATCGCGCAGCCTGCGATGCTCGTCGAACGACGTGCGGGTCCGCACGTCGATCGGTGAGGTCAGATTGGTGCGGAGCGCCGCGACGCGGCCGGAGACCAGCTGATAGGATTCGGCGAGGTAGCGATTGCCGCAATGGGTGAACAGCGCCTCGTGAAAGGCCGCATCGGCGCGGCCATAGGCGATGTTGTCCTTTGCACTGACCGCCGGCTCCATCGCCGCGATGGCCTCGCTCATCGCGGCGACTGCACCGTCGCGATCGCAACGATAGGCGAGCTCGGCGGCCTTGGGTTCGAGTGCGATCCGGAAGGTGCAGAGCGCGTTGATGTCCTCCGCGCTCGGCGTGAACACAAAGCTGCCAACTTGCGGGCGGATCACCACGAGGCCTTGCGCCTGCAGCTGCCCCATCGCCTCGCGCACCGGCGTGCGGCTGACGCCGAAGGAATTCGCCACCATTTCCTCGGAGATGGCGGCGCCCAGCGCGAACTCGCCGTCGATGATCGCCTGCCGCAGCCGCTGCATCACCCGCTGCGACAGCGATTTCGGCGTATCGAGCTTGAGTGACCGCATTCGCTGTCTCAGACGACCTTGCCGGGATTGAGCAGATGATCAGGATCGAGCGCCGCTTTCAGCGTCCGCATCAGCGCGATCTCGGTATCGCTCCTGGCATGGCCCAGCCATTTCTTCTTCAACGTGCCGATGCCGTGCTCGGCCGAGATGCTGCCGCCCAGTTCGCGGACGAGACCATAGATGATCGCGTCCATCTCTTCCTTCGGCTGCTGCTCGACGGAGAGGCCGGTGACCCAGGAGACCAGGTGTAGATTGCCGTCGCCGATATGGCCGTAATAGACGCTCTCGCAGCCAGCGATGCCGTCAGCGAGTGCCGCCTTGCAGCGCGTGACGAATTCGTCCATCCGAGCAACCGCAAGGCCGATGTCGTAGGAGATGTGCGGGCCCAGCACCTGGCCGAATTCGGCGCAGATGTCGCGCACGCGCCAGAAGCTCTGCGTCTGCGCCAGCGATTGCGCCACCGCGGCATCGGCCAGCAGCCCGCGCTCCATCAGCTCCTCGAGCCAGGCCTGGAAGCGTGGCGCGTCCAGGCTTTCGTCGGTGCCCTGCGCCTCGACCAGCACATAGAGGCCGTGACCTGCGGCGACCGGCGGCTTCACGCCGGCACGATTCGTGATCACGTCCCAATAATCCGGCCACATCACCTCGAACGCCGACAGCAGCGGTCCGAGCCCGCTGCGCGCCGCATCGAGCAGCGCGATCACCGCGGCATAGTCCTTCAGCGCGCAGAGCGCGGCCATGGTCGAGCGCGGTTTCGGAAACAGCCGCAGCACCACGCGGGTGATGATGCCGAGCGTGCCTTCCGAGCCGATGAACAGATGCTTCAGATCGTAGCCGGCATTGTTCTTCATCAGCTTGTTGAGGCCAGTGATGATGGTGCCGTCGGGCAGCACGACCTCGAGACCGAGCACCAGCTCGCGCGTCATGCCGTAGCGGATCACGCGATTGCCGCCGGCATTGGTCGAGAGGTTGCCGCCGATCGCGCAGGAGCCGCGCGAGCCGAGGTCGAGCGGAAAGAAGAAGCCGGCTTCATCCGCCGCCTTCTGGATCGTCTCCAGCGGCGTGCCTGCTTTCACCGTCATCGTCATCGACGCGCGGTCGATCTCCTCGATGCCGCTCATCCGCTCGAGCGAGATCGCGACCCAGCCGGCTTCGGGCGAAGCGCCACGGCACAGCCCGGTCAGCCCGCCCTGCGGCACGAACGGCAGCCGCGCCTGCCGGCAGGTCGCAATCGCATCGGCCACGCCCTGCGCATCGACGGGGCGGATCACCGCAAGCGGCGTCTGCGGCAGGCTCGCGCTCCAGTCGTTGCAATTGCGGGCAGGCACGTCGGTGCCGATCAGGACGGCGGCTGCGCCGAGCTTGTCGCGCAGGGCGCCGAGCAATTGGTCGGGCCGCTTGACCGGGGTCACCATGTTCATGCGAGACCTCCCTAAATCTGGCCGCGCCTATGCGCGCCGTGACGGTGGAAAGGATTTGCCTCTTTCTTGTATGTAAGGTACAAGATGGAAAGTAAAGCAAAAACAAGGCTCGGAAAGCCCTTTGAGATCCATTGCGAGATCAGGGGCTTGGTCCGAGGTCGCAGCTTAGAGGGTGGTGAGATGACGGAGGCAATTCGCGGGTTCTGGGTGGCATCGGCGACGCCGCTGGCGGCTGACGGCAGCGTGGATTCCGCCAAGCTCGCGGCTCACGCCAAGCAGCTCTTCGGCAAGGGGGTCGACGGCGTCGTGCTGTTCGGCACCACTGGCGAGGGCACCTCGTTCAATGTCAGCGAGCGCATTGCGACCATCGAAGCCGTGCTCACGGCTGGAATTGCGCCGGAACGCATCGGCATCGGCGGCGGCTTCCCCGCCATCAGCGACAGCATCGCACTGTCGCGCGCCGCGCTCGGTCTCGGCCTGCGCCACGTGCTGCTGCTGCCACCCTATTTCGACCGCAGCGTCGCGCCTGAGGGCATCGAGGATGCCTTTGTCGCGATCATCGACGGCGTCGCCGACGATCGGCTGCGCGCCTACCTCTATCACATCCCGCAGATGTCGGGCGTTGCGATCCCCACCGCGGTCGCCGCGAGCCTGCGCAAGCGTTACGGCAAGGTGATTGCCGGCCTGAAGGACTCCAGCGGTGACTTCAAGCAGTTCCAGGCCTTCCGTGCCGCGGCTCCCGAGCTCGCCATCACCGTCGGCAATGAAGCCGATATCACCCGCGCGATCGCCGCCGGCGGCGCCGGCACCATCTGCGGCATGGCCAATGTCGTGCCCGAGCTGGTCAAAGGCATGGTCGAGGGCAAGGATGTCGAGGCGCGCATGCAGGCTGCTATCGAAATCGTGCTGAAGACGCCCTCGTTCACCGCGACGCTGAAAGCGATCCTGGCGGCACAGACCGGCGATGCAGCCTGGCTGCGCGTGCGCCCGCCGCTCCGCGCATCGTCCGACGGCTCCGCGTTCAAGCGGAAGCTCGACGAGTTGACGGCTCCTGCCATCGCGTGAGCCCGCGCGAGATCGCGGCACGCCGCCGCAAATTCGCGCGTTGCGTGTCGCGGCCGGCAGGCCAGCAATTGGAGATTGCCGTCCGGTGCCGATCCCTACTTAGAACGATTCAACACTAGAGCGATTCAACTCTTCCTGCGGTTCTCTTCAATCGCCGCGACTGTTAGACGCGCCAGCTTCAATGCCGTGTCTGACCTGGAAGTGAATCGAACGTGCGTGCTCATCTGGATGGCCAACGCGTTAGCAGCCATCGAAATCATGCCGGCAAGAGCCGTGCGGGTCTTCTCATCGGAGCAGCCGTGCTGCTCGCCGAATGCCCCTCCAACATGACGACCGCGCAGGCGCAATCGGCCCTGCCGCCGGTGACGGTTGAGGCGCCGGCGCAGCGGCCGAAGCCGGTGCGTGCATCCGACCAGCCGTCACGCCGCACGCAGACCGCCGTGCGCCAGCCCAATCGTGCCCCTGCACCCGCAGCGCCGACGCTTTCGGAGCGCGCGGCGGCGGAAGCCGCCGCGCAGCAGGCCGCAAAGCTCGGCTACCGCGCGATGCCGAGCGCGACCACGCTGCGCAATGGCGCCTCGCCGCTCGACACCTCGCAGTCCGTCAACGTCGTGCCCGAGCAGGTGCTGAAGGACCAGTTGCCGCGCAATATCGACGATGCGCTGATCAATATCAGCGGCATCACCCAGACCAACACGCTCGCCGGCACCCAGGACGCCGTGATCCGCCGCGGCTTCGGCGACAATCGCGACGGCTCGATCATGCGCAACGGCATGCCGCTGGTGCAGGGCCGCAGCCTCAATGCCGCGGTCGAAAGCGTCGAGGTGTTGAAGGGACCGGCCTCGCTGCTCTACGGCATCATGGATCCCGGCGGCATCGTCAACACCATCAGCAAGCGTCCGGAGCTGTACCAGCACGGCTCGGTCACGCTGCTCGGCTCGACCTACGCGAACAACCGCAGCGGCGCCGACGGCACGCTCGACATCACCGGCCCGATCGGCGACGGCGGTCTCGCCTATCGCTTCGTCGGCTACGGCGTCAGCGAGGACTATTGGCGCAATTTCGGCCGGCACAGGGAAATGCTGGTGAACCCGTCGCTGGCCTGGTACGGCGACACGACGACGGTTCAGCTCACCTATGAGCACCGCGAGTTCATCACTCCGTTCGACCGCGGCACGTCCTTCGTCAAGGGGGCGCCGCTGGCGATCCCGGCGACGCGCCGGCTCGACGAGCCCTTCAACAACATGTGGGGCACCTCCGACCTGGTGCAGGCTTCGGTCGAGCAGAAGCTCGACGACAATTGGAAGGTCACCGCGGCCTACAGCTACAACACCGAGACCTTCAGCGCCAATCAGCTCCGCATCACAGGCGTCAACGCCGCGACCGGCGTCGAGATCCGCAGCAACGATGGCACCCGCAACTCGCTGAGCAATGCCAGTTACGGCACCTCGTATCTGCAGGGCGACGTCTGGGTCGGCGGCTTCCGCAACGAGATCCTGCTCGGAGGCGAGGCGCTCTATCGCACCATCGATCGCCACGACCTGATCCGCCAGGCGACGCCGAGCTTCAATTTCTACAACCCGGTCTACGGACTGGTCGTGCCGGGCACGACCGTTTCGGCAACCGACAGCGAGCAGACCGACAAGCTCGGCACCCGCGGCTTCTTCGCCCAGGACACGTTCCATCTGACCAACTGGCTGTCGGTGGTTGGCGGCGTGCGCTGGATGGAATACGAGCAGCTCGCAGGCAAAGGTCGGCCTCTTTTCGTCACCAACACCAACCTGTCCGGCGACAAGGTGCTGCCGCTCGGCGGCGTCATCGTCAAGCTGAGCGATCAGCTCTCCTATTACGTGAGCTATACGCAGTCGTTGAAGCCGACATCGACCATCGCGGCGTTCACCACCGGCTTCGTCGTCGACTCCACCATTGCGCCCGAAGAGGGAACGCAATGGGAGACCGGGCTGAAGTTCGATGTCAACAAGCGGCTGTCGGGCACCTTGGCGGTCTACGACATCGAGAAGAAGAACGTGCTGGTGCTCGATGATATCGGCAACGGCAAGTCGGCGGCGCGCACCTCCGGCGCGGCCCGGTCGCGCGGCGTCGAATTGGACGTGACCGGCAAGCTGACCGACCAGTGGAGCATGATCGGAAGTTACGGCTATACTGACGCGCGCCTGATCAATGATCCCGTCGTCGGCAACGCAAAACTGCTGAACGTCGCGATGAACACGGCCTCCCTCTATCTCGTCTACGATTTCGGGGACGCGCTCGCTGGACGTCTGCGGCTCGGCGGCGGCGCGCGCTATGTCGGTGACCGGCCGGGCGATTCCGCCAACACGTTCTTCATGCCGGCCTATACCGTCGCGGACATCTTTGCGACCTACGACACGAAGGTCGACAATCTGCCGGTGACCTATCAGTTCAACGTCAAGAACCTGTTCGACAAGGTCTACTACACATCCACCACCGGCAACGCCCTCAATGTCGCCATCGGCGATGCGCGGCGCGTGTCACTGTCGGCCACGGTGAAGTTCTAGCCATGGCGGCGCGGCTGGGACACGCGATCAAGGCGGTCCTGTTCCAGGTCCATTCCATCGTGGGCCTGGTTCTCGCGCTGCTGGTGTCCCTGATCGCGCTGACCGGCGCGATCATGGGTTTCGAGGACGAGATCGTCGATCATCTCAACGCCGGCATCATGCAGGTCGCGCCGCGCCAGACGCCGGCGCTGATGCCGGACGAACTTGTAGCGCGGCTGAAGGCGGCGCAGGACCTCGGCAAGGTCGCCGCTGTCACGTTGTCGAGCGATCCATCTGCGGCGGTTCATGTCCGCTTTGCCCGTGACGATCGGGGCGACCGGCCGACTTCGCTCTATGTCGATCCCTATGACGCTAACGTGCTCGGCTCGCCGCGCGGCGAAGCGTTTTTCGCGACCGTGCGCCGGCTGCATCGCTGGCTGCTCATTCCCGGCGACGGCAAGGGCTGGGGACGTCCGATCACCGGCACGATCGCGCTCGGCCTGATCGTCATGCTGGTGTCGGGCCTCGTGCTGCGCTGGCCGCGTCGGGCCGGCAGCGTGAAGATGTGGCTAAGGCCGAATCTCGGGCTCAACGGCCGCGGACTGCACCGGTCGCTGCACACCGTGATCGGCACCTGGGTCCTGCCGATCTATCTGACGATGGCGCTCACCGGGCCATCGTTCTCCTTCGAATGGTACAAGGACGGCGTGACCTGGCTGCTGGCGCGGCCGCAAGTCACTGCTGCGAAGATGCCTGCGAAGCCGCCGCGTGCGGCCGGCCGTCCCGAGCCGGCTCAGCCGATCGGATTCGATCACGCATGGACGACGTTCCAGCGCGAGGAGGGTGGCCGTTTCTCCAGGGCGTTGCTGACGCTGCCGGGCGGCCCGGGCACGGTGATCCGGATCCGGTCGTGGGGAAAAGATATGACGCTCGAAGCCACGCGCGACGAATTCCGTATCGACGCCGTCACCGGCCAGCTGGTTTCCGCGGAGCGCTATGCCGACAAGACGTTCGGCGAAAAGATCGTTGCGGCCATTTACGACATCCATCGCGGCGCGATCCTGGGGTGGCCCGGCAAGCTCGCCTTCATGATGGCCGCGATTCTGATGCCGTTGTTCGCGGTCACCGGCATCCTGCTCTATCTGTCGCGCCGCAGGTTGCGGCGTCCGGCACAGAAGCCGCTCGGACGGCTCGTTCCCGGCGAGTGAGCGGACGAGGCGGCCGGCGAGAGGCCTGAAGACAGCTCGTCTCTTCGGTCGAGGCCTGGATACTCCAAGGCGTCCCATTGCGGCCTAAGAAGTTCTTGTCTGGGACGCTCTGGAATGGTTCGATCCTCTCCACACGCTCAGGTCGGTGGGAGACTTCTCCAGCAATGTCTGAACGAGACGAACTTGAAGAGACGGCGCTCCCTGCGGTGCTCGTCAGACGCAGTGATCTGCCCGTGCCGCTGGCTCACCCGGCCCGAAGTTTCTTCGGGGGGCTTCCCAAATTGCCTCCGCATGTCGACTGGCCGACGGCAGACGTCATGGCCTGTGAAACATTAGAGACCGTTGCGCTGACATTCGTGGCCCAGATTGAACTGGCTGAAGTGCCGGGTGCCGGCTGGTCGCCACTTCCGACGCGGGGCACGCTCTATTTCTTCTGTAGCTCGGTGTTCGTCGGCGAGAGACATCCACCCTGTCGCGTCCTCTATAGCCCGACGGACGGCAATGCGTATCCCAACCGCGCGCCACCGCCGGATTTGATGCCGTTGGCGGGCAACGAAGGTGACCGCCAGGTGAAATGGCTCGACCCGAACCTCGATTTTCATTCCAAGGTCGAATTCAAATATCCGGTGTCCTTCCGGCCGTTCCGCGACTTCTATTTCCGCGAGGATGCCGTCGGAGGCGAGCTGATGATCAAGGAACTATGTAAGGCGCTGGGTCCAGGCGAGCGGCAGGAGAATGATCTGCTTCAATTTCGAAACGTGGCCGAGTACGAGAAGGACGAGGATTGGCCCTTCAACTGGCTGCTGGTCGCTTGCGTGGTTCGGTCCGTATTGTCTCATGTCCAGCGCGATCTAACGCTTGGATATTCCGGCAGGCCGCTCACCGACGAAGCGACTGTGGAATTGAGGCGTCTTCGCGCCGGTGCGATCGGGTGGCTCGAGCGCTGTCGGGCGCTGACCCCGATGGACGATGTCGATGCGGACACGAAGGCAGCCTTCAGGTCCTGGTGGTTCGACATCGTGCAGGCCTACAAGAAGATGGACGGGCAAGTGCGCACCTATGCGGGTGAAATCGCGGGAGACCTTGGCAATGCCATCAACCATACGATCCGCTGCATGGCGACGAATGATGTCGACGCTCCCGACGACGCGCCTTTGAGCTACATTGCGAATCTCGCGCGACAAAATCATTGGACGACGCCGACCGCGGAAGATGGGCAGCGCCGCCATTTCAGAACGGCGATTCATCAGATGCTGGGATATGGCAGCGGGCCGCAGGATGCGACGGAGGAGCACCTGGAGGACATGTTGCTGCTTCAAATCCAGGGCGATCGTGCCTTTTTCAACTGGCACTCGGATATCGGCGGCGTGCTTCATTTCTGGATCGATCGCGATGCGCTTGCTCAACGCGACTTCTCGCGGGTCGTCGCCACATACGAATGCGATTAGCCTGATCTTCGAGCGTATCTCGTGTTCTCCAATATCGCTGGCCAACGCCGCCGCAATGGTTCAAAAGCTCACGGCTCTCTTCTCGAGGTCCATGCCATGAAGCTTCCGACCGTCACCCCCGCCGATATCCGCCGCGCACTGCTGCTGCGAGAGGAGATCGCGCTGCTCGATCTCAGATATGAGGCAGGCTTTGCGACGGGGCATCCGCTGTTCTCCGCCAACATGGCCGTCGACCGGATCGCGATCGAGGCCGAGACGAGGCTGCCGCGCAAGAACGTGCCGATCGTTCTCTATGATGACGGCGAGGGACTTGTCGCGACCGGCGCGGAGCGTCTTGCCGCGCTCGGCTACACCGATATCAGCGCGCTCGAAGGCGGGCTGAAAGCCTGGCGGGCGGCGGGCTATGAAGTCTTCGAGGACGTCAATTCCTATTCCAAAGCGTTCGGCGAACTGGTCGAGGCGCGCAGGCACACGCCCTCGTTCAGCGCCGACGAGGTGGCGAAACTGATCGCGGACAAGGCTGACATCGCCATCCTCGACGTCCGCCGTTTCGACGAATATGCGACCATGAACATTCCGGGCTCGGTCAGCGTGCCCGGTGCGGAGCTGGTGCTGCGGGCGGGGCAGGCCGCACCCGATCCTGAAACCACCATCATCGTCAATTGCGCCGGCCGCACCCGCTCGATCATCGGCGCCCAATCGCTGATCAATGCCGGCGTGCCCAACAAGGTGCGGGCGCTGCGCAACGGCACCATCGGCTGGACGCTGGCGCGGCACACGCTTGGCCACGGCGCTGACAGGCGCGGCGCGATCGGCTCGTTCGAGAGCGGCCCGGCCAATGCGCGCGACGTCGCCTATCGCGCCGGTGTTCGCCATATCGGCGCAAGCGAGATGGCTGTGCTTGTCGCGCAAACGGATCGCACGCTCTATCGCTTCGACGTGCGCGACGCCGAGGAGTATGCGGCCGGTCACCTCCCGGGCTTTCGCCATTATCCCGGCGGCCAGCTCGTGCAGGAGACCGACACGGCCGCGCCCGTGCGCGGCGCGCGCATTCTCCTGACCGACGACAGGAGCGTCCGTGCCGACATGACGGCGTCATGGCTGGCGCAGATGGGCTGGGAGGTCTATGTGCGCGAGGGCGGTTATGACGCCACGCTCGAAATCGGCCCGCCGCGCGTGCTGCCCAAGCCCGATCCGACCCACCGCTACCGCCGGCCCTATGAAGGCACCGACGTCGCGCAAGCCGCGATGCAGGCCTATCTCGACTGGGAATACGGCCTCGTCGAGCAGCTCCGCCGTGACGGCACGCACGGGTTCTATGTGATTTGACGGTGTTATCCGTCACCCTGAGGCGCTCGCCTCTTCGGCGAGCCTCGAAGGGCGACGGCCCGGCTCCCTCCGCGCGGCTGTATCGGGGCCGTCCATCCTTCGAGGCTCCCGGCGCGATGCTGCGCATCGCGCCACTCGCACCTCAGGATGACGGGACGGCCGCCGCGGCCGGGCGCTGTAAACATCTACCACCCGCCATCTTCTCCCCGTATCCGACCCCTATTGTGCCGCGTACCGTCCTCGGTCTATGAGCTGCGGCAAAGCTCATCATCTATGGAGACACCATGCCAGCCCCAGGCCAAAGCCCTGAGCGGAGTGCCAAGGCGCTGCTGCTTGAAGGCGTCAATGACAGCGCTGTCGACCTTTTCAAGGGCGCGGGCTTCACCAATGTCGAGCGGCTGACCAAGGCGCTGGATGGCGAGGACCTGCGGCGCGCGCTCAAGGGCGTGTCGCTGCTCGGCATCCGTTCGCGCACCCAGATCACCGACGAGGTGCTCGCGGCCGCCGACCAGCTTCTCGCCGTCGGCTGCTTCAGCGTCGGCACCAACCAGGTCGATCTTGCGGCAGCGCGCAAGCGCGGCATTCCCGTGTTCAACGCGCCGTTCTCCAACACGCGCAGCGTCGCCGAGCTGGTGATCGGCGAGATCGTGATGCTGCTGCGGCGGATCTTCCCGCGCTCGGTGTCGGCCCATGAGGGCGGCTGGGACAAATCGGCGATCGGCAGCCGCGAGGTGCGCGGCCGCACCCTCGGCATCGTCGGCTACGGCAATATCGGCTCGCAGCTCTCGACGCTCGCCGAGGCCATCGGCATGCGCGTGATCTATTTCGACCGCACCGACAAGCTCCGCCACGGCAACACCGAGCCGGTCGAGAGGCTGGAAGAGCTGCTGGCGCAAAGCGACGTCGTCAGCCTGCATGTGCCGGAGACGCCGGAGACATCAGGCATGATCGGCGAGAAGGAGCTGCGGGCGATGAAGCCGGGCTCGTTCCTGATCAACAACAGCCGCGGCACCGTGGTCGATCTCGATGCGCTCGCTCGCTCTTTGCGGGACGGCCATCTTGCCGGCGCCGCCGTCGACGTGTTTCCGGTCGAGCCGTCGTCGAACTCCGACCGTTTCAAGAGCCCCATGCAGGGCCTCGAGAACGTCATCCTCACACCGCATATCGGCGGCTCGACCGAGGAGGCGCAGGAGCGCATCGGCGGCGAGGTCGCGCGCAAGCTGGTCGACTATTTCATCACGGGATCGACCATGGGTGCGGTGAATTTCCCCGAAGTGCAGCTGCATCTGCGTCCCTCCGGCGCGCGCTTCAGCCACGTCCATCGCAACGTGCCCGGCATGCTGCGGCGTCTCAACGAGGTCTTCCTCCAGCGTGACATCAACATCGCCGCGCAATATCTGGAGACGGCCGGCGATCTCGGTTACGTCGTGCTCGATGCCGATCTCGGCGGCCAGGATTCCGCAACGCTGCTCCAGCAGATCCGCAGCCTCGACGGCACGGTCGGCGCGCGGCTGGTGTTTGAGCACTAAAGCACGATCCGGAAAAGTGCGCAGCGGTTTTCCGAAAAGATCATGCTTAAACAACGACCTAAAGCGCGATCGATTCATCCTAATCGCATCGCGCTTTAGACGGCGAGGGGCCCACGTTCCGGTTGCATTCCGCCGCCAAGGCTCTCTACACTACGCCATCGACTTCGACGCGCACGTGACAAATCGCGTCGAATTTGAGCTTCAGTTGCGTGAGTGCCGCGATGGAACCGGACACCGTACTGATTGACCTCGCGCTTCAAGGCGGCGGTTCGCATGGCGCCTTCACCTGGGGCGTGCTCGACCGCCTGCTGGAAGAGAAGCGGCTTACGATCGCCGCGATCTCCGGGACGTCCGCGGGCGCGATGAACGCAGCGGTGCTGGCGGATGGGTGGACGGCCGGTGGCGCCGAGGGTGCGCGTGACGCGCTCGAACAATACTGGCGCCGCGTTTCGAAGGCCGCGGCCTTCAGCCCGCTCCAGCGCTCGCCGCTCGACCGGCTGATGGGGCGCTGGACGCTCGATACGTCGCCGGCCTACATCCTGACCGACCTGATGTCGCGGGTGCTCTCCCCCTACGACCTCAATCCGACCGGCTACAATCCGCTGCATGCGGTGCTGGCCGAGAGCATCGATTTCGAGCGCCTCGCGCGCTCGCCGATCAAGCTGTTCATCACTGCGACGCGGGTGCGCACCGGGCGAGGCCGCATCTTCCGCAACGCGGAGATCACGGTTGACGTGTTGCTCGCGTCGGCCTGCCTGCCAACCATGTTCCGCGCGATCGAGATCGACGGCGAACCGTATTGGGATGGCGGCTTTGCCGGCAACCCGACCATCACACCGCTCATTCGCGAAAGCGACGCGCACGACACCATCCTGGTGCAGATCAATCCGGCCGAAAAGCAGGAAGAGCCGCGGACGGCTGCGGAGATCCTCAATCGGCTGAACGAGATTTCGTTCAACTCACCGCTGATGAAGGAGTTGCGTATGATCGCGTTGCTACGTCAGGCGGCGGACCCGGGGAGTGGCGAGGGCGCGCGCTGGGCGAAGATGCGGACCCACCGCGTCAAGAGCGACATGCTGGCGAAGTTCGGCGCCTCCTCCAAGCTCAATGCCGAATGGGAATTCGTCTCGATGCTGCACGGCGAAGGACGTCGGGCGGCCGAAACGTTCCTCGACGAGCACGGCGCGGATATCGGTCAGCGCTCGACCGCCGATCTCGACATCCTGCTGTCGGAGTGCTGAGACGTGGGGCTTCTCGGCATTCTCGTCGGGCTCGGCCTTCTCGTCCTATTCGCCTTCCGCGGCTGGAGCGTTCTCCTGCTGGCGCCGTTCGCCGCGCTCGTCGCGGCGCTGTTCGGCGGCGAGCCGCTGCTTGCGAACCTGACGCAGATCTTCATGGTGAATGCCGCGGGATTCCTGGCGCAGTTCTTCCCGATCTTCCTGCTTGGCGCCGTATTCGGGAAACTGATGGACGATAGCGGGGCGGTCACGTCGGTTGCCACCTTCATGGCAAGACGGCTCGGCGAGCGCCGCGTGATCCTGGCGGTCGTGCTCGCCGGCGCGATGGTCACCTATGGTGGCGTCAGCCTGTTCGTCGCATTCTTCGTGATCGTCCCCATGGCCCGCTCGCTGTTCCGTGCCGCCGCGATTCCGCGGCGATTGATTCCGGCTACGATCGTGCTGGGCACGTCGACCTTCACGATGTCGGCCTTGCCGGGCACGCCATCGATCCAGAACGCGATCCCGATGCCGTTCTTCGGCACGACGCCTTTTGCCGCGCCCGGACTCGGCATCATCGCCTCCCTCATCATGGTTGGCGCGGGATTGTGGTGGTTGCGCCGCGCCGAAGCCTCGGCTCGCCGTGCGGGGGAAGGCTATGGCGGGGACATGGAGGGTGCGGCCGAACGTGCCGTCGATGACGAGCTGGTCCGCGAATACGCCACCACCGCACGAGAGTTCGATCCGGCCGAGATCCGGCATGGACGGCGCAGCGAGATGTCCGCTCCGGTGGTGAGTGCCATCCTGCCGCTGGCCGTCGTCGTGGCTGTCAATCTGGTGATGTCGCTCCTGGTGTTGCCGCGGCTCGATGTCTCGTATCTGAGCGAGCAGCGCTTCGGCGCTACATCGTTGGCGGCGGTCGCTGGTGTGTGGTCGGTCAGCACCGCACTGGCCGCTGCCATCGCCACGACCATCTTTCTCAATTGGGCCCGGCTTCCCTCTCTGCGGCAGACCATGGACGCCGGTGCCAATGCATCGGTTCTGCCGGCGCTCAGCGTCGCCAGCCTCGTCGGATTCGGCGCGGTCATCGCGGCGCTGCCGGCTTTCGAAACGGTGCGCGACTGGGTGCTCGCGATCGAAGGTGGCCCGTTGGTCTCGCTCGCGGTTGCGACCAATATTCTGGCCGCTCTGACCGGCTCGGCATCCGGCGGCTTGACGATTGCGCTCGACGCGCTCGGCCAGACCTATGTCGAGATTGCCGCGCGCAGCGGCATCGACCTTGCGCTGATGCATCGCGTCGCGGTGATCGGTTCGGGGACGCTGGACATCCTGCCGCACAACGGTGCGGTGGTCAGCCTGCTCGCGATCTGCGGCCTGACCCATCGGGACAGCTATCTCGACATCGTGATGGTGGGCATCGTGACGTCGCTATTGGCGCTGCTGGCCGTGATCGCCTTGGGGAGCGTGCTCGGATCATTCTGACGGACGGTTCGGCGTGAGCGATTGACGCGAGGGCGAAGGTTGCATTGAATGCGGCCAGCCGTCGACGCAACAAATCGAGAAAGCCGGGTGGAAACGATGACGCGAAAGAAAGCGAAGCTGTGTGCGTTGCTAGTAAGCTCGATGGCGACACTGGGTGCAGGCACGGCGTCGGCGGCAACGCTGGCAGAGGACGCCGATGCGGTCTGCAAGGGTCTCATCGGCGGCGCCGATGCCGTGAAGATCGACTCAGCGACCTTGCAGGCGCCCACGCCGATCGCCGTCGCCGAACGCGGGCCGACGCCGTCCGGGCGCGTCACGCCGGCCAGCCCCGGCTTCTGCAAGGTGCTCGGTCATATCGATCCGGTCGACTCCAAGGCGCCGCCGATCAAATTCCAGGTCAACCTTCCCGTCGAATGGAACGGCCGCTCGCTGCAATATGGCGGCGGTGGTTTCAACGGCGTGCTGATTACCGGCCTTGCGCTGCCGCCGGCCTATCCGTTCGACAAGCCGTCGCCGCTGGCGCGCGGCTTCGTCACTTACGGCACCGATTCGGGCCACGAGACCAGGCAAGGCGAGCCGCCGCAGGTCTTTGCACTGAATGACGAAGCCTTCGAGAATTTTGCTCACCGTGCCTACAAGAAGGTGCGCGATGCGGCCGTTGGGCTGATGGAGCGCGCCTACGGCAAGAAGCCGGACAAGATGTATTTCATGGGTTCGTCCGAGGGTGGCCGCGAAGGCCTGACCATGGCGCAGCGCTACCCGGACGATTTCGACGGCATCTTCGCTCGCGTGCCCGTGATCAACTGGGTCGGCCTGCAACATGCCGGCATGCGTTCGGGTCTCGTCACCATGGGTGCGGGCTGGATCAATCCGGCGCAGGTCAAGCTCGTCGGCGAGGCCGTGCGAGCGGCCTGTGACAAGGCCGACGGCTCCGACGATGCGCTGGTGCAGGACCCCGTCGCCTGCAAGGCGGCATTCAAGGTCGAGACGCTGCGCTGTGCGGCTGGCCAGAGCGGCGAACAGTGCCTGACCGATGTGCAGATCAAGGCGATCGATGCCTTGCACGGGACCTACAAATTCCCGTTCACGCTTGCCAACGGTCTCGACGACTATCCCGGCTGGGGCGTGTCGGGGGAGGATACGCCGGCGATCGGCCCGACCGGCGGCTGGGTGGCGTGGTGGCTCGGCACCGCGCCGCCGGCGCAGCCGCCCGCGCCCAACAACGGCATCGCCTGGATCTACGGCGCCGGCGGCATTCAATATGTCTTTGCGCGCGACCCCAAGCTCGACGTCACCGCCTACAAGGTGGAGGAGCACAAGGCGCGACTGCTCGAGGTCTCCAGCCTGATGGACTCGACCGATCCCGATCTCGGCCGCTTCCGCGCCCGCGGCGGCCGTCTGATCATGCTCGAGCATATGGCCGACTACGCACAGAGCCCCTATGCCGGCATCCGCTATTTCGAGAGCGTCGAGCGCAAGCTCGGCAAGGCCGAGACGGCGGAGTTCGCGCGGCTCTACACCGCACCCGGCGTCGACCATGTCGGCTCCGGCGCACCGGCCAATGTCGACATGTTGAGCGTGCTGGTCGACTGGGTCGAGAAAGGCAAGGCGCCCGGCGACCTCGAAGTTGCCGAGCAGAAGGTCGAGGCACCCTCATTCGCGACGCTGCGCGCGCTGCCGCTGTGCCGCTGGCCGACCTGGCCGCACTACAAGACGGGTGCGGTGACGGAGGCCTCGAGCTTCACCTGCGCGCCGTAAACGAGGCGGCCCGTTTGACAACAAGCTTGCGCCCGGCTATCTATTTCGCATGCGAAATAAAACGGCCGACGCGCGGCATCATCGGCTGATCTACCTGCTCAGCGTCGCGCAACGCCGCTTGCAGCGCTGGATGGCGGCGCGGCCGGAAAACGAGGTGACGCCGGCGCAGGCGGGGCTGCTGTTCATCCTCGGCAAGCAGGACGGCGTGCTGATGGGCGAGGCGGGCGCGGCGCTCGACATGGGGCCAGCCGGCATTTCCGGCCTCGTCGACCGCACGGCGGCGGCGAAATTGATCGAGCGGCGGGCCGATCGCGAGGACGGGCGTGCCTGGCGCATCTGGCTGACGCCGAAGGGGCGAACCGCGCTGGCGCAGGCGAAAGAAGGCGCGGCCGAGGTCAACGCCGCGCTGACGGACGGATTCACGGCTGCGGAGATCGACATCGTCGCGCGCTGGCTGACCAGCATTCAGGCCAAGTTTCCAAGATCTTCAGAAACAAGACCTTCAGACGAATAAAAGGAGAGACCGATGACCGAGCACGTCCGGATCGAGAACAATGGCGGAATCCTCACCCTCACGCTGGCGCGTCCCGACAAGAAGAACGCGCTGACGGATGCGATGTACGGCACGCTCGCCGACGCCATCGAATCCGCCGAGTTCGATCCGTCGACCCGCGTGATCCTGATCCGCGGCGAGGGCGACATGTTCACTGCCGGCAACGACGTCGGCGAATTCGCCGCGGTTGCAGCCGGCAAGTCCGAGGGCAGCCGCAACGTCGTGCGTTTCATCCAGTCGCTGGCGCGCTGCACCCGGCCGCTGGTTGCCGCGGTGCAGGGCCGCGCCGTCGGCGTCGGCACCACGATGCTGCTGCATTGCGACCTCGTCGTGCTCGCCGACAACGCGCAACTGTCGACGCCCTTCGTCAGCCTGGCGCTGGTGCCGGAGGCTGCCTCCAGCCTGCTGATGCCGGCGCGCATCGGCCATGCCCGCGCCTACGAGATGTTCGCGCTGGGTGAGACCGTGCCGGCGAAGGCCGCGCTGGAATGGGGCCTCGCCAACCGCGTGGTGCCACTCGACAAGCTCGATGCCGAGGCGCTGGCGCTGGCGCAGCGTCTTGCCCGCCAGCCGGCCGGCGCGCTCACCGCCACCAAGAAGCTGATGCGCAACGGCGAGGCGCTGGTCGCGCAGATGCAGGCCGAAGGCGAGCAGTTCGCGCAGCGCCTGCGCACCGCCGAGGCGCGCGAGGCGTTCACGGCCTTTGCCGAGCGCCGTCCGCCCGATTTCAC
This sequence comes from Bradyrhizobium sp. TM233, assembly GCF_036247965.1. Taxonomy (NCBI): domain Bacteria; kingdom Pseudomonadati; phylum Pseudomonadota; class Alphaproteobacteria; order Hyphomicrobiales; family Nitrobacteraceae; genus Bradyrhizobium; species Bradyrhizobium sp. TM233. Next base: position 866,532 of record NZ_BTIG01000001.1, on the reverse strand, counting down.
CAAGGTCGCGTGAGGGGATGCGGCCTGCCGGGAGGTGCGGCCGCGCACAACCGCAGGTGTTTGATTAAAGTCTTAACCAAACCTTGGCATGTCGCGATGCAAGGTGGCCGCTCGTGAAGAGTAGGCCCCCGACCCACGGCAATCTCCAAGAAGTGGCAATGTTTAAGAAATCGGTAAGCTCGCTTCTCCTGACGCTGATGGCCCTGCTGGCCGTCGGCGCGCTGGCCTCGACGGCGTTCCAGATGGCCGGCGCCTTCGGCCGCTACAGCGAGAGTCTCGAGACCGAGCGGCTTGCCGCTGCCGACAAGGCGATCTTCCAGGGGGTGCTGTCGCTGCGGACCAATCGCGGCGACGCGCAGAGTGCGCTGCTCGGCGAGGATGATCCGCGCGCCAAGCTCGAAGTGGCGGAGAAGGCCGAGCAGGCCGGCTATGAGGCGGTCGGCGCCGCGCTCTCGACCGTCGACTTCGCCCGCCGCGACGAGCTCGCCGGCACGCTGAAGCAGCGCTGGGGCGAGGCCGCGCCGCAATTCCAGCTGTTTTACGACGAGGCCAAGCGTCCGCGCGCCGAGCGCAAGATTGAGCGGACCAACGCCTGGTACGATGCCGTCACCAAGGTCATCGACGCCGCGAACCTCGCCTCCACCGCGGTGTCGAACCGCGCCTGGATGAACGATCCCTATATCGCACGCATGATCCAGGTCCGCCGCTTCGCCTGGCAGGTGCGCGACCGCTACGGCATCCATTGTTCGTCGCTGCGCTCGAACGTCAACAGCAGCAAGCCGCTCGACGACGCGCAGAAGCGGTCGGTGGCGCAATGGGACGGCACCATCACCTCCGCCTGGACGGGCATGGCCGAGCTGCTGGCCGCGCCCGACGTGTCGGCGGAACTGGTCACGGCAGCGACGGACGCGAAGGCCAAGACCGATGGCGTCCTCAAGCAGATCAACGAGCTCACCAGGAATTTCGACGGCAGCGGCAAGCCGGCGCTCCCCGCGGCGGAATGGAATACGCTCTGCCAGTCGCCGTTCGCGCTCATTGTCGGCGTCGCAACCAAGGCGCTGGATCAGTCGATCGCGCGTGCCGAGGCCGTTCAGGCCAAGGCTCTGACCAATCTCGTCGTGCAGTCGCTCGCCTTCCTGCTCGCGCTCGCGGTGACCATGGCCGGCGTATACGTGGTGCGCAATCGCCTGATGCGCCCGGTTCGCGCCATCCTCGACGCCATCGCCCGCATCAGCGCGCGCGACTACGCGACGCCGGTGCCGCAATCCCGGCATCCCGACGAATTCGGCACCATGGCCGCGGCGCTCGAAAGCCTGCGCGAGAGCGCGGCGACCGCCGAGCGCCTGGGCCGGGAGCGCGAATCGCAGCAGGCCTTGCAGCTGGCCCGCTCCGGTACCGTCGACGAGGCCTGCCGCAGTTTCGACGACACCGTGCAGGCGGTGATTCATAGCGTTGTCGCCTCGACGCGGGAGCTCGATGCCACCGCAACCGGCGTGCGCTCGCTGGTGTCGGAATCGAGCAGCCAGACCGCGGCGGTCTCCTCCGCCGCGGAGCAGGCCACCAACAATCTCGAGACCATCGCGGCGGCGACCGAAGAGCTCTCCGCATCCGTCGGCGAGATCTCCGCGCAGGTGCAGTCGAGTGCGCGAGAGGCGCGCGAAGCGGTGTCGCAGGCCGAGCAGACCAATGCGACGGTCGAGATCCTCGACCAGACCGCGAGCCGTATCGGCGAGGTCGTGAAGATGATCAACGCCATCGCCGGCCAAACCAACCTTCTGGCCTTGAACGCCACCATCGAAGCCGCGCGCGCCGGTGAAGCGGGCCGGGGCTTCGCCGTGGTCGCAGGCGAGGTCAAGAACCTCGCTGCACAGACGGCGACGGCGACGGAAGAGATCTCGCGTCAGGTCGAGGAGATCCAGGGCGCCACCGGCCAGGCCGTGACCGCGATCCGCGCCATCGGCGGCGCCATCAGCGGCATCGACGAGAAGATGACGGCGATTGCCGCCGCCGTCGAGCAGCAGCGCGCGGCCACCACCGAGATCTCGCGCAACTTCCAGCAGGCCGCGCAGGGTACCCGCGAAGTCACCGACACCATCGGTAGCGTCGCCAGGCTCAATCAGGAGACCGGCAACGCCGGCACGGTGTTGTCGGAATCCGTCAAGAAGATGTCGGCCGACGCCGATCGCCTCCGCGTCGCGGTCGAGGGCTTTTTGGGCGCGGTCAAGACCGCGTAGTTTCGCATCAGTTTCTCCATCTGACGTCGCGCGTTCGGCATTGCCGCAGGTCCCTCCGGCGGCTACATCTGTGCCGCCGCATCACCTATGCGGCGCCAGACGTAAGACATATCAGGGATGGAGAGTTCGATGCCGGTCACCCCACACAAGGCTCCGCGCCCCTATCGCGGCGTGTTCCCGGTCGCGCCCACCATCTTCGATGAGCGCGGCGAGCTCGACCTCGAGGGCCAGCGCCGCTGCATCGATTTCATGATCGACGCCGGCTCGAACGGCCTCTGCATCCTCGCCAATTTCTCCGAGCAGTTCGTGCTCACCGATGCCGAGCGGGAAACCGTGATGCATGCGGTGCTGGAGCATGTCGCGGGCCGGGTTCCCGTGATCGTCACCACCACGCATTTCAGCTCGGCCGTCTGCGCCGCGCGCAGCCAGCAGGCCGACGCCGCGGGCGCCGCCATGGTGATGGTGATGCCGCCCTATCATGGCGCGACCTTCCGGGTCCCTGAGAAAGGCATCGTCGAATTCTTCAAGGTGCTGTCGGGCGCCATCACCATTCCGATCATGATTCAGGACGCGCCGGTCGCGGGCACGCCGCTGTCGGTCGAGCTGCTGGCGCGGCTGGCGCGCGACTTCGCCAACATCCGCTATTTCAAGATTGAGGTGCCCGGCGCGGCCTCAAAGCTCCGCAGCCTGATCGAGGCGGGCGGCAAGGACATCGAGGGCCCCTGGGACGGCGAGGAGGCGATCACGCTGCTCGCCGATCTCGATGCCGGCGCTACCGGCGCGATGACCGGCGGCGGCTATCCCGACGGCATCCGCCAGATCGTCGATCCCTATTTCGCCGGCAAGCGCGAGGAAGCGAAGGCCGCCTATGAGCGCTGGCTGCCGCTGATCAACTACGAGAACCGCCAATGCGGCCTGATCGCCTGCAAGGCGATGATGCAGGCCGGCGGCGTGATCAAGTCGGACGCGGTGCGCCATCCCTTGCAGCCGCTGCATCCGGCCACGCGCGCGGGCTTGCTGGAACTCGCCAAGGAGCGCGACGCGCTGGCGCTGCGGTGGGGGAAGTAAGCCCCACTGTCGTCCCGGACAAGCGCGCCCTAAGCGCGCGCCGATCCGGGACCCATAGCCACAGGGAGAAGTGTGGCGAAGACTTGGAGTCGGCAGCTCGTTTCATAACCTCTCCCTGGGGTTATGGGTCCCGGCCCCCCGTGCGCAATTGCGCACTAGGCCGGGACGACACGGAGGGTGAGGTGCGCGCTCGCCTCATCTCATCGGCCCATTTCGCCTGGAGGCGTCGAATTAGCGCGGTTCGGGCCGTTTCCCGCAGCCCTGCGATGAAGTAGGGTACGTTCGCCAACCAGGCCCCGCGGAGCATCTCGAGACATCGTGTAACACCTCTTCATAATGCCGTTATCCCGAGCCAGGTTGCGCGAACCGACAGAACAGGGAGGCAGTGCCATGACGATGAGGCCGGATCCCACATTTCACGCATCGCCCAGGCTTGCGATGGAAGCACCTGCGGAGAACTTCGCCTACACGTTGCTGCTCAGTCCGGATTTCTCGAAGCCGGATGCTCTCGCGGTCATCGACGTCAAGCCGGGATCGCCGACCTACAGCCAGATCGTCCACACCGTGACGATGCCCAACAAGGGTGATGAGTTTCACCACTTCGGCTGGAATGCCTGCTCCTCCGCTCTGTCGCCGCTCGCCGGACATGCCTTCATCGAGCGGCGCTATCTCATCATCCCCGGAATCCGTTCGTCGCGGATCTACATCATCGATACCAAGCCCGATCCGACCAAAGCCAAGATCCACAAGATCATCGAGCCCGAGGAAATCTTCAAGAAGACCGGCTATTCGCGGCCGCACACCATCCATTGCGGGCCGGACGGTATTTACGTGAGCACGCTGGGTGGCGGCGGCAAGGACGGCACCAACGGGCCGCCAGGCGTCTTCATCATGGATTGCGAGACGTTCGAGGTCCTTGGACGATGGGAGATCGACCGCGGTCCGCAGACGCTGCATTATGACTTCTGGTGGAATCTGCCGCGCGATTACATGGTGACGAGCGAATGGGCCTTGCCGCCGCAGTTCGAGAACGGGATCGTCCCGGAGGATCTGCTTGCGAATAAATATGGCCATCGTCTCCACTTCTGGGATCTCCGCGCCCGGCGCAACGTGCAGACCATCGACCTTGGCGCCAATCATCAGATGGCGCTGGAGGTACGGCCTGCGCACGATCCGGTTCGCGAATACGGCTTCGTGGGCGTCGTGGTCGACACCACCAATCTCGAAGCATCGATCTGGACCTGGTGGCGCGAAGGCGGGAAATTCCATGCCGAGAAGACGGCAACGATCCCGCCCGAACCCGCGCCAAAGGAGAAGCTCCCGCCGCTGCTGCAGGGATTTGGCGCCGTGCCACCGCTGGTGACCGACATCGACCTGTCGATGGATGACCGGTTTCTCTATGTGTCGTGCTGGGGCACCGGCGAAATGCGCCAGTACGACGTCACCGATCCCCGAAAGCCGAAGCTTGCGGGCTCCGTCCATATCGGCGGCATCGCACGCCGTACAGCGCATCCGAATGGCAAGTCCTTTGCGGCCGGCCCGCAAATGGTCGAGATCAGCCGCGACGGCCGGCGCGTGTACTGGACCAATTCGCTCTATTCCACCTGGGACGACCAGTTCTATCCCGATGGCGTTCCGGGCGTGGAGGTCATGGCCAATGTCGGTCGCAACGGCGGCCTCGAGCTCGACAAGGACTATTTCGTGAGCTTCCCGGACGGCTATCGTGCGCACCAGATCAGGCTGGAGGGCGGCGATTGTTCGACGGACTCCTTTTGCTACCCGTCGGTCTAGATGGTGGGCACGCGAGCCCGGCGCTTGGCTGGCTGTGGCTCGCTCTTGTTGCGAGCGGCCTCTATCACGGAGTCAATCCGGGGATGGGATGGCCGCTCGCCGTTTCGGCCGGACTCATGGACAAGAGCCCGCGCGCGCTCTTTCGTGCGTTGTGGGCCCTGTCGGCCGGGCATCTCCTGGCAACATTTCTCGTGCTGCTGCCATTCGCGTTCCTGCTCGTGCTGGCCGAGTGGCAGCGTTCGATCCAGACAGGCGCGAGCCTTCTCGTCATCGGCTTCGGCGTTTATCGACTGATCGCGCGGCGTCATCCCCGCGCGCTGGCACGAATTCCGCCGACGCAATTGGCGCTCTGGTCATTTGCCGTCGCCATTGCTCACGGCGCCGCCTTGATGCTCGTGCCGATCTATCTCGGGCTCTGCCAGGCCTTCGAATTCGATGCCGGCCATGAGGCGGCGGGCGCGCTGATGAAGACAAGTCTCGGGATGGCGGTGCTGGTGTCCCTGGTGCACGTTGCCGCCATGGTCGGCGCCGGCGGATGCTTGGCGTGGCTGGTCTACCGCCATCTTGGATTGAGGTTCGTCTCGCGAAGCTGGTTCAATCTGGATGCAGTCTGGGCGGCCAGCCTCGTTCTGGTTGGCGCGGTGGCGCTCGCGTTGAATCTTGCGAGCTGGCGCTGAGGTCTATCGCGCCAGAGGCCACTCGTCGACGATGTGGAATCTTGCCGACGCATCATCCTGCCGAAACAGCGCGATGCGGTCGATCGCCAGCGTCTCGAGACCGAGCGTCGCAAACCGCGGCCTCAGCATCTCCAGGATCGGTCCGCGGCGCTCGGCATCCAGCCGCCCCGTCAGCGTCATGTGGAAGCGGAATTCTTCCATCACGTAAGGGTAGCCCCAGCGGTCGAGATAGTCGCGCTGCCGCTCGCTGAGTTTCTCGGGTTTGCGTCGCGCCCGATCGTCCGGCGACAGCGCGGCGCGGAAGGAATCGAAGTCGCGGACGCAATCGGCGGCGAGCCGCTGGAGCGCATCGACCGGCTCGGCTGGAATGACGGCGATGAAGCCGCTGATGGAATCCACGATCGGCCGGATCACGGGACGCGGCCGTGCCTTGCCGGCGAATGCGGCGCAGGCGGCCATCAGCTCCGCTTCGGTCCTGTCTGATGCGAGCGCCATCGGCGCCTTCAGCGTGGCGTGAAAGCCGTATTTGCGGGGATCGGCGCTGACGTCGCGCCAGTCCGGCGCGACGCGCAATGCGTCGGCGGGAAACGCCAGCTCGTTGCCGGTGTAGGCATCGTAGCCGAGCAGCTCGGCGCCGAAGCGGGAGAGTGCGGCCTCGCTGCCTGCGGCAAAATAGATCGCGTAGCGGGGAAAACCTGTCATCGCCTCAGCATAACCAATTTACGCCGCGACGACAGCCTCGCGCGGCGCTGCCACAGCACTCAGCAGCCGCGTCGCATCGGTCAGATGCACGAGCTTGCCGCCTGAGATCACCGCGATCAGCCGCGGCCGCAGCTTCACGCTGTCGTCGACCAGCATAATGTCGGCGCGGCAACCTTCCGCGAGCACGCCGCGATCGGCAAGGCCGGTGGCACGCGCCGGGCCGGCGGAGACCAGATTCCAGGCTTCCGTCAGCGGCAGCACGCCATCGGCGGCGAGGCGGAACGCGGCGAGCAGCTGCGCGGGATAATAATAGTCCGACGCCAGCACTGAGCAGAGCCCCTTGGCGATCATGTCGGCGGCCTTGGTCCAGCCGGTGTGGCTGCCGCCGCGCACGACGTTCGGCGCGCCGTAGACGATGGCATCGCCATGGCTTGCCGCCGCCTGCGCCGTCTCCTCGTTGACCGGAAACTCCGCGATATCAGCGCCGAGCTCTCGAAACTCCCGGCGCATCGCCGGCGTTGCGTCATCGTGCGAGAGCATCCGCACCTCGGCCGAGCGTGCTACGGCGGCCAGCCGCGCAACCGAAGCCGGCACCTCGTCGGCGCGCGAGACCACGCGTTCGACCAGCCGGTCGAATTCCTCCGCTGACAGCCCGGTGCGCTCCACCATGCGGTTGCGCTTGCGCGGCTTGGCCATGTCGGCGACGGTGCCGTCCATGTGGTCGTTGAAGGCGAACAGATCGACGCGGCCTTCGTCGAGCCACAGGCTGATCTCGGCCTCGGCGTCGAGATTGTAGGTCTCGTGCCGCAGATGAAAGCGGGTGTCGGCGGCGAATTGCGGACGCTGCCGCTCGATCGCCTCCATCAGGCTGCGCGCATTGTCGGCGCTACGCAGGCCCGGCTCCCACGAACAGGTCGTGGCGTGAAACACGGTGGTGATGCCGTTGCTGATCGCCTGGCGATCGCTGTCGGCGAGCGCGACGTCGATCGGGAAGTCGACACCGGCGCGCGGCATCATCTGCCGCTCGAAGGCATCGCCGTGCAGGTCGACGATGCCGGGCAGCACCAGCAGGTTGCGCGAATCGATTGTCAGCCGCGCCCGGCCCCGTGAGGCGTCGGCCTGCGCGATGTCCTGTCCGGACACCGCCAATGACGTTTCGACGAATTCGGCGCCGATCAGGGCCCGGCCGCCTTCAAGGAAAATGTCTGTCACGCGACCGCGCTTCGTTTGCTGGTTGAGGAGCTTGCCCGTGCTTCGTATGCCGCAAGAAAATCTTCAATCCCGAGCTTGCGGAAATCGGGCAGGGCTTCACGCAACTTGTCGTGATCCCAGTCCCACCAGGCGAGCCGCGCAAGCCGTCCGGCGATCTCCTCGGAGAAACGCCGCCGCACGATGCGGGCCGGATTGCCGGCGACGATGGTGTAGGCCGGCACGTCCTTGGTGACGATGGCGCCGGCCGCGATCACCGCGCCGGTGCCGATGTTGCGGCCCGGCAGCACGATCGCGCCGTGGCCGATCCAGACGTCGTGGCCGATATGGACGTGATGCTGGCGCCGCCACTCGAAGAACTCGGCGTCGTCATTCTCGCCTTCGAAGTAGGCGCTCGAGCGATAGGTGAAATGCGCCTGGGTCGCGCGGTGCATCGGATGATTGCCGGGATTGATGCGCGTCATGGCCGCGATCGAGCAGAACTTTCCGATGGTGGTGTAGGTGATCTGGGCATCGTTCACGACATAGGAGTAATCGCCCATCGCCACTTCATGCAGGATGGTGCGCGCGCCGACCTCGGTATAGGCGCCGAGCCTGGTCTCATGCAGCTTGGCCGAGGGATCGATGGTCGGCTGGACCGAAAGAGTTTTGGCGGCCATGTTGCGTCCGGAAGTGCGAGGGCGGGCGTTCCTCTTCGAGCTGCTTGATGACAACGTCGTGACGCAGTGATGACAGGGGATGAGGTGTGTAGCATCGACGCACTGCAACGCCCGTGTCACACAAGTGTCAAGCGCGGGCGTTAGCGGTTGGCTCCAGCTAATCTGGAGTCCTGCATGCTGGTGGTGGAAGGTCTGACGTGTCGCTTCGGCGCGAAAGCCGCGGTGGACGACGCTTCGTTTCAAGTCTCCCCCGGCGGCTTCGTCGGTGTGATCGGACGGTCCGGCGCCGGCAAGTCGACGCTGCTGCGAACCATCAATCGTCTCGTGACGCCGACGCAGGGCCGCATCCTGTTCGATGGCATCGACGTCACCGCGCTGCGCGGCAAGGAGCTGCGGCAGTGGCGGGCGCGCTCAGCCATGATCTTCCAGCAGTTCAACCTGGTCGGCCGGCTCGATGTCCTCACCAACGTCCTGATGGGACGGCTTGCGACGATGCCGGCCTGGCGCTCGCTGTCGCAAGTGTGGCCCGAGCAGGACAAGGCGCTGGCGATGTCGGCGCTCGAACAGTTCGACATTGCATCGCTCGCGGCCCAGCGCGCCGACCAGCTTTCCGGCGGACAGCAGCAGCGCGTCGCGATCGCGCGTGCGCTGGTGCAGCAGCCCGACATCATCCTCGCCGACGAGCCGATCGCCTCGCTCGATCCGCGCAACACCAAGATCGTGATGGATGCGCTGCTGCGCATCAACAAGCACTTCGGCATCACCGTGATCTGCAATCTGCATTCGCTCGATCTGGCGCGCAGCTATTGCGACCGCCTGATCGGCATGGCGCAGGGCCGGGTGGTGTTCGACGGCGTGCCGGCCGCACTGACCGACCACGTCGCGCGCGAGCTTTACGATCTCGAAGCCGCAGACGTCATGGGCACCAAGCCTGTCCCGGCGCCCGCGGGCGTCCCGGCACTTGGAACGGCGGCCGCCGCCTGAGCCGCGCCTGTTTGAGTTGCAAGTTTTTGCGTCAACCGACCCCAACCGATGAAGAGGGTATCATGATCACTCGTAGACTCGTTCTTGCCGGCGCCGCGGCGCTCGCCTTCGCCTCGTCGGCTTTCGCCGAAGACTGGAAAGCCAAATATCCCGAGCTGACCTTCGCGGTCATTCCGGCCGAAAACGCCTCGGGCGTCACCGAGCGCTGGGCGCCGTTCATGAACTATCTGTCCAAGGAATTGGGCGTGAAGGTCACGCTGCGCATCGCCAACGACTACGCCGCCGTCATCGAGGGCCAGCGCGCCGGCAACATCCACATCGCGAGCTACGGCTCGGCCTCGTTCGCCCGCGCCCGCCTGACCGGCGTCAAGACCGATGCCTTTGCCAACGACATCAACGCCGACGGCTCGACCGGCTATTACTCGGTGTTCTTCGTCAAGGCGAGCAGCCCCTACAAGAGCGTCGATCAGCTCAAGGGCAAGAACCTCGGCCTCGTCGACCCGAACTCGACCTCCGGCAACAACGTGCCGCGCTTCGAGCTCGACAAGATGGGCATCGCGGATGCCGACACCTATTTCAGCAAGGTCGTCTTCACCGGCAGCCATGAAAACGCGATGCTGGCGCTGGCGCAGGGCACGGTCGACGTTGCCGCCAACCAGTGGACCAGCGACGACGATTCGACGCTGGCCCAGATGCTGACCAAGGGCATGCTGAAGAATGCCGACGGCTCGGCGATGAAGAAGGACGACTTCCGCATCATCCACAAGTCGGCGCCGATCATCAACGGCCCCTACGCCTACAATTCCGACCTGCCCGAAGAGGCGAAGGCGGCGATCGCGAAGGCGTTCTTCGATGCGCCGGCCAAGGACAAGGCGGCCTTCGATCGCCTCCAGGACGGCCAGAAGAAGGGTTTTCATCCCGCCACCACCAAGGACTGGGATGGCACGATCGAGCTGATCAAGTTCGTCGATGCGCTGCGTAAGAAGAAGGCGTCCTGATTCTCTGGGACGACGCACTGGAGCCGGGTCGATGGACCCGGCTCTTTCTCTTTTGACGGGTCCTCTTTGACCAATGACCATCGCGGTTTCGATCCTCCCCGAGCAGCAATTGGCCGCGCTGAACGCCGCCTATGGCCAGGCGGTCGCGCGCAGGCGGCTCCGTCTCCTGCTCGGAGTTGTGGTGTTCGCCGCCGCGCTGCTTCTCGCCGCGTTTGGCGCGGAAGTGAATCTGCGCACGCTCTTCACCTATTTCGGCAACTTCGTCAGCTATTTCGACCGCATCCTCACGCTTGAAAACGGCCAGCGCGTCTGGACCGATGTCGGCGAATGGCTCTGGGGCTGGCGCAAATGGCTGAGGATGCTGGGCGAGACGCTGCTGATCTCCTATGTCGGCACGCTGATCGGCGCGACCTTCGCATTCGGCCTGAATTTCTTCGCGGCTGAGAACACCTCACCCGCACCCTGGCTGCGCTTCACGGTGCGGCGCCTGCTCGAATTTGCCCGCACCGTTCCCGGCATCGTGTTCGCGCTGATCTTCGTGATCGCCTTCGGGCTCGGACCGATGGCGGGTGTGCTGGCGATCGCGATTCACTCCACCGGCGCGCTCGGAAAGCTGTTCTCGGAAATCGTCGAGAACGCCGATATGAAGCCGGTCGAAGGCATTCGCTCGACCGGCGCGAGCTGGCTGGCCTGCATGCGCTTTGCCGTGGTGCCGCAGGTGACCGCGGGCTATGCCAGCTATGCGCTGCTGCGCTTCGAGATCAACGTCCGCGAGGCCTCGGTGATGGGCTTTGTCGGCGCCGGCGGCATCGGCCAGGAGCTCGTCGTCGCGATCCGCAAGTTCTACTATTCGGACGTCAGCGCGATCCTGCTCACGATCATCCTCACCGTGTTCATCATCGACATCAGCACCGGCTGGCTGCGCGGCCGCCTGTTCGGCAAGGAGGCGCGGACGTGACTCCGCAGGAGGTCGATACGCGAGCGCTTCGCGCCCGCTACCCCGATGTGTTCGACCGGCCGGCCTCGGCGCGGCTTGCCACGCCGGCGATGATCGTCGCGGCGTTCGCGATCCTCATCTACGGCCTGGTCGATCTCGATTTCTCGCCGTCGCGGTTCTTCGCAGGTCTCAGCCAGCTCGGCTGGATCAGCCTGATGATGATCCCGCCCGATCCCGGCTCGTCGCTGCCGGTCTACCTGAAGGCACTCGGCGAGACGCTGTCGATTGCGCTGCTTGGCACCACGCTCGCCGCCGTCTTCGCACTCCCCGTCAGCCTGCTGGCCGCGCGCAACGTGGTGCCGTCGAAGCTCCTGCGCTTTCCCGTGCGCCGGTTCCTGGATTCGATCCGTGGCGTCGACACGCTGATCTGGGCGCTGGTGTGGATCAACGTCGTCGGCCTCGGCCCGTTCGCGGGCGTGCTCGCCATTGCGGTGTCGGATTTCGGCGCGTTCGGAAAGCTGTTCTCGGAAGCGATCGAGGGCGCCGACCAGAAGCAGGTCGAGGGCATCCGCGCCTCCGGCGGCAGCGCGCTGCACGAGATCCGTTTTGGTCTGTTGCCGCAGGTCCTGCCCGTGATCGCGGGCCAGGTGCTCTATTTCATCGAATCCAACACGCGCTCGGCCACCATCATCGGCATCGTCGGCGCCGGCGGCATCGGCCTCCAGCTCGCCGAGCAGATCCGCGTGCTGGAATGGCAGAGGGTGTCGTTCCTGATCCTGATGATCCTGGTCGCGGTCGCCGCGATCGATTTCATCTCGGGCAAGCTGCGGTTCGCGATTATCGGGCGAAGAGCGGTCGCCTGATCAAAGGTGCCGTAGGGTGGGTTAGCCGAAGGCGTAACCCACCACTGTTGATCTCCGCGGAGACAGAAGAGGTGGGTTACGCCTTCGGACTGCGCTTCGCGCAGCCCAAGGCTAACCCACCCTACTGCTCCACCAGAAACTCAACCCGCTCCGCCGCAAACCGCGAATGCTTGGTCACCAGCGGCTTGCCCTGGAGATCGTGGTCGGTCGCATCGACCACCAGGATCGGTCGTCCCAGCGCCAGATCGAGCCGTGCGGCGTCGGTTGCGTCGACGATGCCGGCGGTGATTCGGGTCGCGCCGCGGCGATAGTCGCGGACGCCGTAATGTTCCAGCAGCTTCGTCATCGAGCGTGTCGCCGCGAACACGGCGCCGGCACCTGGAAATAATTCCGCCGACAGCCAGGTGGTGGAGACGCAGATCGGCGTGCGGTCGGCAAGACGGATCGCCTCGATCCGCACCAGCGGCGCGCCGGCCTTCAAGCCGAGCTCGCGCGCCAGCTCGCGGGTCGCGACATCGTCCGTGGCCTCGATCAACTGACCGCGCGGCTCGCGGCCGCCGGCCCCGACGATCTCGGAGAAGCGGGTACGCGAGCGCAGGGGATAGGCGAGCTTCTGTGCCTCGACATAGGTCCCGCTGCCGCGCTCGGCGCGCACGAGGCCGCGCTCGGCAAGGGCCGCCAGCGCGCGCCGTACGGTGTGGCGGTTCACCCGATAGGTTTCGGCGATCTCCATCTCGCCCGGCAATTTATCGCCGGCGGCAAAGCGGCCGTCGGCGATGCCGCGCTCGATGCCGTCGGCAACGAGGCGCCATAGCGCGACGCCGGACGACGCAGTGTCTTGCATGCTCATATCGCCGGTCAGCCTAGCCCAGAAATCACGCCTTTGTCACGAAACAGTCATGGCGCTTCCGTATGAAGTTGTCTATTATCATAGACAACTTTGATGCAGCAAGTTCGTCGGAAAGTTCGGTAGATCAAGTGACCCAGCACAACAACCAGCAAGCCCAGCGCCAGGCCGCCATGGCCGTGCTGGCGCACGCGGAGGCGGGCGAGATCGCCGCCCGCCTCCGCGACTTGGCTCTTCCGGACCATCAGGATCTGCGGGCGCCGGAAAACGGCCTCGTCATGCTGCGTGGCCGGGTCGGCGGCGACGGCGCGCCCTTCAACCTCGGCGAGGCCACGGTGTCGCGCGCCGCGGTGCGGCTTGCCAGCGGCGAGGTCGGGTTCGGCTACACGCTCGGGCGCGACGGCGAGAAGGCGCGGCTGATCGCGCTGTGCGACGCGCTGGCGCAGTCGCGCGATTTTGGCGCGTCGGTGGAGCGGGACGTAATCGCGCCGTTGCGCGAGCAGCTTATGATTCGCCGGAAGCAGGCGGCGGCCGAGACCGCCGCGACGAAGGTTGATTTCTACACCATGGTGCGCGGTGAGGGGTGAGATCATGACCACGATTGCGGAACTGCCACCGGGTTTCGCCGACAAGGTGCTGTCGGCGCAATCGACCTTTCGCTCGGTGATGGACGCGATGGCGCGGCCCGGCTCGGTCCAGCGCATCGTCCCGATGGCTGGAAAGCCGGATACGATGATGCGCGGCACCGCTGCGATCGCGCTGACGCTGTTCGACCACGACACGCCGCTCTGGCTCGACGCGCGGATGGCGGAGAGCTCGGACGTGGTGAAATGGCTGAAGTTTCACACCGGCGCGCCGGTGGTGCAGGATTCCTCGATCGCGAGCTTTGCGCTGATCAGTGACGGCGGTGCGCTGCCGCCGCTCGAACGCTTCGCGCTCGGGACCAGCGAATATCCGGATCGATCCACCACATTGATCCTGCAGGTCGACAGCCTCGACGCAGGGCGCAGCTTCGAGCTGCGCGGTCCCGGCATCGACGGCGCCGCCATGCTCCAGGTGTCGGTCAAGCCGTTCGATCTGTTCGAGCGCCTGCAGGTCAACGAGGCGCTGTTTCCGCGCGGCATCGATGTGGTGCTGGTCGCCGATGACGCCGTGGTCGCGATCCCCCGCACCACGCGAATCGTGAGCAAGGGAAGCTAGAAGCATGTATGTCGCAGTGAAGGGCGGCGAGCGCGCCATCGAGAACGCCCATCGCCTGCTCGCAGATAAGCGGCGCGGCGACCAAGGCGTTCCGGAGCTCACGCTCGACCAGATCTCGGAACAGCTTGGGCTCGCCGTCGACCGCGTCATGAGCGAAGGCTCGCTCTATGACCGCGAGCTCGCGGCGCTCGCGATCAAGCAGGCGCGCGGCGACCTGATCGAGGCGATCTTCCTGGTCCGCGCCTTCCGCGCCACGATGCCGCGCTTCGGCGCCAGCGAGCCGGTCGACACCGGCGCCATGCGCGTGCAGCGGCGGGTGTCCTCGACCTTCAAGGACATTCCAGGCGGACAGATCCTCGGGCCGACCTTCGATTACACCCATCGCCTGCTCGATCCCGCGCTCGCGCAAGGCTTTGTGCCGGAGGCGCCGGCAATGGCGGAAGCGTCGACGGCGCCGACGCCGCGCGTGACCGACATTCTCGGCCGCGACGGGCTGATCGAATCCTCGCCGCAGGCCGAGGACGGCGCCAGCGTCGGCGATCTCACCCGCGAGCCGCTGAATTTCCCGGCGGATCGCGATCTGCGCCTGCAAAACCTCGCGCGCGGCGACGAAGGATTCCTGCTGGCGATGGGCTATTCCACCCAGCGCGGCTATGGCCGCAACCATCCCTTCGCCGGCGAGATTCGCTTCGGCGAGGTCGAGGTGGAATTCTTGGCGGAAGACGTCGGCTTCGCCGTGCCGCTCGGGTCGATCGAGCTCACCGAGTGCCAGATGGTCAACCAGTTCAAGGGCTCCGCGACGGAGGCGCCGTGCTTCACCCGCGGCTATGGCCTCGCCTTCGGCCAGAGCGAGCGCAAGACCATGTCGATGGCGCTGGTGGATCGCGCGCTGCGCGCCCGCGAGCTGGGCGAGGAGGCACTGGCCCCGGCGCAAGATGAAGAATTCGTGATGTCGCATTCGGACAACGTCCAGGCCACCGGCTTCGTCGAGCATCTGAAGCTGCCGCATTATGTCGACTTCCAGTCCGAGCTCGGCCTGCTCCGCAAGCTGCGCCAGGAATTTTCCGATGCCCAGGCGCCTGACGCCATGAAGGAGGCCGCGGAATGAACGCGCCCGCCTACAATTTCGCCTATCTCGACGAGCAGACCAAGCGGATGATCCGCCGCGCCATCCTGAAGGCGATCGCGATTCCCGGTTATCAGGTGCCGTTCGCCAGCCGCGAGATGCCGATGCCCTATGGCTGGGGCACCGGCGGCGTGCAGGTCACCGCTGCGATCCTCGGTCCCCAGGACGTGCTGAAGGTGATCGACCAGGGCTCCGACGACACCACCAACGCGATCTCGATCCGAAAATTCTTCGCCAAGACCGCGGGCGTCGCCACGACCACGGCGACGGATGAGGCAACCGTGATCCAGACCCGCCACCGCATCCCCGAGACGACACTGAACGAGAACCAGGTGCTGGTCTATCAGGTGCCGATCCCCGAGCCGTTGCGTTTCCTCGAGCCGCGCGAGACCGAGACGCGGCGCATGCATGCACTCGCCGAATACGGCCTGATGCATGTGAAGCTCTATGAGGACATCGCCCGCTTCGGCCACATTGCCACCGCCTACGCCTATCCGGTCAAGGTCAACGCGCGCTACGTGATGGATCCGTCGCCGACGCCGAAATTCGACAATCCCAAGATGGACAATTGCCCGGCGCTGCAATTGTTCGGCGCCGGCCGCGAGAAGCGCATCTATGCGATCCCGCCCTATACGCAGGTGGTGTCGCTCGATTTCGAGGATCATCCGTTCGAGCCCTACCGCTTCAACGCGCCCTGCGCGCTGTGCGCCGCTGAAAATTCCTATCTCGACGAGATCGTCACCGACGACAAGGGCGGACGGATGTTCGTGTGCTCGGACACCGACTATTGCGAGGGCCGCCAGGCCGCCGGCCATCACGGCAGCCTCAGCGCCGCGCCGTACAAGGAGAAGGCGCAGGGGGAATCAAATGGCTGATCAAGACATGCGCGAGACCGATGAGCCGCTGCTGGTCGCAAAATCCCTCAGCAAATCCTTCGGCCGCATCGCCGCGTGCTGCGACGTGTCGTTCTCGCTCTATCCCGGCGAAGTGCTGGCGATCGTCGGCGAATCAGGTTCGGGCAAGTCGACGCTGCTGCAGCTCCTGTCGGGCCAGCTCGCGGCCAGCGGCGGCCATGTGTCCTATCGGATGCGCGACGGTGTCGCTCGCGATCTCGCCTCGCTTGGCGAAGCCGAGCGGCGCTTCCTGTACCGGACCGACTGGGGCTTCGTGCATCAGGATCCCGCCCAGGGTTTGCGCATGGCGGTCTCGGCCGGCGCCAATGTCGGCGAGCGGCTGATGGCGGTGGGTTGGAATCACTATGGCCGCATCCGCCAGACTGCGTCCGACTGGCTGACCCGCGTCGAGATCGACACCGCGCGCATCGACGATGCGCCGCGCACCTATTCCGGCGGCATGCGCCAGCGTCTCCAGATCGCGCGCAACCTCGTCACCGAGCCGCGGCTGGTGTTCATGGATGAGCCGACCGGCGGCCTCGACGTGTCGGTGCAGGCACGCCTGCTTGACCTCCTGCGTAGCCTCGTCGCCGAGCTGCAGCTCGCCGTCATCATCGTCACCCACGACCTCGCGGTCGCGCGGCTGTTGTCGCACCGCGTGATGGTGATGAAGGGCGGCCGCGTCATCGAAACCGGCCTGACCGATCAGGTCCTCGACGATCCCCGCGAGCCCTATACGCAACTCCTCGTCTCCTCGATTCTGCCGCCATGAGATTTCCCAGATGAGCCGCCCGATGACCGCCATGATCGACGTCGCCAACGCCAACAAGACCTTCACCATGCACCTGCAGGGCGGCATCGAATTGCCTGTCGTCAGCGGTGTGACCTTCCAGGTCAATCCCGGCGAGTGCGTCGTGCTCTCCGGGCCATCCGGCGCCGGCAAGTCCTCGATCCTGAAGATGATCTTCGGCAACTACCGCTGCGATAGCGGCCGTATCGGCATCCGCCATCGCGGCGCGGTGATCGATCTCGCCAGTGCCGAGCCGCGGCAGATCCTCAACGTCCGCCGTTCCACCATCGGCTATGTCAGCCAGTTCCTGCGCGCAGTGCCGCGCGTGGCCACCATCGACGTCGTCGCCGAGCCGCTGATCGTGAACGGCATGCCACGCACTGAGGCGCAGCAGCGCGCCGGCAGCCTGCTGTACCGCCTCAACATCCCCGAGCGTCTCTGGCAGCTTCCGCCCGCGACCTTCTCCGGCGGCGAGCAGCAGCGCGTCAACATCGCGCGCGGCTTCATCTCGGATCTGCCGATCCTGTTGCTGGACGAGCCGACCGCCTCGCTCGATGCCGCCAACCGCGCCGTCGTGGTCGAGCTGGTCGCCGAGAAGAAACGCCAGGGCGTCGCCATGGTCGCCATTGTCCATGACGACGAAATCCGTCATCTGATTGCCGACCGCATCGTCGACGTCACCAGCTTCGCCGCCGCGGCCTGAGGGAAATGGATATGAACGCCAAGCCGAAGGACATTGTGATCGCCAACGCCAGGATCGTGCTGGCCGACCGGGTGATCGAGCAGGGCTGGGTCGCTCTTGCCGACGGGCGCATCGCCGAGATCGGCGAGGGCAGGGCGCCTGCGGGTGCCGAGGACGCTGGCGGCGATTTGATCATGCCGGGCCTGATCGAGCTGCACACCGATCATCTCGAAGCCCATTACGTGCCGCGCCCAAAAGTGTTCTGGAATCCGGTTGCTGCCGTGATCTCCTATGACGGCCAGCTCGCGACGTCGGGCATCACCACCGTGTTCGATTCGCTCCGGGTCTGGCGCGAGGACGGCGCCGAGGAGGTGGACGGCCGCGCTGGCGTGCTCGCCGCCGCGATCACGACCGCGCGTGACGCCAGCCTGCTGCGCGCCGACCACTTCCTGCATCTGCGCTGCGAGATCCCGATGCCGAGCGTGGTCGAGGAGGCCAGGGAGCTGATCGATCGCCCCGACGTCAAGCTGATGTCGCTGATGGACCACACCCCCGGTCAGCGCCAGTTTCGCGATGAAGGCAAGCTGCGCGACTATTACCGCGGCAAGAACGGCGGCAAGACCGATGCCGAGCTCGACGAGCTGTTCGCAAAGCGCTTCGAGTACCAGAAGCAATATGCCGCGACCAATATGCGCGAGATCGTGTCGCTGGCACATCAGTACCAGATTCCGCTCGCCAGCCACGACGACACCACCGAGGAGAACGTCGCGGACGCCGTACGCGACCGCGTCTCGGTGGCAGAATTCCCGACCACGCTGGAGGCCGCGCGCGGCTTGCACGAGGCCGGCATCGACATCCTGATGGGCGCGCCCAACGTCGTGCGCGGCGGCTCGCACTCCGGCAACATTGCCGCCGTCGATCTCGCCCGCGAGGGCCTGCTCGATATCCTGTCGTCGGACTACATTCCGTCGAGCCTCTTGATGGGCGCGCTGCAATTGCCCGAGCATGTGCCCGCCATCGGCCTTCCCGCGGCGATCCGCACCGTGACGAAGGCGCCCGCGGAAGCGGTGGGCCTCACCGACCGCGGCGAGGTCGCGATCGGCAAGCGCGCCGACCTCATTCGCGTGCATGTTGCCGGCAGTGTTCCCGTCGTCCGCAGCGTCTGGCGCGAAGGAAGCCGCGTCGCATGAACGAGATCCCGGCCGTGGCGCAGGACGATGCGGGCGCGATCGGTCCCGGCCGGCTCGTGCTCGTGGTCGGTCCCAGCGGCGCCGGCAAGGACACGCTGCTGCGGCTGGCGCAAGCGGCCTGTGCTGACGATCACGGCATTGTCTTCCCGCGCCGAATCGTGACGCGCGAATCCTCCGCCGACGAAGACAATGTCGCGCTCGGCTTCGACGAATTCCGCCGCGCGTGCGAGCATGGCGACTTCGCCGTGCATTGGGACGCCCACGGGCATTCCTATGCGCTGCCGCTCGACATCAACGAGGATATCCGCGCCGGCCGCACGGTCGTCGCCAACGTCTCGCGCACGGTGATCGGCGCGCTGCGCCAGACCTACGCCGACGTCGTGGTGGTCGCGATCACGGCGCCACCGGATGTGCTGGCCGCGCGGCTGGCCGCGCGCGCGCGACAGAGCGACGGCAATATCGCCGAGCGCCTCAACCGCAGCGTGGACGACAGGTCGGCGCAGGCGGACGTCACCATCCTCAATGCCGGCAGCGCCGAGTATCACGCCCGCCAGCTCGTGCGCGCGATCAGGAACGAAGGCTGGCGCGATTAGCCACTGCAGCAGGGAGAATGGAATGTCGGTGATCGAAACGATCGAACAGCTGGAGGCCATCTACGGTGCCACCAACGACGCCTCGACCGTGAAAGTCGCCGACCATGTCACGCCGCTCTACCGCATCTTCATCGAGAAGGCGCCGTTCGCCGCGCTCGCCACCATCGGGCCGGAAGGCATCGACTGCTCGCCGCGGGGCGACTTGCCCGGCTTTGTCCGGATCCATGATCCCAACACGCTGATGCTGCCGGACCGCCGCGGCAATAATCGTGTCGACTCCTTGCGCAACATCGTGCGCGATCCCAGGGTGTCGCTGATGTTCCTGATCCCCGGCTCCGGCAATGCGGTTCGCGCCAACGGCCGCGCCCATCTCTCGGTCGATCCCGAGCTGCTGGCCTCGTTCAAGGTCGAGGGCAAGGCGCCGCGCAGCGTCATGGTGATGAAGGTCGACGAGATCTACTTCCAGTGCGCCCGCGCCATCGTTCGCTCCGACCTCTGGAATCCTGACAAGCGTATCGATCCGAAGACGCTGCCGACGCCGGGCCAGATCCTCGCCGAGATGAGCGACAACCAGGTCGGCGGCGCAGAGTACGATCGCATCTGGCCGGAACGGGCTGCTGCGACGATGTGGTGAGCAACGTACGCTCAGCAAGTCCGGAATCGTAGGGTGGGCAAAGGCGCGTTTGCGCCGTGCCCACCACCTATCCAACTCTGCGATAGAAATCGTGGGCACGCTCGGCTTTGCCCACCCTACGAAAGCCCGGCGTCTCGCAGACGACGATCGTTGATCGCGCGAGATGAATCCGGCTGTCCCCGCTCGTCACGGGAGAAGCGCGCTCGCGCGCGGCCCGCAAATATGGATAGCCATTTCATTGACCAATCGCGGCAATCGCCGGATATTTGCGACATCGAAGCTGCTCCTCGAGTCCAAGCCGCACCATGAGAACCGATCGCCAGCGCAATTCCAATGACATGCATGCGTGCATGACGCGGCGCTGTTTCTCGGCGGCGACGGGCGCCTGTTGCTGTTGCTGACCGCGTCCTAGCAACATCCACACCGCAAATTTGCAAGTCAGGAGCGCCGGAATTCCGGCGAACGAGCAGTCATGTCTCAGGCCCAGTCCAACGCCTACATCATCGAGATCCACGACCGTGCCGCCGGCATCGTCACGAGGGATGCCCGCGGCTTCCGCTTCTTCTCCTCCGAGCGCCTGTTCGACAGCCTCGAAGGCCGTCAGTTCCGCTCGGCGCGAGAGGCCGAGCGCGCGGCCCGCGCGGTGCTCTCCGAGCGGAGCCGGCGCGCGAACTCCTCACTCTTCGCCAACTGAATCCAACGCAAAGGAACGCAACATGATTGCACGACGCTATCTTCTGACCGCAGCGCTGCTCGTCGCGACCGCATTCAATGTGTCCGCGCACGCCGAGGACAAGCCGGCGGAAATCCGGATCGGCACGCAGAAGGGCGGCTTCTTCCCGGCGGTGCGGCAGCGTCAGACGCTCGAGAACGCTTTCAGGCCGCTCGGCATCGAGGTCAAGTGGATCGACTTCCAATTCGGTCCGCCGCTGCTGGAGGCCATCAATGTCGGTAGCGTCGATTTCGGCTTCGTCGGCGATACACCGCCGATATTCGCGCAGGCGGGCGGCGCCAGGATCCGCTACGTCGCGGCTGTGAAGTCCGAAGGCGACAATCAGGCGATCATCGTGCCGAAGGATTCGGCGATCAAGACGCTCGCCGATCTCGAGGGCAAGCGCGTCGCCTTCGGCAAGGGATCGAGCGCGCACAATCTGCTGGTCGCATCGCTCGAGAAGGCGGGGCTGTCCTGGTCCGATATTACGCCGGCACCGCTCGCGCCGGCTGATGCGACCGCGGCCTTCGTCAAGGGCTCGGTCGACGCCTGGTCGATCTGGGATCCCTATCTCGCGCTCGCCGAACTGAAGGAGGGCGCGCGGGTGATCGCGTTCGACAAGGACGTGCACAAGCCGAACGCCTACTACATCGCCAACACGGATTTCGTCGAAAAATATCCGTCGCTGGTCGCCAGGCTCAACACCAGCTTCGCCTCCGAAGGCGCCTGGGCGAACTCACATCACGAGGAGGTCGCGAAGGCGCAGTCCGAGGCGACTGGTGTCGACATCGAGGCCGTCCGCCGCTTCGTCAATCGATCGACTTACAGCGTGGTGCCGCTCGACGCCGAGGTGATCAAGACCCAGCAGGCCGTCGCCGATCGCTTTGCAAAGCTCGGCCTGATCCCGAAGCCGGTCAACGTCTCCGACATCGTCTGGAAGTGGACGCCGGGGTCCTGAGGCCGGGCGAGTCCTAGCCCTTCAGCGCCGCCAGCAGTTCATCCGGGCGCTCGGCCATGATCATGTGGCCGGCGCCAGGCACCACGACCGTCTTCGCATGCGGGATGGCGGCCGCAAGCGCCTTGCCCGCCTTCGCCGGGGTCATCATGTCGCGTTCGCCGAGAATCAATGTCGTCGGCACCTTCACGCTCGCGGCTGCGGCGAGCGCATTCGCATAGGCATTGCAGGCCGAGAGATCCCTGAACAGCACGCCCGGCTCGCAAGACTTCAGCACCGCCTGCGCGCCGCCATGCATCCACAGGCCCGGGGCGAGGCTGCCGCCGAGCTCCGCGTTGAAGCCGAGGCCCCAGATCGAGACCATGTCGTTGGCATCCTGTGAGTTGGCCTCGGCGGCCTTCAGCAAATCCGGGCCGACCGTCATGGTCGCTGCGGTGCCGATCAGGCTCAGCGCCGAGACCTTGTCGGGGTGACGGGCCGCCGTCTCCAGCGAGATCAGCGATCCCATGGAATGGCCGATCAGATGCGCCTTCGCGGCTCCTGCCGCATCGAGTAGTGCCGCGGTCCAGTCGGCCATCGCGGCAATGCTGCCGAGCGAGGGACTGGCCGAGCGGCCGTGACCTGGAAGGTCCGGCGCCAGCACGCCAAAGCCGTGGTGGGCGAACCAGCGCGTGTGCAGCGCCCAGGTCGAATGGTCGAAGCCGGCGCCGTGGATGAAGACGACAGCGGGCAGCGACTTGTCGAAGTCGCGGCCGCCGGTTGCGGCGAACACATCAAGGCCGTTGACGGAGAGCTTCATGGTGTCAGACCTTTTGCGAGATGCGCAGCGCCTGCGCCAGATCGTCGATGATGTCGCTGGCCGTCTCGATGCCGACCGACAGCCGCACCAGCTCCTCGCCGATGCCGGCCGCCTTGAGCTGCTCGGCATCCATCTGCTGATGGGTGGTCGACGCCGGATGGATCACCAGCGTCTTGGCATCGCCGACATTGGCGAGGTGACTGATCATGCGCAGCGATTCGATGAACTTGCGTCCTGCAGGCCGCCCGCCCTTGATGCCGAAGGAGATGATCGAGCCGGCGCCGCGCGGCAGCAGCTGCTTTGCGAGCTGATAGTCCGTGTGCGTCTCCAGCGAGGGATGCAGCACCCAGTCGACAGCCTTGTTGGCCTTCAGGGCTTCCAGCACGAGATGCGTGTTCTGCATGTGGCGGTCCATGCGCACGCCCAACGTCTCGACGCCCTGCAACAGCTGGAACGCGTTGGTGGGCGACAGGCAGGCGCCGAAATCGCGCAGGCCCTCGGTGCGCGCGCGCATGATGAAGGCCGCCGTTCCGAACTGCTCGTCGAAGACGATGCCGTGATAGCCACCATAGGGCTCGGTCAGCACGGCGAACTTGCCGGAGCCGCGCCAGTCGAAGCGGCCGCCATCGACGATGGCGCCGCCGATCGCGATGCCGTGACCGCCGATCCATTTGGTCGCCGAATGCATGACGATGTCTGCCCCGAGCTCGATGGGCCGGCTGAGATAGGGCGTGGCAAAGGTGTTGTCGATCAGCAGCGGGATTTTCGCCTCATGTGCGATCTGAGCGACCTTGGGGATATCAAGCACTTCCAGCCCGGGATTGCCGATGGTCTCGCCGATGACGAGCTTGGTGTTGGGCTTGATCGCCGCGCGGAATGCGTCGAGATCGCGCGGCTTCACGAAGGTCGTCGTGATGCCGAAGCGCGGCAGCGTGTGCGCCAGGAGGTTGATGGTGCCGCCATAGAGCGAGCTCGACGCCACGATGTGGTCGCCGGCGCTCAGCAGCGTCGCGATCGCCAGATGCAGCGCGGCCATGCCGCTCGCGGTGCAGATCGCGCCGACGCCGCCTTCCAGCGCCGCGAGCCGCTCCTCCAGCACGCCGGTGGTCGGATTGGAGATGCGTGTATAGATGTGGCCGGCGCGCTCCAGATTGAACAGCGCCGCAGCGTGGTCGGAATCCTGGAACACGTAGGACGTGGTCTGGTAGATCGGCACCGCGCGGGCCCCGGTTGCGGGATCCGGATGCTGGCCCGCATGCAGGCTCAGGGTCTCGAAGGCAGGCGGTTTTGGCGCGGGCATGCAGGGCCTCGTTGGTCGGTCGGCGATGGGGGCGTTGTGCCATAAAAATGCGCACGAAGTCAGCCCATTGACAGAGAAGGTGCGCCCCCTCGCCCCGCTTGCGGCTGGGCTATCGCATAGGGTGTGCACGATGCGGCGGCATTGGCAGTCGGCTCCCTCTCCCGCTTGCGGGGGAGGGCTGGGGTGGGGGCTGTCTCCGCATTGGGATTGTTGAGAATTGCGGAGGATGTCCCCAAGTGGTGAGAACCCTCACCCGCCGCGCTCTGCGAGCGCGTCGGCCTCTCCCGCAAGCGCGAGAGGCGGAGCAAGCCCGCGGTCCTCGTGAAATCCATATGCGATAGCCCTGCCGCGAGCGGGGCGAGGTGAAACGGCGCCGTCCGCGCTTCAACCCCCGATCGCCTGCTCGATGATCCGCGCCTCCCGCAGCAGGATCTCCGCGACCTCCTGCTCGCGGCGGGGGCCGAGCCTCGTTCGCACCGCGGAGACCGTCATCGCCGCGGCCGGCTGTCCATCCGGGGTCTTGATCCAGGTCGAGATCGATTTCGTGCCCTGCACGAGGCCAGTCTCCCTCAGGCCGTATCCCAGCCGTCGCGCGGCGGTGACCTCGCCGAGGACCGTCGCCACATCGGTCTTGTAAGCCTCGAACCTCTTTTCGTTGGCTGCGACGATCTTTCGCGCGTCTTGCGCCGGCATCGCGGCGAGGATGGCGACGCCCGCACTGGAGACGCCGAGTGGCCGGCGTGCGCCGACCTCGATCGACAGCACCTGGATCGGATAGATTCCGATCCTGCGATCGACGCACAGCGTGTCGTTGCCGGTGCGCACCGTCAGGAACAGCGTGTCGCCGATCTCGGTGGATGCGCGTTGCAGCGACGGATTGGCGGCGATCAAGAGCCGCGACGGCCGCGGCCGTGCCAGCGCCAGTTCCGGCACCTGGTTGCCGATCGCGTAGCGGCCGGTCCGCTCGTGCTGCTCGACGATGCCTTCCTCGATCAGCACGTGGACGATGCGGTGCACGGTCGGACGGGTGAGGCCGGTCGCCTGGATCACCTCGGCCAATGGCACACCGGCCTCGCGGCCTGCGGCGAGAATGCGCAGCACGGCGAGCGCGCGCCGGATCGCCTGCGCGCCCTGCCGCGGTGATGTCGCGTGACGGGCGAATTTGGGTCTGTCCATAATATGGACAAGAACGCCACAATTCACTCGACAGGACAAGCGCGCATCTGGAGATTGCGGCCCGATCGAGCTGCCGCGCGCATCGCCGCGCGCGACATGGAATTGGAAGCGCTGCCGGGAGGTTAACATGAGATTAATCTGGATTGCCATAGCTGCCGCCACCGCGATGCTGGCAGGGCCTGCGTCGGGCCAGCAATGGCCGGCGCGCAGCGTCAAGCTGATCGTGCCTTATCCGGCCGGCGGCAACGTCGACAGCGCCGCGCGCATCGTCGCCGACAAGCTTCAGGAAAAGCTCGGCCAGCCCTTCATCATCGAGAACAAGGCCGGCGCTGGCGGCATGATCGCGGGCGAGGCGTTCGCGAAATCCGCGCCCGACGGCTACACGCTGTTCGTCGGCGCCAACGGCCCGGTGCTGTTCGCAACCGAGATCAACAAGCGCGAAGCCTATAATTGGAAAAAGGATTTCATGCCGATCTCGACCATCTCGATGACACCGCTGGTGCTCGAGGTGCATCCGTCGGTGCAGGCCAACACTTTCAAGGAATTCATCGAGCTCGCCAAGCGCGAGCCCGGCAAGTTGACGATGGCCTCGCCCGGCCCGGGCACCACCAACCATCTGCTCAGCGAGCTGATGCAGTCGAATCTCGAGCTGCAATGGGTCACCGCGCATTACCGCGGCAACGCGCCGGCGATCAACGATCTGCTCGGCGGCCAGGTGCAGTTCGCGTTCGACCAGCTCACGGTCAGCCTCCAGCACATCAAGGCTGGCCTGTTCCGCGCGCTCGCCGTCACCAGCCCGCACCGGCTGAAATCGCTGCCGGACGTGCCGACCTTCGCCGAGCTCGGCTACAAGGATTTCGATGGCCAGACTTTTACGGGCCTGTTCGCGCCCGCGGGCACGCCGGCGCCCGTCATCGACAAGCTGCACGAGACGCTGGTCGCGATCCTGAAGGACCCTGCCGTGGTCGACAAATTCGAAAAGCTCGGCGGCGAAGCCACGCCGATGACGCCGGACGAGTTCAAGGCCTATCTCGAGCGCGAGGACGCCAAGTGGATTCCAGTGGTGCGCAAGGCCAACATCAAGGCGGATTGACCGATGCGGATCGACCCCACCGAGCTCGGCGCCGAGCGCATCTACCGCCTGATGACCGGCATCGTGGTGCCGCGCCCGATCGCCTGGGTGACGAGCCTGTCAGCCACGGGCGTGCTCAACCTCGCGCCGTTCAGCGCCTTCACCTTCGTCTCGCAGAAGCCGCCGATGCTCGCCATCAGCGTCGGCCGCAAGGGCGCCGACTACAAGGACACCGCGCATAACATCCTCGACACCGAGGAATATGTCATCCACATCGCCGATACGCCGCTCATGAAGGCAGTGCACGACAGTTCCGTCGAGCATCCGCCTGAGATCAGCGAGGTCGAGCATCTTGGCCTGGAGACGCTTGCGAGCGAGCGCATCAAGGTGCCGCGGCTTGCCGCCGCGCCGGTCGCGATGGAATGCCGCTTCCGCCAGTGCCTCGAGTTCGGTGACGCCAAGAGCCGGCTGATCGTCGGCGAGGTCGTCATGTTCCATTTGCGCGACGGCCTCGTGAACGACGGCAAGGTCGAGACCAAGGCGCTCGACCCGATCGCTCGCATCGGCGGTCCCCGTTATGCCCGCCTCGGCGAGATCGTGACGCTGAACACCGTGTTCCAGACGCCCAAATCGAAAGACTGAGCGCGCCGCCCGCCGCGCTGCCGGACACAAATTGGAGACCGACCATGCGACTCCTGAGCTATCTCGTGGACGGAGAGCCGCGCTACGGCGCGGCCGTCGCTGACGGCGTGATCGATCTGACCAGGCGGATCGGCCGCGACTTCTCCGACGTGAAGGCGCTGATCGCGGCCAACGCGCTCTCCGACGCGCAGGAAGCCGTCGCCGGACAAAAGCCGGACTATGCGCTCGACGATCTCGTTCTGCTGCCGCCGGTGCTGGCGCCGGAAAAGCTCTGGTGCATCGGCGTCAACTACGCCGAGCGCAATGCCGAGTACAAGGACAATTCGGACCTGCCCAAATATCCCAGCCTGTTCGTGCGCAGCATATCGTCGATGACGGGCTCCGGCCAGCCGCTCGAGAAGCCCAAGGTTTCGGATCAGCTCGACTATGAAGGCGAGCTCGTCATCGTGATCGGGCAGGGCGGCCGCCACATCCCGCGCGAAAAAGCATGGTCGCATATCTTCGGCATGACGCTGTGCAACGAGGGCACCATCCGCGACTGGCTGCGTCACGGCAAGTTCAACGTCACGCAGGGCAAGAATTTCGATCGCTCCGGCAGCATCGGTCCGTGGATCGTCACGTCGGACGAGCTCGACCCGCGCGGGCCTCATGACATCACCACGCGCGTCAACGGCGAGGTGCGGCAGCAGGACACCACCGAGCGGCTGATGTTCCCGTTCGATTACCTGATCTCCTATCTCTCGACCTTCGCGACGCTGAAGCCCGGCGACATGATCGTGACCGGCACGCCGACGGGGGCGGGCGTTCGCTTCGATCCGCCGCGCTGGCTGAAGGTCGGCGACGTCGTCGAGGTCGAGTCGAGCCGGATCGGCGTGCTGCGCAACACCGTCGCGGCGGAGCACTAGGCCATGCTGGATGCCGCCACGATCGAACGGCTTGCCGCGCGCCTGGATGAGGCCGAGCGCACCAAGACGCTGATCCCGATGTTCACGAAGGACTATTCCGATTTCACCATCGAGGATGCCTACGCCGTCCAGCGCGCCTGGACCAAGCTGCAGCTTGGCCGCGGCCGCATCATCAAGGGCCACAAGATCGGCCTGACCTCGAAAGCGATGCAGAACGCAGTCGGCATCTCGGAGCCCGATTACGGCGTGCTGTTTGCCGACATGTTCTATGCGGACGCGACGCCGATTCCGTTCGACCGTTTCCACGCGCCGCGGATCGAGGTCGAGCTCGCCTTCGTGCTGAAGGCGCCGCTGCGTGGGCCCGACTGCACCATCTTCGACGTGCTCAACGCCACCGACTACGTCACGCCCGCGCTCGAGATTTTGGAGACGCGCATGCACCGCGTCGATCCAGAGACCGGCAAGACGCGAAAGGTCATGGACACAATTTCCGACAACGCGGCGAATGCCGCGCTGGTGCTCGGTGGCCGGCCGTTCCGCCCGATGGATACGGATCTGCGCTGGATCGGCGCACTGCTGTTCCGCAACGGCGAGGTCGAGGAAACCGGGCTTGCCGCCGGCGTGCTCAATCACCCCGCCAGCGGCATCGCCTGGCTCGCCAACCGCCTTGCGCCGCATGACGAGCATCTCAAGGCCGGCGAAGTCGTGCTGGCGGGATCGTTCACGCGCCCTGTCGACATCCGCCGCGGCGACACGTTCCATGCCGACTACGGCCCGTTCGGCTCGGTGTCGTGCCAGTTCGTCTGAAGCAATAAGCAAGAGGGAGCGCACCATGAGTGGTCACACGCGGCGCAAGAGCATCCACATCGGCGGCTTCAAGCACGTCAATCCGATTCCGAACGCCTGCCGTATCGGCAATCTCGTGATGTCGGGCGTCATCCTCGGCCGCGATGGCGCGACCAACGCGATGCCGGAGAGCTTGGATGCCCAATGCGCCAACATGTTCGCGCACATGAAGGCGACGGTGGAAGCCGCCGGCGGCACCACCGACGACATCATCAAGATGACGGTGTGGCTGAAGGACCGTACCCAGCGCGGCCCGGTCAATGTCGAGTGGCTAAAAATGTTTCCGGACGAGCACTCGCGCCCGGCACGTCACGCGCTGCCGATGGACAACATGGACGGCGGCGCGCTGGTGCAGTGCGACTTCACCGCCGTGATCGACTGAAGGAGCGTTGCATGCCGACCTATCTGCCGTTCGATCCCAATCCGCGCCGCCCGGTCAAGGCCCCGCCGCCGAAGACCGTCGACAGCCAGTTCCACGTGCTGGGCCCGATCGACAAATATCCGGAGCGCCCCGGCGCGGCCTACCGCATGCCGACCGCGACCTGGGAAGCCGCGCTGCGCGTGCACAAGACGCTCGGCATCGAGCGCGGCATCATCGTGCAGACCACGACCTATGGCGCGGACCACGCCGTCGTGCTCGACGGGCTCAAAGCGATGGGCCCGAACTATCGCGGCTGCGCCAACGCGCTGGTGTTCGCGGAGGCGAACGACGCCTATCTCGCCAAGCTGCATGACGCCGGCGTCCGCGGCGCGCGCTTCAGCTTCCGCCAGGAGCTCGGCGCCGTGCTGTCGGATGCCGATTTCGCCCGCGCGATTGCCCGCATCCGCGAGCTCGGCTGGTACGCCAAGATCCAGCCCGAGAAGGACGGCATCATGTCGAGCGTCGCCAAATACGAGAATCTCGACGTCCCCGTGCTGATCGATCACATGGCGCGCCCTGACCCCGAGGCCGGCAAGAGCGATCCGAATCTGCGCAAGATGCTCGAGCTGCTCGAGAAGGGCAATTTCTGGGTGATGCTGTCGCTCGG
This sequence comes from Bradyrhizobium sp. TM233, assembly GCF_036247965.1. Taxonomy (NCBI): domain Bacteria; kingdom Pseudomonadati; phylum Pseudomonadota; class Alphaproteobacteria; order Hyphomicrobiales; family Nitrobacteraceae; genus Bradyrhizobium; species Bradyrhizobium sp. TM233. The sequence goes on along the minus strand of NZ_BTIG01000001.1, from coordinate 837,020 downwards.
CGAGAAGACCTCGAAGGCCGGCGCGCCCTATGACGACGTGATCCCGATCGCGCGCGCCTATATCGAGGCCGCCGCCGACCGCTGCGTCTGGGCCAGCGACTGGCCGCATCCGGTCTCCGTCAAGCAGCCGCCGAACGATGCCGACCTGCTCGAGCTGATGTACCGCTACGCGCCCGACCAGGCGGAGCTGGAGAAGATTCTCGTCCACAATCCGGCAAAGCTGTTCGGCTTTCCGGATTAGAGGCGCGCCACGAGCGCGATGCACTCCCTCCCCCGCACGCGGGGGAGGGCGCACTTCTGGCGGGGCGCTCGATCGCGCTCACACCGCCGGCTGCTTCGCCAGCCGATCCCGCACCGCCGCCGCGATCTCGAACGAGCGCAGCCGTGCGGCGTGGTCGTAGATCTGCCCCGTGGTGATCAGTTCGTCCGCGCCGGTCTCGGCGAGCAGGGCCTTCAGCTTCTGCTCGACCACATCAGGCGAGCCGACCGCGGAGCAGGACAGCGACTGGCCGACCATGGCCTTCTCCCCCGGCGACCACAGCGCATCCATGTCGTCCACCGGCGGCGGGAGGGGCCCCGGCGTGCCGCGGCGCAAATTGATGAACTGCTGCTGCAGCGAGGAGAACATCCCCTGCGCCTCGATGTCGCTCTCGGCCGCGAACACGTTGACACCGACCATCGCATAGGGCTTGTCGAGCTGCGCCGACGGCTCGAAGCGCGCGCGATATTCGCGCAGCGCCGGCATCATCATCTGCGGCGCGAAGTGCGAGGCGAAGGCGAACGGCAGCCCAAGCATCGCGGCAAGCTGCGCGCCAAAGGTGCTCGATCCCAAAATCCAGAGCGGCACCTTGGTCCCCATGCCGGGCACGGCGCGGATCGCCTGGTTCGGCTGCACGTCGCCGAGCAGCGCCTGCAATTCCAGCACGTCATGCGGAAAATTCTCCGATGCCGTCGCAAGGTCGCGCCGCAGCGCCCGTGCGGTGAACTGGTCGGTGCCCGGCGCGCGCCCGAGCCCGAGATCGATCCGCTCGGGATAGAGCGATTCCAGCGTGCCGAACTGCTCGGCGATGACCAGCGGCGAATGGTTCGGCAGCATGACGCCGCCGGAGCCGACGCGGATCGTCCTGGTGCCGCCCGCGATATGCCCGATCACCACCGACGTCGCCGCGCTCGCGATGCCCGTCATGTTGTGATGCTCGGCCAGCCAGAACCGCTTGAAGCCCCAGCTCTCCGCATGCCGGGCGAGATCGAGCGAGTTGGCAAACGCCTGCGCGGCGTCGCCGCCTTGGCGGATCGGTGCGAGGTCGAGCACGGAGAAGGGGATCATGGGGAGGCTACCGGTGAGGGGATGCGCATTGGGCTTTCACATGTAGTGCCCGTCGATCGGAATGTTAGCGCCGCCGCGCAATGACCGACCATGTCGGCCCGGCATGGATGGATATGGATCGTATTGAAATAGCTGATGTTTTCAGACGTCGGGCAAACGTCTTTGGCGCCTGCCGCCGGTGCCCCATCTTTCCCACGCGGAGATGGGACCTGCAGGCCGGCGATACAGCCGCGACGACGGCTGGTCCTGTGTGCGTCATTACGACCCGGCGCCCAGCCGCGCGGCAGCATCGCCAATTCCGGAATTGTGCGAATTGCCAGTGGCAACCAGCACGGGTTTCATGTTTAGTGACGCGTATTGTTTGAAGGCGTGTTTTTCGCGAACGAAGCGGCATCCCGAGACGAGATTGATTGTCGATGGAGTGGCCGTCGTGAGCGAGCACCAGCAAGGCTGGCTCGCTGAAAATGTATTGGCAAGGCGTTCCAGCCGCAGGCTGCGCCGCATAACGGAATAGAGAGTTGGATCATGGGTGGTCCTCCCGGCGAAGTGACTCCCCCGGCTGACGAAGCGCCTGCACCGGCAAAGAAGGGTCTCAAGACCTTGATTGGCAAGAGCTGGATTGTGGTGGCGGGCTTCATCGTTGCGGCCGCCGCGACATTCGCTTTGGTGCGTTGGGCCGGGACCGGCGAGCAGCCCAAGCTTTCGGTCGCAAAGCAATGGAACGAGGCGATCCAGAAGCTCGGCTTCGAGCCGGTCTATCCACCCGTCGAGGACATCCAGGTCGGCGATGTCTTTGCGATGATCTCCGACGATGCGGTCAGCGATTCGGCGACGGACGAGCCGTTCGCGGGGCGCTCGATCAAATTGCTGCATCTCGATTTGACGCCGGAAATCGAGGAGGCCTATCGGGCCGTCTATCAGTTTCCTGCCACGAACGTGCGGCCCGAGCATGACGGACAGATCTGGCCGCAAGCGAACTCCACCGAATCGCTGTTCAAGCCGCCCGCGACCCGGACCACCCTTCCGCTCGTGCTGTTTCCGCGCTTCACCATCACCAATGTGAAGCGGGCCAGCGGCAGCGCCAGCGCGATGTCCCAGCTGTTGAGCGGCGGGTTCGGCGCCGACGCCAGCTCGACCGAAACGGTCGAGGTCAGGTTTTCCGCCACCGAGACCTATGGCGTTCCGGCGGTGCCGGCGGAGCTTCGGCTGCTCGACTTCTGCGAAGACGACGCAACGAAAGGGTTCTGCTCGCAGCAAGGATTGCGCAAGCAGCTTTCGATCCTGATCGGCAAGAGGATCGACGACAAGGTGAAAGATCGGAAGACGGGCGTCGAGCGGCCGCGCTTCTCGGTGGAGCTCGCGCTCGTCAGCCGCGTGTTCCTGGCCCGCTCGATTCAAACCAGCATGGGCGAGGATGGCAGTACGCGGGGGAACGTGGGGGTGAACCGGCAGGCTGTATTGCCGGCGGCCGCAGCGGAGGCGGCCCCGGCGGCTGCCGGCGCAAGCGGCGACGGCAAGCCGCAGCCCCCCGCTCCGACGCCGCAGGCCGGCCCGAACGATGCGCCCGGCGGGGCGATCGCCTTCGAGCGCCGCGCGACGTCGAACGTGCTGTTGCCGGATACGCTGCTGCCGCGCCCGGTCGTGGTCGGTTTCAAGAGCGTTCGATTGAGGCCTGTGGAGTGAAGGATGAGCACACGCAAGACACTGATGCTGGCCGGCCTGGCGCTGATCGCGCTTCCGCTGCCCCGCGCTGAGCTGTCCAGCCGGATCGCCGAAGGCTGCAACTGCGACCGAAGCAAGATGGCGTGCAGGATCCAATGCTCCGACATTGGGTCGGGAACCGGTACGGGCGGCGGTTCGAGTACGTTCAGGATTGCCCCTGATGTCGATCGTCCAGTCCCGGAGCGGCCGATCGTCGTGCCGCCGACGGTGCCGGATATCAGGAGCTCGGCCGGACAGATCAACAGGTGATCGGCTGACTGACCGATCGAGGTGCCGGTGCGGCATCGAGCATTTGGCGGCTTTGGCTTCGCAGCGTGAGTGTCAGGGGGAATGCAGATGATGTTGAAGGGATGGATTCGGTTCTTGATCGCGGTGGTGCTGGCCTGCCTGCTTCAGGTGCCGGTGACGCGGACGGCGTCGGCGCAGGCGGATCCCCGGCAAATCCTGACGGCCGTCATCCAGCAATTGCAGACGGGCACGCCGAATCCAACCTGGTACGGTCCCCAGCTCTGGCAGACCATCGCCATGCAGACCAACAACAGCGGCGTCTACATGCCGCTGGTTCAACTCGGGCAGGTGACCAATGTCGTCCTGAGCGGGCAAACTCAGCTCCCGGCGGGACCGGTCTATTCGATGGTCGCGCAGCATCAGCAGGGGGTGTCGACCTGGCTCTTGGGCATCAGCCTCTATACCAACCGGATCGAATACGCGAACTTCAACATCGGCTCCACGCCCCAGCAACTGCCGGCCCAGCCCGTGCCGCTTCCGCAAACCGCGGCTCCGACTCCCGGAAGCGTGCCAAATCCGCCGGCGAACCCCCCGCCCCAGACCAGCGGCACCTCCGAGGCTTGTAAGCGGTTTCCAAATCTCTGCTAGGGAGACATGCAGATGCTGACACGACGATGTTGCATCGCGGGCTGTGGCCTTCTTCTTTTCGGCGGCATTGGTGCAAGGGCCGCCGACACTCGCCACAATCCGTCCTATGGCTGCAGTCTGACTGCGAGCGAAGCCAGCAACATTCTCGGCGACAAGCAGGATGGCGGCAACGTGCGCGAGATGCCGTCGATACCCAAGTCGGGCGACAAGGATTTCGACCGGGCGCTGGCGGAGACGCTGGTCCGGATTTCCGATTGTCTGAACGTCACGCCCAGCTTCGCCTATTTCGACGACCATGACTCGCCGAATGCCTTCGCGTTGCGGGAGAAGCGCGTGGCCGGGACCGACGGCACAGTGCTGTTCGGCCAACGGCTCCTGAAGCAATTGATGGCAGATCCCGAGGCGGGAGATGCCGCGGTCGCCGGCATCTGCGCCCACGAGTTTGGACATGTCCTGCAGTGGAAGGTGGGGGTGGACGAAATTCTCCTCGATGGGCAGCCCACCGTCAAACGGGTGGAACTGCATGCGGATTTTCTTGCCGGTTATTTCGCAGGCGTTCGCAAATTGCAGCAATCGAGCTTCAACGCCGCCGTGATCGCCCTGACGCAATTCAACGCGGGCGACAACATGCTCAAGCACCCGAAACATCACGGCACCCCGAAGGAACGCGGGGACGCGATCGTCAAGGGTTACCAGACCGGACACGACGACAGGAAGTCGCTGCTGGACGCCCTCAATATCGGCGAGAAGTACGTCAAGGCGAACTTCTGACGCGGCTCTGGCTATTTTCACAACAGCGTTATTGCGACCCGGGACGCCCTTCGTCGTAACTGGGCGTCGGGCGTCTGTTGCTGTAGTCTCATGGGTGCCACTGCACGGCTCGCCCGGAGGAACCGACATGACCCTGGTCGTACTCAATCGCCGCAACCTGCTGGTCGCGGGCGGCTCCGTCCTGGCGAGCGGGGTTTTCGCAGCCGGCGTGCCCGGCCTGCTGTTGCCCGCTCGCGCCGACGCCCTCGCACCGACCGAAACGATGTCGGGCGGCGCCAACAACTACCGCAAGGGCGCGGCGATCGTGGAGCGGATCGGCAAGGGCGGCTTCTGGATGAGCGGCACCGTGCGCCGCGCCGGCGACGGCGCGCCGCTCGCCGGACAGCGTATCCAGATCTGGGCACACACGACCGAAGGCCAGGAGCACGAGCCGCAGAGCCACGGCGCCACGCTCACCGACAAGGACGGCAAGTTCCGGCTCGAGATGCCGCAGATCATTCCGATCTTCGGCCAGCCGCATGGTCACCTCGCCTATGACAGCGGCGAGTTCAAAACCGTCTTTCTGCGGCCGGTGATGCGCAGCGCCAAGGACACCAGCCTCGAAGCGCACTTCGTGCTGCAGCCGGCCTGACCGGGCGAGCGAATGACGGGGTGGAGATCGGCGCGGTCGATCCTGATCTGGGTCGGTCTTGCCTTCGCGATTGGCGCGCCGATCGCGCTCGCTGCGACAAGCGAGCAGCTCGCATGGCGCGGGCCGGTCTATATCCTCGCCGGCTTCGCCGGGATCATCGCACTCGGTCTCGTGCTGGTGCAGCCGCTGCTGATCGGGGGATATCTGCCGCCACTGTCGGCCTATCGCGGACGGCGTGCCCATCACTGGATCGGCGGCGCGCTGGTCATCGCGGTGGTGATCCACGTCGCCGGCCTCTGGATCACCAGTCCGCCCGACATGATCGACGCCTTGACCTACGCGTCGCCGACGCCGTTCTCGCCCTTTGGCGTGACCGCGATGTGGGCGATCTTCGTTGTTGCGCTGCTGGCGTCCCTGCGCCGGCGGTTAGAGCTGCGGCCGCGAACCTGGCGCTTGATTCATATGCCGCTGGCGATCGTCATCGTCGTGGGCAGCGTGGTCCATTGCCTCCTGATCGAGGGAACGATGGAGACGATCTCGAAGGCCGTGTTGTGCGCGGCCGTCCTCGCGGCGACGATCAAAGCGATGATTGACCTGCAGGTGTGGCGAAAGCGAAGGGCACTGCGCGGGGAGAGCGTCGAGCGGCAGTGACACGACCGCGCCGAGATTCGTAGCCCGGATGGAGCGAAGCGCAATCCGGGATGATTGCATCCGTGGTTGACGGTCCCGGATTACGCTTGCGCTCCATCCGGGCTACGCAGCCTCGCTTGCCGCAGTCGGCGACGCGGCGTAACCTCGCGCAATGACCGTCACGGCCCCCGATCTGGAAGCGTTCCTGCTCGCGACGCCATTTTTCGGCGGTCTCCCGCAGCCGAGCCTCGACCTCCTGATGTCCATGCTGGTCGAGCGAAGCTTCGAGGCAGGCAGCACCGTCGTGTCGGAAGGCGAGCCGGGACGTTCGATGTTCATCGTCAAATCCGGCCGGCTCGCGGTGAGCAAACGGACGAATGCGGGGAGCGTCATCCCGATTTCCGTGTTGGAGCGCGGCGACTTCTTCGGTGAGATGACGCTGATCGAAATGCAAAATCGCTCGGCAACGGTTGTCGCGGAGGCGCCGACGGTGCTGTACGAGCTGACCGCCCAAAATCTCTACGCCTGCTACAAGGCCGACATCCACGCTTATGTGATCGTCCTGCAGAACATCAACCGCGAGCTGTGCCGACGGCTGCGCCGGGCAGATGATCGGTTTGCGAGGCGCGCGGCAGAGAACGACAATTGACGATGCGTAGGATGGGTAGAGCACTTGCGAAACCCATCATGCCTCGGCGCCGAATAAACCCGCGATGGGTTTCGCTCGCTCTACCCATCCTACGAGCAACGGCGGACAAGTCGCTCCGCCCATCCTGCAAGCCGGCGCATTGATAAGGCTACAGCAGCGCCACGGAGTGCAGCGAGTTTCTATGAAAGCCGAAGGCAACGATGCCGGAGAGAAGCAACGCAATCCCGGTCACGATCAGGCAGCACGCAAACACTATCCAAGCCTCTGGTTGGTTATCCACGGCAAGACGATAATAGATAAAACTTTACCGACAATCGAAAGGAAGGATTAACCTTACCGGCGCGCCCCAGTCGCGAGCCGTCGGGCAAAACACCCCAAACTCCGTCAATCCCCCTTCGCAAAAATATTCCACTTTACCGAAATTCGGATTCGCGGCATATTCTCGCCATCCCGGCCCGAGGAGAGGGGCGATCGTACGTCGCAACGAACGTGGGCTGGGGTGCGGTGGACGCGGCTGCGTCGGGCACGGGAAGGCGGGACCAGGGCGGGTGATCCTCGTGAGGTCCTTCTCCGTGTGACGAACGGCGCAGTGTCCGGCGAAGCCCCTTGGGCCAAGCCGGGCGGTCGCGTACGGCTAAACCATGTGGTCCTGGCTGTCGTTGCTACAGCCAAGCTTTCGCGAAGATGCATCGGCCAACCGGACGGTGCATCGTCTGTCGCGAGGCGACGGAGGCCAGAAGGAATTCGGCTCCGGGGAGAGCAGGCATAGGCCGTCAACCCATCGCGCAGGGAAGGCCGGGTGTTTTCCGGCCCACCTGTTGTCCGCCTGCGCATTTGCGTGTGCAAATTCTTCGCGCAGCGGGTCAAGGGTGCCAGCCGGCACCCGGTCTTCCCTGCGCCCTCTTCAAGGAAGAGGGTCAAGGAAAGCAGCAAAACTCGGACGCTTCGCGCCGCGAGAACGTTGCTTCATGTGTGAACACTGGAACGACCGCGCGTTCTCGCCTCGCCGGTGTCGCCTGTATCAGCGGCGGGCGGCGATCGCCGTCAGCTCCAGCTTGACGCCCGGGCCGAGATCCGCAACGCCAACGGCCGCACGCGCCGGCAGATGGTCCGCAGTGAAATAGCGCTTCCACACCTGGTTGAGCGCCGCCTTGTCGGCGAGATCAGCCACAAAGATCGTCACCTGCAGAACGCAGGAGAGATCGGAGCCGGCCCCATCAAGCAGGGTCTTCAACTGGCGCAGCACATCGTCGGCCTGGCCCGTCATATCGAGCCCGGCATTTTCAGGGACGATGCCGCCGAGATAAAGCACGCCATTATGCTCGACGATTTCGTGGAGCAGTCCTTCATAGGGCAGGGAACGTGTGATCACGATCGCATCCGTGGGTGTTGCGGGCTCGCTGCCAAATGGGGCTGCCAAGTGGAGGGCTCGCTTCGATGGGGAAAAATGGTGCTGCCAGACAGGATTGAACTGTCGACCTCTCCATTACCAATGGAGTGCTCTACCACTGAGCTACGGCAGCATGTGCTGGTGAAGAATCGGGCGCCCGAGGGGCGCTACCAAGCGGGCCGATATCTGCCACAAGCCCCCCTCCTGTGCAAGCTTGCTCGACCCGTCAAACCGAGAAAATCGGGCCGATATCGGGGCCAAAATGCCCGTTTTGGCGCGAAACCACCGACTTCCCGGCGATTCGGGCTCCGATATCCCCCGCCAACTGGCCAGTTGCCCCAGGCCTCGGATTCGATCCATTTCGCGTTTCGCACGAATGGATCGCGCCGGCCTCTTGAGCTGTCGCCATTCGGTGGCATCCTGCCGCCAACCGATGTGATGGATCCGTGATGGCCGACGACACCGACAAGAGAGCGAACCAGGCAAGGACGTCCCGCGACGACCGCTTGAAATCGGCGCTGCGCGAAAACCTGAAGCGGCGGAAGCTGCAGGCACGCGAACGCGGCGCAAGCACCGACCCCTCGCAGAACGACGATGGTTCCCTAGATGAGGGGGCCGCCGGCAAGACCGGCGGTTGAAAGCCGGCACCTGGAATTTTGCAATGAGCGAGAATGACGATGGGGCAGAACGGACAGCAACCAACCGGTGACGAGGCGCTGATGTCGCGCTTCACCCGCCCCGAGCAGACCTTTCCGGCGCTGACGCCGGCCGAGATCGAGCGCATCAGGCATTTCGGCGAGGTCCGCAGCTACGCCGATGGCGAGTTCCTGTTCGAGACCGGCAAGCCCGGGCCCGGCATGTTCGTGGTGCTGAAGGGCCATGTCGCCATCACCCAGCGTGACGGCCTCGGCCATGTCACGCCTGTGATCGACCAGGGGCCGGGGCAGTTTCTGGCCGAGCTCAGCCAGCTCTCCGGACAGCCGGCGCTGGTCGACGGCCGCGCCGAGGGCGATGTCGAGACGCTGCTGTTGCCGCCGGAGCGGCTGCGCGCGCTGCTGGTCGCCGAGGCCGATCTTGGTGAGCGCATCATGCGCGCGCTGATCCTGCGCCGGGTCAATCTGATCCAGGGCGGCATCGGCGGTCCGGTGCTGATCGGTCCGTCGAACTCTGCCGGCGTGGTGCGGTTGCAGGGTTTTCTCACCCGCAACGGTCAGCCGCATCATCTGCTCGATCCCGATCGTGATCCCGACGCGGGTGAGTTGATCGCGCGCTATTCGCCCAAGCCCGAAGACTGGCCGCTGGTCGTCGCCGCAAGCGGCGCGGTGTTGCGCAATCCCGATGAGACCGAGCTTGCCCGCGCCATCGGCATGATTGGCGGCGCCAAGGACGGCCGCATCTACGACGTTGCCGTCGTCGGCTGCGGACCGGCCGGGCTCGCCACCGCCGTGTATGCGGCGTCCGAAGGGTTGTCGGTCGCGGTGCTCGACATCCGCGCCTTCGGCGGCCAGGCCGGCGCCAGCGCGCGCATCGAGAACTATCTGGGTTTTCCGACCGGCATCTCGGGCCAGGCCCTGACTGCGCGCGCTTTCACCCAGGCGCAGAAATTCGGCGCCGACATCATGATTCCCGTGACGGTGAAGGCGCTCGACTGCACGCGCAAGGACGGCGCGTTTGCGGTGGCGCTCGACGGCTGCGATCCCTTGCGCTCGCGTTCGGTTGTGGTCGCCAGCGGCGCGCGCTATCGCCGCCCGGAGATCGCAAACCTCGACAAATTCGAGGGGCGCGGCGTCTGGTACTGGGCCTCGCCCGTGGAGGCGAAGCTCTGCGCCGGCGAGGAGGTCGCGCTGGTCGGTGCGGGCAATTCGGCAGGTCAGGCGGCCGTGTTCCTGTCGGGTCACGCCAAGAAAGTGTTGATGATCATCCGCGGCGGCGGCCTGGGGGCCAGCATGTCGCGCTATCTCATCGAGCGCATCGAAGCGACGCCGAACATCGAATTGATGTTCAACACCGAGATATCAGCGCTCGAGGGCGACGAGGCCGCGCTGCTGCGGCGCATCCGCTGGAAGAGCCGGCTGTCCGATGACGAGGATTCTGCCGACATCCGCAATCTCTTTCTGTTCGTCGGCGCCGATCCCGCCACCGCCTGGCTCGACGGCTGCGGCGTGACGCTCGATCGCGGCGGCTTCGTCGTGACGGGCGCGCAGTCCGAGCAGAACCAGGGCAAGCTGGTGGCACCGCTGGAGACGTCCGTGCCCGGCGTCTATGCCGTCGGCGACGTCCGCTCCGGCTCGGTCAAGCGCGTCGGCGGCGCCATCGGCGAGGGCGCGCAGGTGGTGGCCTCCCTGCACGGCTATCTCGGCGACGCCGCAAAACCGGCGCTTTAGCCCAGCAGAAGACAAGCAGTTGGCAAGACGAATGGGACTTGCCATCTTGCCGCGCCCCACAGACTATCGCCTCGTCGCGAGGCCAATCGCGCGCGGAAAAACAAAGATTCCCAAGGGAGGACTAAATGGCCGAACTCGTCGTGCTCTACAAAACGCCCAAGGATGCTGCCGCCTTCGACAAGCATTATGCCGAGACCCACATTCCGCTCGCCAAGAAGCTTCCCGGCTTGAAGAAGTACGCAGTCAGCACGGGCGCGGTCGGCTCCCCCGCTGGGCCGTCAGGGATTCATCTCGTCGCCATTCTCACCTTCGACAGCGTGGGCGACATCCAGAAGGCCTTCGGCAGCGAAGCGGGCAAGGCGGCCGCAGGCGACGTGCCGAAATTCGCCAGCGGCGGTGCCGACCTCTTGATCTTCGACACCAAGGAAGTGTGAGGCTCGATTCAACTTTCGTCGAAAGCCTGCAAGAGCGTAGCCCGGATGGAGCGCAGCGTAATCCGGGGCCGCTCTCTCTTGTGGCACGATTCCCGGATTTCGCTGCGCTCCATCCGGGCTACAAACTACATCTGCCGTCGTTTGTGACAGCGGTGCAAAAAATTCAGCCATGCGTTTGTCGATTCGCACGATGACGCATGGCTTCGCACATGCATGTGACGACAACACAGGTGGCAATCTCATGAGGACCGTAATACTACTCTCATGACCTCGATGCGTAGGAGAGATGTCATGGTCCTCGGCTTGAGCCTGCCCGCCTTCACGATGATCCATGTCATCATCAGCCTGATCGCGATCGCCGCCGGCCTCGTCGTGATGTTCGGCCTGCTCGGCTCGAAGTCGATGCCGGGCCTCACCGCGGTCTTCCTGCTGTTCACGATCCTGACCAGCGCCACCGGCTTCCTGTTCCCGTTCGAGAAGCTGCTGCCCTCGCACATCATCGGCATCATCTCGCTGGTGCTGCTCGCCATCGCCTGCATCGCGCTGTACGGCATGAAGCTCTCCGGTGTCTGGCGCCCCGTCTATGTCGTGACCGCGATGGTCTCGCTCTACTTCAACGTCTTCGTGCTGGTGATCCAGTCGTTCCTCAAGGTGCCGGCGCTTGCCGCGCTCGCCCCCGCCGTGGCGCCGGCGCCGCCGTCTGGTCCGGTGTTCGCGGTGGTGCAGGGCGTCGTGCTGGTGTTCTTCGTCGTGCTCACCATCGGCGCCTGGCGCCGCTTTCGGCCGATGGCGTTTGCCTGATCACACGATTCTCAACGTCCCCGGTTGATGCGGGGCATCGCATTCGCGATCTCGCGCGACTATCTGCGCACCACGGGCGCGTGCTTGCTCACGCGCAACGCAACTGAACTTCACTGAAAGAGAGCGCTCATGCCCATCATCACCACCAAAGACGGCGTCGAGATCTTCTACAAGGATTGGGGCAGTGGCCAACCGATCGTGTTCAGCCATGGTTGGCCGTTGTCGGCCGATGACTGGGACGCGCAGATGATTTTCTTCGCCAACAACGGTTATCGCGTCATCGCTCATGACCGCCGCGGCCATGGCCGCTCGTCGCAGGTTTCCGACGGCCACGACATGGATCACTACGCCGATGATCTCGCGGCCGTCACTGCGCATCTTGACCTCAAGAACGCCATCCATGTCGGCCATTCCACCGGCGGCGGCGAAGTCGTGCATTACATCGCGCGCCACGGCGAGAGCCGGGTGGCGAAGGCTGCGATCCTTTCCGCTGTGCCGCCGCTGATGCTGCAGACCGCGGCCAATCCGGGCGGCTTGCCGAAGAGCGTGTTCGACGATCTCCAGAAGCAGCTCGCGGCCAGCCGCACGCAGTTCTATCGCGACCTCCCCGCCGGCCCGTTCTACGGCTACAACCGTCCCGGCGCAAAGCCGTCGGAAGCGGTGATCCAGAACTGGTGGCGCCAGGGCATGATGGGCGGCGCCAAGGCGCATTACGACGGCATCGTCGCGTTCTCGCAGACCGACTTCACCGAGGATCTGAAGAAGATCAACGTGCCGGTGCTGGTGATGCACGGCGACGACGACCAGATCGTGCCCTACGCCGATTCCGCGCCGCTCTCGGCCAAGCTGCTGAAGAAGGGCATCCTGAAAACCTACAAGGGTTTCCCCCACGGCATGCCGACCACGCACGCCGAAACCATCAACGCGGACCTGCTGGCGTTCTTCAGGGAGTGAGGCGCCTCATTTCAAGATCGCCCTGATCGCATCGAAGGTGCGCTTGACGAAAGCTTCCGGCCGCTCACGCGCGCCTTCGCCGATCCAGCTCTCGCCGCCGACGCGCATCGCGCCGGTGGCGATCATGGCGACGAGCCGCGCCTGCAGCCGGTCGGATTTGGTTCGCCCGCGCTGGGCAAGGCCCTCGGCGAGTGCGCGCTCGAGCTTCTCGTATTTGAGCTGATCGCGCGCCTGCAGCGCGGGATTGTCGCGCTTGAGCCGCGACATCGCCGCGGCTTCCGCCGGATCGAGCCGCTTGACCGTCGCCGCGATCGCATTCTCCGCGGCCGTCAGCATGGATTCGTCCGCGGGCCGCGCGACCACCTCGACGACCAGCGCGCTGGCGGCATTTTCCTGCCAGGCCGCCACCACGTCCTCCTTGGACGCGAAATAATGGAAGAAGCTCCGCCGCGATACCTCCGCCGCGGCCGCGATGTCGTCGATGGTCGTGGCCTCGAAGCCGCGCTCCAGGAACAGCGCCATCGCGGCGCGGGTCAACCGCTCGCGGGTCTCTTGCCGCTTGCGCTCGCGCAGGCCGGGCACGGCCGGGGATTTTCCGTCCACGTGCAATGACTTGACGCGTTTCCGGGCCACCTTCGAAGCCTTCAAACTGGTTCACCTCTTGCAAAATTGCACTAAGTGCACATTTAGACCGGTCGCGGGCCTCGTTCCAGCCCCGAACGGAGACATGGCATGACCGACTGGACCACGGCAGACATCCCCTCTCTCAGCGGCAAGACGGCCGTCGTGACAGGGGCGACGGGTGGCCTCGGTTACGAGACGGCGATGGCGCTGGCGGGCGCCGGTGCCATTGTCATACTCACCGGACGCAACGACGCAAAGGGCCTGCGGGCGATCGAAGGCATCTGCGAGCGATTTCCCGATGCGCTGATCGCCTACGAGCCTCTCGATCTCGCCCGCCTCGCCTCCGTCGCCGATTTCGCCCGGCGCTTTGCCGCCGGCAACGAGCAGCTCGATCTCCTCGTCAACAATGCCGGCGTGATGGCGCTGCCGAAACGACAGCAGACCGAGGGCGGTTTCGAGATGCAGCTCGGCACCAACTATCTCGGTCACTACGCGTTGACGGCGCAGCTGTTGCCGCAGCTTCGCCGCGCGAAGGCGTCGCGTGTCGTCAATCTCTCCAGTCTTGCGCACCGCTCCGGCGCGATCAATTTCGACGATCTGCAAGCCAGGCATTCCTATCGTCCGTGGCGCGCCTACTGCCAGTCCAAGCTGGCGATGCTGATGTTTTCGCTCGAATTGCAGCGCCGCAGCGATGCGGCCGGCTGGGGCGTGAGCAGCATTGCCGCCCATCCCGGCTTTGCGCGCACCGATCTCATCGCGAACGGTCCCGGCGCCAACACGTTCCAGTGGCGGGTCGGCCGGCTGCTCCAGCCGCTGTTCAGCCAGTCCGCCGCCGAGGGCGCGCTGCCGACGCTGTTCGCCGCGACGTCGCCCACAGCGGAGCCCGGCGGCTATTACGGTCCGAACGGATTCTACGAGATGAAGGGGGCGCCAGCGCCGGCGCGGATCATGCCGCACGCCAGGGATTTTGCCACCGCCGCCATGCTGTGGGATGCTTCGGCGACGCTGACCGGTGTATCCTTCGACGAGATCGCGGCCGCCGCATGAGCCGCGAGCCTGCCAGGAACATCCCGATGCAAGTCATCATCTTCGGCGCCACCGGCATGGTCGGGCAGGGCGTCTTGCGCGAATGCCTGGTCGATGCCGGCATCGACCGCGTGCTCGTGGTCGGTCGCAGCCCGACCGGGGTGCGCAACGCCAAGCTCACCGAGATCATCCACGACGATTTCCTGGATTATTCGTCGATCGAAACCCAGCTCACCGGCTTCGATGCCTGCTTTTTCTGCCTCGGCGTCTCCTCCATCGGCATGAGCGAGCAGCGCTACCGCCACCTCACCTATGACCTCACGCTCGCGGCGGCGACGACGCTGGCGCGCCTCAATCCGCAGATGGTCTTCACCTACGTCACCGGCGCCGGCACCGATTCCACCGAGCAGGGCTCGCGGATGTGGGCGCGGATCAAGGGCAAGACCGAGAACGATCTCCTCAAGCTGCCGTTCAGGGCCGCCTACATGTTCCGGCCCGGCGCGATCCAGCCGCTGCACGGCGCCCGTTCCAAGACCGTCTGGGTGCAGGCGGTCTATTCCGCAACCGGGCCGCTCTGGTCGGTGCTGCGCCGGCTCTCGCCCCGGCTCGTCACCTCGACCGAGCAGATCGGCCGCGCCATGATCCGCGTCGCCCGGGAGGGGTATCCGCGGAAGGTGCTGGAGATGGAGGATATCAATAGCCTCTAGCCTGCCGGCCCGTTAGTTTGAGCGGAAATTTTGGGGCCTGTGCGCGTTGAGCCCTGTCCATTCCGAAGGAGAAGCGTCGGCGATGTCGCCCCAGCTCAAACTGATCGCACTCGACGCCGACGACCTCGCCGTGATCTCGACCCATGTCCAGGACGCCCGTGTCCAGGCCTCCGACATCATCTGGCGACAAAGCGAGAAGCGGCTTGTGGTCGGGATGAGCCGGCTGGACTGGGAGCAGACGCTGGAGGGCGAAGCCGAGCCGCGCCGGCTGGTCGCCGCGCTCCGCTTCGACCGCGTGCTCGCCTGCAAGTCGCGCAACATCGAGCTTGCGGCTCCCGACAAGGTCCTGGACCTCGTCGGGATCGAATTTCATCCCCGGGACGGCCGCGACGAGGAGCCCGGCGGCAGCGCCCTGCTCTTGTTCGCCGAGGGCGGTGCCATCCGGCTCGACGTCGAATGCCTGGAATGTGAGCTGACCGACCTCGGGGCCGACGCGCTGGGAACGGGGTTGGAGATCGAAGGGGAGGCATGAGGTGACCTGTATACCAGCCGCGCCGGCTCAGGCCTGCGCCAGAACGGCGCCTTGCGAGGGTTGACGCCGCTTCCCCGCCGCGCCATTGAGCAGGGGACCTGGTGCGCCAATCCGCCCCAAAGACCAGCCAGAAGCCAAGCCAGACATGCCCGTTCGCCTCGACCGCAGCAGCGCCGATTTCGACCAGCGATTCGCGGCCTTCCTCGCCGCCAAACGCGAGGTCTCGGCCGACGTCGAGGCCGCCGCGCGCGCCATCGTCGACGACGTGGCGAAGCGGGGCGATGCCGCGCTGCTCGAGGCCACCGCCAAGTTCGACCGCTTGAGGCTGGATGCGGCCTCGTTGCGCGTCTCGGCCGCCGAAATCGAGGCCGCGAACAAGGCCTGCGATGCGGCGACACTGGATGCGCTCAAGCTCGCGCGGGACCGCATCGAGATCTATCATCGTCGGCAGCTGCCGCAGGACGAGCGCTTCACCGACCCGCTCGGCGTCGAGCTCGGCTGGCGCTACACCGCGATCGAATCCGCCGGCCTCTACGTGCCCGGCGGCACCGCCGCCTATCCATCCTCGGTGCTGATGAACGCGGTGCCTGCAAAGGTCGCCGGCGTCTCGCGCCTGGTGATGGTGGTGCCCTCGCCCGACGGCAAGCTCAATCCGCTGGTGCTGGCCGCGGCCTCGCTCGGCGGCGTCACCGAGATCTACCGTGTCGGCGGCGCGCAGGCCGTGGCGGCGCTGGCACACGGCACCGCGACGATCGCGCCGGTCGCCAAGATCGTCGGCCCCGGCAATGCCTATGTCGCCGCCGCCAAGCGGCTGGTGTTCGGCAAGGTCGGCATCGACATGATCGCCGGCCCCTCCGAGGTGCTGGTGATTGCCGACGACACCGGCAATGCCGACTGGATCGCCGCCGATCTCCTGGCGCAGGCCGAGCACGATGCCAGCGCACAGTCGATCCTGATCACCGATTCCGCGCGCCTTGCCGCCGACGTCGAAAAGGCGGTCGAGGCGCAGTTGAAGACGCTGCCGCGCGCCGCGATTGCCGGCGCGTCTTGGGCCGATTTCGGCGCCATCATCATGGTGAAGAACCTCAGCGACGCCATCCCGCTCGCGGATGCCATCGCCGCCGAGCATCTCGAGATCATGACGGTGGATCCCGACGGGCTTGCCGCGAGGATTCGCAATGCCGGCGCGGTGTTCCTCGGGCCCCATACGCCGGAGGCGATCGGCGACTATGTCGGCGGCTCCAATCACGTGCTGCCGACGGCGCGCTCGGCGCGATTCTCCTCAGGCCTGTCGGTGCACGACTTCATGAAGCGCACCTCGATCCTGAAATGCGGCCCGGATCAACTGCGTGCGCTCGGCCCCGCCGCGATGACGCTCGGACAAGCGGAGGGCCTGGACGCTCATTCGCGTTCGATTGGATTGCGCCTCAATCTGTCATGACAGTGCTGCCCGAACAGGACGACTCGACCAATCGCATCGTCGGCGTCACGCTCGACGAAGAATCGATCGGCCGTTCCGGGCCTGACATCGAGCATGAGCGCGCGATCGCGATTTACGATCTGATCGAGCAGAACCTGTTCGCACCCGACGGCGCCGACGGGAAGGGCCCGTTCACGCTGCATATCGGCATCACCGGCAACCGCCTGATGTTCGACATCCGCCGCGAGGACGGCACGCCCGTCGTCGCGCATCTGCTGTCGCTGACGCCGTTCCGGCGGATCGTGAAGGACTATTTCATGATCTGCGACAGCTACTACCAGGCGATCCGTACCGCGACCCCCGACAAGATCGAGGCCATCGACATGGGCCGGCGCGGCATCCATGACGAGGGATCGCGCACGCTGCAGGAGCGGCTGAAGGGCAAGGTGCGGGTCGATTTCGAGACCTCGCGCCGGCTGTTCACGCTCATTACCGTCCTGCACTGGAAGGGTTAGGGCATGGCCCGGAAAAGTGTGCAGCGGTTTTCCGACAAGGCCATGCCCTCTTTTAGAAAGGGCTAAGCGCGATGGCGGCGCCGCCACGCGCACGCGATCCGCAATCGGTGCTGTTCGCCTGCGCGATGAACAGCGTGCGCTCGCCGATGGCCGAGAGCCTGTTGCAGCACATGTTTCCGCAAGGCCTCTACGTGAAATCGGCCGGCGCGAGGCGCGGCGAGCTCGATCCGTTCGCAGTGTCCGT
Organism: Bradyrhizobium sp. TM233; assembly: GCF_036247965.1. NCBI lineage: Bacteria > Pseudomonadati > Pseudomonadota > Alphaproteobacteria > Hyphomicrobiales > Nitrobacteraceae > Bradyrhizobium > Bradyrhizobium sp. TM233. Next base: position 819,383 of record NZ_BTIG01000001.1, on the reverse strand, counting down.
GATGGCCGAGCTCGGCCAGGACATCTCTGCCCACAAGCCGCAGACCTTCGAGGAGCTGGAGGATTGGGAGGGGCTGAATTTCGACCTCATCATCACGCTCTCGCCCGAGGCGCACCACAAGGCGCTGGAGCTGACGCGGACCCTCGCGGCCGACGTCGAATATTGGCCGACGCAGGATCCGACCACCATCGAGGGCAGCCGCGACCAGAAGCTGGCGGCCTATCGCGACGTCTGCGACCAGCTATTGATGCGTATCCGCAAGCGGTTTGCGAGGACGGGTGCGGCGTCAGATTGATCTCGTGCCCCGGACACAGCGCAGCGTGCTAAAAGCGCGTTTACGCGCGTCTTCGACACGCTATGGCGCTGCAGAGCCGGGGCCCATCTCACCGCAAGCGCAAGCTCCTGGGTCCCGGCTCAGCGTCGCAGCATTTCATGCCGTGCCGCGTCCGGGACACGAGACGTCCCGTAACACCCGCGTCACACACCGCAGGCACACGCATCTCGGCATCCCCTCGAATCACCAAACCTCGGGTTCCCGGGTTGTGAAATCAGCCCCCTTCCGATAGGTTCCGCGCGCAATTCACCCCCTGCTCATCCCCCAAATCACCTGATGCTTGGCCGCCCCAAATTCGTACTTGCCTCCGGTTCGCCGCGGCGCCTGTCGCTGCTCAACCAGGCCGGCATCGAGCCGGACGCGCTCCGGCCGGCCGACGTCGACGAGACGCCGAAGCGGGGCGAGCTCCCGCGCGCCTGTGCCAATCGCCTCGCGCGGGCCAAGGCGGACGCGGCGCTCAAATCGGTGCAGCTGGATGACGAATTGCGCGGCGCCTTCATCCTCGCCGCCGACACCGTGGTCGCGGTCGGCCGCCGCATCCTGCCCAAGGCCAATCTCGTCGACGAGGCCGCGCAGTGCCTGCGGCTGCTGTCGGGCCGCAACCACTGCGTCTACACCGCGATCTGCCTGGTGACGCCGCGCGAGGCCTTCCGCCAGCGCCTGGTCGAGACCCGCGTCCGCTTCAAGCGCCTCTCGGAGGACGACATCCAAGCCTATATCGGCTCCGGCGAATGGCGCGGCAAAGCCGGCGGCTACGCCGTGCAGGGCATCGCCGGCTCCTTCGTGGTGAAGATGGTGGGGTCCTACACCAACGTCGTCGGCCTGCCGCTCTACGAGACCACGACCCTGCTCGGCGGCGAGGGCTTTCCGATCCGCTTCGGCTGGCTCAACGCCACCGCGGTGTGAGCCGAAGGCTACGGCCCAACAAAATCGCGAAAATAACCCCATGCACAGTAGAATGGCCTGACGGGGCGCACGCGCCGCCGCCCAAGGAACCCGTTTGCCGACAGGTTCTTGAACCCCTCCACCCCATGCAAGCCGCCGACATCATGGACGACCCCATCAAAAAGCCCGTCAGCCCGCTTAAAACCTGCCCGATCTGCGGCAAGCCGCAGTCCGAGGCCACCCGTCCGTTCTGCTCCCCGCGCTGCCGCGACGTCGATCTGAACCGCTGGCTGAAAGGCTCCTACGTCATCCCCGGTCGCGACGACGATTTGGAGGACCTGGAATAAACAGCAATATCAAACGTTTAGCGGCTCACGCGAGCCGCCGCGCCCCAGCCGCGGCAGCTTGTGCACAGCCGGGCCGCGCCCGGCGAAGCCACTTGGCGAAGCCGGGTGGACAGGCCGCCCCTAGCCCACTATAAACCGCCCGCTCGATGGGCTTTGGCCCCTCTCTTGGAGCATGCCCAGGTAGCTCAGTTGGTAGAGCATGCGACTGAAAATCGCAGTGTCGGTGGTTCGATTCCGCCCCTGGGCACCATTCCCCTGACGTCGGACATCCCCGAGATGTGGCTGCTCCTGAGGCACTACCCTCGTTCGCTATACGTGGCCGGCGGCCGCTGATATGATCGTTGGACGGTAAACGGCAGCTCGCCATCATACTTTTTCTGCGATGCCGGCCTTCTGATCGGACCTCGATCCCGCTCGCGCCTCTTCGCGTTGCCTCGACAAGAACGCTGAACAAATCGTCAATGGCTGCCGCGTCCCCGCTCACATTGGGAGATGTGCCATGGCTGCATCGGACTGGCGTCTCGAAGGCGAATGGATGAAGAACTGCACCTGCGCGTTTGGCTGTCCCTGCGATTTCAACGCACGGCCGACCCAAGGCTATTGCAAGGGAATGGTCGCCATGCGGATCGCCAGGGGACATTTCGAAGGGACCAGGCTCGATGGTCTCTGCTTTGCGATCACGGTCGACTTTCCTGGGCCGCTTCATGAGGGCAATGGGACAATCCAGCCCATCATCGACGAACGCGCCACGGCGGAGCAGCGTCAGGCGTTGTTCGATATCTTTTCCGGTAAGCATTCGGCCGAAGGCACGCTTTTCCAGATCGTCAGCATGATCGTTACCAAGATCCACGATCCGGTGTTTGCGCCGTTCGAGTTTTCCTTCGACAAAGAAGGACGCGTCGCAAAACTCGTCGCCAGGGGCGTGCTCGAGACCGATGTCGAGCCGATCAAGAATCCGGTGACCGGTGATCCGCACCGCATCCAGGTGGTCATGCCCGAGGGGTTCGAACATCGGGCGGCCGAGGTCGCATCCGCCAACATCCGCTCGACCGGCGCGATCCCGTTCGAGACCCGGGGTACGCATAGCTCGCTCGCCAATGTTGTGCAGACGCCCGAGGGGGTTGCCGCATGATAGGGCGCTGACACCGACACAAGACCTCGGTGTCAGCTCCTCATCGCTATGGACAAGTCGATGCAGGGGCGCTCGATACTGGAACACCTGCTCCACCGCGACCGGCTGATCGTCGCGATCGGGACTGCCGCAGTGGTGGTGCTCGCCTGGGCCTATCTCGCCGCGGGCGCCGGCATGGACACCGAGATGATGACCGACATGCCGGACATGGCGCCGATGCCGTGGACGCCATTCTATGGCGTGCTGCTGTTCGTGATGTGGTGGGTGATGATGGTCGCGATGATGGCGCCGAGCGCGGTGCTCACCCTTCTCTTGTATGCGACCGTCAAGCGCAAGCAGGAGACTGCCTCCCGCGCCGCAATCGATACCTGGATCTTTCTCGCCGGCTATCTCGTGACGTGGGCGGGGTTCAGTCTTGCCGCGGTCCTGGTGCAAGGAGCGTTCGAACGCTTCGGATTGCTGTCGATGGCGATGGCAAGCACCAGCGCGTTTCTGGGCGGCGGCGTTCTGATTGCAGCAGGGGTTTATCAGTTCACGCCGCTCAAACAGGCGTGTCTGCGCTACTGCGAGAGCCCGCTGTTGTTTCTCAGCCGACATTGGCGGCCCGGCACACGCGGCGCATTGCGAATGGGACTTCGCCACGGCAGCTACTGCGTCGGCTGTTGCTGGTTTCTGATGGTATTGCTGTTCGTCGGCGGCGTAATGAACCTCGCCTGGATCATCGGCATCGCGCTCTATGTCGCCGGCGAGAAGCTGCTGCCGTTCGGCCGAAGATTGAGCTATGCGGCAGGCGGGGTCCTCATCCTGTCCGGCGCGATCGTTCTTGCGCGCGCAATCTGAAAAGCCGGTCCAAAGGCGGCTGGAAATGTGCCGCTTTCGACATGCCCATGTACCTGATTGCTCAAGGCCAGCCGACCTCCGTGATGATACGGATGCTTTAAGCTGAAGAATTGAGCTTTGCCCAAACACAAACTTAAGGCTGTTTCAGCTACCTTTGCGCTATGAGCAGCACCCGCGCCGCTTTCGGCCGCGGGTGTCCCTGTGCAGTCGAGGCGGAGACAAGGCGATGCCAATACTGCGGGCGAGCGCAGTTCTGCCCTGGCGGCCGAAGCGGGGGTGCGCGTCGTGATTCCCGCAGGGGCAGTCCGCAAAGCCGGAAGAACGATCCTGCGGAATGGTCCGCTGCAGATCGCATTGTTCTTTCTGCCCCTGGTCTGGATCGGCTATTTCGCCATCACCGCGTCGGAGCGGATGGACGCGGTCGAGCAGGCGCGGTCGCACGGCGACAGCGTCGCCGAACTGTTCGAGGAAAACACCGAACGCATCTTCGAGCGCGTCGATCAGTCATTGCTGGTGGTACGAGCGCTCTACGCCCAGGATCCGCTCACCTTCAGCTTGAAGTCATGGTCGGACAAGGCCCGCATTGCGACCGGCGACGTGGTTCAGCTCGCATTGATCGGATCGGGCGGATACATGATCGAGACGACCGCGGGCTATTCCGGTCCGCCGCTTTATCTTGGCGATCGCGAGCACTTCATCAATGTCATGGCGCAAGCCGACGATCGCCTCTACGTCGCCAAGCCGGTGCTGGGACGGGCCTCGAACAAATGGACGATCCAGCTCGCAAGAAAGTTGTTCGACCTCGAGGGGAATCCGGCCGGGGTGATCGTCGGCTCGATCAGCGTCGACGTGGTCGGCAGGTTCTACGACACGGCAAAGCTCGGCGTCGGAGGAACACTGGTGCTCAGAAATGCCAATTACGTCGTGCTCGCCGCCCGGGGCGTGGACCAGGGCTCCGTGCTGGGACAACGCACACCCAGCCGCGTCGAGGGCGAGCTCGGTGACGGCTTCTATGTGCAATATTGGAACGAGAACCGACCGAACCGCAGCGACCGGCTGATCACGGCGCGCAGGTCGCGCGCGTTTCCGCTCATCTTCACCGTCGGCATTTCGGAGCAGGAGATTTATTCCCGCTCCGCCTTCAGGCAGAAGGTCTATCTCGGCGGCGCGCTGCTGCTTACGTTCATTATTCTCGCCGCGACGACATTCCATTGGCGACGGCAGCAGGCGCTGGATCGCGCTCACCGCGAGCGGCGCGATTTTGCCAGCAAGTTCGAGGATGCGCTCCGGAACCTTCCTCAGGGCTTGAGCATGTTCGATGGCCGCGACCGCCTGATCGCATTCAACCCGCAATGGCTCGAACTCTATGGTCTCCTGCCGGAAGACATTCGGATCGGCATGCATTTCCGGGATATATTCGCAAAACAGACCGCCGTGCTCGACGTCGAGACCTATCTCGTCGATTTAAAGAACCGGCTCACCCGGTCGGAGCAGATCTCGAACACGGTGCAGTTTCCCGATGGGCGGGTCGTCTACATCTCCTACGGCCGGCGCGAGGGTGGCGGCTGGGTCGCTACTCATGAGGACATCACCGAGCGCAAGGCGTCGGCGGACCGCATCGAGCGGCTGGCGCATTACGACAGCCTGACCGGCCTTGCCAACCGCAACCTGTTCAAGGAGCGCCTCGACGAGGCGCTGGCCAGCCCGCGCCGGCTGGAGCCTGCGTTCGCCGTACTCCTGCTCGATCTCGACAAGTTCAAGTCCGTCAATGATGCGCTCGGCCATCAATGCGGCGACGCGTTGCTGAAGCAGGTTGCCGACCGGATCAAGGCGCAGATTCGTGATGCCGATACGGCGGCGCGAATTGGCGGCGACGAGTTTGCCGTGATCGTGGCCGCGATGCGCGACGGCGCTGCAAGCCTGGCCGAGCGGCTGGTCCAGGCCATTGCCGAGCCCTATCACATCGATGGCCATCCCGTCGTGATCGGCTGTAGCATTGGCCTTGCGCTCGTGCCCGAGCACGGCACGCGGGTCGATGAGATCCTTCGCAACGCCGATCTTGCGCTCTACAGGTCGAAGAATGCCGGCCGAAGCTGCTTCCACCTCTATTCAGCGGAGCTCAAGGCGGAAGCGGATCAGCGCAACGTGCTCGAGATCGAACTGCGCGAAGCGATCTGGCGCGAGGAGCTGGAGGTGTTTTATCAGCCCGTGATCGAGCTCGGCACCGGCCGGGTAAAATCGGTCGAAGCCCTGGCGCGCTGGCATCACGGCACCAGGGGCTACATTCCTCCGGCTGAGTTCATTGCGGTTGCGGAGGCGGGGGGCTTGATCGTCGAGCTCGGCAATCAGGTGCTTGCCCGGGCCTGTCGCGATGCGATGAGCATGCCGGCCGACGTTAAGGTCGCCGTCAATCTCTCTGCCCTGCAATTTGCCGGCACCAATCTCGTCGACACCGTGACGTTTGCGTTGGCGCAGAGCGGCCTTCCGCAAACCCGGCTCGAGCTCGAGATCACCGAGAGCGTATTTCTCGCCGACACCGAGGAGAACCTCAAGACACTCCAGCGCCTCAAGGCGCTCGGCGTCTCCATTGCCCTCGACGATTTCGGTGTCGGATACTCGTCTTTGTCCTATTTGACGGCCTTTCCTTTCGACAAGGTCAAGATCGACAAATCGTTCATCGACAGGATCGATCGCTGCGAGACCGTCGCCGTGCTGAAGTCCATCGTGCAGCTCGCGAAGACGTTGAAGCTCTCGATCGTCGCTGAGGGGGTCGAGTCCTTCGAGCAGGCTAAACGGCTTCAGTCACTCGGCATCCCGCTCGGCCAGGGATTTCACTTCAGCAAGCCCGTGCCGCTCGCCGGCCTCTCGTGGCAGGCCCCCCCGGCGCGACGGAAACAGCGGGCGGCGTGAGCTGAATGCCTCCGGCGTCTGTCATCATCGCCCGCCGCCCAAAAGCAGGAAAGCTGAGCAGGTGAAGCCTCCCTATTAACAGTTTGGAAGGGGGCAAGACCTGGTGGTCCGCCCTGGCACGTTCAACTTCCGCTGAGAGCCGAAGGACCGCACCGCGGAGCCAATTCCCGAGCCACATCGCACCCGCCGATCCTGGCACCCTGCTTGCTCAGTCATGACCAAAGCCGGGCCTCGGCAGAGAGGTCCGTTTCAGGTTGAGGCATGCGATGCAAGAAATGTCCCGTTCTGGTACTGCTGGCGAACTCCGGCTCGATGCGCTGATCGCCGATTTGTGGTGGCGCGTTCGGCTGTTGAATACCGATATTCTCGAGGAGGAAGCCAAGGCCGGCGTGTTCGACGTGCTTCAGCCGACCTATCCGTTGCTTGCACTCAACCTTCGAGCGCGGCGCGACAATCTGGTCTCCACGATCGGTGTGCTCGAGGAGCGCGCGAAATCGGTGGCGGAAGCGGCTTGAGCGCAGTCTCCGGCTACACTGGAGGGCAATCGCATATGGCCTTCTCAGCCGGCTGAGCGCGCGCCTCGTCCTTCGAGATGACCGCGGAGCCTGTCGTGAATGAGATGGCTCTTCACGGTGCTGACGGACACGCCGAGCGTTGCGAAGATCACGTCGCGCGTCCGTCCTTCCCAGATGAGCTCGACGGACAAGCCGCCACGCGGGCGTCGTGCTGCGGATGACGCGTGATCGCCGACGTCCCGATCATCGCCGCGTGATCGGCGACACATATCATTCCAGCTGGTCGATCTAGCTTGCAGTCAGGTGGTTCGCAGTGATCCACCAGGAAGAGGACAAGCCTTATGCGCAATACCATCCTTGCGGCTTTCGCAGCGATCACCCTGGCAGGCGCGGTGACGCCCGCGAGCGCGCTGACCATCGTCCGCGATCATCGCGACCCGCCCATCGTGCGCGACCATCGCAATCAGACCATCGTCAGGGACCACCGCACCCAGCCCGAGGTCCGCGACCACCGCCACTAAGCGTGTGCCGGTGGAGCCGAGCCGGACAGGCTCGGCTCCACCGTTGTTTTTTCCTAAACGCCCGACAATCGCTGCGCACGCAGCGCCGACGTCCATTCGCGATTGTGAGGCCTGAGCACGCGCCAGGTTCCCGCCGCCATGCTATGGCTGTTCCCGCAACTTCCCGCGAGGCCGCCATGCTCCCCATTCCCGCCGATATCTTCACCGAGCCCGAGGACGTCTCGCCCGACGGCCTTGCCAACCTCGGCCCGCTCCGCCGTCTCGCAGGGCATTGGCAGGCGGACAAGGGCATCGACATCAATCCGAAGGCGGAGGGGCCGGAGCGGCGGACCTTCATCGAGCGCATCCGCATGGACCCGATCGATCCGCAGGCCAACGGGCCGCAGCTGCTGTACGGGCTGCGCTATCACATCCACATCAACACGCCCGAGGAAGACATCACCTTCCACGACCAGGTCGGCTATTGGCTGTGGGAGCCCGCGACCGGGCTGATCATGCAGACGCTGGCGATTCCGCGCGGGCAGGTGCTGCTGGCTTCGGGCAAGGCCGGGCCCGACGACAGGACGATCTCCGTTACCGCGAAGCGGGGCGACACCGCCTACGGCATCTGCTCGACCGACTTTCTGGAACAGGCCTTCCGCACCGATTCCTACCGCTGCGACATCACCTTCAACGACGACGGCAGCTGGACCTATCTGATCCAGACCGAGTTGTTCGTCCGCGGCGCGCCGTTCGATCATCGCGACACCAACACGCTGCAGCTGGTCGCGCCACCGAAGCTCAATCCGCTCGCGGTGATCGTGAACGATCGCACCAAGGACAATGGGCCGGCAGTGTGAGGCGCGGCGTCGGAGAATCGCATGAAGCCCTATGTCATCTGTCTGATGCACTCCAGCCTCGACGGCCGCACCCATCCCAGCCGCTGGCGCCCGAAGGGGGCGGGCACGGACTGGTTCGAGAAGATTCATGACGAACTCGGCGGCGATGCCTGGGTGATCGGCCGCGTCACCGGCTCGGAGTTCGCCAAGGGTCAGCCTTACCCTGCGACGAAGGACGCGAAGCTGCCGCGTGAAAACTGGTTCGCGCGGCGGGACGCCAAGACCTATGGAATCGTGCTCGATGCGCAGGGCAAGATCGGCTGGGGCCGCTCGGACATCGGCGGCGATCCGATCGTCGTCGTGCTGACCGAGAGCGTGCCGGATTCGCATCTCGCAGGGCTCCGGGGCGAGAGCGTGTCCTACATCTTTGCCGGCAAGTCCGAGCTCGATCTGGCGATGGCGCTGGACATTCTCAGCCGCGAGCTCGGTGTGAAGCGGCTGCTGGTGGAGGGCGGCGGCGTCGCCAATGGCGCGTTCCTGCGCGCCGGTCTCATCGACGAGTTCAACCTGATCCTCAGTCCCGCGATCGATGGCGCAACGGGCGCGCCCTTCGTGTTCTCGTCAACGGAGGCGGACAGCGACAAGCGCGCGCCGATCACCGCGATGACGCTCGAGAGCACACGCGATCTCGGCGGCGGTGTCCTGCTGCTGCGCTATCTGATCAAGAACGATCCGCAAGCTGCGAGCCGGTAACGCGCGGCCATGCCCGGGATAACAGAGCACATCGTCATCGTCGGCGCCGGCGCGGCCGGCTTGATGGCGGCGCGCGCGCTGGTGCGGGCCGGCCGCAAGGTGACGGTGCTGGAGGCGCGCGAGCGCTGCGGCGGCCGCATCCTTCCGCTGCCGGTTGAAGAGTTCGGCTACCCCGCCGCGGGCGGCGCCGAATTCGTCCATGGCGAGGCGCCGGTCACGCGCGGACTGCTGCGCGAGGCCGGGCTGGCCCTTCACGAGATCGCAGGCGAGCAGTGGAGCTTTGACGGGACGAAGCTCTCGCGCGACGAACGCGACGATCCGCATGAGGCGGAGCTTCAGGCCGTGCTGAGGGACTTGAAGGAGGATCTCTCCGTCGCCGAGTTCCTGCGCCGGCATTTCGCCGGGGATGACTATGCGCCGATGCGCCAATCGATCGAGCGGATGGTCGAGGGCTATGACGCGGCCGACCCCGAGCGTGCCTCGACGCTGGCGCTGCGCGAGGAATGGATGGATGGCGGGCACGCGGCGCAGGCGCGCATCGATGGCGGCTATGGCGCGCTGATCGACTTTCTGGCGGCCGCCTGCCGCAGGCTCGGCGTGACCATCCATTTCGGCTGCGTGGTCTCGGCGATCGCGGAGGACGGCGACACGGCGTCCGTTCGCTGCGGCGGCGGCGATGTCTACGGCTGCGATCGCGTGATCCTCACCGTGCCGCTGCCGCTGCTGCGCGAGATGGCCTTCCCGGCGAGCGCGCGCGCGAGGCTTGCTGCGGTGGGCGACATCGGCTTCGGCAACGTCATCAAGATCCTGCTGCGCTTCGCGAAGCCATGGTGGCGCGAGCGGCAACAGGATCTCGCGGACATGACCTTCCTGTTGTCCGACCGGACCATCCCGGTGTGGTGGACGCAATATCCGAGTGGGCAGGCCGTGCTCACCGGCTGGTTCGGCGGCCCGCGCACGGCGGAGCTGGACAACCTCGATCCGCAAGGACTGATTGATGCCGGGCTCGATTCGCTCGCCGCCATCTTCAAGCTGTCGCGCGAGGACGTCGCGCGCGAGCTCGTGGCGGCCACGGCGACCAACTGGGCGCATGATCCCTTCGCCCGCGGTGCCTATTCCTGGGCGACGCCGCGGACGCGCGCGGCGCAAGTGATCCTCGCGCGCGCCGACGGCCTGGTGCTGTTTTCCGGCGAAGCGCTCTATCGCGGCCGTGACATGGGCACGGTGGAAGCGGCGCTGGCGAGCGGCCTGGAGACGGCCGAGATGATTTTGCGCGTTTGAGGAGGTTTGTCGTCATGGCCGGGTCATGACGAGTTGACGGAAAAAAGGCCCGCATCGCGGGCCTTTCCTCTTACCAGCGGCTACCGCCGAAGCCGAACGTCACGGCGGGACCGCCGCCGCCGTAATAACCGTACGGCCCGCCGCCGTAATAGCCGTGATGCCGCGGGTAGTAGCCGTAGTTCCTATGGTGCGGACGATAGTAGCCGTGATGGTGGTGATGATGACGCCAGTGATGATGGTGGCGATGGCCGTGGTGCCGGTGCTGCGCGCTGATGTCGGTCGACTGGCTGGCTGGCGCGTTCTGCTTCGCGCTTGAATTATTGGCCGCGTTCGCCGCCGATCCGCCGGCAAGCGCCGCAGCACCGACCGCCATCGCGACAATAAGATACTTCATGGTGTCATCACTCCAGTTGAATGTCGTGTGACAACAGATGGGCGCTTCCCGCGTTCCGGCCAGTGCGGGCGTCGAAACGACGCAGGATCGCGACGTCCGATTCGCGCGCGTGCGTGTGGGTCGTGAGATTTATTGTCGCATCATCCGCATTGATCGCATGGCTGCCATCACTTGGCCGCGAATGAGGCGATCACGTCGTCGCTGGTGACGATGCGCGCGAACTCGCCGTTCAGGTTCGACAGCGTCATCGCGTGGATCTCCTCAGCGGAATGCTTGTCGCCGTCGGGCCCGATGCGATCGAAGGTCCATGTCGCATCGCGCACGAGGTGCGCATCGAAACCGAGATTGCCGGCCATCCGCGTCGTCGTCTCCACGCAATGATTGGTGGTCGCGCCGCAGATCACGAGCGTGCCGATGCCGGCCGCGCGCAGGCGCTGTTCCAGGTCGGTGCCGATGAAGGCGCTGTTGACGCGCTTGACGATCACGGTCTCGCCCGGCTGCTCGCGCGCCTCGTCCTTGACGGCGTAGCCGGAGCCTTGCGGCAGAAACGACGAATTCGGCTTCGTTCCCTCGTGGCGGATATGAAAGATCGGGGCGCCGCGCGCCCTGAACGCCTGCAGCAGATCGCCGATGCGCGCCACCGCATCCGGATTGTTGCGCCGCTGTCCCGCCGCCTCCCATTCGTCGAACGCGCGCTGGGACGTCGACGACGATGAGGGCGGGGAAGGGGGCGGGCATGATCGGACCTTTCGGGCGGGTGTGGTGGCGAATATGCGAGGCGACAGGGACGGTGCGCAATGCCGATCTTCCCTCGTTTCGCGACAGCTTTCGTGCCCTGGACGCAGCGCAGCGTCTCTTCCCTGCATGGCCGGCTTGCTGAGGATCAAAGCGGCAAGGACTGGCCGGCCTAGTGTCGCGGCACCAAATGTTTGGGAATCGATGAGATGCGAGAGGACGCCATGCAGGGGCTGAGTCAACCGGACGGACTTGCCGGAATCAGGACGCTGCCGGAGCTGCTGCGCTGGCGCGTCAAAGCGACGCCGGCGGCGGAGGCCTATCGTCATTTCGATGCGACCGCGCGGCGCTGGGTGAGCCAATCCTGGCACGAGATCGATGCGGAATTCGAGCTGTGGCGGCGCTCGCTCGCCGCGGAGGAGTTCGCGCCCGGCGAACGCGTCGCCATCCTGATGCCGAACGGCATTGCGCATATCGCGATGGACCAGGCGGCGCTGTCGCGCGGCCTGGTGCCGGTGCCGATGCATGCCGTCGACAACCCCGACAGCATCGCCTACGTCCTTGTCGATTCCGGCGCGCTGCTCTTGTTCGTCGATACGCTGGAGCGGTGGCAGGCGATCGTGGCGACCGGCCAGCCGCTCGACCATCTCAAGCGCATCGTCTGCGCGGATGCAGGCGGGCTCATCACGCCGGACGCGCGCATCGTCGGGCTTGACCACTGGCTCGCACAAGCACCCGGCGCGACCGCGGCGCTGGCCGATGTCCTGATCGAACCGGACGATCTCGCCGCCATCGTCTACACCTCGGGCACGACCGGGCGGCCGAAGGGCGTGATGCTGTCGCATGGCAATGTCGTCGCCAATGTGAAGGCGATCGCGCACCGCATCGCCGCCGAACCGCACGACGTCTTCCTGTCCTTCCTGCCGCTCTCGCACACTTTCGAGCGCACCGGCGGCTATTACTACCCGATCGCGGCCGGCGCCTGTGTCGCCTATGCCCGCTCGGTGCCGCAACTCTCGGAGGACCTGAAGCACGTGCGGCCGACAGTGCTGGTCTCGGTGCCGCGGATCTACGAGCGCATCTACGCGCTGATCATGCAGCATCGCGCATCAGCCGGCTGGATCGAGCGCGCGCTGCTCGACCTCACCATCACCGTCGGCGGGCGGCGTTTCGATGCGCGGCAGCGGCATGGCGCGCCGTCGCTGCTCGACCGGTTGGCCTGGCCGCTTCTCAAGCGGCTCGTCGCCGACAGAGTGCTGGCGCAGCTCGGCGGCCGCCTGCGCGTCGCGGTCTCGGGCGGCGCGCCGATCGCGGAGCCCGTCATCCGCCTGTTTCTCGCGCTCGGGCTCGACGTCCTCCAGGGCTACGGCATGACCGAGACCTCGCCGGTGGTCTCCGTCAACACCATCGATGACAATGATCCGCACTCGGTCGGCCACGTCCTCGACGGCGTCGAGGTGAGGCTAGGCGAGAACGACGAATTGCTGGTGCGCGGCCCCAGCGTGATGCTCGGCTATTGGCACAAGCCGGAGGAGACGCGCCGTGTCAAGGACGCCGACGGCTGGCTGCACACCGGCGACCAGGCCCGCATCGAGAACGGGCGCATCACCATCACCGGCCGCATCAAGGACATCCTGGTCACGTCGACCGGCGAGAAGATCGCGCCGGTGGACCTGGAGACCGCGATCCTCGCCGATCCCCTGTTCGAGCAGGCTCTGGTGGTCGGCGAGCAGCGGCCGTTCCTCACCGCGCTGGTCGTGCTGAATGCAAAAGCCTGGGTCGAGGAGAAGGAAAGGCTAGCTGCCAGCGGCAAGCAAGGCGGCGCGGCGGAACGGGCTGCGCTGCTGGCCAGGATCGCGGCGGCCGTGAAGGCCTATCCGTCCTACGCCACGCCGCGCGCGGTGTGGTGGACGCTGGATCCGTGGACCATTGCGAGCGGCCTGCTCACGCCGACGCTGAAGAACAAGCGGCCCGCGCTCGAACGCCGCTTCGCGGACGAGATCGAACACGTCTATGCGAAGAAGCCCGCGGCGATAACGCCGACGTGATTTCGCCTCTTCCCGCGGTTGATCCAGCGCAACTTCAGTTAGCGCCTCCGGATGCAGTGTCGCCAGCGAAAATTCGTACGGCAATCGAGGCAAGTCATGAAGGCGTATTTCATCGGCGGTGGCATTGGATCGCTCGCGGGCGCGGCGTTCCTGATCCGCGACGCGCAGCAGGCGGGGCGTGACATCGTGATCTACGAGGCGCAGCCGCTGGTCGGCGGCAGCCTCGACGGCGCGCTGCTCGCGAACGGCGCCTATTCGCTGCGCGGCGGGCGCATGCTGACCACCGACCACTACGAATGCACCTGGGATCTGCTCTCCAGCATCCCTTCGCTCGAGCATCCCGGCCTCAGCGTGCGCGAGGAGACCATCGCGTTCAATCTGGAGAACCCGGCGCACTCGCAGGCGCGGCTCGTCGACCGCAACCGCTTCAAGGTCGACGTCTCGCATATGGGCTTTTCCGCGCGCGACCGGCTCGAGCTGCTGCGGCTCACCGAGGCCTCGGAGGAGACCCTCGGCAACAGCCGCATCACCGACTGGCTCTCGCCGAAATTCTTCGAGTCCAATTTCTGGTACATGTGGCAGACCACCTTTGCGTTCCAGCCCTGGCACAGCGCGGTCGAGCTGAAGCGCTATCTGCACCGCTTCATGAGCGAGTTTCCGCGCATCGAGACGCTCGCCGGCGTCAAGCGCACGGTCTACAACCAGTATGACGCGATCGTGCGGCCGCTGGTCGACTGGCTGAAGCAGCAGGGTGTGCAGTTCGTGCGCGGCACGCGCGTCACGGACATGGGACTCGAGAACGAGGACGGGCGCTTGCGGGTGCGTCAGCTCGTGCTCGACCGCGACGGCCGCATCGCCAATGTCCGGCTCGAGGACGGCGATCTCGTGTTCTTCCAGAACGGCTCGATGACGGACGCCTCGAGCCTCGGCACCATGACCGAGCCGGCGCCGCATCTGACCAAGAAAGACAGCCAGGGCTGGGCGCTGTGGGAGACGATCGCGAAGGAGCGTCCCGAATTCGGCAATCCCTCCGCGTTCAACACTTCGATCCCCGAATCCTATTGGCTGTCCTTCACCGTCACCTGCCGCGATCCGCTCTTCTTCGACCGGATGGAGGCGTTCTCCGGCAACCGGGCCGGCACCGGCGGTCTCGTCACGTTCAAGGATTCCAACTGGCTGATGTCGGTCGTGCTCTATCACCAGCCGCATTTCGTCGGTCAGCCGAACAATTTGCAGGTGTTCTGGGGCTATGGGTTGCATCCCGACCGTGTCGGCAATTTCGTCGGCAAGCCGATGTCCGAATGCGGCGGCGCGGAGATCCTGAAGGAGCTGTGTGGCCATTTGAATTTCGACGGGGCCGTGTTCGAGGATGCGATCTGCGTTCCCTGCCGCATGCCCTACATCACCAGCATGTTCATGCCGCGCAATCTGGCCGACCGGCCGCTGCCGGTGCCGAAGAACTCCGTCAACCTCGCTTTCGTCAGCCAGTTCGTCGAGATTCCCGACGACGTCGTGTTCACCGTCGAATATTCGGTGCGCGCGGCGCAGATGGCGGTCTACCAGCTGATGAAGATCGATCGTCCGGTGCCGCCGGTGACGCGCCACGACAAGTCGCTCGCGGTGATCTTCGCGACGCTGGAGAAGGCGTTCGCGTGATCGCTACTTGAACGGGTTACTTGAAGGGATCTTGGATCGACGGCGCCGATTGCCGGATGCGGCGCACGCTGACCGGGGTGCCGTCGGAGACGAACAGCAACTCGTAGCGCCGGCCCTCGCTGTCGGTGGCCGAGCAGGTGACGTCAGTCACCTTCCTGGCGGCGAAATTGCCGGTCTGGCGGCAGAGGCCGGTGGAGGTCTGCTCGGCCGGCACCGGCAGGCCGTCGACCCTGGGGCGGTCCTTGGAGTTGAGCAGCATGCGGTCGATCGGCAGCTCGTAGGAATTGTCGTCGGCGCGCTTGCCGTTCTCGCCGGAGAACGACACGACGTGGCTGTCGTCGGTGGGATCGTCGACCGCGACGGCGAAATTGACCCGGCCCTTGTCACCGTGGGCGTAGGCCACCGTCTTGCAGGCGAAGGTGCGGCCTGCGACCTTGAAGGTCTTGCAGTGGCCCGACATCAGCGCCAGCAGGTCGATGAAGGCATTCTGCGGCGCCGGCGGATTGTTGACCGGAATTGGTTTGGAAGTCTCGGCAAAACAAGGACTTGCCAAAGCGGCAAGGGTGGCCGTGAAAACAAGGGTCGCGGCCAGCGGCGATCGGCAGAGGCGCATTGGAAGGCTCACGTGCCAGGGAACCATGGACAGGTTCCGCACCATAACCATCGAACCGCACATTGGTTGCGATCCCGTTTGTCCTGCAAGTCCCGCCTGGAATACCACCGCGCCACCCCGACGGCGATTTGTCCAAATCGCCCAAACCGTCCGCCGGCACTTGCCGTCAGGCCGGTGTTTTTTTCGTGGCGGAACTCAGGCCATCGCCGCCTGCCAGCGCGTATCGCGAAGTGAGGGCCGGCGGTGCAGGCGGGCGTCCAGCAGGGTGCGGGCGCGGGGCAACTCGCCGCTGCGCACGAGTGCGACGATATAGGTGTCCTCGACCAGTTCGCGCTGGGCGTGGCTGCCGCCGATCCGCACGACCTCGGCGAGGACAGGCGCGAGCGTTTTGACGCATGAGGCGTAGTCTTCGTCCGCGAAGGCCGCCAGCGCGCGGAAGATCGCCGGCACCACGGGGCCGGCCGGCAGCTTACCCTCGGCGAGCCGCTGCTCGATCACCGCAAGGCGCGCGCTGAGCGCCGCGTGGTTTTGCGTCGCCGCCGCGAACAGCGCCATGTGGACGTCGGCGAAGGACAGGCTCGACTTCGGAAACAGTTTTTGCGCGGCGGTGTCGGCCTCCACCCACAGTGCCTTCGGCACGGTGTGACCGTACGCCGACAGGCGCCACAGCAGCGAGGCGGCGTCGGTGATGACGTTGAGCGGCGGCGCCTGCGTGGCCGTGGGCTGGAGCACGTCGGCATAGATCGCGAGCGCGCGTGTCGCATCGCCCTGCTCGAGCGCGCCGAGCGCCTGGTGCCAGCGGATATGGCCGTGCAAAATTCCGGCGCGGTCGTAAGAGGGGATCCAGTCGTCGACGAGGCGGTCGGCCGCGTCGATCGAGCCGTCCTCGAACATCGCATGCAGCACCGCATGCGCGGCGTGGGCATTGGCCCGGCGGAGGTCGAAACCGCGCTCGGTCATGGCGCGGCCGCGCGCGACATCGCCGTTCTCGGTCATCGCCCAGCCGGCCATGGTCAGGAACCACCAGTCCTCGCCATAATGCTGCGCGAGCCGCTCGCACAGCTCGTGCCGCGCGCGGTCGTGGTCGGCCATGCCGGAGAAGGCGAACAGACCGAACGCGCCGAGCGGCAGCGACAGCACCAAGGCATCGCGCGGCCAGCTCTCGACATGCCTTAGCGTGGATGCGATCGCCTCCGGTAGCCGGCCCTCGATCGCAAGCGCCAGCGTTTCGACGTGCGAGCGCTCGCGCTCGGTGCCGCGCTTGGCGACCAGCTCGCGTGCGAGCGCCGCCTTGCCCCGGGCGAGGTCGCCCTGCTGATAGAAGGCGTGCACGCGGGCGCGGGCGATATGGGGAAGCGCGAAATCCGGGTCAGCCGCAATCGCGCGCTCCAGCATCTCCGCCATGCCGGTCCAGCCCGCGAGCATGAGGTCGACACCCTCGCGATAGGCGGACGCCGCCTCGTGCGAGGTGGTGGAGAGCGCCAGGCCGTAGCGGTCATCAAGCGCCATCGTGATCTCCCGGTCTCACGCCGTCCGCGCGCGCCGGCCTTCGATCGGGTAGGCGGGATCGTTGTAGCCCGGCGTCGAGGGATGGCCCGGCACGACCAGCCGGTCGATCAGCGCCTCGTCATCCGCTGTGAAGCGGTAGTCGAGCGCGCTGATGTAGCCGTCCCACTGCTCCTCGGTGCGGGGACCTGCGACGATCGAGGAGACGAAGGCGGAGTTGAGCACCCAGGCGACGGCGAACTGGCCGGCGGTGATGCCCTTTTTCTCGGCGTGCGTCTTGATCTCCTGCGCGAGCTGAAGCGATTCCGGCCGCCATTCGGTCTGCATCATGCGGGTGTCGTTGCGGCCCGCGCGCGTCTCCTTGTCGGGGGCGGCATCCGGCTTGTACTTGCCGGTGAGAACGCCGCGCGCGAGCGGGCTGTAGGGCACGATACCGAGGCCGTAATAGGCGCAGGCCGGAAAGTGCTCGACCTCGGGCATGCGGTTCATCGCGTTGTAATAAGGCTGGCTCACCGCGGGCCGGTCGATGCCGAGGCGGTCGCAGATGTTGCAGATCTCGGCAACGCGCCAGGCGCGGTAGTTCGACACGCCGAAATAGCGCACCTTGCCGGCGCGGATCAAATCGCCCATCGCGCGCACCGTCTCTTCCAGCGGCGTCGCATGGTCTTCCTTGTGCAGATAGTAGATGTCGATGTGGTCGGTGCCGAGCCGCGTCAGGCTTTCGTCGGCGGCCTGCAGCACCCAGCGCCGCGACAGGCCAGCGCGATTGGGATCGTCGCCCATCCCAGTGTTCATGGGGTTGGCAAGCTTGGTGGCGAGCACCCAGGCGTGACGGTTGCTGGCAATGGCGCGCCCCACGACTTCCTCGGAGCCGCCCTTGGAATAGGCGTCCGCGGTGTCGATGAAATTGATCCCGGCATCCCGCGCCTTGGCGATGATCCGTTTTGACGTGGCTTCATCGGTCGGCCCCCCGAACATCATGGTGCCCAAACAGATCGGCGACACTTTCAGGCCGCTGCGGCCGAGCTGGCGGTATTGCATGGGTAGATCCTCGATATTGGTGGAGGGCAGCATAGCCAGCCATAGCCGTCATTGCGAGCGCAGCGAAGCAATCCAGAACTGCATCCGCGGAAGGATTCTGGATTGCTTCGTCGCAAGAGCTCCTCGCAATGACGAGGTTGTGGAGCGCTGATGCCCCATACTCGATGTCATCGCCCGACTTGATCGGGCGATCTAGTACGCCGAGACGGCTGTGATCGATCGAGAAGCTGCGGTGTACTGGATTCCCCGCCTCCGCGGGGAATGACAGCTGTGGGTGTGGTCGGCTTTAGGTGGCGGCCTGACCGCGCGCCTATCCCGGCCCCTTCAGAATCTTGAACACGCCATTCGCCATCACGATGCAGCGGCCATCCACTGTCACCTCCGTGCTCATGAAGATCAGGCTGCGCGTCGAGCGCACCACGCGCGGACGGGAGATCAGGATGTCGCCGATCTGGCCGGCCTCGACGAAATGGGTGTCGAGCTGCACCGTCGCCATGAACTCCTTGCCGGATGTGTAGCGGGCGGTCATGCCGCAGGTGCGGTCGGCGAAGGTCATCATCACGCCGCCCTGGACCATGCCGCGGCGGTTGTGGTGCTTGTCCTCGGTCGCGAGCGCGAATTCATAATGGCCGTCGACCTTGCGCTCCCACAGGGGGCCGATCAGGTGCAGGAAGCCCGTGGTCTGAAGGATGGTCCAGCCGTCTGATTTGAGCCTTGCGGCGGCCTTGTTGGTCATCTCGTCGTCCGTTCCTGTGCGGGCCTTGCGTTCTCGTTCCATCGGGGCCGGACGTGGTGTAGTCAAGCATCATGAGACCGTTCGACGATGCCACACGGCGGAATATCGCGAATGCCTGCGCGGCCTTCATGCGGCTGCCGGCGGGTGAAGCGCCGACGACGCTGAAGCGTGCCGCGGTGGCGGTTGCGCTGACGGCGAGCGAGGACGATGACACCGCATTCCTGCTCACGCTGCGCGCATCACATCTGCGCGCCCATCGCGGCCAATGGGCGCTGCCGGGCGGCCGCTGCGACGCCGGCGAGACGCCGGTCGAGGCGGCGCTGCGCGAGCTCGACGAGGAGCTTGGCCTCCGCCTCACCGGCGCGCAGGTGCTCGGCACGCTCGACGACTATCCGACCCGGTCCGGCTATCTGATCACGCCCGTCGTGGTCTGGGCCGCCGACAGTGCCGCGATCAGGCCGAACCCGGATGAGGTGGCTTCGGTCCATCGCATTGCGCTCGACACCATCGAGCGCGACGACGCCTTCGACTTCGTCGCCATCCCCGAAAGCGCGCGCCGCGTCATTCGCTTCCATCACCAGGAAAGCCTGATCCACGCGCCGACGGCGGCGCTGATCTACCAGTTCCGCGAGGTGCTGGCGGGCCGGCACACCCGCGTGGCGGAGCTGGAACAGCCGGTGTTCGCCTGGAAGTGACGCAAGAGACGAAAAAAGAGGTAAACGGCGCGTTAACGTGACGGTTACCGGATGCCTGCTAAGAGGGCAGCATGCATCATTCGATTCGCAATAGCTTCGCGCTGGTTCCACTTGCGCTCGTCCTGCTCGCGCCCGCCGCGCGTGGCGGCGAGGCCGACGCGCTGCCGCCCGCCGTTCGCGATGCCAACGCGCAGCTGCTGTCGCAATTCTTCGCGCAGGGTGGCGCCTCGCCGGCCGTGCTCGAATATCGCCGCAAGCTTGCGGAATATCAGGCGGCGCGCGCGGCCTTCGACGCCGAGGCCGGCGCCTATTGGAGCCAGATCTCCGAGAAGCGGAAAGGCCGCAACGCCAAGCGGCGCAGCGGGCAGCAAGTGACGCTCGATGATTACGTGCTGGAGCATCCGCCGCTCTATAACGGGCCGAAGAAGCCGGTGAATCCGGAGCCGGAGGAAACGCCGGACCGTCCCGCCAAAAAGCCGATCCCGGTGGTCGCCGATTTCCTGCGCGCGGCCCAGGAGCTCTACCAGTTCACGCCGCAGCGCCCGGCGAGCGAGGTCGAGTTCAAGCGCGCCTATGCGCGCTACGCGCTCGCCTCCGGGCTGACGCGCGAGCAGGCCGTGCGGGTCTATTCGTTCGAGACCGGGGGCACCGGCAGCCACGACGTTCAGGCGGGAATCGAGCATGGCGGCAAGCGCGCGATCTCGACCGCGATGGGCTACAACCAGCTCCTGACCACCAACAGCGTCGAGCTGCTGGCCGAGCAGGGCCACGAACTCATTCGCGCGCTCTCCGAGAAGGTGGCGCGGACATCAGGACCGGCGCGCCAGTCGCTCGAGCACAAGCTCGTCGTGCTGAAGAAAATGGTGGCCCATGCGAAGTCGGTGCCCGACACCTGGTCGGAGCACGAGAAGATCGGCAACACCGCGCAGGGCTGGGCCATGCATGCGATGGTGCTCGACATTGATGTCGGTCCGATGCTGCAGACCCACAAGCTCCTGACCTCGGTGCTGTTCGCCCGCGCCAAGGGCTACACCCGTCCGCTGACCGCGGCCGAGCTCGAGATGATGAACCTCACCGGCGACGGCACCGGGCTCGACATGGTGACGATGCCGCAGGCGATGCGCGAGCAGGTGCCGACCTCGAACTTCTTCCAGCGCGGCGGCTACGAGCGCAACCCGGTCGCGATCCGCCACAACACGGTCGCCAAGCTGCTGGCGGTGACGGACGATCGGATGGATTCGAACAGCGGCAAACCCGGTGCAAGGGAATTGGCGGGGGCGTTTTAGCTCTTAGCCCTGCCACATCCTCCGCTGTCATGCCCCGGCTTGACCGGGGCATCCAGTACGCTGCGGCCTCTCGATTCAATCACAATGGCCTCTGGAATACTGGATCACCCGCTTTCGCGGGTGATGACACCGAGTGTGTGGCGGCTCTGTCGCCCATCGCCGCGCTTACTGATCCGGCCCGAACTTGAACTTGCCGTCGCCTTCCAGATAGGGGCCGCTGCGCATGTAGAGCTGGCCGTTGTGGCCGATGAAGAACAGCGTGCCTCTCGGGACCTTCTTGGCGCCCTTCAGGAGCTCGCCGGCGTTGCTGGTGCCCATCTTGTAGGAAAAGGTCTTGCCTTCCTTGTCATAGGCGTAGCCGGTGTCGGGCTTGAGCTCCCACGGCGTTGCCGGGGCTTGCGCGAAAGCGGACCCGGCGAATGCGCCGAGCGTTATGAGTGCAACCGAAACAACTGCAAATGTCTTCATTGAAAATGCCATGATCCCATCCTCCCCGTCGTTGGGGCACTGGGCTTGAACAAATCACGAACGGTATATCCGGGTCAATTTGCGAAAGCGCCGCAGCGCATCACGTCTGGCCCAGCAGTTTGTGATTTTCCCTTCGTCCCCTCGCGACTATGTTCCGCTTTCCGTCTAGAACGCAACTCGACAAAATTAGGGGTGGGGATGATTCGGATGCGCCATGTGATTAAACTTTGCTGGGCTGCTGCATTGTCGTTGACGGCGCTGGCGCCGGCCGCCCGGGCCGATGATTACCAGCTCAGCCACAACCAGAGGATTTCGTGCAGCCGCGGCCTGGCCCCCGGCAAGCTGAACACGGCGACCTGCAAGTCCTACACCTACCTCTTCAACACCAAGACCTCGGAATATTTCCGCTGCCAGGTCTCGCTGGCGCTGACGCGCGACAACAAGGAAGTCATCAACGTCCAGACCGACGGCGGCTGCATCAAGAAGCCGCGCATCTTCGAGACCGACGGCAAGTATGATTTCGACGCGACCGAGACCGAGCCGCCGAACACCAATTCGTTCTTCGGCCCCGGCGGCTATTCGGTGTGGGCCGCCGATGTCGGCGCGCAGAAGGTGCGCGGCTGCATCATCATCTCGTCCGGCCTCGGTTCCGACATCTCCAAGTGCCTGGACATGACGTTCCAGTGAGGGGGAGCTCGATCGCCTCGTAGGTGGTGCGCTCCCTCCCCCGCCTGCGGGGGAGGGTTGGGGAGAGGGTGTCTCCGCAATGGGACAATTCCCTAGAGGAGAGAACCCTCACCCGCGCCTTCGGCGCGACCTCTCCCGCAAGCGGGAGAGGCGACCGAGCCAGCGGCACCAGCGTTCGATCCTCATGTGAGGTCGCTCGTTCTTCGCTGCGCCACGTCGCCGCAGCCGCAGGTTCCCAAAAATCGAGCCTGACCGGCCGTTTACCGCAGCCCAGCTTTATCTTTTGGATGGGTTGACCCGCATCCCTCATCCGGCCAATTTCGCCGCCGGTTTGGGGAGTACAACAACCATGAAACGGACTATCTTCGGCGCGGCCGCGGCTCTTGCTCTGGCGGCGTCGGCACCTTGCGCGCAGGCGCAATCCTTCATCAACGTGCTGACCGGCGGCACCTCCGGGGTCTATTATCCGCTCGGCGTCGCGATCGGGAAGATCTACGGCGACAAGATTCCGAACGTGAAGACGCAGGTGCAGGCCACCAAGGCGTCGGTCGAGAATTTGATCCTGCTGCAGCAGGGCCGCGGCGAGCTGGCGTTCACGCTCGGCGACTCGCTCAAGGCCGCCTGGGACGGCGAGGAGGAAGCGGGCTTCAAGTCCAAGCTCGACAAGCTCAGGACCATCGGCGCGATCTATCCGAACTACATCCAGATCGTCGCCACCACCGAGTCCGGCATCAAGACGCTGGCCGACCTTAAGGGCAAGAGCCTCTCGGTCGGCGCGCCCAAGTCGGGGACCGAGCTCAATTCGCGCGCGATCCTCGGCGCCGCGGGCATGACCTACAAGGATCTCGGCAAGGTCGAATATCTGCCGTTCGCCGAATCCGTCGACCTCATGAAGAACCGCCAGCTTGCGGCCACGCTGCAATCGGCCGGTCTCGGCGTCGCCTCGCTGAAGGACCTTTCGACCTCGAGCCCGATCACGGTGGTGTCGGTGCCGAAGGAGACCGTCGACAAGATCGGCCCGCCCTTCGTCTCCGCGATCATTCCGGCCAACACCTATACCGGCCAGGACAAGGACGTGCCGACTGCGGCCGTGATCAACTATCTCGTCACGAGCTCCGCGGTGTCGGACGATCTTGCCTATCAGATGACCAAGCTGATCTACGACTCGCTGCCGGAATTGCAGAATGCGCATGCGGCCGGCAAGGAGATCAAGCTCGAGACCGCCGCGACAGGCAGCCCGGTTCCGCTGCACCCCGGCGCGATCCGCTATTACAAGGAAAAAGGGCTGATCAAGTAATTCCACCCGGTGTCGTTCCGGGGCGGCTCGCCAGAGCCGAACCCGGAATCTCGAGATTGCGGGTTCGATGCTCCGCATCGCCCCGGAATGACGGTGGAGAGATTGTTCGCACATGCCCGGGATAAGCCCGGGCATGACGTTTTTTGGGTCCTGTGCCAATGCTATCGCGGCATGGACAGGCTGAGGACGAATAAGATGCTGGAAAAGGCAGAGGGCGCCGCAGCTGCGCCCGACAAGGTCAAGGTCGAGTTCGACAATTTCGAGCACGGTTTTCCGGAAGGCTTCGGCCCGGGCTGGTGGGGCGCGCTCGCCTATTGGATCGGCATCGCCTTCGCCACCTTCCAGCTCTATGTCGCCGCCTTCAACTATCTGCCGAGCCAGGTGGTGCGCGGCGTCCATGTCGGCTTCCTCGTTCTCCTCACCTTCGGCCTGATCGCCAACTTCACGGCGAAGAGCAATGCCGGCCGTGCGCTCGGCTGGGTGATCGGCGGCGCCGGATTCCTGTGCGGGCTCTACCAGTGGATCTTCTACGCCGATTTGATCGCGCGCGACGGCGACCCGACGCGGCTTGATCTCGTGGTCGGCACGGTGCTGGCGGTGCTGATCTTCGAGGGCACGCGGCGCCTGATGGGCGCGGCGCTGCCGCTGATGTGCGGCGCCTGCCTCGTCTACTGGTTCTTCGGTCAGTACCTGCCGTCGCCGCTCAACCATCGCGGCTACGATTTCGACCAGATCGTCACGCATCTGTCGTTCGGCACCGAGGGCTTCTACGGCGTGCCGATCTACGTGTCGGCGACCTATATCTTCCTGTTCATCCTGTTCGGTTCGTTCCTGGAGCGCGCCGGCATGATCCAGCTCTTCACCGACGTTTCGCTCGGCCTGTTCGGCCGCACGCGCGGCGGACCTGCGAAAGTTGCGGTGTTCGCCTCGGGCATGATGGGCACGATCTCCGGCTCTGGCGTCGCCAATGTCGTGACCGTCGGCCAGTTCACGATTCCCTTGATGATCAGGTTCGGCTATCGCCGCGCCTTCGCCGCCGGCGTCGAGGCCACGGCTTCGATGGGCGGGCAGATCATGCCGCCGGTCATGGGCGCGGTCGCCTTCATCATGGCCGAGACGCTCGGCGTGCAATATTCCGAGATCGTCAAGGCGGCGGCCATTCCCGCGATCCTCTATTTCGCGTCCGCGTTCTGGATGGTGCATCTGGAAGCCGGCAAGCATGGGCTCGTCGGCATGAAGCGCTCGGAAATCCCGAGCGCCTGGAGGGCGCTGGTGACGCGCTGGTACCTCGTGCTGCCGCTTGCGGCCCTCGTCTACATGCTGTTCGAGGGCTTTACGCCGCTCTATGCCGGCAGCATGGGCCTCGCGCTGACGGTAGCGCTGATCCTCGGCACCGCCATCACCACGGGCGCCTCCTCGAACGTGATCCGCACCATCTTCTGGATCGGCCTTGCGCTCCTCGTCGCCGCGCTGTCGCGTGACGGCCTCAAGATCGTGCCGGTCGCCAGCGTCGTGGTCGGGCTGATCGTGATCACCGCCTTCGTGCGCGGCGGCCTTGCGGCGCTGCGGGCCTGCCGCGACGCGCTGGCCGAGAGCGCCAAATCCGCCATCACCGTCGGCATGGCCTGCGCCATCGTCGGCGTCATCATCGGCATGATGTCGCAGACCGGGGTCGGCACCATCTTCGGCGGCTGGGTGATCGGGCTCGGCGAGAAGAGCCTGTTCCTGGCGCTGATCATGACCATGCTGCTGTCGATCCTGCTCGGCACCGGCATCCCGACCATCCCGACCTACATCATCACCGCCGCGCTCGCGGCACCTGCGCTGGCCAAGCTCGGCGTGCCCTTGATCGCGAGCCACATGTTCGCGTTCTACTACGGCATCATGGCCGACCTCTCGCCGCCGGTGGCGCTCGCTGCGCTCGCGGCGGCGCCGATCGCCAAGGAGAACCCGGACAAGATCGGCTGGGAGGCGATGCGCATCGCACTGGCCGGCTACGTCATCCCCTTCATCTTCGTCTATTCCCCGGCCTTGATGCTGCAAGCCGGCGACCCCATGGCGGCAAAACTCGGCTTCTATGGTGCGGTCGCGCTCGCGACCGTCAAGGCTTTGGTGGCGATCGGCCTGTTCGGCATGGTCGCGATCGGCTTCCTGTTCACCCGGCTGACGCTGATCGAGCGCCTGGTCGCGCTCGGCGCCGCGTTCTGCCTGCTCGGCGAATTCCCGTTCAGCGACATCGCGGGCTTCGTGCTCGCTGCGGCGCTCGCGCTGTGGCAATGGCGGCAGCGCCCGCCTGTAACGGTCGAGGCGGTGTGAGCCTCTGCTTCGCAACGGCTTTCGGCGTGAAGGCGCTGGCGCTGTCGGCGTTCACGCTGGTCTGGACGCATTCGATCGCGAAAGTCGACTGGCAGGAGGATTGGCGCGTCACCCCCGCCGGTCTCGAACTGGTGCAGGCCCGCGTCAAGGGCACCGGCCCCGGCATGGAGCCGCCGCCCGAGGCGCGGCTGGTCGACGGCTGGTTTCAGTGGCAGCCGAAGCGCGCAGCCATGCAGGAGGTCGTGCTCGGCAATTCGGGCGCGGCCGGCGAATGGCGGCTGTGCCATGATGGAAGCTGCCGGACGCTGTCGGAGATTGTCGGGCATCCCATTGGTGCTAACGTCACCACGATGAAGATCTGCAACGATCCGTAGCCTGGATATCGCTGCGCTCATCCAGGCTACAAGAACAACAACAAAGGAGACACATGATGGATCGGCTCAAGGGCAAGGTTGCGATGGTGGTGGGGGCCGGCTCGATCGGACCGGGCTGGGGCAACGGCAAGGCGACCGCGGTGACCTTCGCGCGCGAGGGCGCGCAGGTGTTTTGCGTCGACCGCAATGGCGCTGCGGCCGAAGAGACCGCGAAGATCATCACCGGCGAGGGCGGCAAGGCGACCGCGTTCACCGCCGACGTGTCCCGTGCGAGCGAGGTCGAGGCGATGGTGGCGGCGTGCCTGCAGGCCTATGGCCGCATCGACGTGCTCGACAACAATGTCGGCATCGCCGAGATGGGCAGCGTGGTCGAGGTGACCGAGGAGAGCTGGGACCGCGTCTTCAGCGTCAATCTCAAGAGCGCCTATTTCGCCATGAAGCACGTCATTCCCGTCATGGTGAAGCAGGGCGGCGGCTCGATCATCAACATCTCCTCGATCGCCTCGATCCGCCACATGGGCATCTCCTACGTCACCTACGGCACCTCGAAGGCGGCGATGAACCAGATGACGCGCACCACCGCGATCGAGTTCGCGCGCCACCATGTCCGCGTCAACGCGATCCTGCCCGGCCTGATGAAGACGCCGATGGTCGAGCACTCCGCAGGTCTTGCGAGCAGCTACGCCAAGGGCGATGTCGAGGCGATGTGGCGCGCGCGCGATGCGCAGGTGCCGATGGGCCACATGGGCGATGCCTTCGACGTCGCCAACGCCGCGCTGTTTCTGGCGTCCGACGAGTCGAAATATGTGACGGGGATCGAGCTTGTGGTCGACGGCGGGATCACGTGCAAGGCTGGGGCGTAGGCGCCGCCTCACGCTTCACTGTCGTCCCGGACAAGCGCAGCGCAGATCCGGGACCCATAACCACAGGATTTGGCGAAGACTCGCGGTGACCAGCTCAGCAAGGTAACTACTCCCTGTGGTTATGGGTCCCGGGTTCGCGCTTCGCGCGCCCCGGGACGACAGCGGAGTGTTTGGCTACTCACTGCGCCAGCGCCAATATCCCGCCAGCGAATGAATGCCACGCGGCCGTCTCGCTGATCGGCCAGTTCAAGACCTTTACCGCCAGCAGCGCGAGCGTGCCATAGATGTAGACCGGATGCACACGGCCTTCGGTGCGCCAGTCGCGCACCATGGCGACGACGAGCAGGAGCGATGCGACGACGGCGGGCGCGATCGTCACCGGCACCGGCGGCGGGCCGGGTGGCCCGGGAGGCGCCAGGAAGGTCAGGAACCAGCGCGCGATCGCGGCATCGAGGATCGAGATCGCGGCCAGCAGCATCAGGCGCTTGTGAATCTCTGCTCTGCGAGTGTTCATGATCGCGAGCACGAACACCACGGCGAAGAACGCGATCCCGCTCATCGGCACGATCGAGAAGCCGATGCCGGCCTCGCGCTGCCCGAGCGCGGCGGAGTGCTGCATCACGTGCACGGAGGCGAGGAAGCCGAAGATCGTCATCGCGGTTGCGAGCGAGACGCCGGCGATGCCGAGCGAGCGATGATTGACCACGCGGCCCGAGGCCGCGAGCCAGGTCTGAAGCACGAAATAGACAGACCAGGTGAAGAACAAGAGTCCGTGAAAGTGAATCACGGGGCTTGCGGACAACGCACCGTGGGCGAGCGGCACCCAATAGGTCGGCGCGAAACCGAGAAAAGCTGTGGCCGCGCAGGCCAGGGCCATGTGGAGATAAAAATATCGTGCAGGCGACGCATCTCGCGCGCGTACACGACGGTCGTCGGTCAGGGTCGTCATCAGGAATGAGTCTGGGGAGGTGGGGTTTGGTTCAAACCGTCGTCGTCCCGGGGGCGCGCGTAGCGCGAGCCCGGGACCCATAACCACAGGATTGTGTTTGGCGAAGATTTGGAGTTGCCAACCTCGTGTCACGACGACGTCCTGTGGTTATGGGTCCCGGATCTGCGCGCGCTTGGGGCGCGCTTGTCCGGGACGACACCGAGTTTGTGGCTGCGCTAACTCATCCCCCCGCGCTCAATTCTGCGCGATCGAGCTCCTCTTCGAGCCGGTGGAAGGCATCGTCGCCGATCACCTCGGTGGCGCGGAGCTCGAAGATCGATTTGCGCGCGGCCGCGATGGCGCGGCGGCGCAGGGGATCGGCGGGCAGCTCGCCACTGGCGATGCCGCCGTTGGGATCGGTCCCGGCTTGCATCAGGATGGCGCGATATTCCAGCCGCAGGATCTCGGCCTCCTCGGACGGATCGCTCTCGATCGCATCGAGCGCGGCACGATAGGCGACGGCGCGGGCGCGCGCGACCTCGGTGCCGACGGGATCGTCGTCCTTGAGGCCGAACGCCAGGATCAGCGGCCGCAACGTCAGGCCCTGGATCACCAGCGATCCCAGCACCACCGCAAAGGCGATGAAGACGATGAAGTCGCGATAGGGAAAGGTTTCCGGCAAGGCAAAAGCGGTGGCGAGCGTGACGAGGCCGCGCATGCCGCACCAGGAGATGATGAGGCCGCCCTTGGGCGATGCGACGGCCCTGGGATCCTTCGGATGGTAGATCCCCTGCGCGACCAGCACGCGCAAGGTCGTGCGATAGAACGTCACCCAGGCGAGGCGCACCAGGATCACCGTCAGCAGGATCCAGCCAGCGGCCACGCAATATTCCCAGCGCACGTCCGCATCCAGCCGCGTCCAGATCGGCCGCATCTGCATGCCGATCAGCATGAAGGCGAGCACGTTGAGCACGAACACCATCGTTTCCCACACTGCATAGGACGGCACCCGCAGCCGTGCCGGCATACGCGCCCCTGCCGTACGCGCCATGGTGATGGCGTAGACGACGATGGTGAGAATGCCGGAGAGGCCGAGATGCTCCGCGGCGATCCAGACCATGAAGGTGGTGGCGAACTGCACGATGATCGCGCTCGGTGCTTCCTTGACCCGTTCCAGGAGCAGCGGGATGATGTAGCCCGCGAGCAGGCCGGCGACGACGCTGCCGACCAGCGCGAGCGCCATCGTCGGCGCGACCTGGCTCCATGACAGATGCTCGGTGGCGACGGCCCCGACCGCGATGCGGTAGATCAGGAGCGCGCTCGCGTCGTTGAGCAGGCTTTCGCCCTCCAGGACTTTCACCATGCGGTGCGGCAGCTTGACCTGGCTCAGGATCGCGACCGCAGCGGCCGCATCCGGCGGCGCCACGATGGCACCGAGCGCGACCGCGGCGGCCCACGGCATGTCGGGCATCAGCCGGTGCGCGACAAAGGCGACGCCGGCCGTGGTCAGGCCGACCGCGGCGACGACCAGGGTCGAGACCGGAACCCAATTGTTGCGCAGATCGCGCAGCGAGGTGTCGAAGGCGGCATCGAGCAGCACCGGTGCGACAAAAAGCGCCAAGGCCAGGTCCGGCTCCAGCGCCCAGGACGGGCTGGACGGCACGAAGGCGATCAGCGCGCCGCCGATGGCCAGAAAGGTCGGGTAGGGGACCTTGATCCGCCGCGCCAGCGCCGATAAGGCAACGGCGCCGAGCAGAAGCGCGATGATCCATTCGAATGTCGACACGATGATCCCCGAAGCCGGTCTGAGCGGCGCCACAAGCTAGCACCAATCCGGCCGTATGATGGATAGTACGGCCCCGAGGCAAGATCTAAAGGCAAGACGTAAGACAAGTCCGAAGCAAGCCTTCCAACTGCAACGAGCATGTGTTTTCAAAAACTCATTCAACTGTCAGGTGCCGTATTGTTTTGCGCGCTGTCGCTCGGTGCCGCCCAGGCTGCGACCGGCGGCGAGCCGGCTGCGGTGATCCAGGTCGATGTCGCCTCATGCCTCGCGGCGACCGCGGCCGATGACATGGACAAGGTGGCCACGGCCTGCGCCGGCGTGATCGACAATGAGAAGACGGCGAAGGCGGATCTGATCAAGGCGCTGATCGCGCGCGCCGCGTTCTATGCGCGCCACGACCAGGTCGACCGCGCCATCGCCGACGACAGCCGCGCTCTTTCGCTCGACCCTGCGCTCGCCGACATCTGGAACGCGCGCGGCGAGCTCTGGCTGAGGAAGGGCGACAAGCCCAAGGCGGTGCAGGATTTCGGCGCGGCCCTGAAGATCGATCCGAACCACGAGAAGGCCAAGGCCAATCACAAGGCGATGGCGCGCGAGATCGAGCGGATCGGCGCGCAGATGGCGGTCGCCGGCAAGCCGAGCTTCAACTGCAGGCGTGCGGCCCGGGCGGTGGAGAAGGCGATCTGCGGCAACCGCGAGCTCGCCGATCTCGATCGCGAGCTCTTTGCATCGAATGCCCGGGTGATCCGGGAGGCGCGCAATCCGGCGGAAGCGAAGAACCTCCAGCGCGAGCAGGATGAGTTCATCGCGCGCCGCAATGCCGGTTACGGCCGGGCGGGGTATGATCTGAAGAAGGCGATGCAGGAGCGACTGCAACGACTCAACGGGGTAGACGGATATTAGGCCCGTTGCGTCACGAGAGTTCGTCGACAGTGGCGAATTGAACCCATCCTCCTTCTGCCGCGACAATGGTGAAAACCTGACGTCACGGAGCCCTCTGCCATGTGCGGCACGCATTCTTCCGCGCAAGCGCCTTCGCTTGCCAAAACCTCGCTTCGCGCCTTTCTTCTCGGGGCGGCGGTGAGCCTCGTCCTGGCCGCCCCCGCCTCGGCGGGCACCGATTGCGTGACGGGCAGCAAGGCTGCTCCTGCGGAGCTGATCCCGGCCTGCACCGTCATCATCGACCAGGGCGCAAGTCCCGCGTCCGACCGCGCCGCGGCGCTGCTGGTTCGCGCCGACGCCAATGCGCGGACTTCGGGCGGCCTCACGCAAGCCCTGCGGGACATCGACCGCGCCATTGCAATCGACGGCAAGAATGCGAAGGCCTGGCGCCTGCGCGGCGACCTCTTGCGCGAGGCCGGCGGCGATCTCAACCGCGCGGCGGCCGACCTCAGCAAGGCGATCGAGCTCGATCCGCAGGATGCGGAGGCTTACGAGTTGCGCGGTGTCGTGTACACCACCCAGCGCAGGCTTGATCGTGCGCTCTCTGATTACGACCATGCGATCAAGCTGAAGCCGGATGATGCACAGGCATGGTCCGACCGCGGCGTGAACTACTATCTCGGCGGCGACAACGAGAAGGCGATCAAGGATCTCAGCGAGGCGCTGCGGCTCGATCCAAACCGTCCCCGCACCTACACCAACCGCGGCGCCGCATACAAGAAGCTCGGCCAGCTCGATAAGGCGGTGGCCGACGACGGCGAGGCGATCAGGCTCGATCCGAAGGTGCCCGAATACTTTGACAACCGCGGGCTCACCTATGCTGCCATGAAAGAGTACGACAAGGCGATCGCCGATTACGACCAGGCGCTGCGCCTCGCGCCCCGGCCGAACTTCTTCACCAACCGCGGCGATTCCTACCAGTTCAAAGGGGAGTTCGGAGCGGCGCTTGGTGACTACGAGGCTGCGCTGAAGCTCGATCCGAATTTCGCGCAGACCTACAACAACCGCGCCGTGCTCTACAAGAAGATGGGCGAGCGCAAGAAGGCGCTGGCCGACTACGAGACGGCGCTCAAGCTCGATCCCGGCAACGAGAATGCAACTGCCGGCCGTCGCATCATGATCGCCGAGATCGCGAAATTCGGCGATGAGCCGCCCCGGGCGCTGAATGCGGCTTCCGGCAATGGTCCGTCCTTCGCCTGCGCGACAGCGAAGCGCGAGGTCGAGAAGGTGATCTGCGCCGATCCGGAGCTGGGCGTCCTCGACCGCCAGATCGCCGAGACCTACGAGCGCGTGCTGAAGTCGGCGGGCAAGCGCTCGGCCGGCGAGCTGCGCAAGACCCAGCGCGATTTCCTTAGCCTCCGTAACGCCAGCTTCGGCCGGCCGGGCTATGATCTGAAGAAGGTCATGCAGGAGCGGTTGCAGAAGCTGAACGCGACGGAGAGCTGAGGAGCGTTGGAGAAGCCGAAGTCGCGCGGCTGGCTCGGTCACCTCTCCCGCTTGCGGGAGAGGTCGCCGCGATCGAAGAGCGCGGCGGGTGAGGGCTTTTTCCTCTTGGAGACCGCCTGCTAAAGCCTCGGGCGGTCCCGACGCGGAGGCACCACCCCCCCACCCCAACCCTCTCAGCGCGAGCGAAGCTCGTCGCGGCCCCGCATCCGCCTTCGCCAAGGCTTCGGCGGACAAGAGCGGGAGAGGGAGCGCAGCGCCGATGCCGCGCGAACTCTTTGCCTCTCCACCAAAAGGCCCATCCTTTTCAGCTTGAACCGCGGCCCGTTCCCGGGAAAATACCTCTCAAACAAGGCCGACACTTGATCCGGGTCATGGCGGGGCGACCGTCCTGCCGCAAGGTTCGAGGTCAGGCCAATAAAGGTAACGGGAGCGCGGGAATGAACATCCAGGGCAAGAGCAGTTATCACGAGGTCCATGCGCGCTCGCTGGCCGATCCCGAAGGCTTCTGGGCCGAGGCCGCGAAAGAGATCGACTGGATCGAGCCGCCGAAGACCATCTTCGACCCCTCGCAAGGGACCTACGGCCGCTGGTTCGCCGGCGGCGTCGTCAATACCTGCTACAACGCGCTCGACCGCCATGTCGAAGGCGGGCGCGCCGACCAGGTCGCGCTGATCCACGATTCGCCGCTCGCGGGCAGCGTCACCAAGCTCACCTATGCCGAACTGCTGAACGAGGTGCAGGCGCTTGGCGCCATCATGCAGGATTTCGGCGTCGCCAAGGGCGACCGCGTCATCCTCTATATGCCGATGGTGCCGGAGGCCGTGGTCGCGATGCTCGCCTGCGCGCGGATCGGCGCGGTGCACTCCGTGGTGTTCGGCGGCTTTGCAGCGAAGGAGCTCGCCACCCGCATCGACGACGCGCAGCCGAAACTCATTCTCTCCGCAAGCTGCGGCATCGAGCCCGGCCGCATCGTGCAGTACAAGCCGCTGCTCGACGAGGCGATCAAGCTGGCCGGCAGCAAGCCGAAGGCCTGCATCGTGCTGCAACGTCCGCAGCTCACTTGCGACCTGGCCCCGGGCCGCGACTACGATTGGGCGAGCCTGCGCCGCAAGGCGCTGAACGACGGCAAGAAGGCGCCCTGCGCGGCTGTTGCCGCGACCGATCCGCTCTACATCCTCTACACCTCGGGCACCACGGGCATCCCGAAGGGCGTCGTGCGCGACAATGGCGGCCATCTCGTCGCGGTGAAATGGTCGATGTTCAACCTCTATGGCGTCAAGCCGGGCGAGGTGTGGTGGTGTGGCTCCGACATCGGCTGGGTGGTCGGCCACAGCTACATCGTCTACGGGCCGCTGCTGCACGGCGCGACGACGATCATGTATGAGGGTAAGCCGGTCGGCACCCCCGATGCCGGCGCGTTCTGGCGCGTGATCGCCGAGCACAAGGCGGTCGCGTTCTTCACGGCGCCGACCGCGTTCCGCGCGATCCGGAAGGACGATCCGGAAGGAAAGTTCATCCGGCAATACGACCTGTCGAAATTCCGCACCCTGTTCCTCGCCGGCGAGCGTGCCGATCCGCCGACGGTCGAATGGGCGGAGCAGCAGCTGAAGGTGCCGGTGATCGACCATTGGTGGCAGACCGAGACCGGCTGGTGCATCGCCGGCAACCCGGTCGGGCTCGGCATGCTGCCGGTGAAGCACGGCTCGCCGACGGTGCCGATGCCGGGCTACCAGGTCGACGTGGTCGACGAAGCGGCGAAACCGGTGGCGCCCAATACCATGGGCTCGATCGTCATCAAGCTGCCGATGCCGCCGGGCTGCCTGCCGACGCTGTGGAATCAGGATGCGCGCTTCAAGGAGGCTTATCTCAGCGAATTCCCCGGCTATTACAAAACCTCGGATGCCGGCTACAAGGACGAGGACGGCTATGTCTTCGTCATGGGCCGCACCGACGACATCATCAACGTCGCCGGCCATCGGCTCTCCACCGGCGGCATGGAGGAGATCCTGGCTTCGCATCCCGATGTCGCCGAATGTGCCGTGCTCGGCGTCAAGGACGCGATCAAGGGCGAGGTGCCCTGCGGCTTCCTGGTGCTCAAGGCCGGCGTGAAGCGTGCGCCCGCCGAGATCGAGAAGGAGATCATCGCGCTGGTGCGCGACAAGCTCGGCCCGGTCGCCGCCTTCAAGCTCGCAATCACCGTCGGCCGCCTGCCCAAGACGCGCTCCGGCAAGATCCTGCGCGGCACCATCAAGAAGATCGCCGACGGCGAGTCCTGGACCATGCCGGCGACGATCGAGGATCCCAAGGCGCTCGACGAGATCGGGGAGGCGCTGAAGGGGCGGGTGTGAGGCGAATCTGGTCTGTCATTCCGGGTTCGATGCTTCGCATCGCCCCGGTATGACGGTGTTGCCGACTTACAATCTCCTCATTCCGCGCTAAACAGGGCCGGCTAATAGGGGACCTCGTATGCCATTCGCCGCCGCGCCGCGCCTGCTTGCAGCTGTGCTGCTCGCCATCGCTCTTTCCGCCTGCTCCGCGCGCTACCAGACGCCGGTGGCGGTGGGCGGTGACGATGACGACGCGGTCTGCCTGAGCCGGGGCAATGCGCAAGGCTCGCCGGAATACGTGGCCTGCCGCAAGGATCGCGACGTTCAGCGCAACGCCGCCACCGCCCGTGCTGATCGCCGTCAGCGCGACCTCGGCGAATACATGCTGAACCATCCCGAGCGACCCTGAGGTGAGGTGCGGCATTATCCTGCCGCGCCGCGCACCCCGCATTCGCTGTTCCCGTGACAGATCTGCAACGCTGCGGCCAAATCGTGGCGGCCTTTGCCTGAATTGATCGAAGTCAAATCCCTCGGCACCCCCTTTCTGCTCTGACGCTCATGTCGCGCAACGACGCGCGAGAGAAGGCTGAAGGGGATTGAAATGCAGAGAACGACGAGAAACCTGGCGCGGCTTGCGACGGTTGGCGCGATGCTCGCGGGCACGTTTGCATCGGTGCAGGCTGCCGATTTGCCGGTTTACAAGAAGGCGCCGCCGCCGGTGGAGGCGTTCAATCCGTGGATGGTGCGCCTGCGCGTGCTCGGCGTGTTGCCGGATGCCGGCGGCTCGACCGTCAATGTCGCGGGCGTGCCCTCGCTGTCCTCGCCGAATTCCGGCCTTTCGATCAGCGACCAGGTCGTCCCCGAGCTCGACATCAGCTACTTCTTCACCAAGAACATCGCGGCCGAACTGATCCTCGGCGTGACCCGGCACTCGATCAGCGGCACCGGCTCGCTCGCGAACCTGCCGATCGGCAAGACCACGCTGCTGCCGCCGACGCTGACGCTGCAATATCACTTCGACCAGTTCGGCGCGTTCAAGCCGTATGTCGGCGCCGGCGTGAACTACACCGTGTTCTTCAACAATTCCGCGGCCAATTCGCCTGCCGCAATCGTCGGTCCGCCCGCGATCGTCGCCACCACCACCAACCTGCATGTCAGCAACGCCTGGGGCGGCGCCGTGCAGTTCGGCTTCGACTACATGATCGACCGGCACTGGGGTCTCAACGTCGACGTCAAGAAGCTCTGGCTGCGTCCGGATTACAGCGCGACCGTCTCCGGCCTGCCGGTCACCGGCACCGCGCATATCGATCCGTGGCTGGTCGGCGCCGGCGTGACGTACAAGTTCTGAGGAGCGCTCGCATAGAGCAACGAATTCCGCTGTCGTCCCGGCGAACGCCGGGACCCATACCGCGGAAGCTATCGATAGAAAGCGATAGCAGTACCGAACGACGAGTCTTCGCCAAACCTCTCCCTGGGGCTATGGGTCCCCGCGTTCGCGGGGACGACCACCGGGAGAGGGGGACAAAACAAAAGCGCGGCAGGTTTTCCTGCCGCGCTTTTTGCGTTTGAAGCGAACGGAAGAGAGAGAGGACTACTGCTCCTCGTCTTCCTGTTTCTTGCCGCCGAGCGTCTTCAGCTTGGCGAACACGGCGTCGAGGTTGAGGTCGTCGCTCGATCGCTCGGCCGGCTCGAACTCGTCCTTCTTGGTGGTCTCGGAGGCCGGCAGCAGCGTGGCGCCGCCATAGGCGGCGTCGATCGGCTTCTCCTTGGCCGCGCGCGCCACCTCGAAATCGAGCTCGATCTGCGAGCAGAGGCCGAGGGTGACGGGGTCGATCGGGGTCAGCTGGGAGGTGTTCCAGTGGGTCCGGTCCCGCACGCTCGCGATGGTGCTCTTGGTGGTGCCGACCAGGCGCATGATCTGGGCATCCTTGAGCTCGGCATGGTTGCGCAGCAGCCAGAGGATGGCGCTCGGACGTTCGTGGCGGCGCGAGACCGGGGTGTAGCGCGGGCCCTTGCGCTTGGGCTGGGGCGGCAGCACCACCTTGCTCTCCTGGAGGCGGAGCCGATAATCCGGATTCCTCTCGCCCTTCTCGATCTCCTCGCGGGTCAGCTGGCCGTTGGAGAGGGGATCCATGCCCTTGATGCCCTGGGCAGCGTCGCCGTCGGCGATCGCGCGCACCTCGAGGGGGTGCATCTTGGTGAAATCGGCGACCTGGTCGAAGGTCAGCGCGGTGTTGTCGAGCAGCCAGACGGCGGTCGCCTTGGGCATCAGAGGTGCGTTGCTCATGGCAAATCTCCTTTGTGCTTCGCCCACCCCTCTGGAGGCGAAACCGGTGGTCATCAGCGATGACTGGGAATTCGCGCTATATAAGCCCGGAGGGGGTAGCCACGCAATGGTTCTGCTATAGATAGTGCCTTGACAGCGCCCGAAAGGGGGCCCAATTCCCTGTAAGCCCGTACCCAAGCCCTATTCCATCCATCGACCGCTTCCCGCCCATTTGGCGAGGTGATTCGGTCCCGAGATCGCTCAATGTCAGCCAAACCAGACCTCAAGATCGTGCTTTGTTCTCCCCGTGGCTTCTGCGCCGGGGTGGTCCGGGCGATCGACACCGTGGAACGGGCGCTCGATAAGTACGGCGCCCCCGTCTATGTTCGCCATGAGATTGTGCACAACAAATATGTCGTCGACGGGTTGAAAAAGAAGGGCGCCATCTTCGTCGAGGAGCTCGCCGAAATCCCGGAAAACACCAGCGCGCCGGTGGTGTTCTCGGCCCACGGCGTGCCGAAATCGGTTCCGGCCGACGCCCAGTCCCGCAATCTGTTCTCGCTGGATGCGACCTGCCCGCTGGTGACCAAGGTGCACCGCGAGGCGGCGATCCACTTCAAGCGTGGCCGCGAGATCTTCCTGATCGGCCACTCCCATCACCCCGAGGTGGTCGGCACGCTCGGCCAGCTTCCGACCGGTGCCGTGACCCTGATCGAGACCGCCGAGGACGCCAAGACGATCAGTCCGCAGGACCCCAACAACCTCGCCTTCGTGACCCAGACCACGCTGTCGATCGACGACACCGCGGAGATCGTGGCGCTGCTGAAGGAGCGCTTCCCGAACATCAACGGGCCGCACAAGGAAGACATCTGCTACGCCACCACCAACCGCCAGCTCGCGGTGAAGAAGGTGGCGCCGGTGGTCGACGCGCTCATCGTCGTCGGTGCCCCCAATTCGTCGAACTCGCAGCGCCTGCGCGAGGTCGCCGAGCGCGAGGGCTGCCGGATCGCGGTGCTGGCGCAGCGCGCCACCGACCTCGACTGGGACAAGTTCGGCAACATTTCGAGCCTCGGCATCACCGCGGGCGCCTCCGCGCCGGAAGTGATCGTCGAGGAGATCATGGACGCCTTCGCCGAGCGCTTCACGCTGCATGTGGAGACGGTCTCGGCCGCGGAGGAGAACGAGTTCTTCCCGCTGCCGCGTCAGGTGCGCCCTGAAGCCGCCGCCGAGTAGACTTTTATGGCGGTCTACACCGACGTTGCCGCCGACGAGCTTGCGGATTTCCTGAAGCAATACGATCTCGGCGAATTGCTCTCCTACAAGGGCATCGCCGAGGGCGTCGAGAACACCAACTTCCTGCTGCATACGACCGAGGGCTCGTTCATCCTCACGCTCTACGAGAAGCGTGTGGCGAAGAACGACCTGCCGTTCTTCCTCGCCCTGATGACGCATCTGGCCGAGCACGGCATCAACTGCCCACTGCCGGTGAAGGGAAGAGACGGCGAGGCGTTGCGCGAGCTGTCGGGGCGTCCCGCGGCGATCATCACCTTTCTCGAAGGCATGTGGCCGCGCAAGCCGAACGTGGCTCATTGCGCCGGCGTCGGTGCGGCGCTGGCGAAGATGCATCTGGCCGGCGCGAATTTTGCGATCAAGCGCGCCAATGCGCTGTCGGTCGCGGGCTGGCGGCCGCTGTTCGATGCGGCGTCAAACCGTGCCGACGAGGTGCAGCCGGGCCTGCGCGCGTTCCTGGCGGCCGAGCTCGACTATCTCTCGAGCGGGATCTGGCCGGGCAATCTGCCGGAGGGCGTGATCCACGCCGATCTCTTCAACGACAACGTCTTCTTCCTCGGCGACCAGCTCTCGGGAATCATCGACTTCACCTTCGCCTGCAACGACATGCTGGCCTATGACGTCGCGATCTGCCTCAACGCGTGGTGCTTCGAGCCGGATCATTCCTTCAACGTCACCAAGGCGCGCGCCTTCCTCAATGCCTATGGCCGCGTGCGCAAGCTGAGTGAGGCCGAGGAGGCGGCGCTGCCGCTGCTGGCGCGGGGTGCTGCGATCCGCTTCCTGCTGACGCGGCTGGTCGACTGGCTCAACGTGCCCGAAGGCGCGCTGGTCAAGCCGAAGGATCCGCAGGAATATGTCCGCAAGCTGCGCTTCCACCAGAGCGTGACGAGCGTACGCGATTACGGGCTGATGCCGTCAGGATTGGTCGCGTGAGCGAGCTTCCCAATGTCACGATCTATACCGATGGCGCCTGCTCGGGAAATCCCGGGCCGGGCGGCTGGGGCGCGATCCTGAAGTTCGGCGACAAGGAAAAAGAGCTGAACGGCGGCGAGCGCCACACCACCAACAACCAGATGGAGCTGATGGCGGCGATCTCGGCGCTCGAAGCGCTGAAGAAGCCGTGCACGGTCGATCTCTACACCGACAGCCAGTATGTCCGGCAGGGCATCACCGGCTGGATTCATGGCTGGAAGCGCAATGGCTGGCGCACCGCCGACAAGAAGCCGGTGAAGAACGTCGAGCTATGGCAGCGGCTCGATGCCGCGCTGAAGCAGCACGAGGTCCGCTGGCACTGGGTCAAGGGCCATGCCGGCCACCCCGAGAACGAGCGTGCCGATCAGCTGGCGCGCGACGGGATCGTGAAGGCAAGGCTGCAGCAGCGGCTGGCGGAGTAGGCGACGCGCTATCGGCGTCGCCCGGTTTCGTAGGGTAGGCAAAGCGACTTGTCCGCCGTAGCTCGAAGAGCGAAGGCGGAAGCGTGCCCACGGCTTCTTCTCAATCAAGGACAGATCGTGGGCACGGCGCTAGCGCGCCTTTGCCCACCCGATTGCACTTCCGCCGCGGCCCGCGCTCCACCTTCAACTGTCATCGCCCGGCTTGATCGGGCGATCCAGTATTCCAGAGACGGTTGTGATTGAGCCGAGACGCCTCGGCGTACTGGATGCCCCGGTCAAGCCGGGGCATGACAGTATCTCTTGTCGCTAAGAGAAGCTTACAGCTGCCCGAGCAGCGTATCGCCGCCGGAGACCTCGACCTTGCCGGGCATCGCTTCGAGGTTCAGCTTCTTCACCACGCCGTCCTCGACCAGCATCGAATAGCGCTTGGAGCGGATGCCGAGGCCGTTGGCGGAGGCGTCCAGCTCCATGCCGATCGCCTTGGTGAAATCGGCGTTGCCGTCGGCGAGGAAGATGGCCTCGTCGCGCTGGTCGGTGTCGCGCTTCCAGGCGTTCATGACGAAGGCGTCGTTGACGGACACGATGGCGATGCTGTCGACGCCCTTGTCCTTCAAGGCATAGGCGTTGAGGAAGATGCTCGGCAGATGCATCTTGTGGCAGGTGCCGGTGTAGGCGCCGGGCACCGCGAACAGCGCCACCTTCTTGCCCTTGAAGATATCGTCGGTGGTCTTCACCTGCGGGCCTTCCGCCGTCATCACGCGGAATTTCGCCTCGGGCAGCTTGTCGCCAGTCTGGATCGCCATTGTCGGTCTCCCTGAATATCGATCCCGCTTATTAGACCGTGCGGCGGGCCTGCACAATATTGCCGGCGGGCGAAGCGGTGAGGGTGGGGCCCCTTCACCGTGATGTCATCAACCGGCGAAGCCGCCCTTGTCGAGGAAGGCCTGCTCTTCCGCGGTGCTGTCGCGGCCGAGCAGGCGGTTGCGGTGGGGAAACCGGCCGAACCGCTGGATGATGTCGGCGTGCTCCCGGGCGTATTTCAGGTTTTCGGCATTCTCGGTGTTCTGAAACAGCGCGACGCAATGCAGCTGGTCGGGCAGGTGCTCGGAATGCATGAAGGGCAAATAAAGGAATTCGAGCAGGACCGGATCGACCCTGGCATCGACACCGCGATCGATCGCCCGGCGGGCGACGTCGCGCGCCAGCGCATCGCTGGCAAAGGCCTGGGGCGTGCCGCGGAACATGTTGCGGGGGAATTGGTCGAGCACGATGACCAGCGCGAGTGCGCCGTCGTCGCTGCCTTCCCATGATGCCAGCTCTCCGGCGATCGCCTTCTGCCACAAAGCAAGAAAGCGGCGCCTGACTTCCGCGTCGAAAGCGTCGCTGCGCTCGTACCAGCGCTCGCGGCCGGCCTCGCGCCAGAAGGCGAGAATGCCCGATGGCGTGATATCGCCGACCGCGGTCATGACCCGGCGACGCGCTTACGCCGCCTGAGCCTTCTTCTCGTCGCGCAGCTCGCGTCGCAGGATCTTGCCGACATTGGTCTTGGGCAGGTCGCTCCGGAATTCGATGTGCTTGGGCACCTTGTAGCCGGTGAGCTGCTCGTGACAGAATTTGATCACGGCGTCGGCGGTGAGGTCTTGATCCTTCTTCACCACGAAAGCCTTCACCGCCTCGCCCGACTTGGAATCGGGGATGCCGATCACGGCGCATTCGAGCACGCCCGGATGGCTCGCGATCACTTCCTCGATCTCGTTCGGATAGACGTTGAAGCCCGAGACCAGGATCATGTCCTTCTTGCGGTCGACGATCTTGGTGTAGCCCTTCTCGTCCATGATGCCGATGTCGCCGGTGCGGAAATAGCCGTCCGCGGTCATCACCTTGGCGGTCTCCTCTGGCCTGTTCCAGTAGCCCGACATCACTTGCGGGCCCTTGGCGCAGATCTCGCCGGCCTGGCCGAGCGGCACCTCGTTGCCGTCGTCGTCGCGGATCGAGATGTAGGTCGACGGCACGGGAATGCCGATCGTCCCCGTGAACTCGGTTGCCGTTGCCGGATTGCAGGTCAGCGTCGGCGAAGTCTCCGACAGGCCGTAACCCTCGGCGATGAAGCAGCCGGTGATCGCCTTCCATTGATCGGCCACGGGGCGCTGCACCGCCATGCCGCCGCCGTTGGAGATCTTCAGCTTTGAGAAGTCGAGCTTCTTGAAATCAGGATGGTGCATCAGGCCGTTGTAGAGCGTGTTCACGGCC
This sequence comes from Bradyrhizobium sp. TM233, assembly GCF_036247965.1. Lineage (NCBI taxonomy): Bacteria > Pseudomonadati > Pseudomonadota > Alphaproteobacteria > Hyphomicrobiales > Nitrobacteraceae > Bradyrhizobium > Bradyrhizobium sp. TM233. The sequence goes on along the minus strand of NZ_BTIG01000001.1, from coordinate 777,703 downwards.
GGGAAGCTGTTGACCTGGTATTTTGCCAGCTCCTTGACGAAGCCAGCGATGTCGCGCGGGTTGGGGATCAGGAGATTGCAGCCGCCGGCGCGCACCGCGAGCAGGTAGCAGGCCGTCAGCGCGAAGATGTGATAGAGCGGCAGCGCGCAGACGATCATGAGCTGGTCGACATGCGGCGGCGCGGCGAGCGCCGGCTGGAGCCAGGCGTCGTTCTGCAGGACGTTGGCGACGATGTTGCGGTGGAGCAGGGTGGCGCCCTTGGAGACGCCGGTGGTGCCGCCGGTATATTGCAGGAAGGCGACGTCGCCCGGCGAGAGTTTTGGCTTGTTGAACGTCATGCCGCGGCCGGCCGACAGCGCATCGTTGAAAGAGACCGAGCCGGGCAGCGACCACGCCGGTACCATCTTCTTGACGCGGCGGACGACGAGATTGACGATCACGCCCTTGAAGCCGAGCAGGTCGCCCATGCTGGCGACGATGACGTGCTTCACCTGCGTCCTGGCGATCACCTGCTCGACGGTGTGGGCGAAATTCTCCAGCACGATGATGGCTTCGGCGCCGGAATCCTTGAGCTGGTGCTCGAGCTCGCGCGGGGTGTAGAGCGGATTGACGTTGACCACCGCGAAGCCGGCGCGCAGCGCGGCGGCGGTCGCGATCGGATATTGCAGCACGTTCGGCATCATGATGGCGATGCGGGCGCCGCGTTGCAGCCCGCGGCCCTGCAAATAGGCGGCGAGCGCGACCGACATCTGGTCGAGGTCGCGATAGCTGATGGACTTGTCCATGCAGATGAACGCCTTGCGGTCGGCGAACTTGGTGAAGCTCTCTTCAAGAAGATCGACCAGCGATGCGTATTGGGTCGGCTCGATATCGGCGGGCACGCCGGGCGGATATTGCTTGAGCCAGATGCGCTCCATGGAAAACTCCCCTCATCTACCAGAGCCCGCTGTGTCTCGGGCTTGCCTCATTGCTGCCAGTATCGAGCCTGCCGGAACGGGTGGCAAGTCGTCGAGGCTTAAGACATAGGTCAGGGAGTAGCTACTGGAATCGTCGAGAAACCGCGCTGCCGCAGGTGCGAAGCGCGGGAGCCCCGGCTCGGCGCGCCGTTAACTGTTGTTGGCCGGCTTGGCGGCGGGCTTGGTCGCGGCCTTGGGCTTGGCGGGCTTCGGATCGCTGCTGGCCGCGGGCTTCTCGGCGGGTTTTGCCGCCGCGTCGTGCTTGGCGGCAGCATGCTTGGGCGCTGCCGGCTTCGCTGCAGTCTTGGCGTCGCTCTTGCCGGCGTTCTTATCGTTGTTCTTGGCCTCAGCCGGCTTGGCAACAGGCTTCGCAGCCGCCGTCTTGGTGTCCTTGGCGCCGTCCTTGCCCGCGTCTTTCGGCTTGTCGGCCGCGTCGGGCTTCTTGGCCACGCGCGACTTCTTGCCACGCGGCTTTGAGGCGGCCTGCTGGTCGGCATCGGCCGCGACCGCCGCGATCAGGGCGGTGCCGGTGCGGGTCGGGCCGGTATAGACCAGCACGGGCTCGGCCGCCGCGGGAGCCGAGGCCATCAGCTCGGAGGCCTTCATCAGGGGCGGCTGGAGGCCGGCGGTGAAGAAGGTCACCTGGGCTTCGCCGCCGGTGGCCGAGGCCGATCCGCTGGTGCCGCCATTGGCCGCAATCAGCGCATCGTCGTCGTCGCTGGCCGGCCGCTTGCGATGGCCGCCGCACATCTCGTCGCGCAGGTTCGGCGGCGAGGCGTCGACCGGCACGAGGTTATCGACCGTGCCGAGCGAGGGGCGCAGCCACGTCAGATTGTCCTGGCTGAAGCCGCGCTCCAGCAGCTGCGCCGCCTTCACCGCGCGCGCGGTGCCGGAATTGGCGCCGAGCACCACCGCGATCAGCCGGCGGCCGTTGCGCGTGGCCGAGGCGACGAGGTTGTAGCCGGAGGCGCAGATGAAGCCGGTCTTGAAACCGTCGGCGCCGGGATAGCGGCCGATCAGCTTGTTGAAATTGCCGGTGGTGCGCTTGCCGAAGCGGATCGCCGGGATGTGCACGAAGTATTCGTATTCCGGCAGGTCGCGCAGGAACGAGCGTGCGAGGATGCCGAGGTCGCGCGCGGACGTGATCTGGCCGTCGGCGGGCAGGCCGTTCGGATTGACGTAGCTGGTCTGCGTCATGCCGAGCTTCTTCGCGGTATCGTTCATCATCGCGGAGAAGCCGTCGATCGAACCGCCGACGCCTTCGGCGAGCACCACGGCCATGTCGTTCGCCGACTTGACCATCATCATCTTCAGCGCGTTGTCGACGGTAAGCTGCGTTCCCGGACGGAACCCCATCTTGGAGGGCGATTGCGAGGCTGCCGTCGGGGATACCGTGAGCAGCGTGTCGAGCGTCAGCCTGCCGTCCTTGACTGCCCTCAGCGTCACATAGGCGGTCATGATCTTGGTGACGGAGGCCGGATACCAGGGAATGGTCGCGTTATCGGCCTGCAACACCTTACCGCTGTCGGCCTCGATCAGCAGCAGCGCTTCGGCGCTGGCCGCGCGCGGCGCAAGCAGCGCGGCACATGCGAGCGTCGCAGCGAACAGGTTGAACAGGGATTTGCGAAGCAGCGGGCGTAGGGCGTGCACTATCCGATTCCGGTCCTTGGAGACCCGCCTGATACGGGCGGTGCTCGTGATCTGATTGTCGGTTCTGAAATCCAGCGCCGCCGCTCGCGGCGTCGCAAACCTATACCGGCTGGTGCGTCGAGAACAGGGGCATGAGCGGGGTATTCCGCAATGAAATAGGCCGAATTTCGACGATCCTGTGGGGACTTGCTAGGGGGATTTGGCAGCAGTCGCAGCAGCCTCAGCGGCTGTCACACTGGCCCGCGTGGTCTCGTGAACCATGAATTGGGCCCTGGCGAGCTCGGCGAAATGGCCGCTCTTGGCCACGAGTTCGTCGAAAGTTCCGCTTTCGATCACCCGCCCGTTCTCGAACACCAGGATCCGCGTGGCGTTGCGGATGGTGGAGAGCCGGTGCGCGATCACGAAGGTGGTGCGGCCCTTCATCACTTCGTCGAGAGCGGCATTCACCTTGGCCTCGGTGACGGCGTCGAGCGCGGAGGTGGCCTCGTCCAGGATCAGGATCGGGGGATCCTTCAACAGCGCGCGGGCGATCGACAGCCGCTGCCGCTCGCCGCCGGACAGCATGCGGCCGCGCTCGCCGGCATTGGTCTCGAAGCCGCCGCTGCGCTCGATGAAATCGAGCGCCTGCGCACGCTCGGCCGCCTTGCGCAACTCGGCCTCGGTCGCGTCCGGCTTGCCGACGCGCAGATTCTCCTCGATCGAGCGGTTGAACAGCAGCGCCTCCTGGAACACGACGCCGATATTCCGGCGCAGCGAGGTCAGCGTGACGCCGCGCACGTCCATGCCGTCGATCTTGATCAAGCCGGATTGCGGGTCGAAGGCGCGGTGCAGGAGCGCGATCGCGGTGGATTTGCCGGCGCCGGTCGGGCCGACCAGCGCGATGGTCTGGCCGGGCAGCGCGGTGAAGGTGAGGTCCTCGATCGCCGGCCGCTTGCCGTCATAGGAGAAGGTGACGTCGTTGAACTCGACGAGGCCGGACAGCCTGCCGGCGTCGATTGCGTCGGGCCGGTCGTGCACCGCGGGCACGGCGTCGAGCACATTGAAGAACTCGCGCAGGCGGGGCGCCTCCATGAACACGTTGTTGATGAAGCTCACCACCTGCTCGAGCTTCTGGATCAGCAGCGTCGCAAAGCTCACGAACATCACGATCTCGCCGACCGAGGTCAGCCCCTGGTCGTGGAGCGCGATGCCGAGCGTGAAGATCGCGAGCACGGTGATGGTGGTGGAGGCGCGCGTGATGACGGTGACCAGCGCCCACCACGACAGCACCGGCATTTGCGCGGCCAGCAACTCGTCGGCGACGGAGCGCAGTCCCTTCACCTCGGATTCGACGCGCACGAAGCTCTGCACCAGCGCGACATTGCCGAGCGCATCGGAGGCACGCGCGGACAGCTCGCTATATTGCTCCTCGACCGCCATCTGCATGCCGAAGGTCTTGCGCACCACGAAGGTCGTCAGCGCGGTGAAGACGATGCAGAGCAGGAACAGCAGGATCGCGAGCCGCCAGTTCAGGTAGAGCGACAACGGCAGCAGCACCACGACCGAGAGGATCGCGGCAAAGTGCTCGCGGAAGAAACCGAGCCACAGCCGCCACAAGGCGTCGGTGCCGTTGAGCATCACCTTCATCAGCCGGCCCGAATGGGTGCCGGAATGGAAAGTCAGCGGCAATTGCAGGATGTGCTCGAAATAGTCGGTCAGCACCGCCTGGCGCTGGCGGTGCGAGAGCCGGTCGGCCTGCAAGGCTACGAGCGCGCTGCACATGATGGTGAAGAGCCCGAACGCGACCCAGGCGATGAGGAACGGCCAGGCCGAGTTCGACCCGGCGACCGACTTGCCCGAGAGTACGTCGACGATGCGGCCGAACAGGACGGGCTCGGCGAATTGCGAGGCGGCGAGCAGGAGATTGGCAAACGCCAGCAGCCAGCCCAGCCGCGCCTCCCTGCCGAGCAGTTCGAGAACACGTGTGTAGAGACGGAGGATGGGCATGCGGCGAGGAACTCGAGCGGATAACGGAGCCCGCATTTTAAGCAGGGATCGCGCGGGAGATATAGCGGAAGAAGTCAGTTTTTCTCAGTTGATCAGCCGCGCCGCCACCGGCGGCAGGAACCGGTCGTCGAAGATGTCGCCCGCCGTGGGCCGCTTGCGGAATTTGAAATCCTGCGCGATCTGCTCGATCGAGCGCTCCAGGCGCGCCGGCTCGACGCCGCCGAGGCCGTTGCGCTTGACCTCGTCGGTCAGGATGTTGTCGACGAGAACGGTGCGCAGGCGCTCCAGCTCCAGGTCGCGGTCGCCGTCGTCGATGCGGCTCGCGGCCTCGTCCGCCGCGCGCGCCGGCTCCTTGATGGTCGCATTGATGCCGGCGATCAAGGCGCGGACGAAGCCCTTCACGGCGTCGGGCTTTGCTGCCGCGAAGGCGGGATTGACCACCACGGCGAAGCCATAGGCCTCGCAGCCATAGTCGGCATAACGCAGCACGACGAGATCGGCTCCGGGCACACCGCGATCGCGCAGGTTCACCGCGGAGAGATAGTTGAAGCCCGCGACGGCATCGACCTGTCCCGCGGACAGGATCGGCTCGCGGACCGCAGCGCCAATCTTGTGGAATTTGACGCGCGATGCCTTGATGCCGTTCTGCTGCGCCAGCGCCGGCCACAGCCGCATCGACAGGTCGCCGTCGGCAACGCCGACGGTCTTGCCGTCGAGATCGGGCAAGACATGGATGCCGCGGCTCCGGCGCGCGACGATCGCGTAGGGCGCGCGGTTGAACAGCACGAACACGGCCTTGACCGGCGTTGAGTCCTCCTTGTCGCGAAGGCGGATCAGCTCGTTGATGTCGACCAGCGCAAGCTCGCTGTCGCCCTTGGCGACGCGTGCGAGCGCCTCCGGCGATCCGGCTGCGCTGTTGAAGGACAGGTTGAGACGTTCGGCGCTGAACCTGCCGTCCTTCGCCGCAAGGAAGAACGGCGCCATGCTCGCGTCGAGCGGGCGGTCGAAGGTGAAATGGATCGCAACGGACGGCGCAGCGGTCTCGGCCGCACTGACATCGCGTGCAACGAGCGTTGCAAGCGAGATCGAGAGAGCCAGCAGGCAACGGAGGGCGGTCGTGTTGAATCCTGACATCAGTTGCGCCGGTTCCGCATTGTTATGGTTTCGTGACGCTTGCGGCGCCGGCTGCGGTCAGTGTGTCCGCGCCAATATGAACGGCGGATGAGCGGCGGTTGCGTCACGATCACGCAACCCCGTTCAGCTTGTGTTGGGGTTGGGGAACCCAACATGGGATGCGGGTGTTTGACAGACATGAGCCTGTCTGCAGGCACCATTCGAGGTCCCAAGGAGGGTCCAGGAGATGTTTGACAGCCTTTCGAAGTTTGCCGGCCGCAAGGCCGTTCTTGCCACTGCCGCGGTGCTGGCGTTGACCGCGGCTGCTCCGACCGCTTCATACGCTGGCGGTCGCCATTGGCACGGCGGTGGAGGCGGTGCGGCCGCAGCTGCGGCTTTCGCGGCAATCGGCACCGGTCTTGCCATCGCCGCGACCCGTGACTCCTACGCCTATGACTACGGTCCGGGCTATGGCTATTACGGCGGCCCCGCCTATTACAGCGGCCCGGCCTACGGCCCCTATTACGGCCCGGGCCCGAACTACCAGTATCAGCGCTATGGCGGCACGGCTCCGTCGGAGCTGTGTGGCCAAGGATATTACCAGAACTGCTACTAGCTCTGGCAGCTGGAGTTGACCATGACAGGCCGTCGCGCTTGCCGCGCCGGCCTGTTTTCTGCTTTTATTGTCGGGCGTTAACACGCCCGCCATTTGTTTAGAGTAGTTTTGAATACCATGAGTGATTCGCTTGAGCGGCTATATCTGGCTGTGCTCGCGGCCAGGGATCTTGATCCGGCAACATCGCGTACGGCCCGGCTGTTTCAGCGCGGGCCCTCGAAAATGGCAAAAAAGCTCGCCGAAGAGGCCATCGAGGTCGTGATCGATGCCGTCAATGGCGACACCGATGCCGTGATCCGGGAAAGCGCCGACCTTCTGTACAATCTCACCGTGCTCTGGGCCTCTGCGGGCGTCCGCCCCGAGGACGTCTGGCGCGAGATGACGCGGCGGGAAGACATGCTCGGCATCGCCGAGAAGCTGCCGAAATCGTCGATGAAACTGCCTAAGGTCGCGTCACCGCGCGTGGCCGCCAGGCGGCCTATTGTCGCGCTCGAGGGCCGTACCGCGCGCAAGCGCCACTAGAACGTCACAAACTCGCGATGGACAAATCCGTCCCATGGTGCTTCATCGCGGCGCCATGCTGAAACGTATCTACGACTGGTGCATCGACGCCGCCCACAAGCCCTACGCGCTCTGGATCATGGGCGTCGTGTCTTTCGCCGAAAGCTCCTTCTTTCCGGTCCCTCCGGATGTGATGCTGATCCCGATGTCCCTGGCGCGCCCGCAGCGCGCCTGGGTCTATGCGATGGTCTGTACCATCACCTCGGTGCTCGGCGGCCTGTTGGGCTATGCCATCGGCGCACTGCTGTTTGACTCGGTCGGTCATTGGCTGATCCAGGTCTATGGCCTCGGCGACAAGGTCGACGCCTTTCGCGCCTCCTATGCGGAATGGGGCGCGGTGATCATCCTGCTCAAGGGGCTGACGCCGATCCCCTACAAGCTCGTGACGATCACCTCGGGCTTTGCCGGCTACAACGTCGTCCTGTTCATCCTGTGCTCGATCGTTGCGCGCGGCGGGCGCTTCTTCATCGTCGCCATCCTGCTCAACCGCTATGGCGACTGGATCCGGGTCCGGATCGAAAAGCATCTCGGACTCGTCGTGGCGATCGGTGCCGTCGTGCTGGTGCTCGGCTTCGTGGTGGCGATCAAGCTGATCTAGATCCACAGCGCTTTGCCGCCGGGCCGGGTTCGGCTACGGTCGCCGTCATGATGGTTCGATCCGGCAATCCAGCCTTGCGGCTCGGGACGCTGATATCAGCAGTGCTGCTGGTCCTGCTCGGTGCCGCCGGGACCGGATGGCCGCAATCCGCTCCGCCGGCGCTTGGCCTGCAGGAGCAGGGGCCGCAGGCCGCGCCTCAGCCGTCGACGCCCGCTCCATCGGCGCCGCCGGCGGCAGCGGAAAATCCCGGGCTGATCAATGAAATGGGCAAGCTGTTCGACAAGCTGCCCTCGATCCTGCCGCCGATCAAAAGCCCCAGTGAAACCATGAACGACCTGTCGCGGCTGGCCAAGCCCTCGACCATGGTGTCGGGCCGGGTAGCCTGTCCGGCCTCGTCCAACGGCGCGCCCGATTGCAAGCAGGCCGCCGACCAGCTCTGCCAGAGCAAGGGTTACAAGGACGGCAAGAGCCTGAGTGCCGACTCCGCGGAAAAATGCTCGGCCAAGGTCCTGATTCCCGGCAGGGCCCGCAAGCCGGACGACTGCCGCACCGATACTTTCGTGACCAGCGCGCTGTGCCAGAACTGAAGGACGTCGCGCGAGCAGCAAGGAGCGCCCATGAGCCGTACGGAGCAGGACTTCCTCGGACAGCGTGAGATCGCCGACGACATCTATTACGGCGTCCAGACCATCCGGGGTAAGGAGAACTTCCACATCACCGGCATTCCGATGAACCAGGAGCCTTACTTCGTGAAGGCGCTCGGGTACGTCAAGAAGGCCGCCGCCATGGCCAATCGCGATCTCGGCGCGATCGACGCCAAGGTCGCGGACGCGATCATCCTCGGCTGCGACCGCGTCATCGCCGGCGACATGATGGACCAGTTCGTCACCGACTTCATCCAGGGCGGCGCCGGCACCTCCACCAACATGAACGCCAACGAGGTGATCGCGAACCTCGCACTGGAATCGCTCGGCTTCGGCAAGGGCGACTATCAGCACGTCAGTCCCAACGATCACGTCAATTACGGCCAGTCGACCAACGACACCTATCCGACCGCGTTTCGGCTGGCGCTGATCCTGCGGCTCGAGAGCTATATGACCGCGCTGCGCCAGCTCCAGGAAGCCTTCTTCACCAAGGGGCGCGAGTTCGACCGTGTCCTGAAGATGGGCCGCACGCATCTCCAGGATGCCGTGCCGATGTCGCTCGGCGCCGAATTCCGGGGATGGGGTACCACCATGGGCGAGGAGGTCGATCGCATCTCCGAGGCACGGGCGCTGCTGCGCGAGATCAATCTCGGCGCCACTGCGATCGGAACCTCCGTCACCGCGGCGCACGGTTATCCCAAGCTCGCCGTCCGGCATTTGAGCGCGCTGACCGGCGTCGACTTCATTCTCGCCGGCGACCTCGTCGAGGCGACCTCCGACACCGGCGCCTATGTGCAGCTCTCGGGCGTGCTCAAGCGCACCGCGAGCAAGCTGACCAAGATCTGCAACGACATCCGCCTGCTCGCTTCCGGCCCGCGCGCCGGCTTCAACGAGATCAACCTGCCGCAGCTGCAGCCGGGCTCTTCGATCATGCCCGGCAAGGTCAATCCTGTGATCCCCGAGGTCGTCAACCAGACCAGCTTCCTCGTCATCGGCCTCGACACCACGGTGACGCTGGCCGCGTCAGCGGGCCAGCTCCAGCTCAACGTGATGGAGCCGGTGATCTCGTTCGCGCTGTTCTTCTCTATCCGCACCATGGAGCGCGCGGTCAACAGCCTGCGCGAGAATTGCGTCGTCGGCATCACCGCCAACGAGGAGCACACCCGCAACATGGTGCTCAACTCGCTCGGCATCGTCACGGTGCTGAAGCCGCTGCTCGGCTACAAGCAATGCGCCGAGATCGCGCGCGAGGGCTACAAGAGCGGCAAGTCGCTGCACCAGATCGTCGTGGTCGAGCGCAAGCTGCTGACGCAGGAGAAGTGGGACGAGATGTTCTCGTTCGAGCGGCTGATCAATCCGGATTTGATCGGGTAGGCGTCGCTGTCATTCCGGGGCGCGCGTAGCGCGAGCCGGAATCCATTTCGCTGCGCGCATTGATGCCCGATGGATTCCGGGTTCGACGCTGACGCGTCGCCCCGGAATGGCGAGGAGAGAATTCCGCACCTTGGAATAGTGTCGCGGCATCCGCCACGGCGACAAAACGCAATACTTGACAGTGGAAAGATTGCCTTGTTGGTATGGCGGTCAACCTTCCATTGACCTGCCAACAGAGGATCGTCCCGCAATGTCCATGCCTGCCTTGTTCAAAGGACGCCTGTCGATCCCCGTGATCGGCTCGCCGCTCTTCATCATCTCGGTGCCCGATCTCGTGATCGCGCAGTGCAAGGCAGGTGTGGTCGGCTCGTTTCCGTCGCTGAACGCGCGGCCGCCGGAGCTGCTCGACGAATGGCTGGCGCGGATCACCGAGGAGCTCGCGGCCTATGACCGCGCCCATCCCGACAAGCCGTCGGCGCCGTTCGCGGTCAACCAGATCGTGCACAAGTCGAACAACCGGCTCGACCACGACATGCAGCTCTGCGCCAAGTACAAGGTGCCGATGATCATCTCCTCGCTCGGCGCGCGCGAGGAGCTGAACCAGGCCGTGCACGGCTGGGGCGGCATCGTCTTCCACGACGTGATCAACCAGAAATTCGCCCACAAGGCGATCGAGAAGGGCGCCGATGGCCTGATCCTGGTCGCGGCCGGCGCCGGCGGCCATGCCGGCACCATTTCGCCGCTGGCTTTCGTCGCCGAGACGCGAAAATGGTTCGACGGCCCGATCGCGCTGTCGGGCGCCATCGGCAACGGCAAGGCGATCCGCGCCGCGCGCATCTTAGGGGCCGACTTCGCCTATATCGGCTCGGCCTTCATCGCGACCAAGGAAGCCAACGCGGTGGAGAAGTACAAGGAGATGATCGCGGGATCGACCGCCGACGACATCGTCTATTCCAACCTCTTCACCGGCGTGCACGGCAATTATCTGAAACCCTCGATCCTCGCCGCCGGCATGGATCCGGAAAACCTGCCGACCTCCGATCCCTCCAAGATGAATTTCGGCACCGACGCTTCCGGCGAGCGCGCCAAGCCGAAGGCCTGGAAGGAAATCTGGGGCTCGGGCCAGGGCATCGGCAGCGTCGACGGCATCCTGCCCGCCGCCGAATTGATCGCGCGCTTCAAGAAGGAATACGACGAAGCGATCGATCCGCCGTTGTAGTTTCTCGTGTCCCGGACGCGGTGCAATGCGTAGCATTGCTCCGCAGAGCCGGGGCCCATCGCCGCAAGGCACGGACCCCGGATCAGCAGCGCCCCGCTACGCGCTGCGCAGCGTCCGGGGAACGTCAACCAAGACTGATTGAAAACATGCCCCCCATCTACCGCGTCGACGGCAACAGCGTCGTCACCAGTCCGGATGCCGCTGGCCCCTGGGACCGGCGCATGCAGCACGGCTCGGCGCCGGCTTCGCTGGTGACATGGGCGGCCGAGCGCATTCCGACGCCTGTCGCGATGGACATCGCGCGCGTCACCATCGATCTGATGCGGCCTGTTCCGGTGGCGCCGCTCACGATCGTGACCGACGTCTTGCGCGAGGGCCGCAAGATCCAGCTCTGCGAGATCAAGCTGCTGGCCGACGGTGTGCAGGTCGTCGGCGCAACCGTGCTCAAGATCAGGCGCCAGGCGCTGTCGTTGCCCGACGACGTCAAGGCGCTGCCGGTGACGCTGCCCTCGCCGGAGGACTCGCTGGTCGAGGACGGTCACGCCGCCACCAGCCCGTTCGTGCGTTCGGTCTCGATGCGCGCCGCGCGCGGCCGCTTCGGCCAGGCCGGCGCCGGCGCAATCTGGTTTCGTGTCGACCATCCCCTGATCGAGGGCGAAGCGATCTCGCAGGCCATGCGCGCCGTGGTCGCCGCCGATTTTTCCAACGGCACCGCCTCGACGCTCGATTTTCGCGCCTGGACCTACATCAACGCCGACCTCACCGTGAGCTTTGCGCGCCAGCCCGTCGGCGAGTGGATCCTGCTCGACGGCGACTCCTGGATCGGACCCGACGGCGCGGGGCTCGCGATGTCGCGGCTTGCGGACCGGCAAGGCTATTTCGGCCGCGCCGTGCAGAGCCTGGTGATCGAGAAGCGGTAAGCGTGACGGCGGGGCCGCGATGGCTCCTTCCGAATGAACGGCAGACTTCCGCCGCCGCGGAAGGGATGCTCGACATCCTGCCAGTTCACAGACCGTAGAAGATCTTGATCTCCCACAGCACCACGATGATAGCCGTGATCAACGTAACCGCGGCGACTGCACTTTCCAGGGAAGCGACTCTCATGTCTTACTCCGCTTCCCAGCCCCATCAGCGGTCTAGGTGATTCCCTGATTCGCGGGCAATCGGGCGGGCATCGTCGGCGCGCACTCCGTGGCGCGCTGTGGTGCCGGGGCCACAACGATCACCGTAAAATTCCGGGGGTTTTACCCCACCATCCGGTCCCGCCCGCTCCAGAAGCCCGCACGGAGCACCTTCTTGTCCACCTTGCCGACACCGGTCATCGGCAGCTGCTTCACGAACTGGATTTGCTTCGGCGCATGCGCCGAGCCTTTTCGCGTCTTCACGAGGTTGATCAGTTCGTCCGGATCGGGCCTTGCGCCCTCGCGCGGCACGACGATGGCGGTGACGGCCTCGCCCCATTTCTCGTCGGGGATGCCGACGACCGCGACCATGGCGACATCGGCGTGCTGCGACAGCACGTCCTCGACCTCGCGCGGGAAGATGTTGAAGCCGCCGGACACGATCATGTCCTTCTTGCGGTCGAGGATGAACATGTAGCCGCGCTCGTCCTTGCGCGCGATGTCGCCGGTGTGGACCCAGCCGTTCTTCAGCGTCTCGGCGGTGATGTCGGGCCGCTTCCAGTATTCCGCCATCACGTGCGGCGCGCGCACGCAGATCTCTCCGGCCTCGCCGGTCTTCACCTCCTGGTCATTGTCGTCGAGGATCTTGACCTCGCAGGCTGCGATCGGGAAGCCGCAGGACAAAAACAGCTCGGGTGCCTTAAGATCGTGATCGGCCTTGCGCAGCACCGAGACCGGATAGCATTCGGTCTGCCCGTAGAGCTGCGAGAACACCGGACCGATGCGCTCGATACCCTCGACCAGCCGGCTCGGCGACATCGCCGACGCCCCGTAGAGCACGAGCTCGAGCGAGGACAGGTCGGTCTTATCAAGCGCGGGATGATCGAGCAGCACGTAGATCATGGTCGGCACGAACAGCGTGAAGTTGATGCGCTCGCGCGCGATCGTGGCCAGCACGGCCTCGGGGTCGAATCCCCTCAGCATGTGCACGGTGCCGCCACGCATCAGGGTCGGCAGCACCTTCGTGCCGGCGACATGACTGATCGGGGCGACCGTAAGATAGCGTGCCGCGTCGGGGATCTCGAAATCGGCGAGGATCGCAGCGGCGGCTCCGGCATTCTCGCGGTGATAGCGCAGCGCGCCTTTGGATTTGCCGGTGGTGCCGCCGGTGTAGTTCAGTGTGGAGAGATCGTCGAGACCGGCGAGACACTGCGCGCTGGCGTGTCCCGCGCTCTCGATCGCCGCGAGCAGATCGACACCGTAACCGGCCGGCCCCATGGTGAAGACCGCCTTCAGCCGGGTCGCCCTCGCGGAGAGCTCGCCGCCGCGGTCGCGGAAGGCGGCCGCATCGACCACCAGCATCTCGGCCTCGGAATCCTCGAGCTGGAACAGCTGGTCCTCCAGCGATCCCAGCGGATGCAGCCAGGTGATGCAGAGCCGCGACAATTGAGCGGCGACGCCGGCGCACCAGCTGTCGGCGCGGTTCGCGGTGAGGAAGGCGACGCGCGCGCCCGCCTGCAGTCCAAGCCGCATGAACACGCCCTGGATGCGTCCGATCAGGTCGATCGTGCCCTGATAGCTCAGCGATCCCTCGGGCCACGCGAAAGCGGTGCGGCCGGGATAGCGCGACAGCGCCCGTAGCGTCTGCGCGCAAGTCGGGGACGATGCGTGGAGCGGATCGGACATATGTTTCCTCGTTGCTTTGTCATCGGCTTCTGGCGTGCCAATGTTGCCGGTGACGCTAGCACAGAGACTGCGGGAGAAAACGACAAAGCCCGCACGGCGAGGCGAGAGTGACGAGGAGATTTGCGTGAGGTCGGATCGACTGCAACGTTTCGGCGATCGTCTCGGCCTGCCGCTGATCGCGGCGCCGATGTTCCTGGTGTCGGGCGTCGAGCTCATGGTCGCGGCCTGCAGCCATGGGGTGATCGGAAGCTTCCCCACCGCGAATTGCCGCAGCACGGAGCAGCTGGATGAATGGCTCACCGCGATTGCGACGCGGCTGCGGCAGCACGAAGACCAAACCGGCCGCAAGGCCGCGCCGCTCTGTCCGAACCTGATCGTGCATCGCTCCAATGCGCGGCTCGCGCAGGATCTCGCCGTACTGCTGCAACACAAGCCGGAGATCGTCATCACCTCGGTCGGCTCGCCCGCGCCGGTCTTGGAGCCGCTGCATGACGCAGGCGCGCTGGTGCTGGCGGACGTCGCTTCGATCCGCCACGCCGAACGGGCGGCGGAAGCAGGTGTCGACGGGCTCGTGCTGCTCACGGCGGGCGCGGGCGGGCAGACCGGCTGGCTCAACCCGTTTGCCTTCGTTCGCGCGGTGCGCGCGTTCTACGACGGCATCATCGTGCTCGCCGGCGGCATCAGCGATGGCCGTGCGCTGCACGCGGCAAAAGTGCTCGGCTGCGATCTGGCCTATATGGGCACGAAGTTCATCGCGACGCGCGAGAGCATGGCGGACGAACGCTACAAGCGGATGCTGGTCGAGAGCTGCGCCGACGACATTCTGCTCACCACGGCGTTCACGGGTTTGCAGACCAGCATGCTGAGGCCGTCGATCGTGGCCGCCGGCCTCGATCCCGACGATCTCCCGGCACGGGGCGCGATCGACATCGCCGAGGATATCGACGTTGCCGCGCGCGAGAGTCGGCCAAAGCGCTGGCGCGACATCTGGAGCGGCGGGCACTCGACCTCGGGGGTGACGGACGTGCCGGCGGTTGACGAGCTGGTTGCGCGGACGCTCGCCGAATATCGTGCGGCGGGCGGGCCGTAGGCGCAGCCCGTCGAGCCCGGCCACGACGGTGTGGATCACGGTTAATCCCGGGCTCCTCCGCCCCCCTTATTTAACGGCAGATTAACCAACGCCGGCCAAGAATCCCCCTCACGGCCTGCCAATCAGGGCCGAGAGGGACAGGCGATGGACTTCGATTTTCTCAACAGCAAGACAGCGGCTTCGCTGGACGAAATCCGCGTCCGCGTCGCTCATGCCCTGGCGCGCCACCCGCTGTGCCGCAACGTCCGGTTCGACATCGTCAGCGTCCCCCGCACCCGCCGGGGCGGCAACTGGACGGTGACGCTGCAATCGGTCGAGCCGCGCGCGGTGTGGGAGGCCTCGGAGATCGTCGCCGACATCCAGGACGCCTACGACCTTTCGGCAGCTGCCTGATTTCCTTGAGTTTTCCAGGCGATGTCGCCGCAGTCCGCGCGATTGCCGCCGCGATGGCACGGTTAGGCCTTAATTATCGCCCAGTTTCCGGGCAGTGATCACGTGGACTTGAAGTTGGGCGCGGAGAGACGTTTGTCCAAAGCCATCACCATCGTTGTGCTGACCTGTTTCCTCGTCCTTGGCGCCGCCACCACCGCCATTCTTGGCCGGGACAGCGTGCCCAGCGTCAGCGAAGAGATGATCGCGCAGACGCCTCCGGCCAAGCCGCTCGCCACCAACCGCGCCGCCAAGGCCGACCGTCTGGTTCCGACCCTGGCGCTGGCTTCGGCCGCGATCGAGCCGGTCCAGGTGCCGGCCGACAGGCTTTCGCAGGCACCCGTGCTGGCCGAGCCGTTGCGCCAGGCCTTCGCCGCCGCCACGCCATCCGATTTCCCGATGCCCAAGGCGTCGAGCCTGTCCGAAGCGCCCGCCGCGGCGGAGGTTCCCGCCGTCGAAGTTCCGGCCAAGCCGAAGGTTGTGGCCAAGCCGCAGCCGCAGAAACATTATACCCTGCTGTCCGACGCACAGATCTCCGGCATCCGGGATCGCCTGAAGCTGTCCTCGTCGCAGGAATATTACTGGCCTTCGGTCGAGACTGCGCTGCGCAACGTTGTTCGCAAGATCTCGGCCAACAAGCTCTCCAATCCGAACGCGCCACCGAGCGCGCAGATCGATCCGAATTGCGACGAGGTCCAGCAGTTGAAGTCGGCCGCCATGCCGCTGCTGTTCCAACTGCGTGACGATCAGAAGGAAGAAGTGCGCAAGCTCGCCCGCCTCATCGGGCTAGAAAAAGTCGCGCAGCAGATCTGACGCGCGGGGTTCCTCCGGGAACCGCTCCTGCATCAGGAACATCTGGCAATCGACGTGCGTTGCTCGCCCCAAAGAGGGAGTGGATCAATGCGCGCCTCGACAGCCTATTTCATCGGTGCCGGAACTATCGTCGCGGCCATTGCCATCGGTGTTGGCGGCGGCATCGTTGCCGGCAACATCATGAATCCGGTCGCGTCCAAACAGGGCCCGGACACCAGCAAGATGGCTCAGCGCGCCGAATCCGCTGGTGCGCCGGCACAGACGAGCGCGCCGTCGGAACGCGTCAATTATCTCGCCGGCTCGAAAGCCTTCGGCGCAATGATCGCCGCGCCCGCGCAAGCCGAAGCGAAGCCGGAAGCCGCAAAGCCCGACACGCAGCCCACTCAGGCGATTGCCGAACCGCCCGCACCGCCGCCTTCACAAGCGGCCGCGGTTGAGCCACCCAAGGAACAGTCCAAGGAACAGTTCAAGGAACAGTCGAGGCCAGCAATCGCATCGTCCTCGAGGGCCGCAAGACCTGCCGAGCAGCAGGCATCGGCCGACCCGGCCTCTTCACCCGATAACGCCTATGCCAAGGCGAGGGAGTCCGACGTGAAGCGCGCTGCGTCAGAGCGGCGCCGGATGGAGCGCCGCGAGCGCTGGGCCGAGCGCCGCCACTACGACACCCGCGAGCAGCGCGGCCTGCGCGACCGCACCGATTGGGACGACGTCGCGCGCAACATCCGGGAAGATTCCGATGCGCATGATTACGCCAGCCGGCCGCGCGGCGGCTTCCCGCAGATCAGGCTGTTCGGATCCGACGACGACTAGCTCAGCCTGCGATGCCGCCTGCAATGGAGAAGGCGCGCCGCCGTCACGTCATTCCCGCGCGCCGCAATCCTTCGAGATAATGCGCACGATCCTCGTCCCGCAACATCGGCAGTTCGCGCGTGATCCAGGCGAGCGAGACCTCGGGTTGGGCTCGGCGCAGACCTTCCAGGGCGGAAGCTGCCAGCGCCGGATCTCCTGACATTCCGGCCGCCGCCGTCAAGACACGGTGCGCGCCGACGAAATCGCCGCGCTGCCGCATCGATTCCCGCGCCATCTGCACGGCTCCGTCATAGTCACGGCCGACGAACCGGGCATAGGCCGCAACCCCGCAATAGATCGCCGCGAGCGGATCGCGCGGGCTCAGCCGCAGCGCGCGACGTGCGGCGGCATCGCCCTCCTGCCATCGTCCGGCGTAGCATAGCGTCACGCCGTAAAAGGCGTGCGCCATCGCGAAGTTCGGATTGAGCGTCAGCGCCAGCTCGAACTCCGCCAGCGCGTCGTCGAAGCGGCGGCGGAACAGATAGGTGTAGGCGAGGCCGTGATGGGCCCAGGCATCCTCGCGATCCGCCTCCACCGCAGCGAGCGCCGCGCGTTCGGCGATCGGCACTGTCGCGGCCATGTCGGCCCAGCCCATATGCGCGCCGAAGATATGGCTGGTCGCGAGCAGGCCCAGCGCCTTGCCATAGGCGGGATCGATCGCGACGGCCTTTTCGAGCAGCCCTTGCGCGGCGGCATTGTCCTCGCGCGTGCTGCGCCAGTGATGCGACAAGGCGCGCATCACGAGGTCCCAGGCATCCAGGCTCCCGGGCGGCTTCTGCTGGGCGCGAAAACTCTCGGCGGCATAGAGCTGCGGCTCGATCGCAGCGACGATCGCCTCGGTGATCTCGTCCTGCACGGCGAAGATGTCGGCGAGCTCACGGTCGTAGCGCTCGGCCCAGAGATGGCTCCCGGTCGAGACGTCGTTGAGCTGGGCGGAGATGCGCAGGCGCTCGCCGCTCCGCCGCACGCTGCCTTCGACCACGTAGCGCACCCCGAGCTCCTGCGCGACCTCGCGGATGTGCACGGCGCGGCCTTTGTAGACGAAGGAGGAGTTGCGCGCGATGACGAAGAACCAGCGCAGCTTCGACAGCGCGGTGATGATGTCCTCGCTGATGCCGTCGGAGAAATAATCCTGCTCGGCCGCGCCGCTCATATTGGTGAAGGGCAGCACGGCGATCGCCGGCCGCTCGGGAAGCGCGAGTGCGGCGCGCTGCACCCGTGCGGCGTAACCGGGCTCCGGCGCGATTGCGCCACCCATCGTGCTACCTTTGGCCTCGACATCGCCGACGAAGCGAAAGCCCTTGCGGGCGATGGTGCGGATCAGCGCCTGGCTCGCGCCACTGTCGCCGACCGCCTTGCGCGCCGCGTTGATCCGGCTGGTCAAGGTGGATTCGGAGACGCTGCGCCCATGCCAGATCTTGTCGATCAGCTCGTCCTTGCTGACCACCCGGTCGCGGTTCTGCATGAGGTGGACGACGAGATCGAAGACCTGCGGCTCCACGGCAACGGGAACCTGCTCGCGGCTCAGCTCGCGCCGGTCGGTATCGAGAAGGTGGTCCCGGAACAGAAACTGCACGTTGAAACTCAGGCCTCACTACGAATTGGGGCTAGTAAAAAAACAAAATGAAATTTGGGTCGAAAACTGTGAGTCTACCGAAGGGGCCGCTTGGTTCATCGCGATCGCGTGATGGCAGCCATGCCGTGCGATTGGGGCAGGTTGCCGTGGACGACGTGTCGACCGGATATCTCCGTCCGCAATCGATCCGTCATCCTGAGGTGCGAGGCACGCGGCGCAAGGCGCCGCGTGGGGAGCCTCGAAGGGTGTACGGCCACGATGCAGCCGGGCCGTCCATCCTTCGAGGCTCCTCGTGCGCTGCTCCGCATCGCACGCCTCGCACCTCAGGATGACGGAGTAACGGGGGGACGTGTGCCTAACCTCGCCGCGCGGGAGACGCGACGAACTGCGAATCTCCCTTTGCCGAACCGCGTGCCCTGCGTAAGCTATCGCCCACACAAACACCAACCACGAAGAAACGCCCATGCCCGCCTTTGCTGCCTCCACCACCGTGCTCGATTCCATGTTGTTCCGCGACGCCTTCGGTACGCCCGAGATGCGGGAGGTGTTCTCCGACGTCGCGCTGGTGGCTCGCTACGCCGAGGTCGAGGTGGCGCTGGCGAAGGCTGAGGCGAAATGCGGCGTGATCCCGCAGGAGGCCGCCGATCAGATCGCGGCGCGGACCGACGTCGCCGCTTTCGATTTCGATCTGCTCAGGCAGGAGACCGACATCGTCGGTTATCCGATCCTGCCTCTGGTGCATCAGATGGTGAAGCAGTGCGGCGAGGCCGGCCGCTACGTGCATTGGGGCGCGACCACGCAGGACATCATGGACACTGCCGTGGTGCTGCAACTGCGCGCCGCGCTCGGGATCGTCGAACGCGACATCGCCGAACTCCGCCGCATCCTCGCCGATCTCTCGAAGCGATATCGCGATACGCCGATGGCCGGCCGCACCCATCTCCAGCAGGCGCTGCCGGTGACCTTCGGCTACAAGACCGCGATCTGGCTCGCTATGTTCGACCGCCACGCCGAGCGCCTGGCGCAATTGAAGCCGCGCGTGCTGGTCGGTCAGTTCGCCGGCGCCGCCGGCACGCTGGCCTCGCTCGGCGACAAGGGCTTTGCCGTGCAGGAAGCGCTCTGCGCTGAGCTCAAGCTCGGCGTTCCCGCCTCGACCTGGCACGTCGCGCGCGACGGATTTGCGGAAGGCGTGAACTTCCTTGCGCTCGTCACCGGCTCGCTCGGCAAGATCGCGCTCGACATCATGATCATGGCCTCGACCGAGTTCGCCGAGGTCTACGAGCCCTTCGTCAAGGGCCGCGGCGCCTCCTCCACCATGCCGCAGAAGCGCAACCCGATCTCGTCGGAGCTGATGCTGGCGGCGTCCAAGGCGGTGCGCCAGCACGCCGGCCTGATGCTCGATGCCATGGTGCAGGATTTCGAGCGCGCCACGGGCCCCTGGCACGCCGAATGGATGGCGATCCCCGAAAGCTTCGTGCTGACCGCCGGCGCGCTGCATCAGGCGAAGTTTGCACTCGCAGGCCTCATCGTGGACGAGGCGAAGATGAACGACAATCTCGCGATCAGCCGCGGCCTGATCGTGGCCGAAGCGGTCATGATGGGGCTCGCGCCGCAGCTCGGCCGGCAGGAGGCCCATGACGTGGTCTATGACGCCTGCCGTCAGGCCAACGAGAAGGGCATGAGCCTGGCCGATGCGCTGTCGGCGGACTCCCGGATAGCGAGCCGCATCGATCGCGCCACAATCGAGGCGCTCACCTCACCGAAAAATTACCTTGGGCTCGCGCCCGCCATGGTTGACCGGGTGCTGAAATCGGCAACGCGTTGAAAACCAAGATGCGTGAAACTGCGTATCTTCCCCAAGTCGCAAGGTGCTCGCGCACTTGCGTCCCGCGATGCTAGACTTAGATTGAACGACAGACTTTCGGCAGAGGGCCCCGCATGACTGATCACCGCAATTCCACCACTCCCATCGATCCCGTGAAGCTCGACCGGCTGGCCGAGGTGGCGGTGAAGGTGGGCCTGGGCTTGCGGCCGGGACAGGATCTTCTTCTGACGGCGCCCGCGATCGCGCTGCCGCTGGTGCGGCGGATCGCCGTGCATGCCTACAAGGCCGGCGCCGGCATCGTGACACCGATCCTGTCGGACGAGGAGATGACGCTGGCGCGCTACCGCCACGGCCACGACAGCAGTTTCGATCGTGCCGCCGGCTGGCTCTACGAGGGCATGGCCAAGGCGTTCTCCGACAACACCGCGCGGCTCGCCATCGTCGGCGACAATCCGATGCTGCTGTCGGGCGAGGATCCTTCCAAGGTGGCGCGCGCCAGCAAGGCGAACTCGATGGCCTATCAGCCCGCCCTGGAAAAGATCGTCAATTTCGACACCAACTGGAACATCATCGCCTATCCGAGCCTGTCCTGGGCCAGGCTGGTGTTCCCTGATGATCCCGAGGACGTCGCGGTCGGCAAGCTCGCGGATGCGATCTTCGCGGCGTCCCGCGTCGACCGCGAGGACGCGATGGACAATTGGGCGAGCCACAATGCGGTGCTGCGCGAGCGTACCAACTGGCTCAACGGCCAGCGCTTCCGCGCGCTCCAGTACAACGGACCGGGTGTGGACCTCACCATCGGACTTGCCGACGGCCACGAATGGGAAGGCGGAGCCTCGCTCTCCAAGAACGGCATCAGCTGCAACGCCAACATCCCGACCGAAGAGGTCTTCACCACGCCGCATTGCCGCCGCGTCTACGGCCATGTCGTGAGCTCGAAGCCGCTGTCCTATCAGGGCACGCTGATCGACAACATCGCGGTGCGCTTCGAGGACGGCAAGATCGTCGACGCAAAGGCCTCGCGCGGCGCGGAGGTGCTGAACAAGGTGCTCGACACCGACGAGGGCGCCCGGCGCCTCGGCGAAGTGGCGCTGGTGCCGCATTCCTCGCCGATCTCGCAGAGCGGGCTGTTGTTCTACAACACGCTGTTCGACGAGAACGCAGCATCCCACATCGCGCTCGGCCAGTGCTATTCGAAGTGCTTCGTCAACGGCGCGCAGCTCACCCCGCAGCAGATCGCCGCGCAAGGCGGCAACCAGAGCCTGATCCATATCGACTGGATGATTGGCTCGGCCGAGACCGATATCGACGGCATCTTGCCCGATGGCAGCAAGGTACCGGTATTCCGCAAGGGCGAGTGGGCGAAGTAGCGCGCGTCACCTCTCCCCGCGCGGCTATCCTTCGAGCCGCCCGCTTGGGCGGGGCTCCTCAGGCCGAGGATTGAGTGCGCCGCAGTCGCTCCAGCGCACCGCTGTCGATGAGCCTCATCCTGAGGAGACAGCGGAGCGGTCGTCTCGAAGGACGAGGCGCTCGCTCAGGCCGTCCCGTACCGCCTCACGCCGCCGCGTTGCGCAGCATCGGATTGTTGTCGATGCTGAAGCGGTTGAACAGTGTCGTGAACGGGCTGCCGTCGGTGGCGCGCACGATGGCGTCGGAAGCAGCGATCGCCTCGTAGAGCGCGCCGACGGGATCGTCCGCCTCGCCCAGGTCGAGGCTCTTGAGGATCTCCTCGCGAGCCTCGTTGATGTCGTCCTCGTCGTCGAGCGTCGCCTCCAGCGCCTCCGCCGCACGCCGCATCTCCGCGAGGTCGCCGCCGCCGGAAAATTTGAGGATGTCGAGCCAATAGGGGCGGGCGATGACGAGCTGGACGAACGCCTCGAACGTGTCGGCGATAATTCCTGCGCGGCCCTCCGATGAGACGTAAAGCACATTCTGCGGCGGCAGCAGCACGAACGCGCCGCCGGAGCCGTCACTGCCGATCTGCCGTGGGTTTTCGATGCCGTCGATGGTGAACCAGGGCTCTTCGTCCGGCGTGAAGGAGACATCGAGGCTGACCAACCAGGCGACGGTCTCAGGATTGGCTGTCAGAACCTCGGGCGTGAGGGGCATCAGCGTGGCTCCGTTTTATGCTTCCGCGCACTTTGTCGCACCCCGGAAAAGATCGGTTCATGTGCTCGAATTTGCAGGGAAATTGCGGCGTTAACCGCTTCGGGCCTGCAACTTCCGGCTGATTGTCGGGGCCTGCGTAAGAAAGAATTAAAAACCGATGACTAGCGTTCCCGGCATCTTTCGAAACAATCCGGGCCGAGACCCGGCAATACTTTATTATATCCCCCGGGGAAGAAGATGTCGCGCGCATTGATTGAAATCGGTAGTTGCAATGTCGAGCTCGAGCTGCGGCCGATCGAGCCGTCCTGGATCATCGAGGGCAATCCCGTGTCGCGCTCGCACATCCTGTCCACCAGTGCCGACGGCACCGCCTCGACCATCATCTGGCAGTGCACCGAAGGCCGCTTCAACTGGTACTACGATATCGACGAGACGATCATGATCATGGAAGGATCGATCGTGCTCGAAAGCGACGGCATGCCGCCCAAGCGCTACGGCCCCGGCGACGTGATCTTCTTCCGCGACGGCGCGCACGCCAAGTGGCATGTCGAAGGCCACGTCAAGAAGATCGCCTTCTGCCGCAAGACCAATCCCGTGATGATCGGCTTCCTGATCCGCGTCGTCAACAAGCTGAAGAAGATCTTCGCCTCCACCGGAGAGCGCCGTCCGGCCTCCCTGATGGGTGCCGGCTAGTCTCAATTCAAGAACGCTTCCCAGCGGCCACGACGGAAGAGGGGTCGGGATCATCCCGGCCCCTCTTCTCGTCATGACGGCAGCTCGAGCCGGTAGACGTCGGTGGCGGTCTGCGAGAACAGCGCGGTCTTCTCGGCCTCGCTCAGGGGTGAGGCGATGCGCTTGAAGGCGTTGAAGATCACCTGGTAGCTGCACTGGCCCTTGTCCGGCGGGAAGTTGCTCTCGAACATCGCGCGCTTGGGTCCGAACGCCTCGATGCAGGTTTCGACGTAAGGGCGCCAGGCCGCGGCGAGTTCCTCGGATGACGGCGGGCTCTCGCGCAAATGGAAGTCGTAGCCGAGCAGGCACATGGCGAGGCCGCCGAGCTTCACCACCACGTTCTCGCATGTCGCGATCTCGCGGATCGAGGCGCGCCATTGCGCAAACACCTCTTCGCGGCGTCCCGCAAAGCGGCCGATTCCGGCCGGGCCGCCGCAATGGTCGAGCACGATCCGGGTATCGGGGAAGGCGCGCGCCAATTCGGTCAGCTCGCCGATCTGCGGATGGAACAGCCAGGCATCGAAGCTGAGGTTCAGTGGGGCCAGGCAGGCAAAGCCTTTGCGGAAAGCTGGATCCTGCAACAGTCCCTTCGGCCGGTTCGCATACATTCCGGCGACGACGGGGTCTTCGTCCCAGGCCGAGGAATGCCGGATGCCGCGGAAGCGGCCATTGCCGGCCGCGATCTCCGCTTCCAGCACCGGCTTGGCCGCCTCGCCCAGCAGCAGATTAGCGTGGCTGACGATGCCGGCACAGATCGCCGCCTTGCCGTAAGCGCCACTCGCGCTCATCGCGGCGACGCCGTTGGCGAACTCGACTTCGCCGACGGGCCGGAACGCTTCCGGCCCATGCGCGCGATACATCGAGCGGCAATCGACATAGACGGTCGCGATGACGTTGTGGCCTGTCGCGATGTCGGCCGCCATTTCCTCGATCAGATAGCGGTGCCCGCGACTCCAGAGATGGTGATGGGGATCGACGATCGGCCGCAAGGGATCGATGATCTCCTCTTGATGCAGCGCGAGCCAGTCCTCGCGCGGCTCGACGAACAGCCCGCTCGTATTGGCGGGCACACTGCTTGCAGCCATCGGTGTTCGCTCCCTGTCGTCTTTTGAGGGAGGAGCCTAACATCTCACACGCACGCACAGCAGCGCGCATTGCTCAGAGCGCCATGGCAGCGGCGGAAGAGGTGCGCTCCCTCTCCCGCTTGCGGGGGAGGGCTGGGGTGGGGGTGTCTCCGCAATGGGACACTCCCGATGTGGAGAGAGCCCCCCACCCGGCGCTACGCGCCGACCTCCCCCGCAAGCGGGAGAGGTTGCAGCGAGCCTGGGGCCCACGGCTTCAACCGACAGCCATCAGATCTCTAGCCCTTCCGCCGCTTCGCCTTCACATCGACTACGAGCCGCCAATCGGTTGCATCGGCCGGTTTGACCTCGCCGAGCCAGTGGAAGGAATCGGCGGTAATTTCCGTAAAGCTCCAGCGCGTCAGTTCGCCGGCCTCCGTCGTGCCTTCCTGCACGATGTCCCGTCCGCGCGGCCGGCCGATCTGCTGGCGGAAGACGCTACGGCCGGGATCGAACCAGGAAATCCGCCACGCATCGATGGTCGGATCGTAGACGCGCAGCGTCGTGCCGTACCAATTGCCCGCAATCGGAAAGGCCGGGCTGCCAGCGGGGCGCGGGATGATCCAGACGTCCTGGACCGCGCGTCCCTCGAGCACCCAGCCAAAATGGATCTCGCCGGGCGCGGTGTGTTTCGCGCCATCGGACCCATGGGCGGTGATCTCGGCATCCCAGTCCCCGACGAAGCGGCCATAGAGCTGGAGCGCCGCTGCATGCTCGGGATTCGGTCCGTCCGCGTGCAAAAGTCTGCCAAAATCGGTCATGTCGATCTCCTGTTGCAGGCAGATCAGCATGACCGGCCGACGGCCGGCTTGGAGAAAATTGCGCGTCAGACCCCGTCGAGGATGATCACCGTCGGCTTCGACGGCAGCGCGTCCCGCGACATCCGGAAGGAACGCTCGGTGCGGCGGTCGATCTCGAACTGCTGGCCGATCCGGCGCATGAAATCGTCGAGCGGGGTGGCGAAGCGGTGCATCGGCAGCACCACCGAAGCGCGCAGCCGCCTGGTGATCTCGGAGACGCCGTCCAGCGACATGGTGTAGGTGCCGTCGATCGGCACCATCACGATATCGAGCCGCCCGATCTGGGCGAAATGGCTGTCGTCGAGCTTGTGATGGAGGTGGCCGAGATGGCCGATGCAGAGGCCGGCGACCTCGAAGATGAAGATCGAGTTGCCGTCGCGGATCATGTCGGTGCCGGCGTCGTCGCCGAAATAGCGGCGGATGTCGGTGGTGACGTTGCGAATGAAGGCGTCACTGATGCGCTCCGACACGATGGCCGGCTTGCCGTCCTCACCCCAGCCATGCAGCACGTGAGGAATGCGCTTGTCGGGAAATAAAGAGTAATGCGTGCTGTGGGCCCGGTTCATGGTGACGACGTCGGGCAGCCGTCCGACCTGATAGGCGCCGCTATAATCGGTCGCGATGCGCAAGCCGCCGGGCGTGTCGATGAAATAGGTGGAATGGCCGGCATAGGTGATCTCGACCTCGGCGGAGCTGGCGGCCTGCCGGAACGCGACCGGCATGGCCCGCGGCGCAGACTGGGCCATCGCCAGGCATTCGCTGCGCTGTGGCTGCTGGGCGAGGGCAGGGGGCAGGAATGCGCCGAACAGCGCCAGGGCCGTCGAAACAAGTCGCCGCATAAGTCCGTCCCCGATGATGTCAGGGAAAGTCTAGCGTGCATTGCGGCGCGGGGCCAATGGGCTGCGATCAACAGCGCGTCAGTGTCGCACCTCTCACTCCGGCTATCAGTCCCGCCTTCAGTCCCGCCTTGGGCTGAACTTCCAGGTGATCGCAACGAGGCTCGCGGTGATCAGACCGCTGGTGAGGCCGGCGATGGGGAGTGCAAGCAGCAGTGCCGCGGTCGCGGCCCAGCCGATCGAGGAAAACGCTTCGGCGAAGGTCGCAAGCCGCGACGAGGTCTGGCGGCGCCGGAATTGGCTGCGCCGGGCCTGCACCCGAAACCAGAGCTGGATCGCGGTCGCGGAGGCTGCGCTGAGGATGATCGCGCCGGCACTGACTGCAGCCTGGATCGGTGCGGCGAAGGCCAGCGCGCCGATCAGCGGGCAGAAGATGACGGCGATCGCGATCAGTACCACCTCGATCTTGGCGCGGACGACGGCGGATGGCGTCAGCGGCGCAGTCGCGACCAGGTCGGGGGCGTCCTCGCCCGAGATCGTCAGCCAGGCCAGCCCGCCGGCAAGCTGTCCGGCCGCCATCACGATCACAGGCGTGATCAGCGTCAGCGCCGCGGAGCTGTCGGCGAAACTGCGCCAGAGCAGCAGCGCCGGCGGCACCAGATAGAGCAGCTGCATCAGGGTCTGCGAGATCAGCCAGGGATCGCGCCAGAGCAGCGAGAATTCCTTGCGCCGCAGCGCCTGCTGCCGCGACCCGCCGCGGAACGGACGCGCCTTCGCGCGCTCGCTGCCGGAGCTGCCGTAAGCCGCGGCATCGATCGCCGTGTCGGCAAAGCGGTGCGAGAAGATCGCCATGACGCTTCCGAGCAGCACCAAAGCGAGCGCCAGGAGCGGCAGCAGCGCTTCGCTGTCGCCCATCGCCGCCCGTGCCGGCCACCACCAGATGCTGTCGACATCGGGGGCATGGGCGGCCACGCTGCCTGAGGTCAGGATGGTGAAGCGCGACAGCGTGCCGTAGGACACGATCGCGGCGACCTGGAGCGCGATCACGAAGCCGGCGCCGATGATCGCGGCGAGGATCTGGGCAATCAGGCGCGTCCGCGCCGGGCCGATCAGGCGAAACAACAGGATGGTGACGGCGATCGCCACCGCCGCGGCCGACAGGCCCATGGCGACGACCACCCCGAATGCGCTGAGCCAGCGCGCGCCGCCGCCGATCACGAGCACATCGATGAACGGCGTCGAGAACAGCAGCGCGATCACGGTGACGGTCATCGCGATCGCGGCGATGCGGACCGAGAACAGATTGGCCAGCGTCGCCGGCGAGGACATGATCAGGTCGAGATCGGCGCGGGCGTAGAACACCCGCGTCACCGATTCGATCGCCTGCGACAACATCAAGGTCCAGGCGAGAAAGATCGTCGCCGAGATCACGATCAGCGAGGATTTGTCGAGCGGCAGCTGCAGATCGGCGAAACGGCCGATCACCGCCCAGGCCGGCAGATGCAGCAGCGCGGCGAAGCAGAGTAGACCGATGATTGCGGCGCGCGCCCGCTTGCGTCGTCCGCCGGTCATCATGGCGAACCATTCGCGCCAGGCGAGCCGGAGCTCGTGGCGTGCAAACCAGGAGAGCGCGGTTGCCGAGCTCATGCGGCTTCCGGAAGCGTCACCAGCGCGATGAAGAGATCCTCCAGGCTGGTATCGGCATGGCCGTTCTGCTGGCGCAGCTCGGTCAGCGTGCCTTCGGCCACCAGGCGACCCGCCGCGATCACGCCGATGCGGTCGGCCATGCGCTCGGCGACTTCGAGAATATGCGTGGTCATGATGACGGTGCAGCCGGCGCGGACACGCTCGCTGAGCAGGCCCTTCACGTGGCGTGCGGAAACGGCGTCCAGCCCGGTCAGCGGCTCGTCGAGAATGATGAGGCGGGGATCGTGCACCAGCGCGCCGGCGAGCGCGACCTTCTGGCGCATGCCCTTGGAAAAGCCCTCGCAGCGCTCGTGTCGGTGCGGCTCCAGGCCGAGCGAGCCGAGCAGGTCCTGCGCGACCGGCTCCGAGACCGACGGCGCGATGCCCCAGAGGCCGGCGACGAATTCGAGATATTCGAGCGGGGTCAGCTTGTCGTAGATCATGGGCTCGTCGGAGACCCACGCCATCACCTGCTTGGCGGCGACGGGATTTTCGAGCGCATCGATGCCGAAGATCGAGACCGCGCCGGCATCGGGGCGCAGCAGGCCCGCAACCATGCGCAAAGTGGTGGTCTTGCCGGCGCCGTTGGGGCCGACCAGCGCATAGAATTCGCCGGCATGGATGGTGAGATCGAGGCTGTCGACCGCCAGACGGTCAAAACGCTTCGTTAACCTCAGGACTTCCAGCGCCGACTTGTCCCGCTTCATGACGGCCACACTATCCGGTTTTGCATCGCGCGCGACCATGATCCCAAGATATTTCGGCACCGTGAATCTACGGCCCACAAATTCCGCCATCCGGTTTCGACTAATGGCAAGTCACCGTTTGTTGACAGTAAGGAGCGGTTCAGGCTGAATTGGTTCCGGACAAATGGCGCTAACGCAGCGAAACGACTGCGTAGCGACTGGACACAAGATGCGGCAAGGCGGTCGGGAAGAGCCGCCGGTTGCATCGGGAGGATGCGCGGCGATGCTGGATTTCGTTCAGCAGCTGGTCAGCGGTGTTGCGCTCGGCTGCGTCTACGGCCTGATCGCGCTCGGGTTCGTGCTCGTCTACAAGGCCACCGAGGTCGTCAATTTCGCCCAGGGCGATCTGATGATGCTCGGCGGCTTCTTCGCCTTCACCTTCATCGGCATGATGGGCCTGAACTACTGGATCGGCTTTGCCGGTGCGGTGGCCGCGATGGCGCTGTTCGGCATGCTGGCGGAACGGGTGGTGGTGCGGCCGATCCTCGGCTATCCGCAATTCTCCATCATCATGGCCACCATCGGCCTCGGCTATTTCCTGCGCTCGGTCGCCGGCATGATCTGGGGCACCGATGATCTGAAGATCGAGACCCCGTTCAGCCAGGGCGTGCTCCGCATCGGCTCGCTGGTGCTCGCCTACGACAAGCTCTCGGTGATCGCGGCGACGATGATCCTGTGCACGCTGCTCTATCTCTTCTTCAACAAGACCACGCTCGGCACGGCGATGCGCGCCAGTTCCGAGAACATGCTCGCGGCCTACTACATGGGCATCCCGGTCAAGCGCGTGGTGTCGATCGTCTGGGCGATCAGCGCGGCGGTCGCAACCTGCGCCGGCGTGCTGCTGGCGCCGATCACCTTCATCCATTCCAATGTCGGCCTCGTGCTCGGCCTGAAGGCGTTTCCCGCCGCGGTCCTCGGCGGCTTCGGTTCGATCCCGGGCGCCGTGGTCGGCGGCGTCCTGATCGGCGTGATCGAGAGCATGGCCGGCTTCTACCTGCCCGAAGGCTGGAAGGATGTCGCGCCGTACCTCGTGCTGCTCGCCGTGCTGCTGTTGAAGCCGGAAGGTCTGTTCGGCCACCACGTCCGCAAGAAGGTCTGAACGCATGCGCTTCCTGTTCAAGACCGACTATGAGGACGACATCAAGCTGTTCCCGCATTCGGGCTATCTGGTCTCCTACGGCATCCTGCTCGCGCTGCTGTTGATCGCGCCCTATGTGCTCTCCAGCTATCTGATGAGCCAGCTCGTCTTCGTCTGCATCTATGCGATCGTCGGCGTCGCGCTGCTGATCCTGACCGGCTTTACCGGCCAGGCCTCGCTCGGCCACGCCGCATTCCTCGCCATCGGGGCCTACACGGCGGCTTACTTGCAGAAATACAACGTGCCGTTCCCGATCTATTTCCTCGCCGCCGGAGGTCTGACCGGAATCATCGGCGCGATGGTCGGCTTTCCCGCCCTGCGCCTGACCGGCATCTACCTCGTCATCGCCACCATCTCCTTTGCCCTGATCGTCGAGGAGATCCTGGCGCGCTGGGAAAGCGTCACGAACGGCAACGAGGGCATGCGGGTCAAGACACTGTCGCTCTTCGGCGTCACCGTCCCGCGCGACAGCCCGACCTTCTATTTCCTCTGCCTCGCCGTGCTGGTGCTGACCATCGTCGGCACGCTCAATCTGCTGCGCTCGCCGACGGGACGTGCCTTCGTCGCGATCCGCGACTCTGAGACGGCGGCGCGCAGCATGGGCGTCAACGTCGCGCTCTACAAGGTGAAGTCGTTTGCGATCTCGGCGGCGATCACCGGCTTCGCCGGCGTGCTGTTCGCGCACAAGCTCTCCTTCATCTCGCCGGAGATGTTCACGCTCCAGCTCTCGATCGAGTTCATCATCGTGATCCTGATCGGCGGCACCTTCAGCCTGCACGGCGCGGTACTGGGGGCGATCTTCATCGTGATGATCGATCCATTCCTGACGTACCTGAAGGACGACATGCCCGGCATGATCGCCGGTATCGCCGCAACGTTTGGGGCGGGCACGGCGACTGCGGCCAGCATCCAGTCCAAGGTCGCGGCCTTCGCCTCGCTCAACGGCCTCAAGGGCGCGATCTACGGCATCATCATCGTGCTGTTCGTGCTGTTCGAGCCACTCGGGCTCTACGGCCGCTGGCTCAAGATCAAGCTGTTCTTCCAGCTGTTCCCGCTCTACAAGCGCGCGACCTTCAAGCGGCAGAAGATCTACGTGAAGTCGGAGCGGAACCGATGAGCTATTTCCGCGCCGAGAATTTGTCGCTGCATTTCGGGGGCCTCAAGGCCGTCGACGCGGTCTCGTTCGCGGTCGAGAATGGCGAGATCCTCTCGATCATCGGGCCGAACGGTGCCGGCAAGAGCTCGATCTTCAACCTGATCTCGCGGATCTACCGGCCGACCTCGGGCCGCATCTTCTTCGAGGACCAGGACATCACGGAAGAGCCGCCCTACGACATCGCCAAGCTCGGCATCGCGCGCACCTTCCAGAACATCGAGCTGTTCGAGAACGCGACCGTCCTCTCCAATCTCCTGGTCGGCCGTCACCGCCATTCGACCACGCAGCTCTGGCAGGAGCTGCTGTTCCTGCCCAGCGTGCGCGCCAACGAGAAAGTGC
Organism: Bradyrhizobium sp. TM233; assembly: GCF_036247965.1. Taxonomy (NCBI): domain Bacteria; kingdom Pseudomonadati; phylum Pseudomonadota; class Alphaproteobacteria; order Hyphomicrobiales; family Nitrobacteraceae; genus Bradyrhizobium; species Bradyrhizobium sp. TM233. The sequence continues at coordinate 746,934 of NZ_BTIG01000001.1, read as the reverse complement.
ATCGCCGCCGGGTCGAGCAGGTCATCGAGTTCCTCGATCTCGAGCCCTATCGCGACAAGCTGATCTCCGGCCTGCCTTATGGCGTGCGCAAGGTGATCGAGCTCGCGCGCGCGCTGTGCTCGGAGCCGAAGCTGATCCTGCTCGACGAGCCGTCGTCCGGCCTCAATGTCGAGGAGACCGACGACATGTCGTTCTGGATCCGCGACATGAGGAGCGAGCTCGGCATCACCGTGCTGATGGTCGAGCACGACATGTCGCTGGTCAACCGCGTCTCCGATCGCGTCATCGCGCTGAATTATGGAAGGGTGCTGGCGATGGGTTCGCCCGCTGAAGTGCAGCAGCACCCCGACGTCGTCGCCGCGTATCTGGGAGCCTGACGCATGGATGCCGCTGTCACGCCCGAGATCATCTTAAAACTCTCCAACATCGAGAGCTATTACGGGCCGATCATGGCGATCCGCGGCATCTCGCTGGAGGTGCCGCGCGGCCGCATCGTCACCCTGCTGGGGGCCAATGGCGCCGGCAAGACCACGGTGCTGAAGACCATCTCCGGCATTCTCGACCCACAGAAGGGCTCGATCGAATTCCTGGGAAAGCCGATCCAGCGCATGGAGGCCGACCGGATCGTGCGGCTGGGCCTCAGCCACGTGCCGGAGGGGCGCGAAGTGTTCCCGTTCCTCTCGGTGCGCGAGAACCTGATGATGGGGGCCTATCCGCGCAAGGACCGTGACGGCGTCGCGGAGGATCTCGAACGCGTCTATGGTTACTTTCCGCGGCTGAAGGAGCGCATCAACCAGCCAGCCGGCCAGCTCTCCGGCGGCGAGCAGCAGATGCTCGCGATCGGACGCGCCCTGATGAACCGTCCGACGCTGCTGCTGCTCGACGAACCCTCGCTCGGCCTGTCGCCGCTGCTGGTGAAGGAGATCTTCACCATCATCCGCCGCGTCAACGAGGAGCAGGGCATGTCGATCCTGCTGGTCGAGCAGAACGCCAAGGTGGCGCTGGAGACGGCGCATTACGGCTACGTGCTGGAGATCGGCCGCATCGTGATGAACGACACCTGCGACCGCTTGATGCATTCCCAGGACATTCAGGAGTTCTACCTTGGCGCCAAGGAAGCGGGCGCGCGAGGCGAGCGGCGCTGGAAAAAGAAGAAGACGTGGCGTTAGGGGCAGACTTGGCGTTAAATGGACGAGCCCATCCGTATGACATAGACCGCCGGCAAGGCAGGCAGCGGAGGCAGGCGACAAGGAGGAGACGTGCATGGCCCGACCGGCGGTGCTGACGGTCGCTGATACGATCGCGAAGAGCTTCTTGTGCGCTGCGGAGACGCGGGGCGATCGGCCGGCCATCCGCGAGAAGAAATTCGGCATCTGGCAGCCGACAAGCTGGCGCGAATGGCTGGCGATATCGAAAGAGATCGCCTACGCGCTTCATGCGACCGGCTTCATGCCCGGCGATGTCGCCTCCATCATCGCCAACGCCGTGCCGGAATGGGTCCATGCCGACATGGGCATCCTGTGCGCCGGCGGCGTCGCTTCGGGCATCTACCCGACCGATGCGTCGTCCCAGGTCGAATATCTCGTCAACGATTCCCGGACGAAGGTGATCTTCGCCGAGGACGAGGAGCAGCTCGACAAGATCCTCGCCTGCCGCGCGCGCTGCGCGAGCCTGCAGAAGATCATCGTGTTCGACATGGAGGGCCTCAGCGGCTTCTCCGACGACATGGTGATGTCGCTCGACGAGTTTCGCGCGCTCGGCCGCAATCACATGGTCGGCCGCGAGGCGCTGTGGCAGGAGATGATCGATAGCCGCAGCGCCGGCGATCTCGCCATCCTGGTCTATACGTCCGGCACCACCGGTCCGCCCAAGGGCGCGATGCACGCCAACCGCAGCGTCACGCACCAGATGCGTCACGCCAATGACTTCATCCCGGCGCAAGAGGACGAGGACAGGCTGATCTTCCTGCCGCTGTGCCACGTCGCCGAGCGCATCGGCGGCTACTACATCTCGGTCGCGCTTGGCTCGGTGATGAATTTCGCCGAGAGCCCGGAGACGGTGCCGGACAATTTGCGCGAGGTGCAGCCGACCATCTTCCTCGCGGTCCCCCGCATCTGGGAGAAATTCTATTCCGCCATCACCATCGCGCTGAAGGATGCGACCCCGCTCCAGCAATGGGTCTATCGCCGCGCTATCGGCATCGGCTATCGCATGGTCGATTACCGGATCGAGGGCAAGCCGCCGCCGCTGTCGTTGCACCTCGCAAGCCGGATCGCCTACCGGCTCGCATTCCGCAACATCCGCCGCATGATCGGGCTCGATCGCTGCCGCGTCGCCTTCACCGGCGCAGCGCCAATCGCGCCGGAGCTGATCCGCTGGTATCTCGCGCTCGGCATCGACATGCACGAGCTCTACGGCCAGACTGAGAATTGCGGCGTCGCCACCATGATGCCGGCGACGCGGATCAAGCTCGGCTCGGTCGGCACCGCCGTATCCTGGGGCGAAGTCGCGCTGTCGCCCGACGGCGAGATCCTGATCAAGGGCGACTTCCTGTTCATGGGCTATCTCAACCAGCCGGAGAAGACCGCCGAGACCATCGATTCCCGCGGCTGGCTGCACACCGGCGACGTCGGCACCATCGACAACGAGGGCTTCGTCCGGATCACCGACCGGATGAAGGACATCATCATCACCTCCGGCGGCAAGAACGTCACGCCGTCCGAGATCGAGAACCAGCTCAAGTTCTCGCCCTACATCTCCGATGCGGTCGTGATCGGCGACAAGCGTCCGTATCTGACCTGCCTCGTGATGATCGACCAGGAGAACGTCGAGAAGTTCGCCCAGGACCACGACATTCCCTTCACCAACTACGCGAGCCTGTGCCGGGCGACGGAGATCCAGGACCTGATCGGGCGCGAGATCGAGCAGGTCAACGGCAATTTTGCCCGCGTCGAGACCATCAAGAAGTTCTACCTGATCGAACGCCAGCTCACGCCGGAGGATGAGGAGCTGACGCCGACCATGAAGCTGAAGCGCGGCTTCGTGAACAAGCGCTACGCCGCCGAGATCGAGGCGATGTATCGCGAGCGCGCGGTGGCGTGAGCATGATCCGGAGGATCATGCTCAAGAGAGATGGATTTGAGAAAACGGCGAAGGCTTGAGAGGCCCGATCCTTCGCTCAACACGGGCCACTGAAGGAGGAGACTGCAATGTCGAAATCGCTGAAGGCGCTGGGCCTGGCGGTGAGCGCCCTTGCGCTGACCTGTCTGCCGGCCACCGCTCAAACCAAGGTCACCAATGAGGGCATCTCGGCATCCGAGATCGTCATCGGCACGCATCAGGACCTGTCGGGGCCGATCAAGGGCTGGGGCGTGCCGGTCTCCAACGGCATGAAGATGGCGGTCGAGGAGATCAACGCGGCGGGCGGCGTCCAGGGTCGCAAGATCAAGCTTGTCGTCGAGGATAGCGGCTACGATCCGAAGAAAGCCGTGCTGGCTTCGCAAAAGCTGATCGAGCGCGACAAGATTTTCGCGATGGTGGGACCAATGGGATCGCCGACCGTGCTCGCTGCGCAGGATATCCTGCTCGACGCCGGCGTGCTTCAGCTCTTCCCGCTGACGGCGGCCGAGTTCACCTTCAAGTTCGATGCGGCCAAGCCGCAGGAGCGGCTGAAGTTCAACAACCTCCTGCCCTATGTCGAGAGCACGCGCGCAGCGCTCAAATACATGATTGAGGCAAAGAATTTCAAGAAGCCGTGCATCATGCATCAGGATGACGAGTACGGAAAAAACGTGCTCGATGGTTTTAACCAGCAGCTCGCCGCCATGAAGGTGCAGCCGGCCTCGATCACGAGCTACAAGCGCGGCGCCTCCGACTTCTCGGCGCAGGTCGCCAAGATGAAGTCCGACGGCTGCGACCTCGTCGTGCTCGGCGCGGTTCTCCGTGAGCCTATCGGCACCATGACCGAGGCCAGGAAGCTCGGCTGGGAGGTCACCTTCCTCGGTGCCACGCCCGTCAACGTGCTCGAAGTGCCGGCGCTCGGCAAGGAAGTGGTGGAAGGCTTGTATGCCGCTTCGAACTTCGAAATTCCCTACGAAGACACCGCGAAGGGAAAGGTGAAGGACTGGCTCGTCAATTACAAGAAGATGTTCAACGCCGACGCCAACACTCAGGCGATCATCGGCTACAATGCGGTGATGACGTTCGCGCATTATGCCAACAAGGCTGGCAAGGATCTCACTGGCCAGAAGATGCTCGACGCGCTGGAGTCCGGCGACAAGTTCCAGGATATCTTCAATTCGCCGCCGACCGTGTTCTCGAAGACCAACCATCTCGCCACCACGGTCACCCAGGTGCAGCAGGTGAAGAACGGCCGTTGGGTCCTGGTGAAGGACAATCTGATGTTTTGATGCGGACTCTCTCGCGGCGAGTTCAGTGCACCCTCTCCCCTTGTGGGAGAGGGTGGCTCGCCGCGTAGCGTCGAGCCGGGTGAGGGGTCTCTATCCTCACGAATAGTCTAGCGTGTGAAAGAACCCCTCATCCGTCGCGCTCGCGCGCGCCACCTTCTCCCACAAGGGGAGCAGGGAGAAGCACCTACGATCCCCCGCTCGCCGTCCCCGAATTCACCGGGGCCAGTTCGTCCTCCCTGCAGCGCCAGCCGTCGGCGGCTTTGACGAACGCAAAAGTGCGCTGGATCCTCAGGCGACGCGTCACGTTGAAGGCTTCTGCCGAACGCTCCTTGTTGGCGGCGCTGGGCTGCGGACGACCCGTCCTGGCGTCCCAGCAGGTGCCGGTGCAGCTGGATGCGACCTTGCTGCACATGGTGAAGGGCGCCAGCACCGCCATCTCGATTTCGCCGGTGACCTGCGCCTCCTGCTCGGTCACCTGGCTGTCGAGCGCGTAGACGCGGTTGATGCGGAGGAAGCTGCCGCACGAATTGGCCGCATGGATCCGCGCCGCGCAGAAGTCGACCGCGTCGGTGTCGGGGATGCGGGCCGCGACCTGCCGGCCGAACACCTTCTTGGGATCGCCCTTCGCCGCTCGGATGTCGTCGGCTTTGTGCTTCAAATGGTCGGCGAGGCAATCCTCTGCGGATTCGAGCTCCTGGAGCGGCACGTTCTCCTTGCCGACCAGATTGCATTTGCGATCGCGCTCTCGTGTCCACCTGCCATATTCGGCGAAGGCAAAGCGCGCCGCGGTCGGGTCCAGTCTGCCGATCAGGCCGAGCACCTGGCCATTGAGCTCCGTTTCGGCGAGCGCCAGCGACGGGTCCGCACAGATCACCGCGCCCGCCGCGGTGTTGGCCGCCAGACAGTCGAAATCCGGATCGCGCACGATCGCGGCGCGCTCCTCGGTCACCTTGAGCAGGCACGCCCTCACCCGCTCGAAATCGTCGGGACGGATCGCGGTCTGGCCGACGATGCCGCAGCCGAGATTGCGCTGGCGGATCCAGATCGCGTTCTCTTCGATCGCAGGCAGGCGATCGGGCAGGCGGGCGAGCCGCGCCTCGATCGCGATGTTCAGCTTCTCGGCGGCGGCGGCAAGCGTGGCATCGCCGCAGAACAATTGATTGCCGGGGTCGCGAATCTGCTGGCAGTTGTTCTTGGCGAACAGCGGCAGCTGATCGGCGATGGAGCGGTCGGACTGCGCTGACGCGGGTGAGGCGAGCGGCAGCAGCGCAATCACAGTCAGCACGATGAACCGCATTCCAGTCGCCCCCGCAAAGCCGTGGCCATGCTAGCCGCCCGGATCGCGTGGTGGAATGGGCTTTTGGTGAACGGAGGTTCGTAGCCCGGATGGAGCGCAGCGCAATCCGGGACCGGCTTTAGTGGTGGGAATCCCGGATTGCGCTGCGCTCCATCCGGGCTACAAGATAGATCAGTGTGCCTCGGCGGCCGCCATCGAGACCTGCATCGGTTCGTCGACATATTTCATCACGGCCGACTGATGGAGCGCGAACAGCGGCTGGTAGCTCCGCGCAGCGTCGTCCTCGACCATTGCCATGCGGCGGTTGTCGAGCATCAGCCAGTGGCCGTCGAGACGCGCGGCGACAACCGCGTGCTCCTCGCCGGCCCTGACGTCGCGCACCACGAGGATGCGGAGGTCCTCAGGCGCCACGCCCGCCAGCCGCAGCGCGGCCAGCTTGGCGATGGCATAGTCCTCGCAGTCGCCGGCGCCGCGCGCGAAGGTCGCTAGCGGCGAGCTCCAGACGTCGTCGATGCCGTCATTGGCGGCCCGGATGGCAAGGTTGATGGCGCGGTTGGTCTCGCCGAGCCGTGCGCGGCCGTCGCGGGCGCGGGCCTGGTCGACGATGGCGAGCAGCTTCAGGGCCGCGGGCGAAGCGCAATTGTCCCGGTCACCGTCGCATAACGCGAGCTGCACCATGTCGCCGTCGAGCTTGTCCTTCAGCGCGAGCCATTTCTGTTGCAGGCTGCCGGCGGAGATGGCGAAGGCGAACACGCCGAACGGCTCGGCGGATTTGCGCACGAGAAGACCTGCGCCCGGCGACAGCAGCGTGCCGGCGCGAAGCTCAGCGGCTGATCCGAGCAGGACCAATCCGCACAGGACAAGGATTGCGCGCCAGGCGCGCGAGCGAGCAGCGGTCTCCATCTGACATCCCCTTCCCAAGCTTCGCCAGATCCCCCTCGACCTGAACGTGCCGGGCTTTGTTGCTTTCGCGGAGATAGTGCGAGACGGGCCGTTTTGTTCTGCTTAACGCGCCCGGCTGGGGTTCCAAAACCGGGGAACAGCCTGAAATGGACCTGCCCAAATTGCGTAAAATTTTACGATTCGCCGGCTAGGAGGTGTCCGGCTGCCGCGAAATGGAACCAATTGCAGACACAGGTTGTGGGGAGTGCCGAATCTGGGTCCTATGGCTAACGCCCCCCTATTTCATGGGGTTCTGTTAGTTAGGTCACAGATTTAACTCCGTATTTGCCGCAGGATGCCGCGGGACCTCGCGAAGGAAAGATGGCGCAAGTATCTGTTCCGTCCCTATGCGGCAGATTACTTTGGATGACTGGAAATGCGTGGAAACAGGCCGAATTCGACTTCCGAATATTTGAAAGATTACTTTCGCTTCTCTGTAGCGGCGCCAAGCCGTGGGGCCTCCTGCGGCCAAGTGATGCGAAATCACACAAGCAATAGATGGTATCGCTAAGGACTTGCTAATGCTATGCAAGCTTAGGCGGTCGATACTTACTTAGATTTTAACCCTTTTTACGGTGCCCGGTTGAACTACGCTGGCCAATTTGACGCCGCGATTTCCTTGGACGGCCAGGGTTCCCGCTCGCCCGCCGGCGGCGCTCATGTCGATTCCTTCACGGCGAAGGCGCATGGCCACGTGCCCGAGGGCGCGTTCGTTGTTCCCGACCCCAACCTGATCTTCAACGCCGAGTTCAAGCGCGCGGGTCTTGATCTCGTGCTGTCCCACGAGGGGCACGAGTTCGTCGTTCACGATTATTTCAGGGGCGACAAGCGCGCCGCGCTCGCCTCGCCCGACGGCGCCCATCTCACCGGCGAAATCGTCAACGCGCTTACGGGCCATGTCCAGGTCGCTCAAGCCGCCCCCGGCGGCGCGGCCGCAGCCCAGGTCATCGGCCATGTCACCAAGCTCGTGGGCAGCGCGACCGCGATCCGCAACGGCGTCTCGGTCATCCTGAACAACGGCGACAACGTCGAGAAGGGTGACGTGGTCTCGACCGGCGCGGATTCCACGCTCGGCATCACCTTCATCGACGGCACCGTATTCGGCCTGTCCTCGAATGCGCGGATGGTGCTGAACGAGATGGTCTACGACCCCAACGGGTCGAGCAATTCCTCGCTGCTCAGCCTGGTTGCCGGCACCATCACCTTCGTCGCCGGCGAGACCGCCAAGCACGGCGACATGAAGATCGATACGCCGGTTGCCACCATGGGCATCCGCGGCACCGCCGTGCTGACCCAGATCAACTTCGTCGTTCCCGCCGGTGGCGGCGATCCGCAGCCGCAGGCGAGCTTCCAGGTGCTGGTCGAGCCGAACGGCACGACGGGCTCCTATATCCTGTTCGACAAGGTCACGCTGCTGCCGATCGCGACGGTCAACCAGGCCGGCCAGATGATCCAGATCAGCGGCGGCAACGTCTCGATCTCCAATGCGCTGATGTCGCCGGACGTGCAGAAGCTGATCACGGACGTGTTCACGCTGAAGTTCACCGACAACAACACCAACACCAAGCTGACCACGAACTTCACCGACACGCTCACGCCGATGGGTCTGGAGGTGGTGTTCAAGTCGGGGGGCGGCGCCGTCGCGACCGCGACATTCGTCAATCTCAATCCGCAGGGATCGGAGGCGCCCAGCACGTCCGCGCCGCCCATCGTGCGTATCCCCGGCCAGCCGATTGTGCAGAGCTTCGACGCCGGCGGCAACGTGAAGACGGCGTTCGCGCTGACCGAGCGTGCTGACGCGACCGGCGACACGCATTCCGATACGATTTCCGGCCTGATCAGATTCGTCGATCAGAACCTCGGCGACCGACCGACGGTGAGCGTCAGCCTCGCCGAAGCGCCGAACTACGTCTACAAGGACGCCGGCCAGTACGATGTCACCGGCTCGCTCTCGGCGCTCCAGAAGCAGGACATCGCGGCGACGCAGATCCAGATCAACGTCGCCCCCGACGCTGCCAACGAAAACAACGGCTCGGCGGTCTGGACTTACACGATCCCGGACAAAGTCTTCGACTTCCTCGCCGCCGGCGAAACGCTGACGCTGACCTACATGGTCCGCGTCGACACCAATTTCTCAGTCAGCCCAGAGTCGAAGCTCATCCCGATCACCATTACGGTCACGGGCACGAACGACAAGCCCACCGTCGCGACGTCGGGTGGAACCGTCATCGAGAAGGTCGGGACCGGCAACGAGGCTCTGGATACCATCACAGGCACCGTCACCTTCACCGACGTCGACCTGACGGACCGGCCGATCGTGAATGCCGCGCTCTCGTCCACGCAGCCGTTCAAATATCTCGATGCCGAAGGTAACGATATCACGTCGACGCTGACGCCGCAGCAACTCGCGGCGATCGCCGCCGTCGAGGTGCCGCTGACCGTGGTACAGGGCGCGGGGAACGGCAACAACGGCTCGGCCACCTGGACCTACAGCGTTCCCGACCATCTTTTCGATTTCCTCGCCAAAGGCGAGAAACTGACCCTCAACTATGTGGTGCAGGTCGACGACGGACACGGCGGCGTCGTCAGCACCCCGATCACGGTGTCGATCAACGGTGCGGACGTCAATGTCGAGGGCACCAACGACGTGCCGACGATCGTCGAGGACGACACCATCCCGACCGGTGCGGTGACCGAGGACACGGCGGCCACGCTCGCCGCCAACGGGATCATCGCCTTCAACGATCCTGATCTTACGGATACGCACAGCGCGAGTTTCTCGCTGAAGTCGACGAGTTCGAGCGCGCATCTGCCGGGCTTCAGCGACGGCACCTCGCATGTCGGCACGTTCAGCCTCGGCTCAGTGAATGAAAGCCCGGGCGCCAGCTCCCGCGGGTCAGTGGGCTGGACCTTCACGCTCGACGACAACGACCCGGTGCTCCAGTCGCTGGCTGAAGGGCAGACCATCACGCAGGTCTATACTGTCAGGATCGACGACCATCACGGTGGGACGGTCACCCGGGACGTCACAGTCGTCATCACCGGCAAGAACGACGCGCCGACAGTCACCAGCGGTGCCGCGGCGGCGACAGGTCATGTCGTCGAGGACGCGGACCTGACGCTGTCGATCGGCGGTACGCTGGCTATCCAGGATCTCGACCTGATCGACACCCATGCGGCGCAGGCGGTGTTCAAGTCGTCGTCCATCAGCTCGGCTCTGCCGGGCTTCGATGCCGACAGCACGCACGTCGGTACGTTCACGATCGATCAGTCGGTGCTCGAGTACAACTCCGACACGAGCAATGGCGCGACGCTGGGTTGGCACTTCAGCCTCGACAACAGCAATGCAATGCTGCAGTCGCTGGCGCAGGGCCAGACCATCACGCAGGTCTATACCGTTACGTTCGACGATCATCATGGCGGTACCGTCAGCGAGGACGTCACCGTCACGATCACGGGCGTCAATGATGCACCGACGATCACGAGCGATGCCGCCGCAGCGACGGGCGCGGTGACCGAGGATGAGAGCGCCTCGCTCACAGCCGACGGCACCCTGGCGATCCAGGATTTGGACCTGACCGACACCCACACGGCGGCGTGGTCGTTCAAATCTTCGTCGGTCAGCTCGAACCTGCCGGGCTTCGGGACCGGCTCGCATATCGGCACCTTCACGATCGATGCGGTGTCCGAATCCAGCACTGACGGTAACAACGGTGCGACGTTGGGCTGGCACTTCACGCTCGACAACAACGATCCCGTGCTGCAGTCGCTCGCGGAAGGGCAGACGATCACCCAGGTCTACACCGTGACGTTCGACGACCAGCATGGCGGCAAGATCAGCCAGGACGTCACCGTCACCATCACCGGCACCAACGATGCGCCGACCGTCTCCTACGCCACGTCGGACGACATGGGCTTCGACGGCCACACCATCGCGGTCGGCGCCGCGCCGACGGTCGCCACTGATGACGTGACGCTGGACGGCCGGGTGAACTGGAACGGCGGCGCCGAGGCTGGTCACGGCCAGATCCTGTTCTACAACGGCAACACCTCGACGACGGGCTTTGGCCTGCTCGGCACGGTCAATGCCAACGGCACGATGGAGCTGCAGATCCTCGCGGGCGGCGTCCAGATCGCCGATACCGGCGTGGCAATCGCCGCGTCACAGTGGCACAACATCGCGCTGACCCGCGAGAACGGCACCTTCTCGCTCTATCTCGACGGCCATCTCGAATATTCGCAGGCATGGTCGGTCAACCCGATCGACGGCAGCCCGTCCAATCCGTCGCACTCTTACATGATGATCGGCGGCGCGAGCGAGCCGGGTGCAGCGGGCTTTGGCTCGGAAGGCTTCTTCGGCTCGATCGCCGACGTCAGCGTCTGGACCGACGCGCTGACCCAGGTTCAGATCCAGTCGATCGATTTCACCGCGCTCAGCGGCCACGAGACGGATCTGGCCGCGTACTATCAGCTGGGCGGCGGCAGCGGCAACACGGTCGCCAATTCGGTCAACCCCGCCCAAAGCCTCGACATCGACCTTGCCGACCTCAAGGAAACCAATGAGGGGCTGGACACTCGCGGCGTGCTGGTGGTCTCCGACGTCGATGCGACCGATCACGTCACGGTGTCGGTCAGCCAGGTGCGGGCCTATCTCAACGGCGTGCTGCAAACGGACAGCGTCGGCGGGCTGTCGAATGCCGACCTTCTGGCGGATCTCACTGTTCCCTCGGGCGACATCCTCGACGGCACCGCGACTCATACGCAGTTCACCTGGAACTTCAATTCGCACGGGCAGGCGTTCGATTTCCTCGCCGCCGGCCAAACGCTGTCGCTGCAATACACGATCGTTCCGGCCGATGGTGTCGGCGCGGGCACCGGTGCAGTCGTCACCGTCAACATCGCCGGCAGCAACGACGCGCCGACGCTCGCAGATCTCCACATCGGTCCGCTCTCGGACACGCCTGCTGCCGACACTTTCTGCGATCTGACCGGGACGTTGGCGGGCAACGATGTCGACACCGGCGAGACGGCGACGCTGACCTATGCCGTCATCAATGCGGATCACCACGCGGCGACGACAGCTGGCGGACTCTACGGGACGCTGACGGTCAATCCCGATGGCAGCTACAGCTACGTTCCGAACGCCGCCGCGATCAACGCGCTGACCGACGGGTCCTACGCGGATATCTTCACGGTCCAGACCACGGATGTGCACGGTGCAACCGGCACGGCCACGCTCACGATCGACGTGACGGGCGCGAACGAGGCCGGCGGCCCGGTCATCGACACCGGGAGCTTCCAGGTCGAGCACATCATCGAGAACAGCAACGACATCATCACTGATCTCGTCGTCGTCGATACCGATGCAGGCGCAGCTGCGGATACGTTCACCGTCACGCTGTCGACTGCGCATCCGGACGTCAGCAGCGTCTATTTCGCTCCGATGACGGGTTCACTCGACGCAATCAACGCGGGCCTCGCGAGCGGCGGTACTGGCGTCGTCTACGATCCGACAGGCGCCAGCGCCGATGACTACCCGCAGCCGCCCGTGACCGACCAGGTCACCCTGACCGTCGCCGATTCGGCCGGCCACTCCGACACGGTCAACTTCATCTTCGTCGCGGGAGCGAGCAGCCAGGATATCATTCTGGCAGGCGCCGACGGCAAGGACGTCATCTTCGCGACGGATTCGAGCGACACGCTGATTGGCGGCGGCGCCAAGGACCAGTTCGTGTTCGCGCCGACGTCGTCGCAGACCGCGGTTCAGCACACCGTGAATGACTTCGAGACCGGCCTCGACAAGATCGACCTGCGGCAGTTCACCAGCATCACGTCTTGGACGCAGGTTTCGCAGCACGCGGCGCAGCAGGGCGTCGATACCTTGCTTACGCTCGACAGCAACGACAAGATTCTCCTGAAGAACACAGTCGTCGGCAATCTCCACGCCAGCGACTTCATCGTTCATTCCTGACGCTTGGGCGCGTCGATCGTCGGCATCTGCGATCGGCGCTGCCATTGATCGTCAATGCGTGATATTCCACCAGCATGAAACGTCTCAAGATCCTGCGGCGGTGGTTTGCACGGAAGCTGGGCTTTGCGCGGCTGATGTGCCTTGCGCTGCTGGTCATATTCGCCGGCGCGCGCCTGTGGGATCCGCTGCCGATCCAGGAATTGCGGCTGCGCACCTTCGACATGTTCCAGCTGATCGACCCGCGCCACAAGGCATCGCGGCCGGTCGTCATCGTCGACATCGACGACAAGAGCCTCGCCAGGCTCGGACAATGGCCGTGGCCGCGCACGCGCATCGCCGACCTGATCCAGAACCTCACCAATAGCGGCGCGGTGGCGATCGGCTTCGACGTGGTGTTCTCGGAGCCCGACCGGCTCAACCCGGATCTGGTCGCGAGCCAGATGCGTTATCTGGACGACGCCACCCGCGCCAAGCTGCGCGAGCTGCCGAGCAACGACCAGGTCCTCGCCGACGCGATCAAGCGCTCGCGCGTCGTGCTGGGCGAGACCGGGCTTCCGGAGGTCTTGTCCGAACTCGACAAATCACTTCCGTTCACGGGCGTGGCCACGCTCGGGGAGGAGGGCGCCGAGCGCTTCCTGTTCGAATTCCCCGGCCTGCTCCGCAACGTGCCGATCATCGAGAAGATCGCGGCCGGTCGCGGGCTGTTCTCGATCCGGACCGAGCGTGACGGATTGATCCGCCGCGTGCCGATGATCATGCGCGCCCAGGGCAACATCATGCCTTCGCTCAGCCTCGAGATCCTGCGCGTCGTCACGGGAACGCCGACCTTGCTGGTCCGCACGGACAAGGCTGGTATCAGGTCGATCCGCCTCAAGGGCGTGGAAGTTCCGACCGACAAGAACGGTCAGCTCTGGGTGCACTATGCCCGCCGCGATCCTTCGATCTACGTTTCCGCAGTCGACGTGCTCGACAACAGTCTGCCGCCCTCCAGGATCGCGGGCAAGTTGGTGCTGGTTGGCACCTCCGCGGGCGGATTGAACGACATCAAGACCACGCCGGTCTCGCGGGCCATGCCGGGGGTCGAGATCCACGCCCAGGTGCTGGAGAGCGTGCTGAGCGGCGCGGTGATTTCGCAGCCGAACTATGCGCTCGGCGTCGAGTTGCTGGCTGCGCTCGTCATCGGCCTGCTCGTGATCATCTTCACGCCGAACCTCGGCCCTGTGCGCCTCGTGCTCGCGGGTGCGACCTTCGCGGCCATCCTGGTCGGCGTGTCCTGGTTCTTCTACGCGCAGTACCGTTACCTGATCGATTTCACCTATCCGCTGCTCTCGACCACGGCGGTCTATCTGACGCTGATCTTCGCGAGCTTCGTGCGTGAGCAGCGCCAGCGCGTGCAGATCCGCGGGCAGTTCGCGCAATACATGTCCCCGGTTCTGGTCGAGCAGCTGGCGCAGTCGCCGGAAAAGCTGGTGCTTGGCGGCGAAGAGCGCGAGATGACGATCATGTTCTCGGACGTGCGCGGCTTCACCACGATCTCGGAGAGCTACAAGCACGACCCGCAAGGCCTGATTGCGCTGATGAACCGCTTCCTGACGCCGCTCACCGACGTGATCATCGAGCGGAAGGGCTACATCGACAAATACATGGGCGACGCCATCATGGCGTTCTGGAATGCGCCGCTCGACGATGCCGAGCACCAGCTCAACGCCTGCGAGGCCGCGATCCAGATGCTGGAGCAGATCGACGCGGTCAACAAGGAGCGCGAGCAGGAAGCCGCCGACGGCGGTCATGTCTACATTCCGCTCAATGTCGGCATCGGCCTCAACACCGGCATCGGCGTGGTCGGCAACATGGGCTCGGACCTGAAGAAGAATTATTCGGTGCTCGGCGACAGCGTGAATTTGGCTTCGCGCCTGGAAGGCCAGTCGAAGGAATACGGCTTCCCGATCATCGTGGGATCCAGGACCGCGCTTGCCGCCAAGGACAAGTTCGCGATCCTCGAGCTCGACTTCATCATGGTCAAGGGCAAGACCGAGCCGGAAGTGATCTACGCCATCGCCGGGCGCGAGGACGTGATGCAGTCGGGCGCTTTCCAGCGCCTGCGCAACATCACCATCGAGATGCTCGGCTGCTACCGCAGCCGCGACTGGCAGGGCGCACTCGATGCGATCGAACGCGGCCGCCGCAGCGAAGACGCCGACACGCTGGAAAAGCTGTTCAGGCTCTATGAGGCGAGGATCAGGGATTTCCAGCTCAACCCGCCGCCGGAGGGTTGGAGCGGGGCGTATGCGCTGCTGACGAAGTAGTGGGGAGGCGTTGTTTGCGTTGCCAGCGCCTCAAACTCGCTGTCGTCTCCGCGAATGCGGGGACCCATAACCCCAGGGAGTGGTTGCCGCGCGAGATTGGCAACCACGAGTCTTCGTCAAACGACTCCCTGTGGTTATGGATCCCGGGTCTGCGCTGGCGCTTGCCCGGGACGACAGTGGTGGTTGATACGGCAGCTTGGCTCAAACGCCAGCGACGTCCATCAACTCTCGTAGGCTAGGCAAAGGCGCGTTAGCGCCGTGCCCACGATCTTACTCCGCAATGCCGAGGTGGTAAGCACGCTTCGCTTTGCCCACCCTACGACACCGCTGTCGCCGCCTCACTCCATCCCGATCGTCGTCAAATCCTGAAACCAGTGCTGCGCCTGCACGAACTGCTTGATCTTCGGCGACAGCGCGTGCGGGTTGGTGTCGTGGACGACCCAGACCAGCGTGGCATCGTCCACGATCAGCGCGTGCGCCTGTGCCAGCAGCTCGTCCTGTTTGGCGCTATCGAACGTCTGCTTGGCCTCGTCGATCAGCGTATCCACCTTCGGGTTCTTGTAGCCGCCCCAGTTGACGCCGACCGGCGCGATCTGGCCCGAATGGAAGAAGCGAACGATGGCGTAGAGCGGGTCCGAAGTGACATAGGCGATGTTGTTGGCGGTGATGCCGGCGTTGATCTCGTCGGCCGCGCCCTTGCGCCAATGCGTATACAATGTCTCGAGCTCGACCACTTTGAAGTCGATGTCGATGCCGATCTCCTTAAAACTCTGCTGCAGGAATTCGTTCATCGGCAGCGACAGCATCTGGCCGGTGCCGCCCTGTGCGATGATGAAAGTGGCCTTCAACGGCTTCGCCTTGGAGTAGCCGGCCTCCTCGACCAGCTTCTTCGCTGCGGCCGGATCATATTTCAGCTCGAAGCCGGGCTTGCCGAACCACGGGCTGGACGGATCGACCTGGCCCTTGGCAGGCTTGGCAAGGCCATTCATCAGCCCGACCACGGCGTCGCGGTCGATCGCGAGGTTCAGCGCTTTGCGCAGGCGGATGTCGGTCCAGGGCGAGCCCGGCAGCACGCTGAGATGATAATTCCAGACATGCGGTGTGACGTTGTCGACGAGCTTCATGCCGGCGGCTTTCAGCTGCGGCACGGCATCCGGCGCCGGCGTCTCGATCAGGTCGACTTGCCCTGCCAGCAGCGCATTGGTGCGGGTCAGCGCTTCCGGCATCGGCACCAGCACGATCTTGTCGGCCTTCGGAATGCGCTTCTTGTTCCAGTAGTCCGGATTCTTGCTGAGTTCTGCAAGCTCGCGCGGCACCAACTTCGTCAGCTTGAACGGGCCGGTGCCGGAGGGCTGGCTCGCGAATTTGTCCCAATCCTTGCCGAGCTTCTCGTATTGCGTGGGGCTGGAGACCAGGAACCACAGCATCTGATAGGGAAAGAACGAGTCGACCGTCTTGGTGGTGATCTCCACGGTGAACTCGTCGATCTTGGCGTAGCTGGCGACCGAAGGCAGGCGGGTCTTCACCTGCGCGCTCTGCCGCTTGTCGAACTGCGGCGCCTTGTCGTTGAGCACCTTGTCGAGATTCCAGATCACCGCGTCGGCGTTGAACTCGCTGCCGTCGTGAAACTTCACCCCTTTACGAAGCGCGAAGCGCCATTTGGTCTTGTCGGCGTCATCCACCTTCCACTCGGTCGCGAGCCCCGGCACCAGCTTGCCGGGCCGGTCGGCGACGTCCATTTCCCAGGCCACCAGGGGATCGTAGATCGTGTAGGCCGTGAACTGATAGGCGCCGGCGCCGCGATCGGGCTGACCGGTGGTGAGCGGAATGTCCGCCATCGAGATGCCGTAGCGCACCACGGTTTCGGCGCGCGCCGGGATTGCGGACAACGCCAGTGCAAGCACGGCGAGACAAATCGATAGACGAAAACGCATGGCCCAGAGCTCCCAGGGGATTTCGAGACCGAACTTGCAATCTTGATGCCAGAATAGGCAGCGCGGCGCGTGGACCCGCCTGCGACCTACAAGGACTTGTCGTCGCAGGGCCAAATCGCAGAATAAGTTTCTCTTTGGCATAGCCATTGCATACGATTGCATCAAAAATAGTCATCGAAGCCGGAAAAGGATTGAGGCGATGCTTACTAAGAAGAACACGCGCGCGGCATTGATCGCAGTGCTCGCTCTAGCGACGGCGGCTGCATGGCCGCGTCAGGTCAGCGCCGACACCGTGCTGCGCATCGGCATGACCGCTGCCGATATTCCGCGCACATTGGGCCAGCCCGATCAGGGCTTTGAAGGCAACCGCTTCACCGGCCTCACCATGTATGACGCGCTCACCGGCTGGGACCTGTCCTCGGCCGAGAAGGCGAGCGTCGTCATTCCCGGCCTTGCCACCGAGTGGAAGGTCGACGATGCCGACAAGACCAAGTGGGTGTTCAAGCTGCGCCCCGGCGTCACCTTCCATGATGGCTCCCCGTTCAACGCGGATGCGGTGGTGTGGAACGTCGAGAAGGTGCTGAAGCAGGATGCGCCGCAGTTCGACGCCAGCCAGGTCGGCGTCACGGCCTCGCGCATGCCGACGCTGGCCTCCGCGAGGAAGATCGACGACATGACGGTCGAGCTCACGACCAAGGAGCCCGACAGCTTCCTGCCGATCAATCTCACTAACCTCTTCATGGCGAGCCCGGCGAAGTGGCAGCACTTCTACGACAAGGCGGAAGGCGCCGACGCCAAGGCCAAGTCGCAGGCCGCCTGGACTGCGTTCGCCAAGGATGCCGCGGGCACTGGCCCGTGGAAGATGGCGAGCTTCACGCCGCGCGAGCGGCTCGAGCTCGTCAAGAACGCGAGCTATTGGGACAAGGCGCGCGTGCCCAAGGTCGACAAGATGGTGCTGTTGCCGATGCCGGAAGCCAACGCGCGCACCGCGGCGCTGCTCTCCGGGCAGGTCGATTGGGTCGAGGCGCCGGCGCCGGACGCACTGCCCGAGCTGAAGCAGCGTGGCTTCAAGCTCTACGCCAACGAGCAGCCGCATGTCTGGCCCTGGCAGTTCTCGCGCGTCGAGGGTTCGCCCTGGAACGACATCCGCGTGCGCAAGGCCGCGAACCTCTGCGTCGATCGCGAGGGCCTCAAGGACGGCCTGCTCGCGGGCCTGATGGTGCCGGCGACCGGCACTTTCGAGCCCGGCCACCCCTGGCGCGGCAAGCCGAGCTTCGAGATCAAGTACGACAAGGCAGCTGCGCAAAAGCTGATGCAGGAGGCCGGCTTCGGCCCCAACAAGAAGCTGACGGTGAAGACCCAGACCTCCGCCTCCGGCTCGGGCCAGATGCAGCCCTTGCCGATGAACGAGTATCTCCAGCAGGCCCTTGCCGAATGCTATTTCGATGTGCAGCTCGACGTCATCGAATGGAATACGCTGTTCACCAACTGGCGCCGCGGCGCCAAGGATCCGTCGGCGAACGGTTCGCACGCGACCAACGTGACCTATGCGGCGATGGATCCGTTCTTCGCGCTGGTGCGCTTCCTGCAATCGGGCATGGCGCCGCCGGTCTCGAACAATTGGGGTTTCATCAACAATCCCAAGTTCGACGAGCTGGTGAAGAAAGCGCGCCAGACCTTCGATCCCGCCGCGCGTGACGCCGCACTCGCCGAGCTGCACGCGGCCTCGGTTGACGATGCCGCCTTCCTCTATGTCGCCCACGACGTCGGCCCCCGCGCGATGAGCCCGAAGGTGACCGGCGTGGTGCAGCCGAAGAGCTGGTTCATCGACTTCTCGCTGGTGTCGATGAAGTAGTGAGGAGAGCACGCTGGTAGGGCTCCCCTCCCCCTTGCGGGGAGGGGTTGGGGAAGGGGGTCCACACGGGCGATCCCTGCGTGGCTACCCCTCTCCCTAACCCTCCCCCGCAAGGGGGGAGGGAACCCTCGCATCGTGCGTCCCTTACTGAAGCCCGCGCACCCAATCGTGCGCTCCCAAGTCAGGTAATTCAGTGCTCGCCTATATCGCCAGACGCATCGTCTACGTCGTCCCGATCGTCATCAGCGTCGCGCTGGTGTGTTTCCTGCTCGTGCATATCACGCCGGGCGATCCGCTGGTCGCGGTGCTGCCGGCCGATGCCTCGCAGGAACTCGCCGCGCAGCTCCGTACCGCCTACGGTTTTGATCGCCCGCTACCGGTGCAGTTCGGCCTGTGGCTGCTGCGCGCGCTGCACGGCGATCTCGGCAATTCCATTGCGACGGGGCGCCCCGTGCTCGCCGAGGTCATGCGCGCGGTCAGCAACACCGTCACGCTGGCGATTGCCGCCGCGATCATCGGCTTCACCATGGGCATCCTGCTCGGCCTGATCGCCGGCTATTTCCGCGAGACCTGGATCGACAAGCTCGCGACGTCCTTTGCCATCGCGGGCGTGTCGGTGCCGCATTACTGGCTCGGCATGGTGCTCGTCATCATCTTCTCGGTGCAGCTGAACTGGCTGCCCGCGGTCGGCGCCGGGCCCGGCGGCTCCGCCACCTGGGCCTGGGACTGGGCGCACCTGCAATACCTCGTGCTGCCCGCGATCACGACATCGGTGATTCCGATGGGCATCGTCACCCGCACGGTGCGTGCGCTGACCGGCGACATCCTCAGCCAGGATTTTGTCGAGGCATTGCGCGCAAAAGGCCTGCATGAGCGCGGCGTGTTCCGCCACGTCGTCAAGAACGCCGCGCCCACTGCGCTCGCGGTGATGGGGCTTCAACTCGGTTATATGCTCGGCGGCTCGATCCTGATCGAGACCGTATTCTCCTGGCCGGGCTCGGGCTTCCTGCTCAACTCGGCGATCTTCCAGCGCGACTTGCCGCTGCTGCAGGGCACGATCCTGATCCTGGCGCTGTTCTTCGTGTTCCTCAATCTCATGGTCGACATCGCGCAAGCCGCAATCGACCCGCGCATCAAGCGGGGCTAACGGGATGAGGTGCCACACACTCAGTGTTGTCCCGGCGAAGGCCGGGGCCCATAACCCCGGTAAGCGGTTGTGGGACGAGACGGCCACTACGAGTCTTCGCCAAATTACATTTCGTGGCTATGGGTCCCGGCTTTCGCCGGGACGACGATGGAAATTGCGGCGATGAGCGAGCTTCCGTTGTCCGCCGCCACCGCCGATGCCGCGCTGCAGGCCGCACCCGCCACCAAGGCGCGCGGCTATTGGGCGACCGTCGGCCGCCGCATCCGGCGCGACAAGGTCAGCATGGCCTGCGCGCTGGTGCTGTTGCTGATCTTCCTGTCCGCGATCCTTGCGCCGTGGCTCGGCCTTGAGGATCCCTACAAGGGCTCCATGATCCGCCGCCTGCGCCACATCGGCACCGTTGGCTACCCGCTCGGCACCGACGAGCTCGGCCGCGACATGCTGGCGCGGCTGATCTATGGCGGGCGGCTGTCGCTGGTCATCGGCATTCTGCCCGTGATCCTCGCCTTCTGCATCGGGACTTCGCTTGGCCTCGTCGCCGGCTATGTCGGCGGCAAGCTCAACACCGCGATCATGCGCACGATCGACGTATTCTACGCCTTTCCCTCCGTGCTGCTGGCGATCGCGATCTCCGGCGCGCTGGGCGCCGGCATCCTCAACTCTATCGTGTCGTTGACGGTCGTGTTCGTGCCGCAGATCACCCGCGTCGCCGAAAGCGTCACCACCGGCGTGCGCAACATGGACTTCGTTGAGGCCGCGCGCGCCTCCGGCGCGGGGCCCTTCACCATCATGCGCGTGCACATCCTCGGCAATGTACTCGGCGCGATCTTCGTCTATGCGACGAGCCTGATTTCGGTCTCGATGATCCTGGCTGCCGGTCTCTCCTTCCTCGGCCTCGGCACCAAGCCGCCGGAGCCGGAATGGGGGCTGATGCTCAACACCTTGCGCACCGCGATCTACGTCAATCCCTGGGTCGCAGCGTTGCCGGGCGCGATGATCTTCGCGGTCTCGATCTGCTTCAACCTGCTTTCGGACGGCCTGCGCAGCGCCATGGACATCAGGAACTAGCCATGAGCGAGAGCAACACATCCGTCGAAATGCTCGAGCCGGTCGAGGACGTCGGCGGCGTCGCGCAGCCGTTGCTTCAGGTCAACGGCCTCACCAAACATTTCCCTGTTCGCGGCGGGCTGTTTGCCGCGAAGCGCACCGTGCGCGCCGTCGACAACGTCTCCTTTGCCGTCGCCAAGGGCGAGACCGTCGGCATCGTCGGCGAGTCCGGCTGCGGCAAGTCCACCACCGCGCGCCTGCTGATGCACCTGATGCCGCGCGATACCGGCGACATCATCTATGACGGCATGACGGTCGGCCAGGCGCTGTCGCTGCGCGAGCTACGCCGCGGCATGCAGATGGTGTTCCAGGACTCCTATGCCTCGCTCAATCCGCGCCTGACGATCGAGGAATCGATCGCCTTTGGCCCGAAGGTGCACGGCATGGCCGATGGCGCGGCGCGCACCCTGGCGCGCGAGCTGCTCGGCAAGGTCGGCTTACGCCCCGAAAACTTCGCCAACCGCTATCCGCACGAGATCTCGGGCGGCCAGCGCCAGCGCGTCAACATCGCGCGCGCGCTGGCTCTGTCTCCGCGGCTGGTGATTTTGGATGAAGCCGTCTCCGCGCTCGACAAATCCGTCGAGGCGCAGGTGCTCAACCTGCTCGCCGACCTCAAGCGCGAGTTCGGGCTGACCTATCTCTTCATCAGCCATGACCTCAACGTCGTCCGTTACATCTCGGACCGCGTGCTGGTGATGTATCTCGGCGAGGTCGTCGAGCTCGGCCCGGTCGACCAGGTCTGGGATAACCCTGCGCATCCCTATACGCGCGCACTCCTGGCGGCGATGCCGTCGTCCGACCCCGACAGGCGTACCGAGCAGCCGCCGATCACAGGCGATCCGCCCAATCCGATCGATCCGCCCCCGGGCTGCCGCTTCCACACCCGTTGCCCGTTTGCGGAGCCGCTCTGCGCAAATGCGACACCAAAGCTCACTGCGCTGGATAATATGGGCCACGAGGCCGCGTGCTACATGGCGATACCGGGTTCAGGCCACAGCCGCGCGCCCAGGGAGAAGACCGCATGACGAGACCGACACCGAAAGAGATCAAGCCGATCGCGCTAGTTGCCGGCGTCCCCGTCGATGACGAGATCGCGACGCGCATCTCCAATTCCATCGGACCTGCCTTCGAAGGCTTCGCGGCCATCGCCGGCACGCTGCCGTTCGACCTCGAGCCCGCGCTCTATCCGACCGTGCAGACGCAGAAGGTGTCGAAATGAGCACTGAGCCTGCATTGATGACGCTCACCGAGATCGCGCGCGCGATCGCGATGAAGCAGGTGTCCTCGCATGAGGTGACGCGCGCGCTGCTGCACCGCATCGCGCAGTGGCAGCCGCATCTCAACGCCTTCATGTCGGTCGAGGCGGAGGCTGCACTGAAGGCGGCCGAGGTCGCTGATGCCGAGCTGGCCAAGGGCAATGTCCGTGGTCCGCTGCACGGCGTGCCGCTCGCGCACAAGGACATGTATTACGACGCAGGCCACGTCGCGACCTGCGGTTCGCTGATCCGTCGCGATTTCGTGCCGACCGTGACCTCCACGGCGTTGCAGCGGCTCAAGGACGCCGGCCAGATCAGGCTCGGCACGCTGCATCTGGCCGAATTCGCCTATGGCCCGACCGGGCACAACGCCCATTACGGCCCGGTGCGCAATCCCTGGAACATCGCCCACATCACCGGCGGCTCCTCGTCGGGCTCCGGCTCGGCGGTCGCGGCGCGGCTGACCTATGGGGCGCTGGGCTCGGACACCGGCGGCTCCATCCGGATGCCCGCGCATTTCTGCGGCGTCACGGGCCTCAAGACCACCTGGAGCCGGGTCAGCCGCGCCGGTGCAATGCCGCTGTCGCAGTCGCTCGACACCGTCGGCCCGCTTGCCCGCACTGCCGAAGATTGCGCGCTGCTGTTGGCGCTGATGGCTGGGGCGGACCCTGCGGATTCGACCTGCAGCCACGAGCCGCTGTCGGACTATGTCGGCGCCACCAAGGGCTCGCTGAAGGGCCTGAAGATCGGCGTGCCCGCATCTTTCTACGTGGACGATCTCGACAGCGAGGTCGCGCGCGTGCTGGACGAGACCATCGCCGTGCTCAAGCGCGAGGGCGCCGACATCGTCACGGTCGAGCTGCCGGACCAGCGGCAATTGTCCTCGGCGAGCCAGCTCGTGCTCGCCGCCGAAGCTGCCGCCTTCCACAAGCGCTGGATGATCGAGCGTCCGCAGGACTATGGCCCGCAGGTCTTGATGCGGCTGCAGAACGGTCTCGCCGTTCCCGCCATCACCTATCTCGAGGCGATGCGCTGGCGCGGCCCGGCGCTAGCCGCGCACAACGCGGCGACATCGGGCGTCGATGCCGTGATCGCGCCGGCCTCGCCGGTGCCGGCGCCGACGATCGAGGAGAGCGATGTCGGCGGCGGGCCGAACGCGCCGGCCATGGTGCAGCGGCTGACGCTGTTCACCCGCCCGGTGAACTTCCTCGGCCTGCCGTCGCTCACCGTGCCCTCGGGCTTCACGAAAAGCGGCCTGCCGGTCGGCATGCAGCTGATCGGCCGCTCCTTCGACGAGGCGACCCTGCTCACCATCGGCGCCGCGTTCCAGCGCGTCACCGATTATCACGATCGACTGCCGAAACTGCCGTCATGACAAAGCTCGTCGAGATTTCAGGCCTCAACATCCGCTTCACTGGGGAGCGCACGGTCTATGCCGTGAACGATCTCAGTCTTTCGCTGGGCAACAGTGAGGTGCTGGGCCTGCTCGGCGAGTCCGGTTCGGGCAAGAGCGTGACCCTGCGTGCGCTGATGCGGCTGCTGCCGAAGAAGCGCACGCAGATTTCGGGCACCGTCAACGTCATGGGCCGCGACGTGCTCGCCATGAACGACGAGGAGCTGTCGTCCTTCCGCGGCCAGACCGTGTCGATGATCTTCCAGGAGCCGGCATTGGCGCTGGATCCGGTCTATACCATCGGCGCGCAGATCGCCGAGAGCGTCGTGCGCCATGAAGGCAAGAGCTACGCAGAGGGCAGGGCACGCGCACTCGAAATGCTCGAGGTCGTGCGCATTCCCTCCGCAAAACGCCGGCTCGACGCCTATCCGCACGAGATGTCCGGCGGCATGCGCCAGCGCGCCATGATCGCGCTGGCGCTGGCTTGCCGGCCAAAAATCCTGCTGGCGGACGAGCCGACCACCGCGCTCGATGCCACCGTGCAGATCCAGATCCTGCTGCTGCTGCGCGAGCTGCAGCGCGAGTTCGGCATGTCCGTCATCTTCGTCACCCATGACATCGGCGTCGCCATCGAGATCTGCGACCGTGTCGCGGTGATGTATGCCGGCCAGATCGTGGAGCAGGGCACGCTTCGCGACATCGTCCGCAGCCCGGTGCATCCCTACGCCAAGGGCCTGCTCGCCTCGACTATTCACGGCGCCAAGCGTGGCGCCCGCCTCGAAACCATCCCCGGCACACCGCCCTCGCTGGCCGAAAAACCCCACAATTGCTCCTTCGCCCCGCGCTGCGCCGTGGCGCAGCTGCGTTGCCTGGAGCAATTGCCTGCCAATGTGGCGGTCGGGCCGGGCCGGGCGGCGCGATGTGTGCTGGCGGAGCAGACGGCGGCGCTGTCATAATATTCGAACGGCGCTGCCGCCGCTCGCTCCTTCCTTTGAAATTCCTCCACGGCAACACCGAGTTGTCACAGTTCACCGGGGACTGCAGGCCAAAGCCGTTCTACTTTGCATGGGGTTGTTTTCGACTTTTTGTCGGAGCCGGCTGAAGCGACTAGCATTCAGACCCCATTCATCCCGGTTCCCGTTCCATGCGGCCGTTCATGGAGAGGGACCAGACTTATGCACATTTCCAACGAAGGCCTGCTCGTCATCCTGTTCGTCGGCCTGGTGGCCGGCTGGCTCGCCGGCAAGGTGGTGCGCGGAACGGGGTTCGGGATCATCGGCGACATCGTGGTCGGCATCGCCGGCGCGCTGGTGGCGAGCTTCCTGTTTCCGAAGCTCGGCATTCGCATCGGCACCGGGCTGGTGTCCGAGATCGTCTATTCCGCCATCGGCGCGGTCATCCTGCTGCTGGTGGTGCGGCTGGTGCGGGGTGGCGGCCGGTTCTAGCAGCCGCCCGGTTCGATCGATCGGAACTAGCCGCCTCTCCAGGACCGGGGAGGGGCGGCGGCCACTGCACCAAAAAGCCGCAAAGACTGTGAAATACCGGACTTGCGTGCGGGGCCATCAGGGGTAGATGTGACCCATCAGGGTTTTGGATGAGCCCGGCTGCGTTGGACGCAGGGCGAACATGATGTTAATCCGGGGCGAGTACCCTGAATTGCCCGTGAAATCAGGGGCCTTGGCCCCCACCTGAAAGAGATCAGACTGATGGCAGCCGGTCCTGGCGTCCGCCGTTCAGAGCTCGGTGACGCCTTGCGCGCTTGTCGCACGGCGTTCGTCGGCGTCGGCTTCATGAGCTGCATGATCAACCTGCTCTATCTGACCGGGTCGATCTTCATGCTGGAGGTCTACGACCGGGTGCTGCCGAGCCGCAGCGTCCCGACCCTGGTCGGCCTGATCATCCTTGCCAGCTTCCTCTACATGGCGCAGGGCGTGCTCGACATGATCCGCAACCGGATCCTGGGGCGGATCGGCACCGCGCTCGATGAAGCCCTCAACAAGCGCGTGTTCGACACCATCGTGCGCCTGCCGCTCCTGGTCGGCAGCCGCAACGAAGGCCTCCAGCCGCTGCGTGATCTCGACAACGTCCGCTCCTTCCTCGGCGGCATGGGCCCGAGCGCGTTCTTCGACCTGCCCTGGCTGCCGCTCTATCTCGCCATCTGCTTCGCCTTCCACGTCATGATTGGCGTCACCGCGCTGATCGGTGCCATCGTCCTGGTCGGGCTGACGCTGGTCACCGAGTTCATGTCCCGCCAGCCGGCGCGCGAGGCGATGGGACTTGCCGCCCAGCGCAACGATCTCGCCCAGGCCAGCCGCCGCAACGCCGAAGTCATGGTGGCGATGGGCATGGCCGGCCGGATGAACCAGCGCTGGAGCGAGACCAACGAAAAATATCTTGTCGGCAATCAGCGTGCGAGCGACGTCGCCGGCGGTCTCGGTGCGATCGCAAAGGTGCTGCGCATGATGCTGCAATCGGCCGTGCTCGCGGTCGGCGCCTATCTCGTCATCCACCAGGAGGCGACCGCCGGCATCATCATCGCCGGCTCGATCCTCTCTGCCCGCGCGCTCGCGCCGGTCGATCTCGCCATTGCGCACTGGAAATCCTTCGTCGCGGCACGCCAGAGCTGGCACCGCCTCACGCGCCTCCTGGAGCAGATGCCCGCGCAGGCGATGCCGACCCAGTTGCAGGCGCCCACGAGCCGGCTCTCGGTCGAAGGCGTCGCCATGGTGCCCCCGGGCGACCAGCGCCTCATCGTGCAGGACATCACCTTCGCGCTCGCCGCGGGCAACGGCCTCGGCGTGATCGGCCCGAGCGGTTCCGGCAAGTCGTCGCTGATCCGCGCGCTGGTCGGGGTCTGGCAGCCGGTGCGCGGCAAGGTGCGTCTCGACGGCGCGGCGCTCGACCAATGGTCGTCCGACATGCTTGGCCGGCACATCGGCTATCTGCCGCAGGACGTCGAATTGTTCGGCGGCACCATTGCCCAAAACATCAGCCGGTTCGATCCCGAGGCGACCTCCGAAGGCATCATCGCGGCTGCGAAAGAAGCCGGCGTGCACGAGATGATCATCAAGATGCGCGAGGGCTACAACACCCAGGTCGGCGAGCAGGGCACAGCGCTTTCCGCAGGCCAGGCGCAGCGTGTGGCGCTGGCGCGCGCACTCTATGGCAACCCCTTCCTGATCGTGCTCGACGAGCCAAACTCCAATCTCGACACCGAAGGCGACGAGGCGCTGACCCGCGCCATCCGCTCCGCCCGCGAGCGCGGCGCGATCGTCGTCGTGGTGGCGCACCGCCCGATCGGCGTCGAGGCGGTCGACCAGGTCCTGGTGCTGCGCGACGGCCGCATGCAGGCGTTCGGCCCCAAGGAGCAGGTGCTTGCCCAGGTTCTGCAGCCGCGCGTGACCCCGCCGGCCCCGATCAAGATCGTCAGCGAAGGCGGAGTGGCCAAGCCATGAGCACGATGGCCATCGGCGGCCCGAAGCCTGCCGCGAACAAGACCGTACGCGAATCCATCAAGTTTCACTTGATCCTCGGCCTCGTGATCGTGCTGGTCCTGGTCGTCGGTCTCGGCGGCTGGGCCTCGACCGTGCTGATCTCGGGCGCGCTGATCGCGCCGGGCCAGATCGTGGTCGAATCCAACGTCAAGAAGGTGCAGCATCCGACCGGCGGCGTGGTCGGCGAGGTGCGCGCCCGCGACGGCGACCTGGTCAAGGCCGGCGACATCGTGGTGCGGCTCGACGACACCGTCACCAAGGCCAACCTCGCCATCGTGACCAAGAATCTCGACGCCGCGCAGGCGCGTGCGGCGCGCCTGCAGGCCGAGCAGCGCGGGGTCGACAGGCTCGAATTTCCGCAAGCCCTGCTCGAGCGCGCCAGCGATCCCGACGTCAAGCTGCTGCTCTCCGCCGAAACCAAGCTGTTCGACGTCCGCGTCAACGGCCGGACCGGACAGAAGGCCCAGCTTCGCGAGCGCATCACGCAGCTCAACGAGGAGATCTCGGGCCTCAGCGCTCAGGAGAAGGCCAAGGATCAGGAGATCGCGCTGGTGCAGAACGAGCTCACCGGCGTGCGCGAGCTCTACGACAAGCGTCTGGTGCAGATCTCGCGGCTGACCCAGCTCGAACGCGACTCGGCCCGTCTCAACGGCGAACGCGCGCAATACATCGCTTCGCGCGCCCAGGCCAAGGGCAAGATCACCGAGACGGAGCTCCAGATCATCCAGGTCGACAAGGACGTGGTGAGCGAGGTCTCCAAGGATCTGCGCGAGACCAACGACAAGATCGGCGAGCTGATCGAGCGCAAGGTCGCCGCCGAAGACCAGCTTCGCCGTATCGACATCCGCGCGCCGCAGGACGGCATGGTGCTGCAATCCACGGTGCACACGGTCGGCGGCGTCATCACCGCCGGCGACGCTCTCATGCTGATCGTGCCGCAGGCCGACGATCTCCAGGTCGAGGCCAAGGTCAATCCGGTCGACATCGACAAGCTGCAGATCGGCCAGAAGACGCTGCTGCGCCTCTCTGCCTTCAATCAGCGCACCACGCCGGAGCTCAACGGCCTCGTCAGCCGCGTCTCGCCCGACGTCACCACCGATCAGCGCACCGGCCAGAGCTACTACACCATCCGCGTCTCGATGCCGGCCGCAGAGATCGCCCGTCTCGGCGACGTCAAGATGATCCCCGGCATGCCCGTGGAAGCCTTCGTCCAGACCGGCGACCGCACCATGCTGTCCTATCTGATGAAGCCGCTGCACGACCAGCTGATGCGGGCGTTCCGGGAGAAGTGACGGGCGAAAGCGCGTCATGATCTCGGAGGGTGGGCAAAGGCGCGACGCGCCGTGCCCACCATCTTTCACACGACGAGCATATTGGTGGGCACGCTCCGCTTTGCCCACCCTACGGCACCGCCTTCTTTGCTATAGTTCGACTCAAGCCCATCAACCCGGCGGTCGAACCATGCAATCCCCACCCTCCATCGCCACCGAATCCTTCTCCGACGCTTCCCTCGCCGTTGCCCGCCTCGAAGAGATCTACGAGCGCAACACCAAGTTCCTGCGCGACCGGTTCGAGGCCTATGTCGGCGGCGAAGCGATCACGACGCGGGTGCGGGCCTATTATCCCTTCGTCCGCGTCACCACCGCGACGCATGCGCGGCTGGATTCGCGTCTCGCCTACGGCTTTGTCGCCGGGCCCGGCGTGCATGAGACCAGCGTGACGCGTCCGGATCTGTTCCGGAGCTACCTTATCGAGCAGATCGGCCTCTTGATCCAGAATCACGGCGTCCCCGTCGAGATCGGTGAGTCCGCCGAGCCGATCCCGATCCACTTCGCCTATCGCCGCGACATCAACATCGAAGCTGCGATCACGACGAGCGAGAACTCCTCTGTCGCGCGATCGCTGCGCGACGCGTTCGACGTGCCCGATCTCGCCACCATGGACGATTCGATTGCCGACGGCACCTTCGAGCTTCAGCCGGGCGCGCCCGAGCCGCTGTCGCTGTTCCGCGCCGCCCGCGTCGATTACTCGCTGCGCCGGCTCTATCACTACACCGGCACCGACCCCGAGCATTTCCAGAATTTTGTCATTTTCACCAACTACCAGTTCTATGTCGACGCCTTCGCGCAGCTCTGTCAGCAGCGGCTCCAGTCGAGTGAGGCTGGCCTTGAAGCCTTCGTCGCGCCGGGCAACGTCATCACGCGCAGCGGCGGCGCGATCAGCGGCGTTGCGCCGGCGCGCATGCCGCAGATGCCGGCCTTCCACCTGGTCGCATCAGGCTATCGCGGCATCACGCTGATCAACATCGGTACCGGTCCCTCCAACGCACGCAACGTCACCGACCATGTCGCGGTGCTGCGCCCGCATGCCTGGCTGATGCTCGGCCATTGCGCGGGCTTGCGCAACACGCAGCGCCTCGGCGATTACGTGCTCGCGCACGGCTATGTGCGCGAAGACCACGTGCTCGACCGCGAGCTGCCGCTGTGGGTGCCGATCCCTGCGCTGGCCGAGATGCAGGTCGCGCTCGAGGAGGCGGTCGAGGACGTCACGGGGCTCGAAGGTTTCGAGCTGAAGCGCCTGATGCGCACCGGAACCGTCGCGAGCGTCGACAACCGCAATTGGGAGATCTCCGGGCCTGAGGTGATCCGGCGTATGTCGCAGTCGCGCGCAGTCGCGCTCGACATGGAATCGGCCGCGATCGCCGCCAACGGCTATCGCTTCCGCGTGCCCTACGGCACGCTGCTGTGCGTCTCCGACAAGCCGCTGCACGGCGAGATCAAGCTCGCGGGCATGGCCAGCGAATTCTACCGCCGCCGCGTCGGCCAGCATCTCGAGATCGGCCTGAAAGCGCTGGAACGGCTCAAGCAGCAGGAATCGGAGCGCCTGCATTCGCGAAAGCTCCGCAGCTTTGCCGAGGTGGCCTTCCAGTAAAGGACACCGGAACTGCCGTACGAACGCTGACGTCTCCGTAAAGCGCAGCGCCCCGGAATATCGTTGCCAAGGCAGGGTTAACAATTGGTCCGGGGCCGCTTGAAACAGTACAGGAGACAGACATGATCACGACGATGATCAAGCTCGTCACGTTGGGTACATTCGCGGCAGCCCTGTCGAGCTCGCCGGCATTTGCCGCGGGCGGAGGCGGGGGTGGAGGAGGCGGGGGCGGCGCCAGCTCCACGGATCCGTACGCCGGCGCCTATTCGGATCAGAAGCCGCAGCCGACCTATCCGAAACGCCCCGGAACCAAGGCAACCCAGAAGGGTAAGAAGCTGAACAATCAGTCCAGCATCGGCGATCCCGCATTCGCGGCCGGCTACCGCGTGGCCTATGACACGATCTACGAGCGCAACGACTATGCGGCCGCGATCGCGCAATTGAAGTCGCTCGGCCATGACGATCATCCGAACGTCGCCAACCTCATCGGCTACTCCTATCGCAAGCTCGGCGACTACGAGCAATCGCAGGTCTGGTATGAGCGCGCCTTGAAGGCAGATCCGAACCACGTGCTGACGTGGCAATATTACGGGCTGTGGCAGCTCGAGCGGGGCAATCGCGAGCAGGCGCTCTATCATTTGAGCCGGATTGCCTCCATCTGCGGTACCAGCTGTGAGGAGTATCGGTCGCTGGCCGAGGCGCTCGACAGGCCGACCGGCATGGCGCTCGTCTACTGAAGCTGGAGAGCAGCCGGTTCGTCGAGCCGCGCGACTGACGGGCGTCGGATGACCGCCACGTCCTGCGGCGCGGATAGTGACAAGCCGTCAGATTTTCAGCATTGTCCCGTTCGGGGGCGCGAACGGGACAATTGGATGCCGCTGACGCGCGACAGGATCGTTGGCCATGATCTCCAACGGCTGGCCTTTCGCTTCACCATGCTGAGTGGCGACGAGGTCGTGCAGTGCCAGATCAGCGACGCCGCGATGGACGAACTCGCGGGCATGCAGGGCACCGAAAGCATCGCGCGGCAGGCGCAGTTCCTGTCGTTGCGTGAGACCATCGAGCGGATCGCGTCGGACGTTTACGATGAGGCGCCGCGCGTGCAGGGCTATGTGGTGCGGATCTTCATGCGGCATCTGGGGCGGTGACGTTGAACGGCGCGGCGAGTACAAATCTCTCACCGTCATCCTGAGGTGCTCCCCTTGCGAAGCAAGGGGAGCCTCGAAGGGCGACGGCCCGGCTGCATCTCGGCCGTTCATCCTTCGAGGCTCGTCACGTGGCGCGTTGCGCCGCGTGTCTCGCACCTCAGGATGACGGTATCGAAAGCGGGACCGCTGCCACCGTCAGAACTCTCACCCCTCCAGCTTCCTCAACAACAGCTTCAGCGCCGTCGCAGCAAACATTTGCATGTTGCCGAACCGGTCGTTGTTGCCGGTCTCCAGCGTCATCACCTCTGACACAGGCCCCGCAACCGCCATGCAGCTATGGCCGGCGGCGTCGCCGTAGCGGTTGCCGGTTGGGCCGGCTGCTCCGGTCTCGGACAGGCCCCAGTCGCTGTTGAAGCGCGTTCGCATCTGCTCGGCCAGCAGTTGCGCGTAGGGCTCCGACGAGGAGCGAAAGTCTTTCATTCCTTCGTCCGAAATATCCATCAGCACGCGCCTGGCGTCGCGGGTGTAGACCACCGCGCCGCCAAGGAAATAGGCGGACGCGCCGGGCACCGCGAGCAGGCTGGCCGAGACCAGGCCGCCGGTTGAGGATTCTGCCACGGCGATGGTCTGTTTGCGCGCGATCAGCTTCGCTGCGACCTGTTCCGCAATGCCGACGAGCTCTTTCATCCCTAACCCCTTGTCCCTTCGCAACCGAGCTGAGCCTTCCTAGCATATGACAGGACGCTTGGCTGAGTTGCGGGCGACGGGCAGTCCTGCTTGAATGGCGGGTATAAGAAGAGACTTGCGAGGAAACGTGAGAAGGGAGACGTCATGGCGTCCCTGATCGCCGGCGGGGTGGATTGCGATGTGCATCCGGCCGTGCCGCATCTGACCAGCCTGCTGCCGTACCTGAGCGACTATTGGCGCGATCAGGTGACGACGCGCGGCATGGTCGACCTCGTCTCGCAATCCTATCCGCAGAATTCGCCGATCACGGCGCGGCCCGACTGGCGCCCCGACAGCGGCAAACCCGGCGAAAGCCTGGAGGGCATGCAGCGCCATGTGCTCGATGCTTTCCAACTCGATCATGCCATCTGCAATCCGCTCTACGGCGTGCAGATGGTGTTTTCGGAAGATTTGCAGACCGCATTCTGCCGCGCGCTGAACGACTGGTTGGTAAAG
Source organism: Bradyrhizobium sp. TM233 (assembly GCF_036247965.1). Lineage (NCBI taxonomy): Bacteria > Pseudomonadati > Pseudomonadota > Alphaproteobacteria > Hyphomicrobiales > Nitrobacteraceae > Bradyrhizobium > Bradyrhizobium sp. TM233. The sequence continues at coordinate 714,562 of NZ_BTIG01000001.1, read as the reverse complement.
GAGTGGCTCGATCGCGACAAGCGGCTGCGCGGCTCGATCGTGATCCCGACGCAAAGCATCGAGAAGGCCGTGGCCGAAATCGAGCGCTGCGCGCAGGACAAGCGTTTCGTCCAGGTGCTGATGCTGGTGATGGGCGACACGCCGCTCGGCAAGCGCGCGCTGTGGCCGATCTATGAAGTCGCGGAACGGCTGGAACTACCCGTGGGCATCCACGCGGGTTCCGCCTATCACAATCCGCCGACCGCCGTGGGATGGGGTTCCTACCACATCGAGGATTATGTCGGGCAGGCTCAGGCGTTCCAGACCCAGCTCACGAGCCTGATCGTCGAGGGCGTGTTCGCCAAATATCCGCGCCTGAAAATGGTGATGCTGGAATCCGGCGTCTCCTGGATTTCCCCCTTTCTCTGGCGCCTGCACAAGTTCTGGCGCGGAGTGCGGATGGAGACGCCTTGGGTCGACCGCGCGCCGCTGGATATTGTGCGCAGCAACATCCGCTTCTCCTTACAGCCATTTGATGCGCCGCCGGATGAGGCGACATTAATTCGCCTGTTTGATCATATGCAGTCCGACGAATTGGTCCTATTCTCCACGGACTATCCGCACTGGCAGTTCGAGGGCCAGGATGCGCTGCCCGAAGGTCTCACCCCCGATCTCGTGCGCAAGATCATGATCGAAAATCCACATGCGACCTATCCCCGCCTGAAATGAGCCCGCTGCCAAAGGAGGCAAGGCGATGAATATCCAATTCCGCGAGAGCCAAGAAGCCGCTTCCCCACTGACCGTCAAAACCGCGATCGCGGACTGCGACATCCATCCGGCACGCGCCACCCGCACCGAGCTTTATCCCTATCTCGCCAAACGCTGGCAGCATCATCTCGAAGTCTACGGCGTCCATGCCTATCAGGGCATGATGGAAGGCCCGCCCTATCCGAAGGCCCAGCCCAATGCTTCGCGCCGCGATGCCTATCCGCCCGAGGGCGGCCCGCAGGGCTCCTCGCTGTCCTTCATGCAGAAGCAATTGCTCGATCCCAACAACGTGCAGCTCGGCGTGCTCAATCCGCTGGGCACTGGGCAGGGCATCCGCAATCACGAGCTCTCGGCCGCCTTGTGTTCGGCGATCAACGACTGGCAGATCGACAAATGGACCAGCAAGGACAAGCGGCTGAAGGCGTCCATCGTCGTCGGCAATGAGGACGGGCTGTCGGCCGCCGCTGAAATCCGCGAGCGCGCCGGCGACAAGAATTTCGTGCAGGTGCTGCTGCTCAGCCGCAATGTCGAGCCGCTCGGCCAGCGCCGTTACTGGCCGATCTACCAGGCCGCGGAGGAAGCCGGCCTTCCCGTCGGCGTCCACGCCTTCGGCTTCGGCGGCAATCCGATCACGCCGTCGGGCTGGCCGTCCTATTACATCGAGGAGATGGTCGGTCACTCGCAATGCCAGCAATCGGCGCTGGCGAGCCTGGTTTTGGAAGGCGTGTTCGAGCGCTTCCCGAAACTGAAGATGGTGATGATCGAGGCCGGCTTCGGCTGGGCGCCGTCGCTGGCGTGGCGGCTCGACAAGGTTTGGCAGCGACTCCGGAGCGAAGTGCCGCATGTGAAGCGGCCGCCGTCGGAATATATCCGCGAGCAGGTGTGGTGGACGACGCAGCCGATGGAGGACCCCGAAAGCCGCGAGGATCTGTTCGACGTCATCAACTGGATCGGCTGGGACCGCTTGCTGTTCGCGACCGACTATCCGCATTGGGATTACGACGAGCCGTCGCGCGTGCTGCCGGCGGGTGTCAGCGAGGCCAATCGCGAGGCGTTCTATCTCGGCAATGCGCGCACCCTGTACGGGATTGGTTGATGGCGCGGCATGTGATCGCGCCGGTCGATGAACTGCCGCCGGGGACGCGAAAATTTCTGGAGATCGACGGGCGGCCGATCGCGGTCTTCAACATCAAGGGCGAATATTTCGGCCTGATGAACCGCTGCCCGCATCAGGGCGCGGCGCTGTGCGAGGGCCCGCTGATCGGTCTTGCGCAGTCAAAGGAGCCCGGCGAGATCGAATACACCAGGCTCGGGGAGATCATCCGCTGCCCCTGGCACGGCTGGGAGTTCGACATCCGCACCGGCCAGTCCTATTGCGATCCCCGCCGCTTCCGCGTGAAGGCCTATCCCGCCCATGTCGAGCCGGGTGCGAGCGTCGTGAAGGGCCCGTATGTCGCCGAGACGATTCCGGTGAGCGTCGAGAGCGATTACGTGGTGGTGGAGCTGTAAGTCCCGCTCTTACCCTCCCCTGGAGGGGGAGGGTAAGAGACGGCGACGATTGAAGCGGCCATCAATGCCCCGCAACCGGCTCCGGCACCGCATCATAAGTCGGCACGGCCTTGCCGCCGCCGCGATACACCGTCGAGGCTGCGATGATTCCGAGCAGTGCAGCGAGCATCAGCCAGAAGCCGGGCGAGGCATTGTCGCCGGTATGCTCGATCAGCAAGGTCGAGGCGAACGGCGTGAAGGTGCCGAACAGGGCGGCGGCGAGCGCGAAGGCGAGCGAGAAGCAGGTGGTGCGCACATGCGCCGGCACGATCTCGACCAGCGCGCCGAGCATGGTGCCGCTGTAGACGCCGAAATAGAACGAGAACATCATCTCGACCGCGAGCAGCTTGCCGAAGGTCGGCGCCGCCACCAGCCAGTGCAGCGCAGGGTAGGCCGTCACCAGTGACAGGCCGGCGATGGTGAGCAGCACAGGCTTGCGGCCGATGCGGTCGGACAATGCGCCGCCGACCGGGTTCCAGAAGAAGTTGGTCACGGCGACGAGCAGCGTCACCAGCAGCGCTTCCTGCGTCGACAGCTTCAGCACGGTCTTGCCGAAGGTCGGCGTGTAGACGGTGACGAAGTAGAACGTGGTCGTGGTCAGGATCGCGATCATCATGCCGAGGATGACGATGCGCCAGTTGGCGAGGGCGGAGGCGAACACCTCGCTGGCCGTCGGATGCTTCTTCATGGCGAGGAAGGCCGGCGTCTCCTCCAGCGTCCGCCGCAGGAAGAAGATCAGGGGAATGATCAGGCAGCCGACGAAGAAGGGAATGCGCCAGCCCCAGGCGGCGACGGTGTCGGCCGGCATCACCTCCGAGAGGATGTAGCCGAGGATCGAGGCCACGAAGATCGCGACCTGCTGGCTCGATGACTGGAACGAGGTGTAGAAGCCGCGATTGCCCGGCGTGGAGATCTCCGAGAGATAGACCGACACGCCGCCGAGCTCGACGCCGGCGGAGAAGCCCTGCAGCAAACGTCCGATCAGCACGATGATGGGCGCGGCGATGCCGATGGTCGCGTAGCTCGGGCAGAACGCGATGACGACGGTGCCGAAGGCCATGATGGCGAGCGTGACGATCAGGCCCTGGCGGCGGCCGATGCGGTCGATGTAGGCGCCGAGCACGATCGCGCCGACCGGCCGCATCAAGGCGCCGAGCCAGAACACGCCGAAGGTGTTGAGCAGCGATGCGGTCTCGTTGGAGGAGGGGAAGAACGCCTTGCCGATCGCGGCCGCATAGAAGCCGAACAGGAAGAAGTCGAACTGTTCGAGAAAATTGCCCGACGTGGCGCGCAGGATGGCGCCGATGCGCGATTTGAGTTCAGGCGGATTTGTTGCTGGTCCAACCATGGCGTTGCTCCCCTTCGAGACGTGGCCGGACCGGGAATCATTCACGGCAAGGCGACAGATTGATGCTGTGACAATCTGTCTCATCCCTTCCCGCGCAGGGCGCTGCGAGTCAATCGATTTTGCCGCGGAAGCTGATGATTTTTCAGGCTTTATTTTGCGTCGCAGCGAGCATCCATTGGCGGAATGCGGTCAGCTTCGGCGCTTCGCGGCGGCCCTCGGGGGCGACCAGGTAGAAGCCGGCGTCGGCCGGCAGCGCGATCTTGAAGGGGACCACGAGGCGGCCCTTGGCGATGTCGTCCTGGACGTAGGAGGTCCGTCCCATCGCCACGCCAATGCCGTCGATCGCGGCCTGGATGGTCATGAAGATCATGTCGAAGGTGATGCCGGGGTGCCTTGCGATGTCGGCCGGCAGGCCCGCCGCGGTCAGCCATAGCCGCCAATCGTCGCTGTTGGCGTTCGAGGTGTGCAGCAACGGATGGTTTCCCAGATCTTCGGGCCGGCGCAGCGGCTTGTCGCCGCGCAGCAGCGACGGACTGCACACCGGAAACAGCTCATCCGCCATCAGCCAGTCGGCGCGCAGGCCCGGCCATTGGCCGCGGCCATAGCGGATCGCGGCATCGACATTGTCGCGCTGGAAATCGACCAGGCTGGTCGAGGTGGTGATGCGGACATCGATGCCGGGATGCTGCTCCTGGAAATCGGCGAGGCGCGGCAGCAGCCATTTCGCGGCGAGCGAGGCCAGCGTCGAGACTGTCAACACCTTGTCGTCGTCCTTGCGCAGCAGCCGGTCGGTCGCAAGCCGGAGGTCGTTGAAGGCGGCGCGGACGCCGGGCAGGTAGTCGCGCGCTTCCGGCGTCAGCGCCAGCGCGCGGTTCTGCCGGATGAACAGGCGGATGCCGAGCTCCTCCTCGAGCCTGCGGATCTGATGGCTGATCGCGGTCTGCGTCACGTTCAGCTCGCTTGCCGCCAGCGTGAAGCTGAGATGGCGCGCGGCGGCTTCGAACGCCCGCAATCCGTTCAGGGACGGCAATCTGGCAGTCATTTGGCAGCAGGATACATGACGTTATTTCATGCGAAAAGGTACAAATTGTCGTTTGTCGCAGTGCACCAGGAAGCCGATATTAGCCGTCAGGTTAGCTCCAGGAGCTTAAAATGTCTACCTTGACCCACAATTCGATGACAAATCATCATGCGCCCGGCTTGATCCAGCAGATCGGCGAGACCCTTCATGTCTGGCACGAGCGCTATCGCAACAGGCGCGAGCTCACCCAATGGACCGCGCGTGATCTTCAGGACGTCGGACTGTCCTGGACCGACATTGCCTACGAGGCTGACAAACCCTTCTGGCGGGCCTGATTGGCCGCCAGGCCGGCGCCGCCTGACTGTGGGGGCGCCGGCGGTCCCTTTTGTGAAGGGCTCGTATCATGAGCACTCTCCGCCTCGAAGACCTCAAGCAATATTCGGACACGCTGCACACCCGCGATGGCACGGCGCTCAACGTCCGTTTCGTCGAGCCGCGCGACACCGACGAGCTGCAGCACTATTTCCGCTCGCTCTCGACCCGCTCCCGCTACAACCGCTTCTTCGGCGCCATCAGCGAGCTGCCGAACGGACTGCTGCACGACTTCCTTCAGATCGGCGAGCGCGAACGTTTCACCGTGGTCGCGACCATGATGATCGACGGCTTCGAGACCATCGTCGCCGAAGCGCGCTATGCGCTGCACGCCGAAACCGCGACGCTCGAATTCGGCCTGTCGGTCCATGATCGCTGGCAGGGCCACGGCATCGCCACCGCGTTGATGAAGAATCTCGAATGCCGCGCGGCTGCGCTCGGCGCCGAGCACATGTTCGGCGACACGCTGCGCTCCAACGAGACCATGGTCTCGCTCGCGCGCAAATCCGGTTTCGCCTTCGTCAATCATCCTGACGACTGGAAGCTGGTGCGCTTCGACAAGGAGATCGCGGTCGCGCCGAAAGACATTCCCTGCGCAAGCTGGCGCCTCGCCGCGCTTTCCCGTCAGGCCGAAAGCCCCTCAGCCTCGGTTTGACACCACTGCAAGCCCGGCTCTGGGTGAACCAGGGCCGGGCGCTTTTTTTTGTGCTCCGTAGCCTACTTCCCCGTGAATCCCGCTTTCCGCTTCTCGATGAACGCCTGCACCGCTTCCTTGTGATCGGCGGTCGTGGTGAGGCGCACCAGCCGTTCGGCCTCGTGGTCGCGCGCGGTTTCGAAGTCGAACAGCACGGCCTCGTCGAGATTGTCCTTCATGTAGCGCAGTGCCAGCCTCGGGCCTTCGGCGAGCGATTTGGCCAGCGCGAAGGCTTCGGCTTGCAGCTTGTCATCGGGCACGACGCGGTTGACGAGGCCGATCGCTTCGGCCCGCACGGCGTCGACCCGGTCGCCGGTGAACATCAGCTCGCGCGCCCGCGCGGTGCCGACGAGACGGGTGAGCAGCCAGGCGATGCCGTAATCACCGCTCAGCGCGATGCGGGCATAGCCGGTGGCGACGAAGGCCGATTGCGCGGCGATGCGGATGTCGCAGGCCATGGCGATGGCGAGTCCGGCGCCGACCGCGGGGCCGGGGAGCGCAGCGATGGTCGGCTTGCGCACCGACACCAGCGCGCCGGTGAGCAGCCGTTGCCGCTCCTGCAGATCGGCGATGCGATCTTCTAGCGGCATCTCGAGCTTTGCCTTGTCGCGATGCGTGCCCATGCCCTTGACGTTGCCGCCGGCGCAGAACGCTTCGCCCGCGCCGGTGATCAGCAGCGCGCCGACGCCGGGGTTCTCGCCGCAGTTGCGGATCATCGTGCGTAGCGCCGGGGTCAGCGCGTCCGACAGCGAATTGCGCGCGTCCGGTCGGTTCAGCGTGATGACAGCGACACGGTCGCGGATGACGCAGAGGAGTTCGTCGGTGCCGGTGTCGATGGTGGTTTCCGTGGTCATTGATCCTCCCTGTTCTTGTTTAGCTCTCGTAGGTGGGTTAGCTGAGCGGACTGCGCCTAGCGCAGACCGCTCAGCGTAACCCACCTCTTTTCAGACACGCGGTGAATAAAGAGGTGGGTTACGCCTTCGGCTGACCTACCCTACGGCACCTCGCCCTAGAACTTCTCGACCCAGGGCCGCAGCTCGAGCTCCCAGCTCCAGGCGCTGCGCGGCTGTTGCAACACGTTCCAATAGCTCTGGGCGATCGCGTCGGGATCGAGCATCGAATCCGGCTTGTCTTCGGCTTCCGTCCGCGCCGCGCTGCGGATGCCGCCGTCGATCACGAAATGCGCGACATGGATGCCTTGCGGCGACAATTCGCGCGCCAGGCTCTGCGCGAGGCCGCGCAGCGCGAACTTGCCCATCGCGAAGGAAGCCGACTGCGCGTAGCCCTTGACGCTGGCGGAGGCGCCGGTGAACAGGATCGCGCCGTGCTTGTTCGGCAGCATGCGCTTGGCCGCCTGCTGCGCCACCAGGAAGCCGCCATAGGCGCTGACCGCGATGGCTTGCGCGACGTCGGCCGGGACGAGGTCGACGAACGGGCCGCGGGTGCGGCCGCTGGCGTTGTAGACGACGAGGTCGGGCGTGCCGATCTCGCGCTCGACCAGGCCAAACAACCGCTCGACCTCGTCGGGTTCGGTCGCGTTGCAGGCATAGGCCTTGGCGCCGGTCTCGCTACAGAGCGCGCCCAGCTTCTCGATCTTGCGCGCGGCGAGCGCGACGCGAATGCCTTGCGCAGCGAACAAGCGCGCCAGCGAAGCGCTCAGGCCTTCGCCGGCGCCGACGATAAGGGCGATCTTGTATTTCGGATGTTCCATGGTGTGGTCTCTCGGAAGCAGGGAGCCCCTGATCTATGCATGGGCTGCGTGAACAACCAGCCGGCGCGATCACAATTCCGCAGAGCGAATTGCTCCTTCACGGCGATCATGCCGCCCTGACGATTTGCGGCTTTATCGCACTCCGCGACTGGAGCATGATCGACATCATCCCAAGCGGCAAGCGCTAAAGTGGCGCGGAATGTCCGCAAGGCGGAAACGAAGAGGACGATCATGCATAAGCCGGCCCCAGCGCAGCCAAGGAATGTCGCGGCCGAGCAGTCCGGCCTGCTGGCGCCTGACACCACAGGCATGAATTTCTACCGCGCCGATCCCGCTCTGACCGACCTGCTGCGTATCCATCTGCCGGAAAATCTGTTTCGTCACATCGAGCCGCATCTCGATCGCCTCGGCGAACTCGCCGGAGGCCGCCTCGACGACTGCGCGCGGCTCGCCGACCGTCATACGCCGGTGCTGCACCAGCGCGACAAGTTCGGCCGCGACGCGCAGTCGATCGAATATCACCCGGCCTATCGCGAACTGGAGAACGCAGCGTTCGGCGAGTTCGGCATCCATGCGCTCTCGATCCGCAAGGGCATCATGGGCTGGCCGGACAAATATCCTGTCGTCGCCAAGCACGCCTTCACGTTCCTTTTCAACCAGACCGAATTCGGCATGGGCTGCCCGATCAACGTCACCGACGGTTGCGCAAAGCTGCTGGCGAATTTCGGCAGCGAGGCGCTGAAGGCGAAATATCTCGACGGCCTGACCCAGACCGACATGAGCAAGCTGACGCAAGGCGGCCAGTTCATGACCGAGAAGGAGGGCGGCTCCGACGTCGGCACGCTGACCACGCGCGCGGTGCAGGAGGGCGACCATTGGCGCCTCACCGGCGAAAAATGGTTCTGCTCGAATGCCGACGCTGAGGTCGTGATGCTGCTGGCGCGTCCCGAAGGCGCCGGCCCCGGCACGCGCGGCGTCGGCCTGTTCTTGATGCCGCGCTTCCTCGACGACGGCGCGCAGAACCACTACCGGATCGTCCGTCTGAAGGACAAGCTCGGCACGCGCTCGATGGCCTCGGGCGAGATCAAGCTCGAAGGCGCGATCGCCTATGCCGTTGGTAAGCTCGACCGCGGCTTCGTGCAGATGGCCGAGATGGTGAATTCGTCGCGGCTCTCCAACGGCGTCAAATCCACCGCGCTGATGCGCCGCGCCTATCATGATGCGATGACGGTCGCGACAAACCGCGTCGTGTTCGGCCAGCGCATCATCGACCTGCCGCTCGGCCGGCGCCAGATGCTGAAGATCATGCTGCCGGTCGAGCAGGCGCTGTCGATGAGCTTCCTGACTGCGGACGCGCTCGACCGCGCCGAGGCCGGCAGCCAGGATGCGGCGGCATTGTTGCGGATCCTGACGCCGACCCTGAAATTCCGCGCCACCCGCGATGCGCGAAAAGTCTGCGGCGATGCGCTCGAGATGCGCGGCGGCATCGGCTACATCGAGGAATTCGCGACGCCGCGCCTGCTGCGCGATGCGCATCTCGGTTCGGTCTGGGAAGGCACCGGCAATATCGTCGCGATCGATGCGCTCAGGCGCGCAGTCGGCCGCCATGGCGCGGAATCCGCGCTCGCGGCCGATCTGCATGCGCGGCTCGACGACAGCGCTTCCGTGCCGCAGGCCTGGCGCGACAATCTGCGCGGCTTCGTCGATCGTGCCGTCGGCTTTGCGCGCGAGGTTGCGGCGACATCCGAGAACGAGGCCGATGCGCGCCGCGCCACCAGCCTGCTCTATCATGTCGCCAGCGCGGTCGCGCTCGCCTGGGAAGCGCACCGTATCCACGAGATGCGCGGCGATGCGCGCCGGCTGTTGTTGTCGCGGCTGGTAATCGACCATCGGGTGTCACCGAGCGATCCGTTCCGGCTCACGGAAAATGCCACGCAGGCCAGGATCGCCGCGCTGCTGCTCGGCGACAGCTCAGCCGGCATGAGCGTGGTTGGCGAACTGGTTCTGGCAGCGTAGGCTGCACGCCACGATCAAACCAAGAAACGCGACAGGGAGTGCTCGATGAAGGCCGCCGTGCTCTATGAAGTCAACCAGCCGCTCGTCATCGAGGACGTCAGCCTGCCGAAGCCGGGCCCGCGCGAAGTCCTGATCCGCACCACGGTCGCCGGGCTCTGTCACTCCGACCTGCATTTCATGGAAGGGCTCTACCCGCATCCGCTGCCCGCGGTGCTCGGGCACGAGTCAGCCGGCGTGGTCGAGCAGGTCGGCTCCGATGTCACTTACGTCAAGCCGGGTGACCACGTCGTCACGTGCCTGTCGGTGTTCTGCGGCACCTGCGACAACTGCACCACGGGCCGCACGGTGCTCTGCACCGACACTACCGTGAAGCTGCTGCCGGGCGCCTCGAACCGGATGCAGTGGTCGAAGCCTGAGAAGCTGCACCAGTTCCTCAATCTGTCGTCCTTTGCAGAACAGATGCTGGTGCACGAGAACGCCATCGTCAAAATCCGGAAAGAGATGCCGCTCGATCTCGCCGCGCTGATCGGCTGCGGCGTCATCACCGGCTATGGTGCGGTGGTGAATACGGCGAAGGTGACGGCCGGCGAGACCGTGGCGGTGATCGGCTGCGGCGGCGTCGGCATGGCCGCCATCAACGGCGCGCAGATCGCAGGCGCCGGCCGCATCATCGCGATCGACACCAATCCGGCAAAACTCCAGCTCGCCACCAAGCTGGGTGCGACCGACATCATCAACCCCGCCGACGGCGACGTCGTGAAGCAGGTGCGCGATCTCACCAATGGCGGCGTGCATCATTCCTTCGAGGTGCTGGGCCGCAAGGAGACCGCCGAGCAGGCCTTCGGCATGCTCGCCTCCGGCGGCACCGCCACCATCGTCGGCATGATTCCGTTCGGCCAGAAGATCGAGCTGCACGGTTTTGATTTCCTGCGCGAGCGCCGGATCCAGGGCTCCTCGATGGGCTCGAACCATTTTCGCGTCGACATGCCGCGCCTGGTCGACTTCTACCTGCGGGGACGACTGCATCTGGAGGACTGGATCTCGGCGAAACTGAAGCTGTCCGAGATCAACGAGGGTTTTGCCAACATGAAAGCCGGTAAGACGCTGCGCAGCGTGATCGTATTCGACAGCTAGCACACTCAAGTCAACGCGATGCGTCCGGACCATCGGCCGAGACGCAACGCGTCTCCCTTACGAGCAGCAGCGTCATGGCCGTGGCAAGACCCGCGACGAGCATATACGCGAGGGATGCGTTGAAGCCCGCACCCGCGAACAGCAAATATGAGAACAGTCCCGCCGTCGACGCGGAGAAGCCAAGCCAGGCAAACCTCGAAAAGCGGAATCCTCGTTCGCCATGGCGGAGATCGAGCACGAGGTAGAACACGAGAAGGGTGTTGCAGAGCGCCGCCGGCAGCAGACCCATGACGATCCCGCTCTCGAATGCGAGGTAGGATAACACGCCATCGACCTGGGCGATCACCGCGAACGGCAGATAGCGCAGATTGAGGCAGGCCAGGGCGATGGACGCAAGTTCGAACGCATAGAAATAGCGCTCGTGCATCTTCGGGAGCAAGTACGGCATGAGAATGAGCGATACACACGCAACGAGCAGAATGAACTCCGGCCCCGTTCGCCTGGATTGTGCGATGAAGATCGATAGCGCAAGCCCGCTCGCCGCCGCGAGCACGAGGCCGGCGGCGACCCCGACCGCGTACGGGGTTCCCCCAGCGAACACCCAGAGGTTCGCTGCATTCATCGTGAGGTGATGAAAGGTGTGAGCCTGGTCGAGATAGACCCCGAGCACGGAGACCAGGGATCTGCCGGCGATGAGGACCGGAATGGCGAGGACCGCATAGGCTCCCGGAATAGCGGCAAGCCATGCCACGTGGATCTTGCGGCGCAGGATCATGCCCAGCACGAACGGCCCCAGGAAGACGCCCTGGGCCTTCACCGAGCAGGCCACTGCGAATGGCAAGACGCCGTTTCGGTCCCGCATGAACATCGCCACGGAGATCAGCGCGAAGAAGGTCCAGATCGAATCGGCCTGTCCCCACATTGCGCCGTTGAAGAGCACCGTCGGCGCAAGCCACACCGCGCAGAAGGCCAGGGACGCGCGCAACGGCACGCCTGTAACGCGCCAGACCATCCGGGCCACAACGATCGCGCAGCCGAACTCGAATATTGCCGAGATCGTCTTCACGAGGGAGAGTGGCTGGCCCAGCCAATCAAATCGGGCGGCGGTCAGCAGGAGGTAGCTGTAGAACGGCGTGTAGTTGGTGAAAGCCTTGGCCAGCCCGGCAATGCCGTGATCTCGCGCGAAGGTATACCAGGTGATGTACTCTGCGGCGTCGGCGGTCGCGTGTTCCCGCGCGAGGTAACGGAGCACAAGGCCAATGAGCCCGCACCCCACCGCTACGGCAATCGGAGTGCGCCATCTCTCGGGCAGCGTCTCGTCTCGATTGACGCGATGATAGGGGTCGTGGAGCACGCCTATCTCGATTGTGTCTTTTATCACGCCATCACTCTTGCTGGATTTGAGCGGTAGCCTTCGCCAGGCTCAAAAGTACTCCGGGCTTCGCAACGCGTCTTCGCGACATCCTCTCTGAGGGGGCTCCCGCGACTTGCAATGTCTACGGGCGAACGATTGCCAGCTGGATAAATGTCAGATCAGCGGTTTGCCCATTGCTCGGGAAAAGATTGTTTGGTTAGCGATTGATTTATAGGCAGTAAGCAATCCAGGAATGTCTCCTCGGTGGCAGTCTGGATTGCTTCGTCGCAAGGGCTCCTCGCAATGACGGTGAACACTAATCGTCGAACATCTTCGGCGGTGTGAACCCGCCGAACTCACGCTCGATCAGCTCGGCGAGCCTGAGCGGCGTGCGGTCTTCGAGGAAAGGGCCGATGATCTGGACGCCGACCGGCAGGCCATCCTTCGACAGACCGAGCGGAACGGCGGTGGCCGGCAAGCCCGTCAGCGTGGCGATGCCGGGCCAGGCAAGCTGGTCCGGATAGACATGGTCCTTGCCGTCGATATTGATCCGGCGCTTCTCCTGCTCTGGCGAATGATCATGCGGATAGGCGGGGGTCGGCATGATCGGGCAGATCACCGCATCGAATGTCCTGAACAAGTGCCGCCACTGCGCGCGCAGCCCGGCGCGCGCGCCTTCGTCGAACACCCAGGCCTGATGGCTGGAGGTCATGCCGCGCAGCCGCTCGGCCGCGAGGCTCTTGTCGTCGGGTGAGAGCTGCGCCGCGCCGGCACGTGCGCCGGCGAGAATATCCGGCGGAAAGAACGCGCCGAGAAAGCCCATCAACATGCGCATGTAGAGGCGCGAGGCTTCCTTGAAGTCCGGAAACAGCGGGCTTTCGCGCGCGACGCTCGCGCCGGCGCTCGTCAATCGCCCGGCCAGCGTCTCGATCGCGCCGCGAATGTCGGAATTCGCAGGCAGCAACGGATGGCTGTCGACCACGAGCAGGCGGAAATCCTTCAGCCTGTCGTGGCGTGCGTCCGGCAGCGCCAGCTTGTATCCGATGCCGAGGTCGAGTGGATCGGGACCGGCCATCACGTCCAGCAGCAGCGTCAGATCGGCTGCACTCCGGGCCATCGGGCCGATCACCGCCATATCGCGTTCCATCGGAATCGCCGGAAATGGCGGCGGCGTATGGCCGCGCGTCGGACAGAGATTGTAGGTCGGCTTGTGCGCATAGACGCCGCAATGGAATGCCGGCACGCGCAGCGAGCCGCCGATGTCGGATCCGAGCGAGAGCGGTCCGTAGCCGGCCGCAAGCGCTGCCGACGAGCCGCCCGATGAGCCGCCGGGCGTGCGGCCGAGATCGTATGGATTGTTCGTCGTGCCGTAGATGTCGTTGTAGCTCTGCCAGTCCCCCAGGCCGACGGGAACGTTGGTCTTGCCGAGAATGACGCCGCCGGCGTTCTTCACCCGGGAGATCGACAGCGCGTCCTCCGTCGGCTTGAAATCCTTCTGCGGCGTCCAGCCCCAGGTTGTGGGCAGGCCCGCGATGTTGAAGGATTCTTTCACCGTCACCGGAATTCCGAGCAGCGGTTTTCTTTCGCCGCGCGCCAGTGCCACATCCGCCTCGCGTGCCGCACTGCGGGCGCGGTCAAAATCCCGCACGCAGATCGCGTTGATCTTGCCGTCGTGACGCTCGACGCGGTCGATGGCATCCTGTGTAAGCTCGACCGCGGAGACCTTCTTGGCGGTCAGTGCGGCCGACAGTTCGACCGCGCTCTTGAAACTCCATTCCGATCTGGCCACGGCGCTTCTCCTGCTCTTGTTGTCGGAGGATGATGCGCAGTTTGCCCGAAGGCTGCAACGGCTGTTTGATCGCGATTGATGCGCCGGCGGCACAGAATGGACGAAATCAGGAATTCGCTGTCATCGCCCGGCTTGACCGGGCGATCCAGTATTCCAGAGAAAGTTGTGATTGAGCCGATGGGCCGCGGCGTACTGGATGCCCCGGTCAAGCCGGGGCATGACAGCGAGGGTGAGGCTTAATTTAGGCCGCCCCGATCAATATCCCTACCGCGAGCACGATCGCGCCGCCGAGCACGATCTGGAACACCGCCTGGAGGAACGGCGTGTCCATATAGCGCGCGCGAATGAAGGCGATCGCCCACAACTCGAAGAACACGACGACGCCGGCGATCGCGGTCGCGATCCAGAACGCATTGGCCCAGCCGTCGGGCACGAGATAGGGCAAGGTGTGGCCGAGGCCGCCGAGCGTCGTCATCGCCCCGCAGGTGAGACCGCGCAGCCATGGCGAGCCGCGCCCGGTCAGCGAACCGTCGTCGGACAGCGCTTCCGCAAAGCCCATGCTGATGCCCGCGCCGATCGAGGCGGCAAGACCGACGAGGAACGTCTGCCAGTTCTGGTGGGTCGCGAAGGCCGCGGCAAACAGCGGCGCCAGCGTCGAGACCGAGCCGTCCATCAGGCCGGCAAGGCCCGGCTGCACATATTGCAGCACGAACATGCGGCGGTTGGTGCGGTCCTCCTCGGCGCGGACATCGGAATTCAGGATCTCGCCCGTCAGCTTTGCGGCAGTCTCCTCGTGACCTTTCTCGGCTTCGGCGAGATCGCCGAGCAGCCGGCGCACGCCGACGTCCTGGGCCTGTTCGGCGGCCTTCACGTAGAAGCGCTCCGCCTGCATCTCCATGGTCTCGACTTCCCTGCGGATGGCGTCGAGCGACAGGTTCTTGGTCAGCCAGACCGGGCGGCGGCGCAGGAATCCCTTGACGTCCTCGCGCCGGATCGGCGGCAGATGCTTGCCGAAGCGCTGCTCGTATAATTCCAGCAACATGTGCCGGTGGCCGCGTTCTTCCTCGGCCATCTCCTCGAAGATCTTCGCCGTGTCCGGGTAACGCTCGCGGAGGTCCTCAGCGAAGGTCATGTAGATGCGGCTGTCCTCCTCCTCGGAGGAGATCGCGACCGCAAGCACCTCGCGCTCGGTTAGATCGGCAAAATTCTTCACGACGGCCCTGAATGGAGTTTAGAACTATTCTAAATTATATAGGACGCCGTGGTTCCCGGGTCAAATCAGGCCGCGTGGACCGTGGCCAGGAAGTCCAACACCAATCGGCTGACCTCGGCCGGCTGCTCCTGCTGCACCCAATGGCCGGCGCCATCGACCAGATGGCAGCCGAGCATCTTCGTGCAGCCGCGTCCCTGCATCGCTTCGAACACGCCGGGGCGCTGATAGGTGCCCCAATCCTGCTTGCCCGAGATGAAGCAGGAGGGCACGTCGATGCTGCGTCCCGCAAACAGCTGCATCTCGCTGTTGAGGGCGCCGGTCGTGCCGTAGCGGTACCATTGCAGCCCGCCCTGGAATCCGGTGCGGCCATATTCGGCGGCGTAATAGGCAAGCTCGCGATCCGGCAGCCATTGATTGGCGGCAATCGCGGCGCGCGAAGGCATCTCCTTGGCGACGGTCTCCGCCATGGTCTCGTTCAGATCCATCACGTAATAGGTTGGCAGCTTTGCGAGCTCGTCCGCCGACCACGACGCCAACGGATAAGGCTTGTTGTCGGTCCAGTCCGCGCTCTTGTGATGATAATAGGCGCGCAGGAAATCATGCACGCCCTGCGGCGCGTGCTGCATGTCGGCATTGGCCGGGCGTGTCGCATAGTACCATTGATAATGTTTGCGCGGCCGCGGCAGCGCGGCGAGCTCGCGATGCACGGGGTCCTCCACCGCAGGCTTTGCCGGAGCATCGACCGTGCCAAACGGCAGCGCCGGCGGCCCGCCGAACGGCGCGCTCATCAACGTCACCGAACGAAACACGTCGGGCCGGATCAGCGCGCACCAGGCCGCGACCGGGCTGCCGAAATCATGCCCGGCCAGATCGACTTGCCTGTAGCCGAACGCCGACACCAGGGCGAGCGCGTCGCGCACGAGATTGGGGAGCGAGAACGGCGCAAGGTCGCCGTCGTAATCCGCAGTCCATCCCGTCGTGCGGCCATAGCCACGCTGGTCCGGCGCGATCACGTGATAGCCGGCCGCGGCCAGCGTCGGCATGATTTTGCGCCAGGAGAAGGCGAGCTCGGGAAAGCCGTGCAGCAAGAGGAGGCATGGCCGCCCCGTGGTCTCGAAGCCAGCCTCCAGCACATGCATGCGCAAGCCGTTGATGCCGTCGACATAACGCGAGCGGATTCCGGCGGGCAGGGGGATGTCAGGGAGTGCGGTCATCGTGTCTCTCCACTCGGGTGGAATCGTAGGGCGGGCAAAGGCGCGCATCGCGCGCCGTGCCCACCAATCTCCCGCAACAGCCAGGCATCGTGGGCACGCTTCGCTTTGCCCACCCTACGGGTGCGGTGTCTTGGTCACACCGCCGCGCAAACAAACGCATTGCCCTTGCGCCGGATCTTCCCCACCGAGGGCGACGGGAAATGCGCGGTGCAGCACAGCGTGTCGGTGTCGCAATAGCGCTCCAGGAAGCTGCGCCGCGTTTTCGCTGCCGCGGCTGGATCGACGTCGAACTTGATCGACAGCTCCGGATAGAGCGTCTGCAGCGGCGAGTGCATGAGATCGCCGGAGAACACGGCATCGTCCTTGCCGCGGCCCATCGTGACGGCGATATGCCCCGGCGTATGGCCCGGCGTCGGCAGGATGCGGACGTGATCGCCGATCTCATGATCGTTGCCGACGAGCTCGTGGCGTCCGGCCTCAACCACCGGCAGCACGCTGTCGGCGAAGGGGGCGACCTGCGCCTTCGCGTTCTGCTCGGTCCAGTGGTCGAATTCCTGCCTCGCGAAGACGTAGCGCGCCTTGGGGAAGGTCGGCACCCAGCGGCCGTTCTCCAGCCGCGTGTTCCAGCCGACGTGATCGACGTGCAGATGCGTGCACATCACGAAGTCGATGTCCTCGACCGCAAATCCGGCGGCGTTGAGCGCGCGCAGATAAGTATCGTCGGTCTTCATGTTCCATTTCGGTCGCGGCCGCGGCTTGTCGTTGCCGATGCAGCTGTCGACCAGGATGGTGTGATGCGGCGTCTTCACCACATAGGACTGGAAGCACAGGAGCAACACATCCTGCTCGTCCAGCGCCTTGGCTTGCCGCATCCATGCCCGGTTCTCGGCCAGCACGTCCGGCGTCAGTCCCGGCAGCATCTCCAGCGCCGGGATGAACGAGGTCTCCTGCTCGATGATTCGATGGATGGTGAGATCGCCGACCGAGAACTTCAGGCTCATGAGAACTCCGGTTGTACAGCATGATCCGGAAAAGTGTGCAGCGGTTTTCCGACAGGATCATGCTCCGACAATCAAGCTAAAGCGCGATGACGATCATCCCGCTTTAGCTGGCCGGCGGCACCGAGATCTTCACGGAGGGGCGCTCCAGCATCTTCTGATGGAAGGCGTCCAGCTTCGGATAGGCCTTGCGCCAGCCGCAATCGGCGAAGCGGAAGTCGGCATAGCCGAGCACGCAGACGAGGCCGATCTGCGAGATGTCGAACGGGCCGTTCAGCACCTCAGGCATGTTCTCGAACCGCGCCATGCCGGTCCACGCCCTGTTCCAATGGTCGTCCGACCAGGCCTGCCATTGCAGGCCCTGCGGCCGCACCATCTTCTCGTAGCGGCACAGCAGCATGGAATCGAGCATGCCGTTGATCAGGGAATGATTGGTCTTGGCCTTCCAGCGCCGGGTGCCGTAATCGGGGATCAGGCTGCCGCCGGCGATCTCGTTGAGATATTCGACGATGACGTAGGAATCCAAAATGACGTCGCCGTCATTGGTGATCAGCACCGGCAGCTTCTTCAGCGGCGTGATCTTCGAATAGTCCTCGTTGGCCGTGCCCGGCGCGACGCTTGCGGGCACGAGCTCGATCTTGTCGATCAGCCCGAGCTCGATCGCGGCGATGCGCACCTTGCGGGCGAAGGGCGAGGCGGGGGAGAAGGTGAGTTTCATGGGGACCATCCCTGCAATCGATCTTGTGCGAACGGTGTCTCCTGAGTCATGGCCGGGCTTGACCCGGCCATCCACGCGTTTCCACGCGGTCAGACTGTGAGACGTGGATGCCCGGGACATCTTGCGCGAAGACGCGCTTCTGCCCGGGCACGACGATGGAGCGTGATGCGCCTGCGGCTTACGCCGCCACGATCTCCTGGCGCTGCTCGCCGAGGCCCTCGATGCCGAGGCTGACGACGTCGCCGACATTGAGGAAGGTCGGCGGCTTCATGCCAAGGCCGACGCCGGGCGGGGTGCCTGTCGTGATGACGTCGCCGGGCAGCAGCGTCATGAACTGCGAGACATAGGAGATGCACTTGGCCATGGAGAAGATCATGGTCTTGGTCGAGCCGGTCTGGCGGCGCTGGCCGTTGACGTCCAGCCACATCGACAGGTTCTGCACGTCCTTGATCTCGTCCTTGGTTGCAAGCCACGGTCCGAGCGGGCCGAACGTGTCGTGCGACTTGCCCTTGGTCCACTGTCCCAGGCGCTCGATCTGGAAGGCGCGCTCGGAGACGTCGTTGCAGACGCAATAGCCGGCGACGTAGTTCAGCGCGTCGGCTTCCGAGACATATTTCGCACGGGTGCCGATGATCGCGGCGATCTCGACCTCCCAGTCGAGCTTGGTCGAGCCGCGCGGCTTTTCGACCGCATCGTTCGGGCCTGACAGCGACGTGTTGGCCTTCATGAAGATGATCGGCTCGCTCGGGATATCGGCGCCGGTCTCCTTGGCATGGTCGGAGTAGTTGAGGCCGATCGCGACGAATTTCGAGATGCCGGTGACGGGCGCGCCGAACCGCGGCTTGCCGGAGACCGCGGGGAGCGAGGCGGGGTCGAGGCCTGCCAGCTTCTTCAGGCTCTCGGGCGAATAGGCTTCGCCGGTGAGGTCCTTCAGATGCGCCGACAGGTCGCGCAACTGGCCGGATTTGTCGATCAGGCCGGGCTTTTCCGCACCCTTCTCGCCATAACGAACAAGCTTCATTCTCGTTTCTCCCTGGGAATGGACCGATCGGTTAAACAGCTTCATGGAACAGGGCGAGGGGAAATTCAACCGCCGAAAAGCAGTGCATTGCAGCCCTCTGGATTCGATGGGCGGACGGCGCTCTCGTGTCCCGGACGCGGCGCGGCATGAAATGACGCGACGCAGAGCCGGGACCCAGATAGATGGGCCCCGGCTTAGCAGCGCATCACTTCGTGCTGCGCAGCATCCGGGGCACGAGACCTAGGCCAGCGCCACAAACCTGAACGCCTCTCCATCCCGCCTGATATGCCCGGCCGAGAAATGGCCGCCGATCACCAGCGTCGGCGTGTCGGCAAAGCGGCCGAACAATTCGCGCCGTGTCTTTGCGGATTGGCTCTGGTCGGAATCCGCGGTCGAGGACCAGTCGAGATGTGCCATCTGGCAGGGGTGATGGGCGACGTCACCCGTGAGCAGGCCCTGTTCGCCGTCCGATCGGATGAGAATGCTCATATGGCCGGGACTGTGGCCGGGGGTCGGGATCATGCTGATCTCCTCGCACAGCTGGTGATCGCTCGGGATCAGATCGGCCCGGCCGGCGTCGACGATCGGCTGCACGGAATCCTCGAACACGGCCCGCTTGTCCGGCTCGGTCGAATGTTCCCGCCAATGCTCGTATTCGGTCTTGCCGAAGACATAGCGTGCCTTGGCAAAGGTCGGCACCCATTGGCCGTCGACCAGCTTCGTGTTCCAGCCGACATGATCGACATGAAGATGCGTGCACAGCACCGTGTCGATGCTGTCGGGCGCAAAGCCCGCTGCCATCATCGTCGCCAGGAACGGCGTGGTGCGGTTGTTCCAGGTCGGAACATTGCGGCCCTGTTTGTCGTTGCCGAGGCCGGTGTCGATAACGATGCGGCGCGACGGCGTCTCCACCACCAGCGAATGGATCGACATTTTCAGCCGGCCCTCTTCGGTGGCGAAATGCGGGATCAGCCAGGGCAGCTTCTGGATCTCTGCGTTGCTCGCGAGCGGCAGGATGAAGCGGGTCGAGCCGACCGTCTCCAGCTCCACAATCTTGGTGATTTTGACCTGGCCGACCTTCCACTGCATCCGCCGCCTTCCCATGTTTTTGCCTTGATGTCGAAAGATGCGCCGTTTCCGTCATCGAGCGCAATGGATCATCTGACGCTGTGCGGCGTTATCGCGGGAACCGGAGGAGGAGCTATGCCAGAGCTTGCAATATCCGCGGAGAAGGTCGCCTTCATCATCGAGAAGGCGCGTGAATTCGACGTCAAGGAGGGGGATTCCGATCCGGATTCCGGCTCGAACCCGACCGATGACGATGCGGTCGACGTCCTCGAGGATGACGGCTCCGATCCTGTCGTCCAAGAGCTCGGCAGCTTCATGATCGCCTTGAACGAGGACGAGCAGCTTGATCTCGTCGCACTGACCTGGCTCGGTCGCGGCGACGGCACCATCGATGACTGGGACGATTTGCGCGCCCGCGCGGTGGAGGCGCGGACAGAATATCGCAGCCCGCGCCGCGAAACCGTGCATTACCTGCTCGGCGAGCCGATGCTGGGCGATCTGCTCGCAGGCGGGCTCGACGAATTCGGCATCGACTGGACCGACGAGCGCACGACGGCCGATTCGTCCGCTCCGAGTCAGCAGGACGAAGACGAGCCGACGAAGCAGCGGTGATCCTGCAAAGCGCTCTCTCCCCGCAGGACGGGGAGAGAGCGAAGGGACGTCAGAGCGTCCCCGGGAACGCGCCGCCATCGAGCAGGATATTCTGCCCGGTGATGAAGCCGGCCTTGGCGCCGCACAGGAAGGCGCAGGCATAGCCGAACTCGTCGGGCTGGCCGAAGCGGCCGGCGGGATTGAGCTTGGCGCGCTCGGTCAGGATCTGTTCGGCCGAGACGCCGCGCTTGTCGGCCTCGGCCTTTGCGGTGCCGGTCAGCCGGTCGGTCTCGAACGGACCCGGCAGCAGGCCGTTGATGGTGACGTTGTTGATCACCGTCTTGCGCGACAGGCCGGCGATGAAGCCGGTGAGACCGGCGCGCGCGCCGTTGGAGAGGCCGAGGATGTCGATCGGCGCCTTCACCGCGGCCGAGGTGATGTTGACGATGCGGCCGAACTTGCGCGCCATCATGCCGTCCACGGTCGCCTTGATCAGCTCGATCGGCGTCAGCATGTTGGCGTCGATCGCCTTGATCCAGTCGTCGCGGGTCCAGTTGCGGAAATCGCCGGGCGGCGGGCCGCCGGCGTTGTTGATCAGGATGTCGGGCTCGGGGCAGGCCTTCAGTACGGCTTCGCGGCCGGCCGGCGTCGTGATGTCGCCGACGATCTCGGTGACCTTCACGCTCGGATAGGCTTTCCGGATCTCGTCCGCCGTCTTCTTCAGAGCTTCCGCGCCGCGCGCGGTCAGCGTGACGTCAACGCCGGCGTCAGCCAGCGAGATGGCGCAGGCGCGGCCGAGGCCCTTGCTGGATGCGCAGACGATGGCGCGGCGACCTTTGATCCCAAGATCCACTGTTTCACTCCCGTAATGTCAGGCAGGTTTGGATGGCGGTCACCTTAGCCAACATCGGCGCTGCTGGTAAGGCATGGGCTCGCATCAAAATGCATGCGCCTCGCTGCTAGCGATGCAAATGCGCCAGATCAGATGCGCCGCTCCTGCTTGAGGCGGTCGATCGCGGAGGCCGCTTCAGGCGGCAGCGACTTGAAGCCCATCTGGCCCGCCGTCGAGAACAACGGCCGCAGATGCGAGCCGGCGAGAAACGGCGGCTGCTTGTTGGCCGGCACGATCTGGTCGAACACCAGGACCAGGGTGGTGGCGACGAGACCGACCCTGACGGCGCCGAGCGCGGCGCCGCCGAGCCGGTCGCCGATGCCGGCGTTGCGGATCGTGTCGTTCAGCGCCAGGCGGCCGATATAGCCGAACAGCATTCCGACCACCACGAAGATGCCGAACAGCCAGATCCAGTTCTGCAGCAATGGCGCATTCGGGTTGCCGGCGATTTGCGGCGCGATCAGCGGCATCAGCGCAACCGCGATCGGCGCAGCGAGGAGATAGGCGAGGATGGTCATGGCGCTGCGGAGCAGGCCGGTCCTGAAGCCGAAGCCGATCGCGATGGCGAGCGCGGCATAGACGGCGAGATCGAAATTGTTCATGAGCAAAACCCAGCCTCGATGGAACGAATGAACGCCGGACCGATCATTTCGGTTTCAGATCGCTAAAATCGTCTGTATTTTTCTTGGCTCCAGGGGCTGGGGGTTGTGTCCAATATTCATGCTTATTCGAGGTCGGTAAAGAAAATATCTCAGGCGTCGTCCCGGCGAACGCCGAGACCCATACCGCGTGATCTATCGATGAGCGCAGGAGACAATACCGCGCAACGACCAATCTTCGCCAAACCATTTCCTGTGGCTATGGGTCCCGGCGTTCGCCGGGACGACGACGTGGAGATAGCGTCGCCTAACTCGCCCGCATCTCCGCCCTGATCATATCCGCCGCCTTCTCCCCGATCATGATGGTCGGCGCGTTGGTGTTGCCGCCGATCAGCGTCGGCATGATCGAGGCGTCGACGACGCGCAAGGCCTCGACGCCGCGCACCTTCAGTGCCGGATCGACCACGGCAAGCGCATCCGTCCCCATCTTGCAGGTGCCGACGGGGTGATAGACCGTGTCGACGCGACTACGCAGAATGTTGCGGATGTCGTCGTCGGTTCGCACGTCGGACGTGAACATGTCCTTCTTCTGCAGCGCGCGCATCGCGGGCGTCTCCATCAGCCGCCGCGTGGTCTTGAAGCCCGCGACCATCGTCTCGAGATCCTCTTCCTCGCCGAGAAAGTTCGGATCGATCATGGGTGCCGCAAGCGGATCGGCGCTCTTCAGCCAGACGCTGCCGCGGCTCTTCGGCCGCAGCAGGCAGACGTGACATGAGAAGCCTGCCTCCTTGTGCTTCTTGCGGCCGTGGTCGTCGAGCATCGCGATGATGAAGTGAAGCTGAATGTCGGGCACGTCGAGATGTGCCTGCGTTTTCAGGAAGCCGCCGCATTCGGCGAAATTGGTGGTCATCAGGCCGCGTCGTTCGCGGCGATAGCGCTGGATGGCGCGGAGCAGGGACGGCAGCCGGCCGAGCGAGGCGTGAACGAAGTGCGGGTAGTCGGAGGCGTAGACGAACACGAAATCCGGGTGGTCCTGCAGATTGCGCCCGACGCCGGGCAGATGATGCACGACGCCAATGCCGTGCTTGCCGAGCGCATCTGCATCGCCGATGCCCGACAACATCAGCAATTGCGGTGACTGGAAGGCGCCGCCGGCAAGGATCACCTCGCGGCGCGCGCGCAGCTGCTTCGTCTGCTTGCCCTGGACATATTCGATGCCGACTGCGCGCCCGCCTTCGAACAGGATTTTCGTGGCGTGTGCCCCCGTCTCGACGCGCAGATTGGCGCGCTTGTCGATGTGGGGATGCAGATAGGCGCGCGCCGCGCTCCAGCGTTCGCCATTGTGCTGCGTCACCTGATAGCTGCCGAGCCCTTCGTGATCCTCGCCATTGAAGTCCTCGCGAATGCGGAACTGCGCCTCGCGTGCGGCCTGATGGAAGACATCATGGATCGGATTGTCCGAGCGCAGCCGGTTGACATGCAGCGGGCCGCCCTTGCCGTGATACTCGCCGTCGAAATCGGAATTGTTCTCGGAAGCCTTGAAATACGGCAGCACGTCCGCATACGACCAGCCGGCATTGCCGAGCGAAGCCCAGTGGTCGTAGTCCCATTTGTGGCCGCGGATGTAGACCATGGCGTTGATCGCCGAGGAGCCGCCAAGACCCTTGCCGCGCGGCTGATAGCCGATGCGGCCGTTCAATCCCTTCTGCGGCACGGTATCGAAGCCCCAGTTGGCGGTTTGGTAGGGCAGAGCAAGCCCGAACGGCGTGGTGATGCGCCAATTGTCGTTCCGTCCGCCCGCATCGAGCAGCGCAACAGATGTCGCCGCATCCTCCGACAGCCTTCCTGCAACCGCGCAGCCGCCGGAGCCCGCGCCCACGACGACGAAATCGAACGTGTCAGTCACTGATGTTTCCCCCATTTCCTTCGTCATTCCGGGGCGCGCCCCTTGGCGCGAGCCCGGAATCCATAACCCCGACTGGTGGATATGGATTCCGGGCTCGACGCTTCGCGTCGCCCCGGAATGACGAGCAACTACGACATGAACCGCATCAACTTCTCCAGCCGCGCGATCTTGCCGCCATAGGGCGGATAGAGGTCGGCGAGGCGGTTGAACTTGGAGCGATAGAACACCGGCTTCAGCTTGCTGAACGTGCGAAAGCCCCATTCGCCGTGATAGGCGCCGGTGCCGGATGCGCCGACGCCGCCCATCGGCTGGTTGATTTGTGTGAAGTGAAACAGGCAGTCGTTGATCGTGACGCCGCCGGAGATGGTGCGCGCCAGCACCTCGTCGCGCGCGGCACCGTCCTTGCCGAACCAGTACAGCGCCAGCGGCCGGTCGCGATGGTTGATGAAGGCGATGGCCTCAGTGGGATCGCGATAGCCGAGAACGGGGAGCACGGGGCCAAAAATCTCCTCCTGCATCGCCGCCATCGCTTCGGTCGCCCCGACGATCAGCGTCGGCGGGAATTTCCGGTGCGCCTTCCAGTTCGGATCGTCCGCCTTCGCCGGCTGCAGGATCTTTGCGCCGCGCTGCGCCGCATCCGCGACGAGGCTTTCGAGCCGGGCGTAATGCCGGTCCGAGATGATCGACGTATAGTCCTTGTTTGAAGGATCGGTGCCGAACATCCGCCGCATCTGGGCGCGGACCTTCTCGGCGAAGGCCTGCAACGAGCGCTCCGGCACCAGCACATAGTCCGGTGCGATGCAGGTCTGCCCGGCATTGAGCAGCTTGCCGTAGGCGATGCGCTCGGCCGCTTCATCGAGGTCGGCCGAGGCGTCGATGATCGCAGGCGACTTGCCGCCGAGCTCGAGGGTAACCGGCGTCAGGTTACGCCCCGCGGCCTCCGCGACCAGCCGCCCGACCCGGGTCGAGCCGGTGAACACGAGGTGATCGAACGGCAGGCGCGCAAAGCCTTGCGCGATCTCGCCCTCGATACCGGTGACGTGCAGCTCGGTCGCATCGAACCTCTGCCCGATGGTCTCCTTCAGCAGGCCTGCGAAATGCGGCGTGAGCTCGCTCGGCTTGATCAGGACACGGTTGCCGGCGGCGAGCGCGCCGATCGCGGGCGCGAGCGTGAGCTGGAGCGGATAATTCCAGGGCGCGATGATGCCGACCACGCCGAGCGGCTGCGGCAGCAGCCGGTTGCGCGCGGGCAGGAATTGCAGCGCGGTGGCGACGCGCTGCGGCGCCATCCAGCTCTTGAGATGTTTTGTGGCATGCCGGATCTCGGAGAACAGCAGCATGGTCTCGGCGATGGTGGTCTCGACCGCGGAGCGGTGGCCGAAATCGGCCGAGATCGCCTGCCGGAAGCGCTCCTCGTTGTCGGCGACCACCGCGCGCAGCCGCGCCAGCCGGTCGAGCCGCTCGGCAAGGCCGGCCGGCGGCTCGTCCCGCGACCGCGCGACCATGGCGTGGAAGGCCTCCTCCAGCGCTCCGACCGGGGCGCTCGTCAGGGATTTGTCCACGGGCGTTCCTCCCTCAAGGGCGCGTGTCAGCCTTAATCTTGTTGCCGCAAGCTGGCCCTTTGTGGAACTTCTGGCAAGAGCGCGCGGAACGCAGCCGAAATCGGTCGCTTCCGCTGTCATAAAGTCGAAAAAAACGTTCCCGCGGCCCTTTCCAAAGGCAGCTCGGGTTGGTACATACGCCCCGCACCCGAGGGCTTTGCCCGGGGTTGCCTTCCAAGGAAGCCTTTGGGACGGACGAGAAAAGCCACGCGAACAGCGCCGGCCTCAACCGACCGTCCCCGGGATCCAACTGAAGGCAAAGCAAGTGTTTAACGCGGGGTGGAGCAGCCCGGTAGCTCGTCAGGCTCATAACCTGAAGGTCATAGGTTCAAATCCTATCCCCGCAACCAAATTCGGATTTTACCGGATCCGATACGAAAATGGCCCGCATCGCGCGGGCCATTTTTGTTTTGGGGCTGGTCGGTGACGGGCCTCACGCCGTGGCGGGAAGACGTGCAGCTGCAGGCGCGTTCTGTGCCTTTCCGAGGGATCGTCAAGGCCGGCGAAGGCTGGCTCCGCACCTGCCGTTTCAATTGATGGCCGCCGCCACGGCGAGGACGGCCGTGTTGTTTTGCCAAGCCGTTCGCGGAAATCTGCGCATCAGGGACGTGCGTATACCGAGCTCTCGCACAACGGCACTCGGGGAAATTCTCACGCTGTGCAGCATTGGCTGTCGTCGCAGGCATCGATGGCGGCGGGTTGCAATTGTGGAACCTCGAGGCTAAACCTGTAATTGCGACGGGCTGCTGGGGTTGCGTGCCCTCGCCCTGACGACAGCCCTGAAGGGGACGGGGGACAATACTCTCATTTGCTTTGGCCGCGCTGCCCGCGCTTCGGCGCCGCACAAGTCCTTGTGTGAAGACGCTGGGCACTGCTGCCTCCAATGATTTCTCGAAGTCCAATCCCTCGAAGGGCCATCCGTCCGCAGTCAGGGAGAGCGCAGCTCGACGTACCCGAATGTCATAACTGCAAAAAGGACCAATCATTGTGAAGTCTCTCGCCATATCGGTTCTCGCGCTTACTGCCATTTTCACCGTTTCAGCTTCGGCCAAGGACGCCCTTCAAGCCACGCGTGACTGCATGGTCGCGCACGGTGCCGTTCGCAATCCGGACGGCTCGGTCCGCCTCAACATTCCCCGCAAGGAGGCTTTGGCCGTCCGCGACAAGTGCCGGAAGCAATCAGGCTACAAGGGCACCGACTAATCAACGCGTGCGACGCGCGTCTGTCTCGGGCAGGCACGCATCCGCATGAGCTCGGCGTTTTTTATTCCAATATTCTGCAAGACGGATCGCTGGAGTCGCCGCAGACCCACGCAATCCCTGTCCTCGGAGAAGCTACGTGAAGAAGACGGTACTGACTGCTTTGACTCTGGCGATGCTCGCCTCGAGTCCGGCTCTGGCCGAACCCTCGAACAGCACGCCGCACGCGCTGGCATGCATGAAGAAATACGGCTTCACCTACGCCCAATGGCGCGCCTATGCCGTCCCGGCCGAGAAGGCGAATCCCTATAGGGCCTGTCGGGACGCGGCTCCGGCGGGAGAAAATTCCGGAATGGGCAAGAGCGGCGCCTGTCAGCGGAAGGCGGGCTTTACCCAGGCGCAGAACGACGCTGGGCAGGTCACGCCCGACCAACGGCAGAAGTGGGAACGTTGCATGGGGATGTGACCCGTCACTGGTCCCGGCCTTTCCAAGGAAAGCCCTGATCTCGTCATCGCGCATCGGTGATGAGAAGGTCGGACAGGCAAGGAGCTGTTCAACCGGCCAGCGGTCAACGCTAACCGAAAACGCCCGCGCGTCTTCAGCGCGCGGGCGACGACGATGTTCTCAACAGCGCAGAACGTTTCCAATCAGTCCCGGTGCGGACAGACCATCGTCAGATGGAGCAGCGTCGGCCTGTCCGAGCCCTTCTTGTATTCCCACTCCAACCGGATCTCGTGCCGGTGGGCGAAGGCATCGCTCGGCGCATGAACGATGATATTGGTTTTCATCGGGATCGGCGGCTCGGAGTTGAAGCACTTCCGGACGCAGGCATCGAGCAGGTCGCATCGCGTCAGCGGGATGACGCCGGGCTCGTCCCTGGAGAGCGGGACCGTGTTCGGCTGGGTGCTGAGGTCGAGACGAGCCCGGCCCTTCTCCTTGTGCCAGTATTTGGCGCTTCCCTGCGGCCACTTCGAGGCCGGCGTCAGAATCAGGTGGTATTGGCCGTATTCCAGGGTCGGCAGATCGATGTCGTCCGACGCTTTGAGCTTTTCCACGCTCCTCTTCATGTTCGCCAGAGGGTAGTAATTGCTGTTCATCAAGTCTTTGAACGGCTTGCCGTTGTATGTTTTTCCACCCATCGCCTTGTCCTTCGATATGATCCAACCAATCAGGGTGACGTGCAGCCCAGCAAAGCTCGTTGGTCAGAACGAAGCCCTCGGCGCCCCCAGAACGCGCGGCCCCATGTTCGCGCGCGCAAACGCTATCATTCGAAAATGTGCTTCGTCCAGAGAGCTACTGGTCGGTGATGCAGCCATGCTTCTTTGCAAGTTCGATTGCCATGATTCCTCCGATAGGTAATCTTGCGTCAGGCTCTTCGCGAGCGCCGGTCTGTGAAAAAACGGCGCTGCGACTTTTGAAGGCACGGAAATGCATTGTGCCGCGTGTCAGTCGGCGATCGACCCAGGCGACAGTTGGTGCTCCAAGTGCGGGGTGGCCGTGCGGCGCTCCGAGCCGGACAGCGAACGCCGGTTCGTGACTATACTCCGCGCCGACGTCGTCGACTCGACCGGGCTCGTTGCCGATCTCGATCCCGAGGAGGCGGTCTCGCGCCTGGAGCCGGCCCTGGTCGCCATGCGAGGCGCGGTGCGTCAATTCGGGGGCATCGTCAGCAAGGAATTGGGCGACGGGCTTTCGGCGGTGTTCGGCGCACCGATCGCGGACGACAATCACGCGCCGCTGGCCTGCCATGCCGCGATCGAGCTGGTCCGGCGCGTCGCCGGCCTGGGCGATCCCGGGCTTCAGGTTCGGGTCGGTCTCCACTCCGGCCATGTCGTCGCCTACATGATCGCCAGCGAATTTTCCAAGGTCTACGAGATCGGTGGTGCCGCCCAGCATCTGGCTGCCCGGCTGGAGTCGGCGGCCGAGGCGAATCAGATCTACGTGTCGGAAGCCTGCCAACAGCTTGCCGAAGGGCATGTCCGATTCGAGTTTCTGGGCGGCAGGCCGCTGCGAGGCTTCAACCAATCAGTGCCGGTCTACCGGATCGTGGGTGCGAGCGACCTGTCGAGCTGGCGGGTGCGGCGGGCGCGCAGCGTCTCCCGGTTTGTCGACCGCACGACCGAGCGGGCGTTGCTGGCCCGCGCCGTCGAGGGCGCCAGAACCAGCCGGCAGACGGTTCTGCTGCTCGGCGATGCTGGAATCGGCAAATCGCGGCTCGCGCACGAGTTTGTCCAGGAGCTCAGGTCCCATGGCTGGCGCCTGATCGACGCCGAGTGCAGCCCGAACCTCCAGGGAGCTCCGTTCAGCACGCTCAAGCGTCTTTTGCTCTCGGCTCTGGAGGTGGCCGCAAAGGACCCTGACAGTCCGTCAGATCCCCGGGAGGAGCTGGCGGAGATTCAGCAGTGCGCCCTCGACGCGGTGCTCGATCTGCCGATATCGAATCCGCAGTGGAATCAGCTGGAGCCCCACGCCCGGGGGCGTGCCATCTCCGATGCAAGCTGCGCCATTGTCGGGGGCATCGCCGACCGTCAGCGAACGATCCTCCTGCTCGAAGATCTGCACTGGATCGACCGTGCCAGCGATTCGGTCATGGCTACGATCGCTTCGCTTCAGGCGCCCGGTCTTCTCGTGCTCCTCACGTCGAGGCCCAACGGCATGCCGGTATGGATCGCGCGCTGCCACGCCGAGGTGGTTGCGATGCGGCCGCTCGACGATGATTCGGGGTTGGCCATGCTGGCCGACATGCTCGGTCCCTCCGCGGCAAACGACGACCTGAAGAACCGGATCATCTCGCACACGGCCAATGTTCCTCTCTTCATCGAGGAGGTCTGCCGCGGGCTGCGGGACAGCGGCACGCTTCACGGCCAGTGGGGTGATCTCGCGCTGATGCGTCCGATCGAAGAGCTCGGCATTCCCTCGAGCATCCAGGGCGTGATTGCAGCGCGCCTCGATCGCGTGTCGCGGCAGGAGCGGTCCGTTCTGCAGATCGCGGCTGCGCTTGGCCCGCGATCGAGCGTCGCCATGCTGCGCAAGCTCGTCGAGCTGTCCGAGAATGCCCTCCAGGATTGCCTCGCGGCGCTCGACCGCGCCGAGCTGCTGGCGAGGATCGACAGGGAACTGGACGATGCGCTCGAGTTTCGGCACGAGATGGTTCGGCAGGTGACCTACGACTCGATGGTCGACAAGGTGCGCGAAGACATCCATGCGCGCATTCTTGTGACGCTCGAAAGCAACGCATCGTCCACGGATGCGCCTGATGCGCTGTGCTATCACGCCGTGCGCGCCAAGGATTGGTACAAGGCATTCGTTCACGGCAAGAGCGCAGGACGAAAATGCCTGAGCCGATCGGCCTTTTCGGACGCGGCCAGCTATTTCGAAGTCGCGATGGGCTCCCTCGACAAGACCCCGATAACGCCTTTGCGGGAGGCCGATGCGATCGACCTGCGGATGGAAGCACGCGCGGCCTTCATCGCGTCCGGTCAGGTCGCCGAGTGGCTCGACCTCGGAAAAGAGGCCGAGCGGCGGGCCGGCGCGATCGATGACATCGGGCGCAGGGTCGCCGCCATGACGGTCAGAGCCGGCGCGCAGAACTTCTATGGAGCGCCGGTCGAAGCGGTCGTGGCTTCCGAAGAGGTGGTCCGCCTTGCGGAGGAGTGGGGCAATCAGGGATGGCTCAATCTCGCAAGATACGGTCTCGGACAGGCCTATTTCCTCGCCGGCCGCTACCGCGAAGCCGAACGGACGTTGGCGCTGGCCCACGCTCAGCTGGCCGGTCCGGATGCCAGCGCCCCGATCGGGACGACGCCAAGAAATCTGCTGCTGCTCTGCTGCATGATGAAGAGCTTCACTCACACGGTCATCGGCGAGCTGGATATCGCGGACCGGCTTCAGCGTGAGGCGGCGGCGATCGCGGCGGAGACCAATCGCCCCTATGATCTTTCAGCTGCCGCCTATAGCGGCGGCTGGCTGATGCTCGGCCGGGGCGACCCGGCGGCGGCCGCCGCCATTCTCGAAGAGGGCTTCGTCCTGGCGCAGAAGCACGGTATCCGGCTGTTCGTGCCGGTACTCGCCTGCCACCTCGGCACGGCCTATCTGGAGCAGGGTCTGTTCGACCGGGCGCGCGGCATGCTGACCGAGGCGCGCGAGGAGGCCAAGGCGGTCGGCTATACCTCGGCGGTGCTGCGCAGCTCAATTTATCTTGCGCTCGCGACCTGGCGTCTCGGCGATGTCAGGGCTGCGCAGAACATGCTGCGCGAGGCGCGCAACACCGCCCGCCAGCAGGGGTTTTCGGGCCTCGAGGCCGAGGCCCTGTTCGGCGAGGCCGTCGTGACGCCGGCCTCCAGTGCGGAGAGCAGGGCGGCTATCCTCGCGTCCTTGCGCGCGGCCATCGCGATCGCCTCCGAAAGCGGGGCGCTGCCGCTCCAGCGCAAGGCCGAGGCGATGCTGACCGAGGTGCTGGCCCAGGGCAGCGAGCTCATCTGACGCCGCGTCTGGCCGAGGCTGCATCGTGCCGCCGCGGGATCGAACCGTCGGCCCAAAATGCCGAATAAATCTCACAGGCAGCACAAAGGGTTAGCTACTGTGCATGGGGTTGTTTTCGAGATTTTTGATCGGGCCCGTCGCCAGGCGGCTGCGAGAGGCGCCTCGCAAACCGCGGTGACGAAGCCCTTGCGCCGACGCCAAGGTCGGCTACCGTCGGCTCCTAGCCGCAGGGCCAGGTGACTTTTGATCTTTATTTTTTAGCATCGCATTCTGCCGGCGCCGCCATGGCGCGACGCCCATCGGACGAGGCGGGGCCATGATCACACGGGACCAGTCAGCTTTGTTGGCGCCGGTCGAGCGCGACCTCAGGCTCGATCTCTTCCGCGGTATCGGCCTGTGGATGATCTTCCTCGACCACATCCCGCACGACGTCGTGGCCTGGCTGACGCTGCGCAATTACGGCTTCAGCGACGCCGCCGAGTTCTTCGTCTTCATCTCCGGCTATCTGGTCGGCTGGATCTACGGCCCGATCGTCGCCGGCGGCTGGTTTCTCGCCGCGATGAAGCGGCTGTGGCGGCGTGCGGCCGAGTTGTATGTCGCGCACATCATGCTGTTTCTGCTGTTCACGGCGCAGATCGCCCGCACCGCGCGCCGCTTCGACAATCCGATGTACCAGCACGAGTTCAACGTGTTCAACTTCCTGTCGCATCCGGACGAGCTGATCGGGCAGGCGATCCTGCTGAAATACAAGCCGGTCAATCTCGACGTGCTGCCGCTCTACATCACGCTGGTGCTCGCATCGCCCTTCATCGTCTGGTGCCTGGTGCGCCGGCCGAACCTGACGCTCGCGGCCTCCGTCGTGCTCTACGTGCTGTCGCGCTGGTTCAACTGGAACATCGCTTCCTATCCGCCCGGCACGACCTGGTACTTCAACCCGTTCTGCTGGCAGCTGATGTTCGTGTTCGCGGCCTGGTGCGGCGTCGGGCAGATCGACAAGATCGCCGGATGGGTGTGGTCGAAAGCGGCGATGGGTCTGGCCGCGGCCTGGCTGGTGTTCGCGCTGCTGATCGTGATGACCTGGCACGTCCCCGCGCTCGAGGCGCTGATCCCGAAATGGATGATCAAGGCGATCTACCCGATCGACAAGACCGACCTCGACATGCTGCGCTTCACGCATTTCCTGGCGCTGGCGATCTGGGTGACCCACTTCATCTCGCGCAAATGGCGGGTGCTGCATGGGGCCTGGCTGCGGCCCGTGATCCTCTGCGGCCAGCATTCGCTGCCGATCTTCTGCCTCGGCGTGTTCCTGTCGTTCTCGGCGCACTGGATCCTGACGCAATACACCAAGGGCGTCTGGGAACAGCTCGCCGTCTCCATCGTCGGCATCGTCATCATGGTCGGCGCGGCCTGGCTGCTCGACCGCGCCGAGCGCGTGCCGAGCCTGTTCGTGAAGGTGACCGAGGTCGAGGAGCCGGAGATCGTCGAGAGCGCGCAGGCCGCGACCGCCGGCGCGGCCCCCGCGAGCCGCTGAAGCATCGTCCGCATGTCCTGGAGAGCCCAATGTCCAAACGTTTGCTGACGATCGCCGGCGCTCTCCTGTTTCTCGTCTGCGGTGCGTCGGCACAGGCGCCGTCGCCGGAGGCGATGAGCGCGGCGCGCAAGCTCGTCGTCACCTTGAAGATCGCCGATCAGTACCGCGCATTGCTGCCGCAGCTCCTGCTCAAGCTCCGGCCGGTGGTCGCGCAGGACAGGCCGGAGATCGAGCGCGACTACGATGCGGTGACGGCACCCGGCTCCGAGATCTATGCTCCGTTCGTCGCGTCCATGGTCGAGCAGATCGCGGCGTTCTATGCCCAAAGCTTCACGGTGGACGAGCTGCGCCAGATCGACGCCTTCTACGCCCAGTCGGCCGGGAAGAAGTTCCTGGAGAAGTCGGACGCGCTGGCGCAGGCGAGCGCGCAGATCGGCCAGGACGTCAGCCAGAAGGCCGCCGACGAACTGAAGCAGCGCCTGCTCGAGGCGCTGCGCCAGAAAGGCCACAAGCTCTGAGCCGCGGGCTAAGCCAGGAACGCGCGGAAGCGCCGCAGTGCGATCACGAAGAAGACGCCGCCGATCACGGCGAGCGCGACCAGCTGCGGCCACACGGCCTCCAGGCCCGCGCCGCGGAACAGGATCGCCTGCGCGAGCATCACGAAATGCGTGTTGGGCGCCGCCAGCATGATGTCCTGGACGAATTGCGGCATGCTCTCCCGCGGCGTCATGCTGCCCGACAGGGTCTGCAGCGGCAGCAGGATCATGATCAGCAGCAGCCCGAACTGCGGCATCGATCCGGCGACGGTGGCGAGAAAGATGCCCATGCTGGTGGTAGCAAACAGCTGCAGCGCGGCGCCGACGAGGAACAGCGCCAGCGAGCCGTCGATCGTCACCTCCAGCCAGCCCTTGACGACGAAGGCGATCGACAGCGCGGAGGCGACCAGCACCACGGCTCCCATCGACCAGACCTTGCTCACCATGATCTCCAATGGCGTGACCGGCATCACCAGCAGATGCTCGATGGTGCCGTGCTCGCGCTCGCGGATCAGCGCCGCGCCGGTCAGGATGATCGAGAGCATCGTGATCGAGGTGATCACGTGGTCGATGGCGCCGAACCAGGATTTCTTCAGCTCCGGATTGAATCGCGCCCGCAGCGCCAGCTCGATCGGCGCGGTCTGGGCATTGCGCGTGTGCGCCAGGAATTCCGCGACTTCCGCGCTGACGATCTGCTCGATATAGCCACCGCCGTTGAACGCCTGCGAGATGCGGGTCGCATCGACGTTGAGCTGGATCGTGGGCGATTTGCGCGCCAGCAGGTCGCGCTGGAAGTCAGGCGGGATGTCGAGCGCGAAGGTATCGAGGCCGGCGTCCATCCGCCGGTCCATGTCGTATTGCGAGATCAGGCGCGGCTCGGAGAAATAGGGCGCCGTGAATGCCATCTCGATGCGGGTCGAGATCGGCGAATGGTCCTCGTCGACGACCGCGATCGCGGCGCGATTCAGCGTTTCCGGCAGCGCCTTTGCGCCGGCATAGACCGCCAGCGTGAAGGAATAGACGATGAGCACGAGCAGCATGGGGTCGCGCACCAGGCCGCGCAATTCCTTGATGCCGAGCTGAAACAAATTGTCGAAGCGCATGGTCAGCGGGCCTGTTTCTTCAGCAGCATCGCGCCGGCAATCACCAGGACGGGGACCATGATCGCGAGCGCCAGCAGATCGTTGTGGAGGGTGTCGAACGCCAGGCCCTTGGAGAAGGTGCCGCGCGAGATCGTGACGAAATAGGTGGTGGGATAGAGCCGCCCGACCAGGGCACCAAGTCCCTGCAGCGAGGAGACCGGATCGATCAGCCCGGAATACTGGATGGCCGGAATCAGCGTGACCAGAACGGTGCCGAACAGGGCCGCGATCTGGCTGTTCATGAAGGCCGAGATCACCAGCCCCATGCCGGTCGTCGCCGTGACATAGAGCAGCGCGGCGAGCGCGTAGGTCGGAAAGCTCCCGGTGAAGGGGACACGGAAGACGACGAGGGCAAAGCCGACGAGAAGAAGGAAGTTTCCGAACGCCAGCACGACATAGGGCAGCTGCGTGCCGAGCAGGAATTCCAGCCGCGTCACCGGCGTCACGTAGAAATTGACGATCGAGCCGAGCTCCTTCTCGCGCACGACCGCGAGCGCGGCGAGCACGGCCGGAATCATGATCAGCAGCAGCGGAATGATGCCCGGCGCCATCGCGACGACGCTGATGACATCGGGATTATAGCGGTAGCGCAGCTGAAGCTGATAGGAGCCGGCGATCGCCGCCTCGCCATAGAGCTCGCGGCCCTTTTGCGCGAGCCAGGTGGCGTGGATCGCCTGGGCGTAGGAGCGCAGCGTTTCGGCCCGCGTCGGATTGGCGCCGTCGACCCAGGCGCCGATCTCGACATGGCGGCCGCGGCTGACGTCGCGGCCGAAGCCCGGCGGCAGCTCGATGGCGAGCCCGATCTCGCCGGCGCGCATGCGACGGTCGAGATCGGCGTAGTCGGTGATGGGGGATTTTTCGGTAAAGTAGCGCGAGCCCGCGATCTGGAGGCTGTAGTCGCGGCTGATGGCGCTGTCGTCGCGGTCGAGCACGGCGAAAGTCAGGTTCTCGACGTCCATGCTGATGCCGTAGCCGAGCACGAACAGCAGCAGCACGCTGCCGAGGATTGCGAGCGTGGCGCGGATCGGATCGCGCCGCAGTTCGAGTGCCTCGCGCCGGGAATAGGCGAGCATGCGGGTCGGATTGAACGTCGCGCCGCGCTTGCGTGGCGGCTCCGCTGTCGCGGCCGGGAGGGGCGATGCGATCGCAGGCTGGCCCGCCGGCTCTGGCGTATCCGCGATCGCCTCTTCCAGGCAGGCGATGAAAGCCTGCTCCAGCGTCGCGGTGCCGCGCGCGGCCACGATCGCCGCGGGAGTGTCCGACGTCAGCACCTTGCCCGCATGCATCAGCGAGATCCGGTCGCAGCGCTCGGCCTCGTTCATGAAATGGGTCGAGACGAAGATGGTGACGTTGTCCTTGCGGGAGAGCTCGGCGAGGATCTGCCAGAAGCGGTCGCGGGCGACCGGATCCACGCCGGAGGTCGGCTCGTCGAGGATGAGGATGTCGGGCGCATGGATCATGGCGACCGCCAGCGACAATCGCTGCCGCAGCCCGAGCGGCAGCGCATCGGGCAGGGCCTCGGTAACGTCGGCGAGGTCGAACCGGCTGATCATCTCGCTGATGCGCGGAGCGATGGTCTCCGCCGGCAGCTCGAACAGCCGCGCGTGCAGATCGAGATTTTGCGCGACCGTGAGCTCCGAATAGAGCGAGAAGCCCTGCGACATGTAGCCGATGCGCCGCCGTACCGACATGTCGCCGGCATCGATGGTCTTGCCGAACAGCCGCGCGGTGCCTTCGCTCACCGGCAGGAGGCCCGTGAGCATCTTCATGGTCGTGGTCTTGCCGCACCCGTTGGAGCCGAGGAAGCCGAAGATCTCACCCTTCCTGATGCGGAAGCTGACGTCGTCGACGGCCACGAAGCCGTTGAACCGTCGGGTCAGGTGGTCGGCCTCGATCGCGATCTCGTCATGGTCCTCGGCGCGCGGCGGGATGACGACATTGGCATAGTTGCTGCGATCCGCTTCGGGCAAGAGACGAATGAACGCGTCATCGAGCGTATCCGTCCCGGTCTGCTGCTTGAGCTCGGCAGGCGTTCCGGTCGCCAGCACGCGGCCGGCATTCATCGCGATCAGGAAGTCGAACTGCGCGGCCTCTTCCATGTAGGCGGTCGAGACGATCACGCTCATGCCGGGCCGGCTGTCGCGGATCGAGGTGATCAATTCCCAGAACTGGCGGCGCGACAGCGGATCAACGCCGGTGGTCGGCTCGTCCAGGATCAGGAGTTCGGGATCGTGGATCAGGGCGCAGCACAGGCCGACCTTCTGCTTCATGCCGCCGGAGAGTTTTGCCGCTGGCCGGTCGGCGAAGGGTGTGAGCCCGGTGTCGCGCAGCAGGCCGGCGATCCGCCTGTGTCGCTCGGCCTTGTCGTGTCCGAACAGACGGCCGAAGAAGTCGATGTTCTCGAACACCGACAGTGTCGGATACAGATTCTTGCCGAGCCCCTGCGGCATATAGGCGATGTCGGGGCACACGTTGCGGCGATGGCGCGAGCTTGCCATATCGCCGCCGAGCACGTGGATGCGTCCGTCCTGGATCGCGCGGGCTCCGGCGATCAGCGACAGCAGGCTCGATTTGCCGACGCCGTCGGGGCCGATCAGTCCGACCATGCAGCCGGACGGCAGGTCGAGCGTGATGGCATCGAGAGCCCGGGCCTTGCCATAGCTCAGGCCCACGCCTTCCAGATGCACCACGCTGCCGGCGGCAGCCGATGCATCGGCTGTGGCAGCCGCGCTCATCGCGTCAGCTTGATCTTGAGATTGTCGGGCCATTGTGCGGCCGGATCGAGCTGCACATAGGCCATGCCTGGCAGGCCGGTCTTCACGTGCTCGATGTGCTGGCGCAGCAGCTCGGGTGCGATATGTGCCTTGATGCGGAACATCAGCTTCTGACGCTCCTCCTCGGTCTCGACGGTCTTGGGCGTGAATTGCGCGACGTCGGCGACGAAGGTGGCCTTGGCGGGAATCACATATTGCGGGATGGCGTCGAGCACGAGGCGAACCTCGGCGCCCATTGCGACGCGGCCGGCATCCGCCGTCGGCAGGAAGAACGTCATGTAGACGTCGCCGAGATCGACCATGTTGAGGACGCGGCCGCCGGCGGCGAGCACCTCACCGGGCTGCGACACGCGATACTGCACGCGGCCATCGCGCGGCGCCTTCAGCACGCTGTCATTGAGGTCGGCATTGATGCTTTCGATCGCGGCCTTCGCGGCGTCGACCGAAGCACCGGCGTCGATCACCATGGCGCGTGAGGAGCTGATCGCGGCCTCGGATGCCGCGACCTGAGCGTGGGACGCGGCGAGCGCCGCCTTGGCCGTGGCGTTGGCGGAGCGGTCGTCGTCCAGCACCTGCTGCGATACCGCACTGGTTCTGATCAATTGTTCGGAGCGATCGAGCTTGCGGCTCGTGCTGTCGAGCTGGGCGATGCGCTGGTCGACTACGGCCTCGGCGGCCTTGCGCTCGGCCTCGCGCTGGTTCACGAGGCTCTTGGCGGTCTCGACGTTGATGGACGCGCGCTGCAGCTGTGCTTCGGCCTGGCGGCGCTGCGCCTGCAATTGCTCGGTGTCCATGCGCGCCAGAATCTGGCCCGCGCGCACGAAGTCGCCTTCGTTGACCAGGATCTCGCGAATCCGGCCCGGCGTCTTGGTCGCGATGTCGATCTCGACTGCCTCGATGCGGCCGTTGCCGCGGGCGAAGCCTGCCGGCAGCGTGTTGGTATCGCGGTGCTGCCAATAGTAATAGCCGCCGCCAGCAACGAGGACGGCGATCGCGGCGATGACGCGACCCGGAGTGAAGTTCATTTTGATCAAAACGCCGTGAGGCGGCGCCCACTGTTGAGACACGAACGCCCGGCCGCTGATGGTGCGGAAAGGCAGCCTCAACATTGCAGTGAATTTTGCATCGCAACTTGATGCAGATCAGACGGCGGCGCGAGGCGTACCTGCCGCTATTTTGGGCTCCGCGTCGTCGCTCGTCCGCCGCGATGGGTCAAGCGGACGAGCGAGGCTTGCTGAACGGATTGCGGGGCGCGCCTTATTTCACCAGCGGGCAGCCGCCATCCTTCAGGGGCCGAAATGCCTGGTCGGCAGGCACCTCGGCGAGCAGCTTGTAGTAATCCCACGGCCCCTTGGATTCCTCCGGCTTCTTCACCTGGAACAGGTACATGCTGTGCACCATGCGGCCGTCCGCGCGCAGCACGCCGTTGTCGGTGAAGGCGTCCTTCACCGGCAGCTCGCGCATCTTCGCCATCACCGTCTTGGTGTCCCTGGTGCCGGCGGCCTGCACGGCCTTGAGGTAATGCAGCGTCGCGCTGTAGGTGGCGGCCTGGTTCATCGTCGGCATGCGCTTGACGCGCTCGAGGAAGCGCTTGCCGAAGGCGCGGGTCTTGTCGTTGAGATCCCAGTAATAGGCCTCGGTGATGATCAGGCCTTGCGCGAGCTTCAAGCCCAGGCTGTGCACGTCGGAGATGAACATCACGATCGCGGCCAGGTTCTGGCCGCCGGCGACGATGCCGAACTCGCCGGCCTGCTTGATCGCGTTGATGGTGTCGCCGCCGCCGTTGGCGAGGCCGATGATCTTGGCCTTGGAAGCCTGGGCCTGAAGCAGGAACGAGGAGAAGTCGGCCGTATTGAGCGGATGCTTGACGCTGCCGAGCACCTTGCCGCCCGCGGCCTTCACGACATCGCCGGTGTCGCGCTCGACCGAATGGCCGAACACGTAGTCGGCGGTGAGGAAGAACCAGGTGTCGCCGCCGTTCTTGACGATGGCGCTGCCGACGGTGTGGGCGTTGGCGTAGGTGTCGTAGGTCCAGTGCGCGGTGTAGGGCGAGCAGGATTTTCCGGTGATGTCGGAACTGGCCGCATCCGTCACGATCATGATCTTCTCGTACTGCTTCGACAGCTCCATTACCGCAAGCGCGGTCGCCGAGGTCGGCAGGTCGATGATCATGTCGACGCCCTCGGTCTCCCACCATTTGCGGGCGATCGTGGAGGCGACATCGGGCTTGTTGAGGACGTCGGCCGAGACCATGTCGATCGGCTTGCCGAACATCTGCCCGCCGAAATCCTCGATCGCCATTTTGGTCGCCTCGACATTCCCCATGCCGCCAATGTCGGAATAGACGGAGGAGAAGTCGGAGAGCACGCCGATCTTGAGCGGCGCCTGCTGGGCCGAGGCGGGGGTGATCAGAGCAGCCGACAGCAAGCCGGCCGCAGACACGAGTGCTGCGATAGATCTCATGGATACGTTTCCTCTTGAGCGGGACTATTCTGTCCCTTTGTCCGACAAAGTTAGAACCCGGTTCCGGCAGAGTCAATTTGTTGCCTCTGTCGCAGGAATGGCGCCGTTTGACGCATTCCGCGGCGACGCTTATACTTTGTCCGACAATCACCATTGGAGGCCGATTTGCCTGTCGCGCCGCTGTTCCGACCGATCGATGTCGCGCCGGCCTATCAGAAGGTCGCCGACGCCATCGAGCGCGAGATCGTCAATGGCCGCATCAAGCCCGGCGATCCCATCGGCACCGAGCACGATCTGGTCCGCCAGTTCGGCGTCAATCGCTCGACCATCCGCGAGGGCATCCGTGTGCTGGAGGAGGGCGGGCTGATCCGGCGCGATTCCTCGCGCCGCCTGCACGCCTGCCTGCCGCGCTACAGCAAGCTCGCAAGCCGTCTCAGCCGCGCGCTGGTGCTGCACGAGGTGACGTTCCGCGAGCTCTATGAGGCCTCGATGACGCTGGAGGTGGCGAGCATCGAGGGCGCGGTGGAGCGCGCGAGCGAGGAGAATCTCGCCGAGCTCGCCGGCAATCTCGCGCGCAGCGAGGCCGCTATTGGCAGTCCCGCCATGCTGGCCGAATGCGATGCCGAATTCCACGTGCTGGTCGCCAAGGCCTCGCAAAACCGCGTGCTCCAGCTCGCGCGCGAGCCCGCGGCGCAGCTGTTCTATCCAACCACCGAGATGATCGTGACCGGCGTCGCCGAAGGCGGCCCGCGTCTCGTCGCGGCGCACCGCCATCTCATCGAGGCGATCCGCCGCCGCGACCGCGAAGCCGGCGTGCTCTGGACGCGCCGGCATTTGCAGGACTGGCGCCGTGGCTTCGAGAAGATCGCCTCGCTCGATCGCTCGGTCGAGCACATGTACATGGAGCACGCGCAGGCGGCCCGGCGCCGGTAGCGCAAAACAAGACGCAAGATTTCAAGCAAGAAATTCAACAAATCAAGACATCACACGGAGGGACACATGACCGGCGACACCGCAGCCACCATCTCGAAAGCACGCGAGCATTCCATCGGCGATCTCCTGCGCCGCTCGGCGGGCCGTGGGCCGAACAAGCTTGCGGTGAGCTGCGGTGGTGTGAGCTGGACCTTTGCCGAGATGGATGCGATCTGCAACCGGCTCGGCCGCGGCCTGCTCGGTCTCGGCGTGAGGAAGGGCGATCGCGTCGCGGTGCTCTCCCGCAATTCGCACGCCTTTGCCGCGCTTCGCTTCGCGGTGGCGCGGATCGGCGCGGTTTTGGTGCCGATCAATTTCATGCTCAATCCGGACGAGATCAATTTCATCCTGAAGAGTTCCGGCGCGAAGCTGCTTGCGGCCGGCCCCGATTTCGTCGAGCCGGCTCAGGCCGCAAGCGCGAAAGAGTGTGCGGTCGAGAAGATGATCTGGCTGCCGGGCGAGGATCCCGCGTCGGCGCCCGCGGGCCTGACCACCTTCGACGATCTGCTCGATGCCGACGGTTCGTTCCTGGAAGCCTCGGTCGACAGCCGCGATCTCGCGCAGATCGTCTACACCAGCGGCACGGAATCCCTGCCCAAGGGTGCGATGCTGACCCATGAAGCGGTGATGTGGCAGTATGTCAGCTGCATCATCGATGGCGGAATGAGCGTGGACGACAAGTTCCTGCACGCGCTGCCGCTCTATCACTGCGCCCAGCTCGACGTCTTTCTGGGGCCGCAAGTGTATCTCGGCGCCTCCGGGGTGATCACTGGCAAGCCGACCGCCGACAACATCCTGGCGCTGATCCAGGCGCACAAGATCACTTCGTTCTTCGCGCCGCCGACGATCTGGATCGCGATGCTGCGCTCGCCGTCTTTCGACAAGACCGACCTGTCGACCCTGCAGAAGGGCTATTACGGCGCCTCGATCATGCCGGTGGAAGTTCTGCTCGAGCTGCAGCGCCGCCTGCCCGCCGTAAAATTCTGGAATTTCTACGGCCAGACCGAGATCGCGCCGCTCGCGACCGTGCTGCGGCCGGAGGACCAGCTGCGCAAGGCAGGCTCGGCCGGCAAGCCGGTGCTCAATGTCGAGACGCGCGTCGTCAACACGGCGATGGAAGACGTGAAGGTGGGCGAGGTCGGCGAGATCGTGCACCGCTCGCCGCATCTATTGTCCGGCTATTACAACGATCCCGTGAAGACCGCGGCGGCATTCAACGGCGGCTGGTTTCACTCCGGCGATCTCGCCACCGTCGACGAAGAGGGCCACATCACCGTGGTCGACCGCGTCAAGGACATGATCAAGACCGGTGGCGAGAACGTCGCCAGCCGCGAGGTCGAGGAGATGGTCTACCGTATCCCGGGGGTTTCCGAGGTCGCCGTGGTCGGCCTGCCCGATCCGCGCTGGATCGAGGCGGTCACCGCCATCGTCGTGGTCAAGAGCGGCGAGAAGCTCGACGAAGAATCCGTCATCAAGCACTGCGCCGGTCAGATGGCGCATTTCAAGGTGCCCAAGCGCGTCATCTTCGTGGATGCCTTGCCGAAGAACCCGAGCGGCAAGCTGCTCAAGCGCGAGCTGCGTCAGCGCTTCGTCGGCGGCGAGACGCTCGACAAGGCGATCCAGAAGAATTTTGGCGCGTAAGGCCGGGCGGCTTTTGGCTGCGTCGTGGTCGAGTTTCGCTAGCCGGCGTCGCCGGCCAGCTTCCTGACATCGTCCGGCGTTTGTCCGAAGCGGCGGCGAAACGCGCGATGGAAGTAGGAGACGTCGTGGAAACCGGCGAGATGCGCGATCTCGATGATCTTGCGCGTGCGCAGGCTCGGATTTCGAAGCAGGCGTTCGGCACGCAGCAGGCGCTGCTCCAGCACGAAGCCGCTATAGGTGATGCCCGCCTGCTCGAACAGCAGCTGGATCGTGCGCGGGCTGACCCGGTGCGCGGCTGAAAGGAGGGTGAGCGACAGCGCAGGGCTGTCGAGCTGCGCCAGGATGTCGGACTTGAGGGTTTCGAGACGCGCTGCCGCCAGGCCGCGCATCCGGGCTTGTTCGGCGACATCGCCGCGCGCTCCGATCATCAGCACCGAAAGGTCGAACAGGTGCTGCGAGACCGCGTCCAACTCCGCGGGACCGAGCTTGTCGGCATACTCATGTGCGAGATCATAATAGCGCAGGAACATCGACGTGACCGGATTGGCGCCGGGGATCGAGCGTGCAATCAGGTCCTCGGCATTCGGGCACGCCCGCAGCAGCGCCTTGCGCGGCAGCAGCGCAGTCTGGAAATTGCCAAACCCTGTCTGAGTGATGTGGGCGCCCCTGATCGAGGGATCGCCGATCGTGACGTCGCCCGCGGCGATCTCCAGCGGGCGTTTTCCCATGGCCCCGCTGAGCGCCGAATTGGGCGACATCGTAATCACCAATTCGTCGTTCGTCCCCAACGATACGAAAGACATCGGCGAGCCGAACGAGGCCGAGAGCCTGATACGGGGAAGAATCGCCGGCGCAATGGTTCGATGGACGCGCCCTTCTCCGACCGGCACGAAATCGACGTTGGCCACCTGACGGCAAAACTGCTCGCGCCATCTTTCATAGGCCGGGCCATTCGGGTCGCCGTCGAATGAGAGTTGAGGCTGGATCATCGATCGGGAAGGGCAGGCTTGTTGGCGGTTTACGGCAGGTTGTATCGTCAGGCTGGTGCGCCGCAATGGCAAAAGCGCCGGATTGCGCGATAAGCCACTCGCAACGGCGCGCAGAGACCGCGACCAGGTGCCGCAGTCCCCGTGTGTGCGGATTGCAACGGCAATTCGCCCCGTGGCGCTGGGGGTGGTGGACCTCAGTATTTCTTCACAGCCGTGCCGAATGTCAGCCACAGCGCCATCGATGCGAGCCCGAAGCCACCGAGCAGCAGGAAAGTCGGCCCGTAGCCGATCCATTGCGCGATCCAGCCTCCGAGCGCGGGACTGAGGCTGGCGCCGATGCCCTGCACCGTGATCACGGCGCCCTGGCCGAGATTGATGCGGCCGGTGCCGTTGAGCGAGCGCGCCACCATACCGGGGACGGCAACCGTCTGCAGTCCGGTGCCGATGCCGTCGAGAACCTGCATCGGCACGACGCCCCACCATCCCGTGACGAAGAAGGCGAGCACGCCGCGGATGGGCAGGAACATGAAGGACACCAGGATCACCGGCCAGTAATTGCGCTTGCTCGCCGCCTTCATCGCGATCAGCGACGTCACGACCATGACGCCTTGCGCGATCACCACGGTGGTCGCGACGAAGCTGGGGCCGTTGGCCTGTCCCTCGGCCACCGCCGCAAG
The DNA here is from genome assembly GCF_036247965.1 of Bradyrhizobium sp. TM233. Taxonomy (NCBI): domain Bacteria; kingdom Pseudomonadati; phylum Pseudomonadota; class Alphaproteobacteria; order Hyphomicrobiales; family Nitrobacteraceae; genus Bradyrhizobium; species Bradyrhizobium sp. TM233. The sequence goes on along the minus strand of NZ_BTIG01000001.1, from coordinate 670,599 downwards.
TCCGTAGAGCGGTACGATGGCGGCATTGCCGAGGTGGAACAGCGCGAGCGCGAGTGCCAGCACGAGCAGCGCCTTGTGCTTGAGCAGCATCGTCATCGCATCCGGCGGAGCCTTGGAGTCGTCCTCCTTGCTGCCGCGTGAGGCGAGATCGTCGATCGCCTTGGCGGGGATCATCAGCACGCAGGCGATCGCGATGGCGCCGAACACGGCCGCCAGCACGAACACGGCGACATAGCCGAATCTGTAGCCGAGATAGCCAGACAATGCCGCGCCCACCATGTTGCCGGCGTGGTTGAAGGCCTGGTTGCGGCCGTTGAGTGCATTGAAGCCCTTCTGCTTGGCGATGCCGAGCGTGATGCCGGTGACCGCCGGCACGATGGCGGCGCTCGCCAGCGATTGCGCGACTTGCGAGAACGTCACCGCCCAGAAGTCTTGCGAGATCAGGATGATCGCGGAGGCGAGAACCACACAGATGCCGGGAATGACGACCCATAGCCGCTTGTTGCGGCTGGAATCGATGAAGCCGCCGATCGGCGTCGTGACCAGCATGCCCGCGACATTGCCGATCGTCATTGCGGTGCCGATCAGCCCGGTTGCCCAGCCGCGCTCCTGGAGGAAGACCCCGACGAACGGCCCGATGCCCGACTGCATGTCGGCCATGAAGAAGTTGAGCGCAAATAGAGGCCAGATACGGGACGAGGAGGGAAGCCGCGATGTCATCGATACCCAAGCATGCTGTTCGTGCGTCGCGATCCCTTTGGCCAACCGTTCTGGCGTTGATCTGAACGTAACGGGCGCTCGTCACGTTGGTTCCAGTCACCCCGCTCATCGACCTTGCTGAAAGCTCGCTCGCGATGTCATCCTGCGATCTTCTCACGGAGCTCTGGTCATGCCTTTCTGGACCTGCGAAACCTGCGGCGCGCAATTTCCGAACGGCGGAAATCCACCCGCCTCCTGCGTGATCTGCGAGGACGAGCGGCAGTTCGTGAACTGGAAAGGGCAGACGTTTCTCACGCGCGAGCAGCTCATGCAGGGGCACCGACTGGTGGGACGCGACGATCTTGGCCTCACCGGGATCAGCCTGGAGCCGAGCTTCGCCATCGGGCAGCGCGCGCTGCTGGTGCCTCAGGGCGACGGCTGCGTGATGTGGGATTGCATCCCGCTCGCAACCGACGACGCCATCCAATACGTCGCAGCGCTCGGCGGACTGAAGGCGATCGCGATCTCGCATCCGCACTACTACGGCGCCGCCGCCGACTGGAGCGATACCTTTGGCGGCGTGCCGGTCTATCTGCATGCCGACGATCGCGCCTTCGTCACGCGGCCGCATCCTTCGATCGTGCACTGGACCGGTGAAAGCCACCGCATCTCCAACGATGTGCTGCTGCTCCGCACCGGCGGTCATTTCGCCGGCGCCACCATGCTGCACTCGGCGCGCAGTGCGGACGGCAAGGGCGCGCTGCTCACCGGCGACATCGCCCAGGTGACGATGGACCGCCGCTTCGTCAGCTTCATGTACTCCTATCCCAACTATATGCCGCTCAACGCAGCCGCGGTACGGCGGATCGCGGCCGCCGTCGAGCCGCTCGCGTTCGATCGCATCTATGGCGCCTGGTGGGGCCGCAACATTGCTAGCGGCGCCAAGGCCGCCTTCGCGGCGTCGGTGGAGCGATACGTCGCCGCCATCGCCTGAGCCGGCGAGCTGATCTGATTTATCTTGCCGGCGTCAAATAACTGTACTAAAAGTACAGTTAATTGCTGTGGCGCAACGGCGCGTCCGCGGGGCCCGGCATGATCGATGCATCTCCGCGTCCGCGGCGTAGTCTGTGGCTGCGAGCGGGAGTTCGGTTCATGACGGCGCACTACGAGATCTTCGAGGCCGGCGACGTCACCCTCCAGTCCGGGACCGTATTCCCTTCGCTGAAGCTCGCCTACAAGACCTATGGCACGCTGAGCCCGGCCAAGGACAACGTCGTCCTCTATCCGACCTCGTTCAGCGCGCAGCATTTTGACACCGAGTGGCTGATCGGCCCGGACGGCGTGCTCGACCCCACGCGCTACTTCATCGTCATCCCGAACCTGTTCGGCAACGGCCTGTCGTCCTCGCCGTCGAATACCGCAGCGCCGTTTCCCGAGGTGACCTATCACGATGCGATCGCGGTCCAGCATCGCCTTCTCACCGAACGTTTCGGCGTTTCGAGGCTGGCCCTCGTCTATGGCTGGTCGATGGGCGGCATGCAGGCCTATCACTGGGCGGCGCTGCACCCTGACATGGTCGAGCGTGCAGCCGTAGTCTGCGGCAGCGCTCGCTGCGCACCCTACAACCACGTCTTCCTGGAGAGCGTGAGGGCCGCGCTGACCGCCGATCCTGCCTTCCGCGACGGCCGCTTCGCCGACAAGCCCGTCGCCGGCTATCGCGCCATGGGGCGCGTCTATGCCGGCTGGGCGATGTCGCACGGCTTCTATCACGAAGAGCTCTGGCGCGAGGCCGGCTTCACCTCGCTGGAGGATTATCTCGTCCGCGTCTGGGACGCGACCTTTGCCCGGCGCGACGCCAGTGATCTCCTGGCGCAGATCGGCATCTGGCAGAACGGCGACATCAGCCGCTGCGCGACCTTCGCAGGCGATTTCGATCGCGCGCTGGCGGCGATCAAGGCCCACATGCTGCTGATGCCCGGCGCGACCGACCGTTATTTCGATGTCCGCGACAACGAGGACGAGCTCGGCCGGCTGGTGAACGCGAAATCTGCGATGCTGCATCCGATCCCGTCGCTGCACGGCCATCGCGCCGGCAACCCCGTCGGCAATCCGCGCGACCAGGCCTTCATCAAGGCCGAGATCGCAGCCCTTCTCGGCAAGTGACACAGGCATCCGATCATGACTGACGCAACTGTTTCAGAGTCCGGCCACCGCCTGAAGCCGTTGACGCCGGCCATGCTGCGCGAATTGTCGGTCCGCTCCAATCTCAGAGGCGCAGCGCAGAGCCTTGGCCATTATGGCGTGATCGTGCTGGTGGGCGCGCTGATCTGGAAGATCTCGTCGATTTGGGGCGTGCTCTGGGCGCTGCCGCTGATGGCGGTGCAGGGCTATATCGTCGCCTTCCTGTTCATGGCGGTGCACGAGACCGCGCACAAGACCGCGTTCAGGAGCCGCAGCCTCAATCTCGTCGTCGGTTATCTCTCGGCCTTCCTGATCGGATTGCCTTACGAATATTACTGCCTGTTTCACTGGGACCACCACCGCTACACCCAGGATCCGGACAAGGATCCCGAGCTGATCGTCGGCGTGAAGCCGACATCCGACACGCAGCTCGCGATCGCCTATAGCGGCCTGCTCCAGGTCGCCGGCCGTCTTCGGCTGATGCTTGGCCATGCCATCACCGGAAAGGTCACCGTGGCCTGGATCCCCGAAAACAAGCGCGCCGTCATCGTCAGAGAGGCGCGTGTCTATGTCGCGGTCTATGCCCTGCTGCTCGCGCTCTCGCTGTGGTTTTCGTCAGCGCTGCTGCTTTGGGTCTGGCTCGTCCCGCTTGCCGTCGGGCAGTTGTTCCTGCGGCCCTATCTCTATGCCGAGCATACCGGCTGCGAGCGCACCCGCAGCGCTTTTCAGAACACCCGCACCACCTATACCGCTGCGGTGGTCAAATGGTTTGCGTGGAACATGCCCTACCACGTCGAGCACCACGCCTATCCCTCCATCCCGTTTCACGCGCTGCCGAAGCTGAACGAGATCGTCGACGGCGAGATCGTTTATCGCGGCCGTGGCTACATCCATACGACGCGCGAAACCTGGGCCTGGTTTCGCCGGCAGCGGCAGGCGGGCTAGTCAATGCAAAGCCCCGATCGCAGAGCGATCGGGGCTTTGTCGAGGGCGCGAGATATCAGTAGATCCCGTAGGCGCAGACATTCACGACGCGCACGCGCATGCCGTGACGGGTCCGAACGAGGCGCTCCTGGTAGCAATTGCTGACGCCGGTGTTGAGGTAGATGCCGCCGCCGTAGCCCCAACCGTGACCCCAGTGATGATGCGGATAGAAGCCGCCAGCCGAGGCGGCGGTGGGCGCGAGAGCGGCAACGCCGAGCGAACCGGCGGCGATCAGACCGAGAGCAAGCTTACGAAACATCTTCATTCTCCAGTGTGGCGCTAAGGCCGTTGTTGTGTCCCTGCATCTCGGTCGGGCCGAGACGCGAACGCGTTCACGGGGGATGAGGAGAATCGTGTTTCAGGAATGTTTCGTGGGCCGCGGCGAAATATGCCGGCCTCATGTTTTCCGCGCCGCGCGATAGCGCGCGGCCATCGCCTGCGTCAGCTCCGCCATCTTGTCGCGGAGGTCGGCGGGCTCCAGCACCTCGGCCTCGGGGCCGAGCCGCAACAATTCGGCCGCGGCGTGCCAGGATGTCTTGCCGACAGGCACGCGGGCAATGCGCCAGCCATCCGCATCAGCGGTCTCCTCAACCTGCGTGCGCGCCTTGACGTAGGGCTGGCTCAGCGCGTCGAGCAGCTTGACGCCGAACGGCGACAACCGGACGATCGCGACATTGGGATGCATCTCGGCTTCGAGGCGCAGCGTCGCGGCCTGCCAATAGGCGGCGAGATCGAAATCGGCGGGACGATCGAAGCCGTCGTCGAGCGCTGTGCAGTCGAGCACGCGCGCGACGCGATAGGTGCGCACGCTGGCGTCGACCTGGCCGGCGAAATACCAGCTCCCGCCCTTCAGCACGAGGCCGAGCGGCGCGAGGCGACGCTGCTTCTCCGCGCGCCAGCTCTGGTAGCGGATCTTGATCAGCGTCCCGCGCAGCACCGCGCCGGCAATCATGCGCAGATGCTTCGGCTCCTCGGCCTCGCCGAACCAGCCCGGCGCGTCCAGATGAAAGCGCTCCTGCATCCGGCTGGCATCCTGGCGCAGATGGACGGGCAGCGCCGCCATCAGCTTGTTCTGCGCGGCGATCATTGCTGCGTCCAGCCCGAGCGCCGCCGCCGGGCCCGGCAAGCCCGCCAGGAACAGCGTCTCGGCCTCGCTCGGCGACAGGCCGTTCAGCCGCACGCGATAGCCGTCGAGCAGCCGATAGCCGCCCTCCGCGCCGCGGTCGGCGTAAACGGGAACGCCGGACGCCGCGAGTGCGTCAATGTCGCGATAGATCGTGCGCACCGAGACCTCGCAGGCCTCCGCGAGCTCCGGCGCGGTGACCTGCCCCCTGGCCTGGAGGGTGGTGAGGATCGACAACATTCGACTCGCGCGCATGATTGCTTAAACCATACCTGACACAGGATGTCAGGTATGACCCGCTACAAGCTGCGCCACCGCCCGCTGGCCAGATGGAGACCTGCCATGACCGATCCGAACCGCATCACGCTGTATTACTCGCCGCAAAGCCGCGCCACCGGCACGCGGGTGCTGCTGGAGGAGCTGGGCGCGCCCTATGATCTCCATGTCCTCAACATGAAGGCCGGCGAGCAGCGCCAGCCCGCTTATCTCGCCATCAATCCGCTCGGCAAGGTCCCGGCGATCAGCCACGGCGGTGCCCTGGTGACCGAGCAGGTCGCGATCACTATCTATCTTGCCGATCTCTTCCCGCAGGCCGGTCTGACGCCCGCGCTGAACGATCCGCTGCGCGGACCTTACCTGCGCTGGATCGCCTATTACGGCTCGTCCTTCGAGCCGGCGCTGATCGACAAGTTCATGCAGCGCGAGCCGGCGCCGATCACGCAGTCGCCCTATGCCGACTACGACACCATGCTCGGCGCGCTCGAAGCCCAGCTGTCGAAGGGGCCGTATCTGCTCGGCGAGCGCATGACGGCCGCCGATGTGCTGTGGGGCGTGGCGTTCAGCTGGACTATGATGTTCGGCATCGTGCCAAAGAAAGACGTGTTCGTTCGCTATGCCGAGCGCATGACCTCGCGGCCTGCGTTCCAGCGCATCAATGCCGCGGATGACGAGATGGCGGCGCAGCATGCCGCGGCTATTGGTGGTTGAATGATCCGGGGCTGCAGATGACGAAGCCGATGCACACGACCAACTGCTTCCATACCTTCATCCGGGTTGCCGAAGACTGTCCCGCGCGGGTTGGGGAGCAGCCGCCGCTGCGCGCGGGAAAGCCGACGGTCGCGTGCCTGCAATATGCTATGATCGCGAAGTCGCCCTACAAATACACCTCCGATGACGTGATCTTCGCGACGTCTGCGCCGGGACGCGAGCTCGATGCGAAGGCGACGAAGGCGGAGAAGCATGCGGCGCGTGAAGCGTTCTTCTCCCGGGGGCAGGCGTGCATGAGGGCGTCAAGCCTCGGCAAGCGCTTCGGCTGGGGCGTTCATGCCGATGGCGAGGGACGGATCGCGATCTACGCCGTCGAAAGCAAGCGTTACCAGGCGTTCGTGCGCGATCCCAAGCTCACGCAGGTGCGCGCGATGCGGTCGAAGCGGGGGTGATCAAAACCGCGGCGCTCGCTTCTCCGCGAACGCCTTGATGCCTTCCTTGATCTCGTCGCCGCGCATGCTGTCGCGGTGGCGCTGGTCGGCGGCGTGGTCATCGAGCTCGCCGCGGGCGAATTCGTTGATCGCTCGCTTCATGCCGCGCATCGCCTGCGGCGCGTTGCCGGCGAGGATGTTGGCGAGCTGGTCGACCTCCTCGTCCAGAAATTCCACCGCCACCATGGCGGTGAGGTAGCCGATGCGCAGCATCTCCGGCGCACTGATCTTCTGCGCCGTCAGGAACAGTTTTTTCGCATTGTCGACGCCGAGCCGGGTGACGTAGCGTTTGATGCCGCTCCTGTAATAATGCAGCCCGAGCCGCGCCGCCGGCATGAACATCTCGGCGGTGTCGACGCCGATGCGGAAATCGCAGGCGAGCGCGAGGTCGGTCGAGCCGCCATAGACGCCGCCGTTGAGCCGGCAGATCGTCGGCACGCCGAGATCCTCCAGCCGGTTGACGACCACCTCGAACGCAGAGCCCGCGCTCTGCTGCTCGCTGGCGCTGACGGCGCGCTCGGCAACCGAGTTGAGGTCGTAGCCGGCGGAGAAGGCGCGTCCGGTGCCGGTCAGCACCAGCACGCGGATCTCGGGATTTGCCTCGACCAGGTCGAACAGTCTGACGAGTTCGTCGAGGTCCTCGGCCTGGAGCCGGTTGAGGTGCTTCGGCCGGTTGAGGCGGATGGTGGCGCGGGCGCCGTCGCGGTCGAGCACGGGGCCGGTGGCTGCGTCGGTGATGTCCGACATTCTTGTCTCCTTTATCTGTTTTCGAGCGCGCGCCGTTTCGCCTCGGCGTCGATGGTCTCGGCGAGATCGGGATGCCGTGCCATCAGCACGCGGAAGTCGACGAGGTCGAGCACCAGAAGCCGCGACACTTTCGTGGTCGAGACATTGGCCCCGCGCATGTTGTTGCCGAGCAGCGCCATCTCGCCGAAGAAGGCGCCTTCGCCGAGCTGCACCTTCTTGCCGGGCAGGTCGACCTCGACCTCGCCGGCGGCGATGAAATACATGCAGTCGCCCTGCGCCCCCTTGCGGATGACCAGGGTGCGCGCCGGCAGCTCCATGGTCCGCAGCATGTGGGTGACGTCGGCAATCGCAGAGGGCCCGAGGGCCGCGAAGAACGGCACCTTGCTGACGGACTCCCAGGTCTTGAGGAAATTGTCGCGCCGCGTCTCGGCGGCAAATCCGGTCGCCAGAATACCGGTCCAGAGGCCGAACACGCCGAGGCCGGAGATCATCACCGCGGCCGCCACGATGCGGCCGAGCGGGGTGACCGGCACGACGTCGCCGTAGCCGGTGGTCGTGAGTGTGACGACGGCCCACCACAGCGCCGCAGGCACGCTGCCGAAGGTCTGCGGCTGCACGTCCCGCTCCAGGAAATATTCGGCGACGGAGGCGAGGAAGACCACCATCAGAAAGATCACGAGCACGCTGAGCAGCGGGCCCGATTCCAGCACCAGCACGCGGCGAAGCTGCCTCAGGCCGGGGATGCCCGGCACCACCTTCAGCACCCAGAGCACGCTGAGCAGCCAGGCCGTCTTCGGCTCGGCGCCAAGGAGAAGCGCGACCGGCACGGCCAGCGCCCCGATCGCATCGACCAGCCCGGCGGAGGAGGACATGTAGAGCGACAGCCGCCCCTGCCGCGCCATGTGGCGCAGCCGGACCAGCCATTCGAACACGAAATAGGCGAGACAGGTCCAGAGCAGGCCGCTGACCCAATTGTGCGCCTCGTGGGCCCGCTTGTCGGTCAGCAGGACCATGCTGAGCACGCCGGCGGTCACCGCGACATAGGCCACCTTGGTCATGTTGCGGCCGGCCGTGGCGGCCGCAAACTGGGCCAAAGCGGTAATCAGCGGCTTGGACATGCGAGAAGGTGGCTCGGTCTTGAGATCGGTCGGCGCCAAGGTGCCTGCCCGAACGGAGGCCGTCAACGACGGGCGACGGCAGCAGGCAGCGTCAACGGCGCCGCTGCACCGAGTCCGCGGATCGGCACGGCCGTTGCCGGCGGGGAGGCTACCTGAAATGCGGCGGCTCATCGTAGCCGCGGCGGCTGCTGAAGAACAGCAGCACCATCAGCCCGACGCCGACAATGATGGAAAACCCCGCGCCCAGTGCCAGCGCCACATAGCCTTCCGTCGGGATCGGCTCACCTTCGACCGCCATTGCGGAATAGGCGAAGTAGCCGGCCGCCGCCAGCATTCCCAGTAGGAGGATGATGAGGAGTGCACGCATGCTGCGGTCTCCGGTTGTAGTTGCGAACCAACGGTTGCAGATCGCGGCAGTTCCAGACGGCCGACCGTCATTGATCGGGCGGGAGGGACTGTCGCGGATCCCAGCCTTGCGGCAGGGCCTGTTGCCTATGCATTTCGGCGGCGGTCGCGCGCGTCTCCTCTTTGAGACGACGTCACGACCTCACTCTCGTGTCCCGGACGCAGCGCAACACGTAGTGATGCGCTGCAGAGCCGGGGCCCATTCAGCAGCGCATGCTCATCTCCCGGGTCCCGGCTCTGCGCTGCAACGCCTTTTGGCGTTGCAGCTTGTCTGGGACACGAGAGTGGTGCCGGCCCAACCGGCGCTCGCTCAGGCACTCTGGGCGGTCTTCACCACCACGACGTTGGTGTCGTCGTGCTGGGCAGGGCCGCCGCCCTGCACCGTCTTCTCGGTTTCGCCGGCATGGCGTTTCAGATAGTCGCGGCGCATGCCGATCTCGTCGCGGACGAATTCGTAGCCGAGCTTGAAGGTGTCGAGCCCGTCGGTACTGATCGTACCGTCCCTGAGGCCGATGACGGCGCCGCGCAGGATGCCCTCCAGCTCGTCCTGGAGACATTCGAGCTGGTCCAGAGAGTGGGCGTGCTCGATCCGCTCGCCGATGTCGAGGATCGCCGTGGAGAGCTCGCTGGCCTTCTCCGGCGCGATGCGGGTGATCTTGGCGTAGATCGCCGCGAAGATCGAGCCGATGACGCTGAGCGCGGCGGCGCCCAGATACATCAGGTCGCTGTACTTATCCATGAACGATTTGGTGTCGTCGTTGATGTAGTCGGCCGCCCCCTGGTGCGCCATCACGAAGGCGTCCTTCTCGGTCGAGGCCGGCTCAATTCTGCTGGCAAAGCCGTTGTCGAGCCCGAGCGCGGATTTGTTCTCGTAGATGGTGCGTGCCAGCTCGCCCGCCGCGGATGCCGACATCCTGGATTGCGCGACCAGCAGCCATTCGAGCCCGATCGTGTCGAGGTCATCGTCGGGAATTTGCGGCGAGGTCGACAGCGTGCCTGCCGTCAGCGTCTCGCTGGAAATGCCCGGGAGTTTGCGCGCCAGCGCCTTGGCCTCGTCGATCGCGTTGAGCGTGAAGCCGCCGCGCTTGGCGACCTGCTCATAGGCCTTGTCGCGTACCGCCCTGGAGGCATGAACGATGGCGATCACTGCGCCAAAGCCGTTTGACGGCCCAAACAGCTTGTCGAGCGTCGTGCCCTGCGGCGCCATCTGGATCTTCGCGGCGTCCGGACCGTCGGGGATGTCGAGGATGTTGCGGACGAAGGCGAGGGAGGATTCGTTCTCGGCGACGACCGCGACCTTCTTTTTCTTCAGCTCGGCGATCGACTTGATCTTCTTGTTGCCGGGACCGAGCAGAAGCACGAGATCGTGCTCGAGGATCGCGAGCGTGCGCGCCCGCAGCGGCACCCTGGCGTCGGTGCGCAGCACGGCAAGGTCCGCCTGCTTGCGGTCGAATTGCGCGACCGCCTTCGCGTTGTCCGCGTTGTTGACGATCTTGATCCGGAAGCGCGAGGCGTTGCTCTTCAGCAGGGTGGCGAGCTTGGCGGCGAACAACGCCTCGTCGCTGTTGGGAGCGCCGACGGCAAAGATCAGCGTCTCCGAATTGTGCAGCATGGCGCGGCCACCCCAGACGGTGGCGAGCGACAGCAGCAGGGTCAGCACGACGTAGAGGAAGACCTGCTGCTGATTGGTCTTGATCACCTTGGGGCGCCGCGGCGGCGGCTCAATCGGGGATGCGGTGGGGCCTTCAGTACTCATATCAGTACTCATGGCAGCACTCTGGCCTTATTCTCGGGTGACGGACGGCTCGCGGACGTGATCGCGGCGGGCGCCCTGCAATTCCTAAACGTCTGAAAAAAGAACGATATTCTGTGCCGGCAATGATAGCGCGCCGGGACCGGAATGCAAATTTCGAGCCGAGGGTAACCTTACTCCACGCGACCGCGGCGAAAGGTCATCCTATCACCGGTTAGCCACAGTTGGCGATTTTCCGGTTCCCCCCGGCTGCATTCCGCCGCGGGAGGTGTCATAAATCAGAGGTCCCGGCGATTTGACCGGTCCAAGAAGAAGTTGCGCTGAACGCTCCAGTTTTTCTTGTCACCTCAACGAGGGCGTCGGCTTTGTCGTTTCCACCCATGTCATCGGCGGTTCCGGTCGAAGCGCTCATTGGCTGGATGTTGCTGCTCACCTTCAAGCACATCATCGCCGATTTCGTCCTTCAGACCGCCTGGATGGCGCATGGCAAGGACCAGAAGCACGGCTGGGCCCTGCCGCTTCTGGTGCATTGCCTGATTCACCTTGCGGTTGCGCTGCCGCTGATCCTGATCGTGGCGCCGAAATTCTGGTTCGTGGCCTTCATCGACTTCGTGATCCACATCACGATCGACCGCGCCAAGGGGCTGGTCTCGGCCAATTTCGGCGTCGACCTCGCGCATCCCTGGTTCTGGACTCTGATCGGCGTCGACCAGGCGCTGCATCATCTCACCGGCTTCGGCCTCTCCATCTTCATGGCGGCGAACTGAGGGTAGCCACGGCTGGCTGCTCGGCCTGCATGGTTCGAGACGCGCCGTAAGGCGGCACTCCTCACCATGAGGGTCTGGCATTTCGCCGCAAACCAAAGCCTCATCCTGAGGACCCGCCAAAGGCGGGCGCCTCGAAGGATGGCCAGAGAAGTTGCCCGCCGGCGCCTCCGATTCGCGACGAGCGCGCAAGCACCCCGGATGACTACCGGGCAGCGTGGTTAACCTTTCATTAGAGAATTGCGCTGCATCTTCCCACACGAGGGAGAACTGCAATGTTTTCAAGCCGCGACACTTTTGAGAGCGATTTCTGCCCGGTTCGCGACGAGCTCCTCGGCGAGATGTATCGCGCCAGCGAGAGTGGCCTGCCGAGGCTGGTTGAGAGTGTTTCCCCTGACGCGCGCGCCAGGTTGGCGCTGTTCTGCTATCGCCGCAGCCATCTGCACTCGCTGGCGGTCGCGATCGCAGGGAGCTGCAAGGAGCGTGACCTGATCGAGAACGGCGGCCGAGTCGGCTCGACGCTCTACGCGCTGTCGCGCGCGGGCACGGCGAAATCCTCGCCGTCGCTGTCGGGCGGTCGCAAGCCGATCACGCTGTCGACCAAGCCGCTGTCGGTGCTCGCACCGCTGGACGACGAGATCGACGACGAAATCAGCGAAGCCGTTCCCGCCTAAACGCTGGCGATCACGGGTAACCCGAACTTCCGCCGCGCCATCGCGCATTCGGCATCGCCCGGCATGCAGGTGCGGCACACCTCCGGCCGCACCGCATAGATGCCGCATGCGGTCGCTTTTCCGATCTCCCCCTGCAAGGCCGAGCAGCGATCGCCCTCGCAACGCATGCCGGATTGACGGTCGTTGACCAGCGCCTCCGGAATCGCGGCAAGCTCTTCGTCGCTCTCGATCGAGAAGCGCGGCCAGTTGGCCGAATAGCCGCAGCAGGCGCCGCAACTCTGGCAACAGCTCGACGGATCGATGGGGGAGTTCTCTTCCATCCTCGTCACGTATCCCTCAGGTGTCCTTCGGCGGGCCCCAGACCAGGCTCTGCCGCCATTTCGCGCGCAGCACGTCGCGCCGCTCCGGATATCTCTCGTCGAGATAGTTGGCATCGACCACGCGATCGGTGCGGAAGCTGCGGAAGTCGCCGCGCAGCTCGCACCAGGCCGCCAGCAGCCGCACGGCTTCGAGATAGCCGACCGAGATCGGCCAGATCATGCGCTCGCTGGCGCGGCCCTGCTCGTCGCGATAGCGCAGCATGATCTTCTTGCCTTCGTGGATCTGGGTGCGCGTGCGGACCATGTCCAGGCGGTCCGGCTCCCTGTTCCAGCTCGGCCGTGCCCGGCTCGCCGGCTCCAGCACGAAGGGACGCAGGCGCTCAGGCACGGTGTCGGCGATCTTGGCCATCAGATCCTCGGCCGCGCGTGCCAGTGCCGAATCGGCATGGCCGGCGACCCATTGTGCGCCCAGCACCGCCGCCTCGATCTCGTCGGGCGTGAGCATCAAGGGCGGGAGATCAAATCCCTTTTCCAGGATGTAGCCCATGCCGGCTTCACCGCGGATCGGCACGCGCTGGCCGATCAGCGTGGCGATGTCGCGATAGATCGTTCGCTTCGAGGTCTCGAGCTCGGCCGCGATGGCGTCCGCCGTCAGCGGCTTACGCGTGCGCCTCAGCACCTGGATGATTTGAAACAGCCGGTCGGCACGTCTCATGCTGGTCCCTTGTCGGTGATCTTTTCAGACGGCGGCGCGCGGCTGCTGACAGGATGTTGGCAGCAGGGGGGTTCTATACCGGGACAACACATCGACTGAAGAGGATTTGTCCATGATCACTCCAACCCATTTCGGCCCGGCCGTTCCGATGTTGCGGGCACAGGCGTGGTCCGCATCGGCGTTCGGTCGCCTCGTTTCGCTTGATCTCATGGCCGTCGACCTCCGGTTTGCCCTTGCGAGCGTGGTGGCACGCTCGCTGATCCAGGCTGCGGACGCGCTGGTCCGCTACGTGATGGGCCGTGCCTGGCGGGGGGCCCGTTTCGCAGAAGATATCACGGCTGCTGCCACCATGGTGGCAGCAGCCCGGCACTAGGTTCCGTCAACTCTTTCGGTGGTTCAGGAGAAGCTTTCATGATCACGCTCTACGGATTTGGCACCGGTTTCGGCCTGCCGGAAATCAGCCCCTTCGTCACCAAGACGGAGGTGCAGCTCAAGATGGCGGGATTGCCCTACCGGAAGGAGCGGGCGATGCCGCCGGCCTCGCCGAAGGGGCAGCTGCCCTTCATCGACGACGGCGGAGAGGCGGTGGCCGATTCCACCTTCATCCGCGCCCATATCGAGCGCCGCTACGGCTTTGATTTCGATGCCGGGCTGTCGCTGACCGACCGCGCGCAGGCCTGGGCGTTCGAACGGATGATCGAGCACCATGTCTATTGGGGGCTGGTCGGTGCGCGCTGGGTCGATCCGGTCAATTTCGCCAAGGGGCCTGCGCATTTCTTCGACGGCGCACCGGAGCACAACCGCGAGAAACTGCGCGAGGATGCGCAATTCCGCGTCGCCGAGAACTATCTGCTCTCGGGCCTCGGCCGCCATGGCCCCGATGACGATGTCGAGCTCGCGGTGCGCTCGCTGTTTGCGCTCTCGGTGCAGCTCGGCGACAAGTCCTATCTGATGGGCAACAGGCCCTGCGGCGTCGACGCCACCGCCTTCGGTATGCTCGCCGGCATTCTCTCGCCGTTCTTCGAATCGGCCCTGCGCGAGCGCGCCGAGGGCTTTCCGAACCTCACCGCCTATGTCGATCGCATGATGGACAATTACTACCCGGAATTCGCCTGGACCCCGCTGCGGCAGGCGGCTTGAAACTTGATGGGATGAGACCCGGCTGTCGCTCCGACAAAGGTGCGTTCCCTCCCCCCTTGCGGGGGAGGGCTAGGGAGAGGGGTAGCCCAGCAAATGGTGCCGGTTGTTGACGGTGCATCGAGGGCGAGTGTGCGACGGAAAGAATCCCCGTGTGGCACCCCTCTCCCTGCCCCTCCCCCGCAAGGGGGGAGGGAACGGAGAGAGCGCCGTAGCTGGCCAAACTCGATTCGAGTTTGCGCTCGCTAATCTCAAAGCCAAAACAAAAGAGCCGGCCCATCGGGCCGGCTCTCGTCGTCTCAAGACTGTCGCCGCGCTTACTTCACCAGCATGTACTTGCCGTTCTTCACCGTCAGCAGGATGCGCGAGCGGTCGTCGAGGCCGTAGCGGTCCTTTTCGGTGAAGTTGTAGACGCCCTGGCTCGCCGCCAGCTCCTTCTCCGACAGCAGCGCCTGGCGGATCGCTTCGCGGAATTCCGGCGTGCCGGGTTTTGCGGTTTTCAGTGCCGCGGGAATGATGCGCTTGAGGATCTCGAACGCGTCGTAGGAATGGCCGGCGAACTGGCTGCGGCTGTTCGGGCCGTATTTGGCTTCATAGGCCGAGTTGAGCGCCAGACCCGGCTTCTTGGTCAGCGCGCTGTCCGGCTGGTCCTCGGGATCCATGACGGGACCGGAGGCCATCAGCACGCCCTCCGCTGCCTTGCCGGCGATGCGGATGAAATCCATGCTGGCGGCGCCATGGGTCTGGTAGATCAGGCCCTGATAGCCGCGCTCGCGCAGCTCGGTCTGCGGCAGCGCGGCCGCGGTGCCGGACGCGCCGACCAGGATCGCGTCGGGATTGGCGGCAACCAGCTTCAGAACCTGTCCGGTCACCGAGGTATCGGGACGGGCGAAGCGCTCCTCGTCGGCGATGGTCATGCCCATCGGCACCGCCTGGGCCTTCAAATCGTTGAACCAGAGGTCGCCATAGGAGTCGGAATAGCCGATATAGCCGAGCGTCTTCACGCCCTTCGCCTTCATGTGCTCGTACAGCACCTTGCCCACGATCGGGATCGGCTGGGGCATCGCCACCGACCACTTCATGCGCTCGGGCGTGATCGGAAACGGTGCCAGGCCGAAATGGGGAATGCCGGCTTCGTTGGCGACGTTGGAGACCGCGATCGTCGGCGGCGTCAGCGCCGAGCCCATGATGATGTCGGCCTTGGATTCGGTCACGAAGCGGCGGGCGTTGGTGGTCGCGGTGGTGGGATCGCCGCCGTCGTCGAGCACGATCACCTTCAGCGGCACGCCGCCGATCTCTTTCGGCACGAATTCCAGTGCGTTGCGCTCGGGAATGCCGAGGGCCGCGCCCGGGCCGGTGGTGGTGGTGGTGATGCCGATGGTGATTTCGCTGGTCTGGGCCAATGCGGGCAGCGCCGGCAGGGCAAGCGCCGCCACGGTGATGGCGGCGGTCAGGTAAAAGCGTTTCATTGTTTCCTCCCTTACGTGTTTTCTTTGAAAGCAGAAATCGGGGGGTAATTCAGCCCCCTCTTTTGGTGATGCGGCGATTTAGCTCCGGACTTAACTCCCCGTGAATTTGGCTACCATTTCCGCCGGGAACGGTGCCGATTTCAGCTTGTCGGGGTTAACGGGATCGCGACCGACCAGCACGCGGGTCTCAAAACCCTCGATCGCCAGCGCCTCACCCTTGTAGACGTTGTGCTTCACCTCGAAGCTCGATCGCTTGATGCTCTCGATCTTCGTTTCGATGGTGATCCAGTCGCCATAGGTCGAGGGGATGTAGAACTTGGACCGCGTGTCGACCATGGGGATGCCCACCAGGCCGTATTTGCGGACCAGGTCCTGCTTGGAGAACCCGGCGACCTCGAACAGGGTCGACGTCGAATCGTCGAACATCGCGAAATAGCGCGGGTAGTAGACGATGTTGGCGGGGTCGCAATCACCCCACTGGATCTGTACGTCGCGCCGGTTCACGAACATGTGTCGCGCGCCCTATTTCGGCGCCATGCGCAGCGAGCCGTCGAGGCGCACCACTTCGCCGTTCAGGTAGGAATTCTCGACCATGTGCAGCGCGAGCGCGGCGAACTCGTCGGCGTGGCCGAGCCGGCGCGGGAAGGGGATGGCGGCGGCCAGCGAGTCCTGGGCTTCCTGCGGCAGGTTCGCGAGCAGCGGGGTCAGGAACAGGCCGGGCGCGATGGTCAGCACGCGAACGCCGAATTGTGCCAGTTCGCGCGCGATCGGCAGCGTCATGCCGACGATGCCGCCCTTGGAAGCCGAATAGGCGGATTGCCCGATCTGGCCGTCATAGGCAGCAACGGACGCCGTGTTGATGATGACGCCACGCTCGCCGGTCGCCTGCGGCTCCAGCTTGGACATCTCGGTGGCGGCCAGGCGCAGCATGTTGAAGGTGCCGATCAGATTGACCTTGATCACCTTGTCGAAATCGGCAAGAGCCATCGGGCCGTCGCGGCCGACCACGCGCTTGGCAACGCCGATGCCGGCGCAATTGACCAGCACGCGGGCCGGGCCGTGGGCTTTCGCAGCCTGTGCGACCGCGGCTTCGGCCGAGGCGGCATCGGATACGTCGCAGGTGATTGCCACACCCTTGATCTCGGCGGCGACGGTTTCCGCCAGCTTGGTATTGAGATCGCAGACCGCGACCTTGGCGCCCTGTGCCGCCAGTTTTCGCGCAGTGGCCGCGCCCAGTCCCGATGCGCCGCCGGTGACGATGACTGCCTGATCTTTCAACAACATGGCGTTCTCCTGTAGCTTATGTCCGGGTTAGCCGACCGATATCACACGGTCCGACGGATTGGCAGCGTAGAGCTCCTCGATCAATTCGGTGCGATGCTCGAGCACCGCGCGCTGGTTGATCGAGCCCTTGTCGGTGACCTCGCCCTTGTCGATCGAGAGCGGCGCGTCCATCAGGATCGCGCGCGTGATCCGGGTCGAGGATCCGGTGGCTTGGCTGAGGAAACGGGTCAGGCGTTCGCGAAAAGCCTCGCGCACCAGCCGGTCGCGGGTCGCGACGACGAGATCGTCGGTCGGCAGCGTCGGGTTGATCAGCCGGCAGCCGTCGAGGTCGAGCACGACCAGCGCGGAGACCTCGTCACGGTTGATGCCGGCGATGACGACGTCACGCACCAGCGGTGCGCAGGCCGCAGTGAGGCGCGCGCGCAGCGGGCCGACGCTGACCCAGGTGCCGCTGGCGAGCTTGAAGTCCTCACCGACACGGCCGTCGAAATCGAAGCCTGCGTTGAGATCATCGGGATCGGCGGGCTTGAGCGCATCACCCATCTTGTAAAATCCTTCCTCGTCGAAGGATTTCGCGCTGATGTCGGGCTGACGCCAGTAGCCGGGCATGACGTTCGGCCCCTTGGCGCGCACTTCCAGCTTGCCGTTGTTCGGCACCAGCTTGGCGTCATTGCCTGATACCGGCAATCCGACATGGCCGGAGCGGCTGGTGCGCGGATTGACCGACATGAAGAACGGCGCGGTCTCGGTCGCTCCCAGGCCGGTCAGCATCGGCACGCGGTAGCCCTTTTCCTTCACCGCGAGCTCGTCGAGGCTGTCCCAGATGAAGGGCGACAGCGCGGCGCCCGAGAAGAACATCGCGTGCAGGTGGTCGAAGAACTTTGCGCGCAGGCCCTGGTCATCGCGCAAATAGGGCAGCAGCGATTCATAGCCCTTCGGCACGTTGAAATAGACTGTCGGCGAAATCTCCTGGAGATTGCGCACGGTCTCCTCGATGCCGCCGGGCATCGGCTTGCCGGCGTCCAGATACATCGAGCCGCCATTGTAGAGCGTCAGCCCGATATTGTGGTTGCCGCCAAAAGTGTGATTCCAGGGCAGCCAGTCGATGATGACGGGCGGCTCGTCCTTGAGGAAGGCGAGCGTCTCGCGCAGCATCACCTGGTTGGCGCAGATCATGCGCTGGGTGTTGATGACGGCCTTGGGATTGCCGGTCGAGCCCGAGGTCAGCAGGAATTTTGCGATCGTGTCGGGGCCGATCCTACCGTGGACCTCGTCGAGATCGCTGCGGATCGGCGTCGCCATGAGGTCGGCGAGCAGGGTGACGTCGCGGCCCGGCACGTGGCCGTAGGACGCGGCGATCTCGGTGCCGAGCGAGACGTTGGCGGCGAGCGCATCGGCGAACTTGTCGGCATCCTCGGCGAAGACCAGGCCGGGCGTCAGCAGCTTCATCAGATAGGACAGCTTGCCGTAATCCTTCGACACCAGCGAATAGGCCGGCGACACCGGGCAGAACGGAATGCCGGCATAGAACGCGCCGAAGGCGAGCAATGCGTGGTCGATCGAGTTGCCGGAGAGGATGACGACCGGCCGCTCCGCCGACAGGCCGCGCGCGATCAGGCTGGATGCGATGTGACGGCTCGCGACCAGCAGCTCGGCGTAAGTGATCTTGCGCCAGCCGCGGCCGCCTTCGCGCTCTGCCATGAAGACGCGGTCCGGCGTGGTGTTGGCCCAGTGATGCAGGCGGTCGGTGAGGCGAACCGGATAATCGCCGAGCGGCTGCTTCGGCCGCAGGTAGATCGTGCCGTCGTCGCGGCGTTCGATGTCGACGACGGGGTCGCCGAACGAGATGGGCCGCAGCGGGAAAGTGCTCGCGCCGCGCTCCATGCTGGAAGAGGACGGCTGCGCGCTCATGACTTGGGCTTTACCTTTGCGGTCTTGTGTTCGAGGAACTCACGGATCCGGCGCTTTGCCTCCTTGTCGCTCTGGGCGACGGTCGCCATCAGCGATTCCATCAAGAGACCCGTTTGAGGATTGGCCTCCGCGATCATCGGCAGCGCCTGGAGCACGGCGAAATTCGTCAGCGGCGCGTTGGAGGCGACCTTGGTCGCGAGCTCCATCGCCTTGCCGAGCCCGTTGCCGGCCTCGGTGACATATTGCGCAAAGCCGTAGGAGGCGCCTTCGGTCGCGCTATAGACGCGGCCCGTCAGCATCATGTCCATCATCCGGGCGACGCCGATCAATCGCGGCAGCCGCACCGAGCCGCCGCCGCCGACGAAGATGCCGCGCTGTCCCTCCGGCAGCGCGAAATAGGTCGAGGGCTCGGCGACGCGGATATGCGCCGAGCACGCAAGCTCCAGCCCGCCGCCGATCACGGCGCCCTTCAGCGCCGCGATCACGGGGACGCGGCTGTACTGGATGCGGTCGAACACCCGGTGCCACATCTGGGAATGGAGCAGGCCGCCGGTCGCGTCATGCTCGGTCAGCTCGGAGAGGTCGAGGCCGCTGGAGAAATGGTCGCCGATGCCGTGGATGACGACCGCGCCGATATCCTCGGGCAGGGACGCAAAACACTCGCCGATTTCCAGGATGATGCCGTCGTTGAGCGCATTGCGCTTGGCCGGCCGGTTCAGACCCACGGTCAGAACCCGGTCCGCCCTCTCGATCCTCAATAGCCCGGAGGCGCCCGCGTCAGCGGTCTCGGCGTTTCCCTGTGTCATTTGCGTCCTTATAAGAATAGTTATGTTGTATAACGAATTTGGCGGGAGTCAATATAGAGCCGGGCGGCGATCCTCACATTCGGTTCGTCCCGGCCTGGTGCGCAATTGCGCACGTGGCGCCGGGACCCATACTCCCGGAGGGGAATTTGGCGAAGATTGGTCGTTTGGAACCCCGACCGCCGGAATCGACAGATCACGCGGTATGGGTCCCGGCTTTCGCCGGGACGACGAGCGGGGAGCGTTGAGAGGTCGCCGCCCTTCACATCACCTGATGCACGTCGATCACGACGCGATCCGCATGGCGCGCGGCTGAGCCGACGAAGATGTGCTGCATCAGCCAGCGATAGTTCTCGTGCCCGGTCTCGAACCGCGGCACGGTGCGGAAATAGATCAGCTTGGGATCGACTGGCTCGCCGCGCTTGAGCTTCTGCAGCAGTTCGACTGGCCCGAATCGCATGCCCTTGTTCTCGACATAGACAATGGCGCCGTCGTCGGTCTCGAAGGCGTACTTCGCCTCCAGGTCGATCAGCTCGTTGGGGCGGATGGTCTGGAAGTCGGCGCCGAACGGCAGCACCTTGCCATTGATCGCGCCTTTCACCTCGCCGCCGATGATCGGGATGATGCGGCGAACGCCGATGCCGGTCTCGCCGGCGGTGACGACCTCGCCGATGCGCGCGGTGATGGTGAAAGCGTATTTCGTCTCGAGCGTCGGTGTCGTCATCGCTTCACCCTGTCAATTCGCCATCATCCGCGTCGGCAGCCAGGTCGCCAGCAGCGGGAAGGCGATCAGGATCACGAGGCGGATCAGGTCGGTGACCACGAACGGAATCACGCCCTTGAAGATCGTGGAGAAGGACACGTCCTTCACCACGCTCTTGATGACGAAGACGTTCATTCCCACAGGCGGGTGGATCAGGCCGAGCTCGACGGTCATGACGATGATGACGCCGAACCAGATCGGGTCGAAGCCGAGATGCGTGATCACGGGGAAGATGATCGGCACGGTGAGGATGATCATCGCCATGGCGTCCATCAGGCAGCCGAGCACGAGATACATCACCATGATCAGCGCCAGCACGCCGTAGCTGCCGAGACCGAGGCCGGTGAGGAATTCGGTCACCTTCTGCGGCGTCTGCGTCACCGTCAGGAAATAGCCGAAGATCAGCGCGCCGATCAGCACGGTGAAGACGGCAGCCGCGGTGCGCGTCGCCTGGAGCAGCGAGGCCAGGATCTTCTCGCGGTCGAGCCGGCCCGTCAGCACGCCGATGATGAACGCGCCGGCGGCGCCGACGCCGCCGGCTTCCGTCGGTGTGAAGCGCGGCAAATAGGGCAGGCCGTAGAGGCCGCCGATCACGAACACGAACAGCAGCACCGGCGCCCAGATCTCCTTCAGCCCGGCAAAGCGTTCGCGCCACGGCGTCACCTTGCCCTTGGGCAGGAAGTCGGGCCGGAAATAACCGATCAGGAAGATCGTGATCATGTACATGCTCATCGCGAGCAGGCCCGGGATGATGCCGGCGATGAAGAGCTTTCCGATGTCCTGCTCGGTGATGATGCCGTAGACCGCGAGCACGGTCGAGGGCGGCAGCATCGCGCCCAGCGTGCCGCCGGCCGCGATCACGCCGGTGGCGAACGATTGCGGATAGCCGAAGCGGCGCATCTCCGGGTAGGCGACGGCGGAGAAGGTCGCGGCGGTCGCGACCGACGAGCCGCAGATCGCGGCAAAGCCGCCGCAGGCGCCGACGGTGGCGATGCCGAGCCCGCCGCGCAAATGGCCGACGAAACCGTTGGCGGCGCGGAACAGCTCGCGGCTCATGCCGGAATTGGACACGAACGAGCCCATCAGCAGGAACATCGGGATGACGCCGAAGGTGTAGTCGGTCACCGTGCGCATCGAGGTCTGGCCGACCAGCTTCAGCGCGGCCGTGCCGTTGACGAGATAAGCGAAGCCGGACACGCCGACGAGGCCCATGGCCATGCCGACGGGCACGCGCAGCAGCATCAGGACAAACAGGGAAACGAAGCCGAGAACGGCGACGGCATCGGTGCTCATGATTACTCCATCGCCTTCAATTTGGGATCGTGCATGTCTTCGGGATGGAAGATCAGGCGGTAGGTGCGGATCGCGATCAGCAGCACGGCGCAGACGTCGCCGACCCAGGCGATCGCGAAGAACGGCCAGGTCGGCATGTGCATGTCGAAGGTCAGGACATTGTCGTTGTAGGTGCCGCGCACCTTGTCGAACAGCGTCCAGGTCTGCACGGTCACGACGAACAGCAGCACCAGGGTCGCGAACACGTCGATCCAGCGCTGATGGCGCGGCCCGACATTGCCCCAGACCAGGTCCACCGTGATATGGGTGCCGCGATAGGAGGTCGCGGCGATGCCCCAGAAGATGAGGATGCCGAGCAGCATGCGGCCGATGTCGAACGAATCGGGGATCGAATAATTCAGCGTGTTGCGCAAGAGCACCGACAGGAAGATGTCGAGCGCGACGATGCCGACGAAGCCGGCCGCGATCCATTCGATCGTGTCGATGACGCGGTCCATCCAGGAGCGCTTCATGGGGAAAAGGGTCCTTCCGACGAGTTCGAGGTGTGCCCGCGATGGAGCTGCGCTCCCTCCCCCGCTTGCGGGGGAGGGGTGGGGAGAGGGTGCTTCCACGATCGAGAACCCCCCAAGAGGAGGGAGCCCTCACCCGGCGCGCGGGACGATGCTTCGCATCGCCCGGATGCGCCGACCTCTCCCGCAAGCGGGAGAGGTGCCGCGAGTGTGCCGCAGCCCGCCGTTACTCCGCCAGCGCGTTGTACTTCTTCAGCGAAGCCTTCAGCTCCGTCAGCGCGGCGTCCGGATCGGCTCCGGCCTTCTTGGCGCCGTCACTCCAGGTCTTCACCAGCGGCTCGGACGCCTTCTTCCAGGCGGCGGTCTGTTCGGGTGTCAGCTTGTAGACCTCGTGGCCGGATTCCGCCTTCACCTTGTCGATGCCGGCATCCTCGAACTTGCCCCAGTGCTCGCCGACCACGCCCGCCATCTCGACCGAGCAGTTCTTGTCGATCGCGGCCTTCTGCTTGTCGGACATCGCGTTGTACTTGTCCTTGTTGATCACGAACACGAAGGTCGTGGTGTAGAGCGGCGCCTCCATGTCGTATTTGGTCACCTTGTCGATGCCGAACAGCACGAGGGAGCCCCAGGGGAAGGTGACACCGTCGGCGACGCCGCGCTCGATGATGTCGCGCACCTCGGGCGCCGAGGACTGCACGTTGGTGCCGCCGAGCGAGGTCACGAAGTTCGCCATGGTGGCGTGCGCCGGGCGGATCTTCAAGCCCTTGACGTCCTCAGGCAGCACGATCTTCTTGCTCTTGGAATGGAAGGAGGAGGGCGAGTGGACGAAGGCGAGACAGTATTTGACGTCCTTCATCTCCTTCTCGGCATATTTGCGATACCAGGCGTCCAGCCCCATCGAGCCGCCCTTGGCGTCCGAGATCAGGAACGGCAGCTCGCCGGCGCCGACGATCGGGAAGCGGCCGGGCTGGTAGCCGGGATTGACATAGGTGACGTCGGCGATGCCGTCGCGCGCCATGTCGTAATGGTCGAACGCCTTGCCGAGCTGCTGGGCCGGAAACACCTTGCCCTTGATGGTGCCGCCGGAATCCTTCTCGACCGCGGCGGCCCAGTCCTCCAGCGATTTCTGCAGCGGATGCGAAGCCGGCACCCAGTGCGAGATCTTCAAATCGAAGGTCTTGTCCTGCGCGAAAGCGGGCGTCACGCTTGCGGCCAGCAGCAAAGCCAGACAGGCTTTCCTCATCACACGTCTCTCCCTGTTGTCGACGGCGGGCTTCGTTGGCCCGGACTCGTTAATTAACATGTTATCTAAATGGCGGACGCGTTCAAGCCGGAACTGGCGCGCACTTCGCCGCGCCGTCTGCGTCAGCCATGCTGCATGGATTTGTCGCTGCCCGGCGACGGCCCTCCCCTTTTGCCCAACCGTTATATGATATAATTATCGTGCGCGGAGCAATGCGACAAGCGAGCCGCGAGGAAAGCCTACAGGATCGGAAGGAGCAAGTATTGCGGACAAAGGTCGCAATCATCGGGGCCGGACCGGCCGGATTGTTGCTTGGGCAACTGCTGCACGCCTACGGCATCGACAATGTCATTCTGGAGCGCCAGAGCCCGGATTACGTGCTCGGCCGCATCCGCGCCGGTCTGCTGGAGGAGGGAACCGTCGCGCTGCTCGACCAGATCGGCGCCGGTGCGCGGGCACATGCCGAAGGCCTTGTGCATGAAGGCATCGAGCTCGCCTTTTCCGGCCGCCGTCACCGCATCGACATGAAGGCGGCGACCGGCAAGACGGTCATGATCTACGGCCAGACCGAGGTCACGCTCGACCTGATGAACGCGCGTAAAGCGGCCGGTCTCGTCTCGGTCTACGAGGCCAGGGACGTGCAGCCGCATGATTTCGACGGCAGTCACCCGCGCGTGACCTGGGTCAAGGACGGCGTCACCCACGAGATCGACTGCGATTTCATCGCCGGCTGCGACGGTTTCCACGGCGTCAGCCGAGCCAGCGTCCCGGCCGGCGCGATCGAGGAGTTCGAGCGGATCTATCCGTTCGGCTGGCTCGGCATTTTGTCGGATACGCCGCCGGTCAGCGATGAGCTGATCTACTCCAACCACGCCCGCGGCTTTGCGCTTTGCACCATGCGCTCGACCAGGCGCAGCCGCTACTATGTGCAGTGTTCGCTCGACGACCATGTCGACCAATGGCCGGACGACCGCTTCTGGGACGAATTGAAGCGCCGGCTCGACCAGGAGGCGGCCGACAGCCTCGTCACGGGCCCGTCGATCGAGAAGAGCATTGCGCCCCTGCGCAGCTTCGTCGCCGAGCCGATGCGCTTCGGCAAGCTGTTCCTGTGCGGCGACGCCGCCCACATCGTGCCGCCGACCGGCGCCAAGGGCTTGAACCTGGCTGCCAGCGATGCCCATTATCTGTCGAACGGCTTACGCGAATTCTACGACGAGAAATCCAGCGCCGGCCTCGACGCCTATTCCACCACGGCGCTGGCGCGGGTCTGGAAGGCGGTGCGCTTCTCCTGGTGGATGACCTCGATGCTGCACAAATTCCCCGACACCGGCAGCATCGGCGCCCGCATCCAGCTCGCCGAGCTCGACTACGTCACGCAGTCGCAGGCGGCGATGACGTCGCTGTCGGAGAATTACGTGGGGCTGCCGTTCTAGGGCGGTGAAGTTGGTGCCGTAGGGTGGGTTAGCCCTGCGATTGCGCGAAGCGCAATCGCTTGGCGTAACCCACCTCTTCTGCTTCCGCGGATACAGACGGTGGTGGGTTACGCCTTCGGCTAACCCACCCTACGGCCTTTGCTTGCGATAACGACACCGCCCATTTCAAACACCCGCGCAAATGCCGTTTAAAACTTTGTAGGCGGTGAAACCGTCATCCACATCGCGTTCAATGGCGGCAGCCACACACACGCGAGACCGCCATGACCTCCACCGACATCCCCGCCGGCTTCGAGCCGCTGTTCCGCAAGAGCCCTCTCACCGAGCCCTGGGAGCCGCTTTACTCGAAGAACACCGACAAAGCCGTCATCATCGGCCTGCGGCTGGCAAGACCCCATACCAACGGCCGCGGCCTGATCCACGGCGGCCTCATCACGGCGCTCGCCGACAACGCCATGGGCTATAGCTGCGCGCTGGTGACGAACTGGACCACGTCGTTCGTGACGGTCTCGCTCTCGGTCGATTTCGTCGGCTCCGCCGAGATCGGCCAGTGGTGTTCGATCGAGAGCGACGTGATCAAGACCGGCAAGACGATCTGTTTCGCGCAGTGCCTGATCAAGGCCGACGACGCCGTGATCGCAAGGGCGAGCGGCACGTTCCGCGTGGTGCCGAAGAAGGGGTGATCTCTCCGTGTCCCGGACGCGCTGCAGCGTGCAACGCTGCTGCGCAGAGCCGGGACCCATGTCTCGACATGATATCGCGCCGCCTTCTGGGCCCCGGCTCAATCGCATCACTGCGTGCTGCGATGCGTCCGGGGCACGCCTACCCAAACCTCCACTCCGCCGTCTCCACCACGAGATCGACGAACGCGCGCACCTTGGCCGAGAGCAGCCGCGAGGTCGGGTAGACGATGTGGATCGGCAGCGCCGGCTGCTCGTATGTCGCCAGCACGATTTTCAGCCGTCCGCGCTTCAGCCCCTCGGCGGCTTGATAGGCCAGCACGCGCGTCACCCCGCCGCCGGCCTCGGCGTATTGCAGGGCGGCGTCGGCGCTGTTGCTGATGAAGCGGGGCGATGGCGTGACCTCGATGTCGCGGCCGTCCTGCACGAAGTGCCAGCTGGCGAAGGGCCCGAACTGAATGGTCTGGTGTTCGAGCAACGCCTCCGGCGTCCTCGGCTCGCCGTGGCGTTTCAGGTAGCCCGGCGTCGCCACCACGATCCGCCGCATCTCGCCGACCTGGCGCGCCACCAGCGAGGAATCGGCGAGATGACCGATCCGCACCGCGACATCGACGGCGTCCTCCACGAGATTGACGAGATGGTCGGACAAGCGCAATTCCCCGCCGACCTCGGGATAGCGCTTGAGATAGTCGGTCATGACCGGCCCGACATGCAGCCGGCCGAAGCCGACCGGCGCCGATACCACCAACCGTCCGCTCGGCCGGTGGCGCTCCTCCCGCGCCGAGCCGTCGGCCTCCTCGACATCGGCGAGGATGCGCCGCGCGCGCTCCAGATAGCGCGTGCCGACGTCGGTCAATCTCACCTGCCGGGTGGTCCGCTGCAGCAGCCGGGCGCCGAGATGCTCCTCGAGCGCCGCGATCAGCCGCGTTACCGCCGAGGGCGACAGGTGCAGCTTGCGCGCCGCCGGCGCAAAGCCGCGCAGATCGGCAACGGTGACGAAGACGTGCATGGCTTCGAGGCGGTCCATCTCATTATTGCTTATATCGCAACGATGAAGTGTCAAGCGGGTAGATTGTTTTGACCGGCGAAAGGTCCATTTTAGCGGGCGAAGACGCAGCGATGCGCCGGAATTAGGAGACGTTCCGATGACGACAGCAGCCCACACCTATGCCAGCGACGTCGCCTTCACCCCCGCGGTGAAGGCGATCCAGGCGCGCAAGGGGTCGCGCGAGGCCTATGGCCGCGTTGAGCAGCGCGGCTGGCGCACCGAGGTCGATGAAAACCTCGAGGCGTTCCTGACGGAGGCCAACAGCTTTTACTTCGCCACCGCATCGGCGGACGGCCAGCCTTACATCCAGCACCGCGGCGGCCCGAAGGGCTTCCTCAAGATCCTCGACAAGCAGACGCTCGCCTTTGCCGACTATGCCGGCAACCAGCAGTTCATCACCCAGGGCAACCTCTCGGAGAATCCCAAGGCCTATATCTTCGTGATGGACTACGCCCATCGCCGCCGGGTGAAGATCTGGGGCGAGGCGCGCGTCGTCGAGGACGACGAAGCGCTGACGACGTCGCTGATGCCGAAGGGCTACCGCGCGCGGCCGGAGCAGGTGATCCTGTTCAAGATCGCGGCCTGGGACACAAACTGCCCGCAGCACATTCCGCAGAAGTTCGATGCGGGCGATGTCGCGGCAGCGCTGGCGGCGAGGGATGCGCGGATTGCGGAACTGGAGGCGGAGGTGGCGGCATTGAAGGGGGAGAAGGCGGTGGGGTGAGCGGCCCTCTTCGCCTCTCCCCGTACCCCACTGGTGTCATGCCCCGCGAAGGCGGGGCATCCAGTACGCCGAGGCATCTCGGTTCGAGCACAGCCGCCTCTGGGATACTGGATCGTCCGCACCAGTGCGCAAGCGCGCACAAGGCGGACGATGACGGATGAATTCGCGGGAAGGTCTCAGACCTAAATCGCACTCGTGCCTTCATGCTGGAAGCCGAGATAGCTCGCCGCGACGCGCTCGTTCGCGGCGATATCGCTCGCCTTGCCGGAGAGCACGAACTCGCCGAGTTCCATCACATAGGCCTGGTCCGCGATCTTCAGCGCGGCCTGCGCGTTCTGCTCGACCAGCAGCACGGAGACGCCGCTGGCGCGAAGCTCGGTGACGATGCGGAAGATGTCGGCGACGATGATCGGGGCAAGGCCGAGGCTCGGCTCGTCCAGCATCAGCAGTTTCGGCTCGCCCATCAACGCACGGCCCATCGCGAGCATCTGCTGCTCGCCGCCGGAGAGCGTGCCGGCGAACTGCTTGCGCCGCTCCTTCAGCCGCGGAAACAGCGTGTAGACCCGCTCCATCGAGGCCTTCGCCTTGCTCCGCTCGATGCGGAAGGCGCCGAGCTCGAGATTGTCCTCGACATTCATGGTCACGAACAATTCGCGGTGCTCCGGGACGAGGCCGAGCCCCATCGCGACGCGGTCCTCGATGTCGAGCCGGGCGAGATCCTGGCCGGCAAAAGTGACCCGGCCTTTCAGCGGCAGGATGCCCATGATGGCGGAGAGCAGCGTGGTCTTGCCGGCGCCATTGGCGCCGACGATGGTGACGATCTCATTCGCGCCGACCTCGAGCGAGACCGAGCGCACCGCCTCGACCTTGCCATAGGCGACATGGGCGTCGGTGACCGACAACAGCGCGCTCATGCCGCCACTCCGAGATAGGCCTTGATCACTTCGGGATTGGTCTTGATCGTGGCGGGGGTGCCTTCGGCGATCTTGGTGCCGAAATCGAGCACCACGATGCGGTCGGCGAGGTTCATCACGAAGCCCATGTCGTGCTCGACCAGGAGGACGCTCATGCCGCCGTCGCGCAAGTCCCGCAGCAGCTTGGCGAGCTGCTGCTTCTCCATGTGGCGCAGGCCGGCGGCCGGCTCGTCGAGCAGCAGCAGCATCGGATCGACGCAGAGCGCGCGGGCGATCTCGACGATGCGCTGCTGGCCGAGCGAGAGGCTGCCTGCGAGCTGATGCATCTGGTCGGCAAGGCCGACGCGCTCGATCTGGCGGGCGGCCTCCGCGAGCAGTTTGGCCTCGTCGGCGCGGTCGAGCCGCAGCATCGACGCGATCGGCCCGGAATGGCCGCGCAGATGCGCGCCGATCGCGACGTTCTCCAGCACGGTCATGTCAGGGACCAGCTTCACGTGCTGGAAGGTCCTGCTGATGCCGAGCTTGACGATCTCCTGCGGCGGCGCCTTGTCGACCTTCTTGCCGAGCACCGAGACCGAGCCTGACGTGGCCGACAGCACGCCGGTGATCAGGTTGAAGGTCGTGCTCTTGCCGGCGCCGTTTGGGCCGATCAGCGCGACGATCTCGCGTGCCTGGACGTCGAAGGAGACGTTGTTGACGGCGACCACGCCGCCGAACTGCTTTCGCGCCTTGTCGACCTGGAGCAGGATGTCGGACTCGCCGGGCGCGCGCGGACGCTGCTCCAGCTTCAGCGAGGTGTCCGGCTTCTTGCCGCTGGTCCGCTCCGGCAGGAACGACATCAGCCACGGCCACAGGCCGCCGGGCGCAAGTTGCAACAGCGCCACCAGCATGATGCCGAACACGATGGTCTCGACCTGTCCGGAGCCGGGCAGGATCAGCGGCAAATAGCTCTGCAGCACCTCTTTCAGGACCACGACGATCGCCGCGCCCAGGACCCCGCCCCAGACATAGCCGGCGCCGCCGACCACCGCGATGAAGAGATATTCGATGCCGGCTTGTGCGCCGAACGGCGTCGGGTTCACCGCGCGCTGGAGATGCGCGTAGAGCCAACCCGAGAGGCCGGCGAGCACCGCGGCATGGATGAACACCAGCAATTTGGCACGCGGCGTGTGCACGCCGAACGCCTCGGCTGCGACATGGCCGCGGCGCAGCGCACGGATGGCGCGGCCGGTGCGGGAATCCAAGAGGTTCATCGTCAGCAGCGCCGAGAGGATCACGGCGACCCAGATCGCGTAATAGATCGAGCCGGGCGAGAGCATCTTGAATGTGCCGATCGACAGCGGCGGGATCGCCGAGATGCCGTCGTTACGACCGAGAAACTCCAGCTTGCTGAAGAGATAGAACAGCCCGAGCCCCCAGGCGAGCGTGCCGAGCGGCAGATAATGGCCGGAGAGGCGGACGGTGATCAGCCCGAGCAGCACCGCCAGCGATCCGCTGACCAATAGCGACAGCGGCAGCGTCAGCCAGGGCGACAGGCCGTAGGCCGTCGACAGCACCGCGGTGGTGTAGGCGCCGAAGCCGACGAAGGCTGCCTGTCCGAACGAGGTCAGGCCGCCGACGCCGGTCAGCAGCACGAGGCCCATCGCGACGAGGGCCGCGAGGCCGATATTGTCGAGCAGCACGATCCAGAACGGAGGCATGCCGGGGACAAACGGGATCGCGGCCATGACGGCTGCGAAGACGATGATGGGAAGGCGGCTCTGCATTTCAGCCTCAGTCCTTCTCTTCTTCGACGGCGGGCGCGGCGAGCGAGCGCAGCAGCAGCACGGGGATCAGCAGCATGAAAACGATCACCTCCTTGTAGTTGGAGGCATAGAAGGACGAGAACGCCTCGACGAGGCCGACGACCAGCGCCGCGGCGGCGGTGAGGGGATAGCTGACGAGGCCACCGATGATCGCGGCGACGAAGCCCTTCAGGCCGATCAGGAAGCCGCTGTCATAGTAGAGCGTCGTGATCGGCACGATCATGATGCCCGACAACGCGCCGATGACGGATGCCAGCAGAAAGGCGATCTGCCCCGACAGCGTGGTGCGGATGCCGGCGAGGCGCGCCCCGAGCCGGTTCACGGCGGTCGCGCGCAGCGCCTTGCCGTAGAGTGTCAGGCCGAAGAACAGCCAGAGCCCAACGATGAAGGCGATGGTGATGCCGTAGACGGTGAGGCTCTGGCCGGTGAAGCGCAGTGCGCCGGCGGTGAAGGAGCCGGACAGCACGGCAGGTCCGCGCTGGCCTTCGGCGCCGAAGAACAGCAGGCCCAGTCCCTGCAGCGCCAGGTGGACGCCCACGGATGCGATCAGCAGCACCAGCACGGAAGTGTGTGCCAGCGGCTGGAATGCGACGCGGTAGAGATAGAGGCCGATCATCGCCACGATCACCAGCGACAGCGCGATTGAGACCGCGACCGGCGGCTTCTGGGCGGCGAAGTAAACCGTCAGCGCCAGCACGATGGCCGGCAGCACGATATTGGTGAGGCCGCTGCGGACGACCAGGCGCCCGTGCAGCGCCTTGCGTGCGACGAACAGGTCGAAGGCGAAGGCGCCGACGCCCAGCGCGAGCGCGAGCTTGGCCGTGCCCGGCATCTGGCCCGCGGCGAGCGACGCATAGGTCAGCGCGCCGTAGGTGACGAATTCGCCCTGGGGAATGAGGATGACGCGGGTGACGGCGAACACCAGCACGAGCGCCAGGCCGAGCAGCGCATAGATCGCGCCATTGGTGATGCCGTCCTGCACCAGGAACAGCATGATGGTGGTATTCAAGACCGGACGCTCCCCCTAAAGATTACGGACCGGTCCCCGCGATTGTGGTGGACGGTCCGCTCACAGCCATTGAAAAACGCATGCGATATTTGATATGGTCCATAACAATTATCAAATATAACTTCAAGGGCGGGAACGATCCCTCCCGAATTTAGCGGGAATACGAGCACGAGGCGATGACCGTTTCCAAAGCCGCTGAAAAGTCCTCCGAAAAGCCTGCCGACACGGCCAAGGGCCGCAAGGACGCGGCCGAGGTGCAGAGTCAGGGGGCTGGCGAAGCGCTCCAGCTCGGCGAGCTCTCGGAGCAGCTCGGCTACGTGCTGAAGCGGGCGCAGCTCAAGGTGTTCGAGAACTTCCTGCGCTGCATGGCCTCGCTCCAGCTCACGCCGGCGCAGTTTTCCGTGCTGCTGCTGGTCGAGAAGAACCCGGGCCGTAACCAGACCGAGATCGCCTCCACCCTCGGCATCCTCAGGCCGAACTTCGTGGCCATGCTCGACAATCTCGAGAGCCGCGACCTATGCGCGCGGATCCGCTCCACCAACGACCGCCGCTCGCACATCCTGGTGCTGACCGACAAGGGCAAGGCGGTGCTGGCCCGCGCCAAGAAGCTCGTCGCCACCAAGCACGAGGCCCGGCTGAACGAGCTGCTCGGGCAGGCCAACCGCGAAGCCCTCATCGCGATGCTCGCGAAGGTCGCGAACGAGTTCTAGGGAATCAGGCAGGCGCCGGTTACGCCGCGGCGAACCGGTCCGGCAGGGCCGGCGCGTCCGCGCCTAGGAAACGGCGTTCGATCTCTGCAGCGGGCAGGGGGCGGCTGAACAGATAGCCCTGCATTTCCGTGCAGCCCTCCGCCGCGATCCGTTCCCGCTGTTCGTCGGTTTCGACGCCCTCGGCCGTGGTCGTCATGCCCATCCCGCGCGCCAGCGCCGCCACCGCCCGCACGATGCTGAGAGACCCTGCATCGTTTCCGACGCCGCTGACGAACGACCGGTCGATCTTGATCTTGTCGAAGGGGAAGCACTGCAGATAGGTCAGTGACGAATAGCCGGTGCCGAAATCGTCCATGGCGATCCTGATGCCGAGCGCGCGGAGCTGGTGCAGCGTCGCCAGCGTCGCGTTCCGGTCCTGCAGCAGAACGCTTTCCGTGATCTCGATCTCGAGCCGCCGCGGGTCGAGCCCGGAGGCCGCCAGCGCGCCCACGATCACATCGGTCAGGCCCGGCTGACGGAACTGCACCGCCGAGATGTTGACGGCGACGTGCAGATGACCCGGCCACCGGCTCGCAGTGGCGCAGGCCTGCCGGATCACCCATTCTCCGATCGGCACGATCAGGCCGATCTCTTCGGCAAGCGGGATGAAGCTGCTCGGCGCGACCAGTCCGCGCCGTGGATGTCGCCAGCGGATCAGGGCTTCGAACCCGCAGATCACGCGGCCGCAGGTCTTGACGATCGGCTGGTAGTGCAGCTCGAACTCGCCTGCCGCAAGGCCCTCGCGCAAATCCTGCTCCAGCGCACGGCGGCCCTGCGCCTCTGCGTCCATGGCCGGTTCGAAGAAGCGGTGCACGCCGCGGCCGTCGCTCTTGGCGCGATACAAGGCGAGGTCGGCATTGTGCAGGAGTTGCTCGGGCGTCGACCCGTCGCCCGGCGCAATGGCGATCCCGATGCTCGCGCTCGCAACCGCCTGGTGTCCGTCGAGCCCGAACGGTGCGCTCAGCTTGCTCACGACATCACGCGCCAGCAGGTCCGCCTCGTTCCGGTCGGAAATCGGCGTCTGGAGGATCACGAATTCATCGCCGCCCATGCGCGCGACGGTGTCGCTGCCTCGCACCAGCTGGCTGAGGCGGCGGGCGACATCCTGCAGCAGGGTGTCGCCGGCCTGATGGCCCAGCGTGTCGTTGACCGCCTTGAACTTGTCGAGGTCGATGTGGTGGACCGCGAACATCCCGCCCTGTTCGAGCACCTGCTTGAGGCGCTGGCCGAACAGGACGCGATTGGCGAGGTCCGTCAGCGCGTCGTGATGCGCCATATGCGCGATCTGCAATTCCGCCTTGCGTTGCTCGGTGATGTCTTCGTGGGTCGCGACCCAGCCGAGGTCGGGCATCGGCCGATGCCTGATCTTGAAGGTGCGCCCGTTGCGCATCTCGACGATGCTGTCGGTGGCTTCGGCCGAGGTTGCGACGCTCGTCCGCCATGTGGCGTATTCCTCCCGCGTCATCGCCGGCACGCTCCCGACCTCGAAGCGCAGGTCCAGGATCTCCTGGAGCGGCGTGCCCGGACGAACGCGGCTGGGCGGCAGGCCGTACATGTCGACATAGTGCGAATTGCAGACCAGCAGCCGATGGTTGGCGTCGAAGAAGCAGAGCCCGTGCGACATGTTGTTGATCGCGATGTCGAACTGGAGATTGCGCTCCTGCAGCTGCGCACTGAGCTCCTCGCGCTCGGTAATGTCCTCATGGGTCGCCATGCCGCCGCCGCCGGGCAGGGGATGGATGGTGTAGGCGATGATCCTTCCGTCGGCGAATTGCTGGACGTTCTGCTCGCTGGCGACCGCGCCCTCCGTCCGGGCGCGGACATAGGCGCCGGCTTCGCCGCGGATGTTCAGGCCCAGTTTGAGCCGATGCACGATCAGGTCCTTGATCGGCGTGCCCGGGCCCACCTGCTCGGGCGCGAGCGCGTACATCTCCCTGTAGCGCGGATTGCAGAAGATGACCTTGCGGTCGCTGCCGAAGAGGATGATCCCGAGCCACAGATTATTGGCGGCGCAGGTCAGCAGCTCGCCGAGCGCGAGCGGGTCAGTGCCTGCGACCTCCTGATCTCTATCCGCCATGCGCGTTGTCCCCGGACCAACGCGGATTAGAGCAGGCGGTGATGCATGAACCCAACGATTTGCCGGGCTCCGAGGCACATTCCTGAAACTGCGGCGAATGCGAAGTTAAGGGCGGGGCGGCGATCACGGAAATGGCGGCGCCGGGCTCAAGACACCATTAACTATGCGGGCGCGAGAACACCCGCCGAGCCTACGGCCATCGATGTCCGGCGTCAGTCGACGAGGATCACCCTGATGTCATTCACGTTGGTCAGTGTCGGGCCGGGCAGCAGCAGGTCGCCGGTCGCCTCGAAGAACGCAGTGGCGTCGTTGTTGTCCAGGTACGCTTGCGGCTGAAGTCCCTGCGCCTTCATCTTTGCGAACGTCGCCGCGTCGATCAGTGCCCCGGCGGGGTCGGTGGGGTTGCCGGCGCCGCCATCGGCGCCGTCGGTGTCGCCGGCCAGCGCCGAGATGTCGGGCGTGTCCTTCAATAACGACGCCAGCGCCAGCGCGTATTCCTGGTTCGGCCCGCCGCGCCCATTGCCGCGCACGGTCACCGTGAGCTCGCCGCCGGAGAGGATCGCAAGGCGCTTGCCTTGCGCGCGCGCTTGCAGAGCCAGCCTGGCGTGAGCGGCGGCGACCTCGCGCGCCTCGCCCTCGAGGTCGGCGCCGAGGTCGATGGTCTCGTAGCCGGACTCGCGCGCGAGCTTCACCGCGGCGTCGAGCGACTGCTTGGGCCGCGCGATCAATTCGAAATGCGCGCGCGCGAAGGCGGCATCGCCGGGCTTGCAGCTTTCATTGGCGGGATCGTCGAGCGCGCGGCGCACGGCATCGTCGATGTCGAGCCTGTATTTAGCGACGATGGCGCGCGCATCGGCCAGCGTGGTCGGATCAGGCACGGTCGGGCCGGATGCGATCGCGGAAGCGTCGTCATGCGGCACGTCCGAGATCGCGAGCGTCACGATCCCGGCGGCGTTCTTGCCGGCGCGCGCCAGCCGGCCGCCCTTGATCCGCGACAGATGCTTCCTGACGACATTCATCTCGCCGATCGGCGCGCCCGAGCGCAGCAGCGCCTTGTTGACCGCCTGCTTCTGCGCGAAGCTGATGCCGTCGCTGGGCGCGATCCAGTTCGCCGAGCCGCCGCCGGTGAGCAGCACCAGCAGCAGATCATCCGGCCCGGCCTCGCCTGCGAGCGCGAGCGTGTCGGCCGCGCCCTTGAGGCCAGCCTCATCCGGCACGGGATGGCCGGCCTCGACCACGCGGATGCGGCGCGTCGGCACGCCGTAGCCGTGACGCGTGGTGGCGATGCCGACGAGCCGCTCCGGCGCCAGCTTGAGCGTGTCGAGATAATGCCGCTCGGCCGTCGCGGCCATGGCGCCCGCGCCCTTGCCGGCGGCGAGGCAGATCACGCGTCCTTTCGGCGCGGGCCCCAAATGCGGCGCCAGCACCACATTGGGATGGGCGGCGGCAACGGCGGCGTCGTAGAGCGCGCGGAGCAGGGGACGTCGGTCGGTCATGACGATGGCCTTCGGCAGACGGAACAAACTGGCGACACACGCCGCCGTTCACCTGCCTAGCGCATCGGCGGCCAAAGCGTAAGCCGGCTGTGTCATCATTCGAATATGCAATCGCGTGATCATAATCGCCGCGTAGCAAAAAGCCCTCCGCGATGATCTCGCGGAGGGCCCTTTTGAACATTGCGATCCGGCTGGAGGCTAGCCGCCGGCGTCAGCGCTGATGACGTCGCCGAACAGATCCCACTTCTCGCCCTTGAACTTCATGAGCTGAAGCGAGCTGATCGGTGCGAAGTCGTTCGCGCCGGTGTTGATCTTGATGCCGGGCAGCAGCACCTCGGTGCGGAAGTCCTTCAGGCTCGCCGCCTGCTTCATGACGTTCTCGCGCGTGAGATTGTCGCCGCACTTCTTCAGCGCTTCCACCAGCGTCTGCGCTACGCCGTAACCGACGATGGTGCCGCCGTCGAGCTTGTCACCTTCAGGGAAGTATTTCGTCATGAACTCCAGGAAACCCTTCATGCCGGCGTCGTCCTTCCACTGAGGATCCGACACGTCCTTCAGGTAGGCAGCCGAAATGATGTCCTGCGAATTCTCGAAGCCGGCGGGCTTGATCACGCTGCCGACCGAGGCCGAGACATTGTTGAGGAAGTGGGTCGGCTTCCAGCCGATTTCGGAGATCTTCTTGATCGCCTGCGCCGCGAACTTCGGCGTGGTGATGTTGATGAAGACGTCGGCGCCGGTCGCCTTCAGCTTCACGATGTGGTTGTCGATCGTCGGTTCGGAGGTCTCGTAGCTTTCCTCCAGCACGATCATGCTCGCGGCCTTGGCGCCGAGCCCGTCTTTCAGGCCCTTCAGGTAGTCCTTGCCGTAATCGTCGTTCTGGTAGAGCACGCCGATCTTGGCATTCGGCATCTCCTTCAGGATGTATTTCGCGTAGATCTGTGTCTCGCTCTGGTAATTGGGCTGCCAGCCCATGGTCCAGGGGAAGTTCTGCGGATCGTTCCATTTGGTGGCGCCGGTCGCGACGAACAGCTGCGGCACCTTCTTCGAGTTCATGTATTTCTGGATCGCCGAGTTCGGCGGCGTGCCGAGTGAATTGAAGATCAGCAGAACCTCGTCGCTCTCGACCAGCTTGCGTGCCTGCTCAACCGTCTTCGGCGGCGAATAGGCGTCGTCGTAGGAGACGAAATTGATCTTGCGGCCGTTGATGCCGCCCTCTTCGTTGATCTTCTTGAAATAGGCGGCTTCGGTCCGCCCGATGATGCCGTAGGCGGAGGCCGGTCCGCTGTAGGGCATGATGTTGCCGATCTTGATCTCGGTATCGGTCGCGCCGGTATCGTATTTCTTCTGGGCCAATGCGGTGGAGGCCGAGGCCGCAACGAGCGCAAGCGCCAGTGACGCGGCCGCAAGTTTGCCGGTGACAGCGGGCATTCCTATCTCCCTATTTTCTTGGTGTGTGCGCCCCTTTTCTTGTCTCGGTTTTCTTGGCGACGCTGCCGCAATTCAATACGATTTGGCTGATGCCTTCAACAGAAAGCCCCCGCGATGGCGTCGCAGGGGCTGCGTCTTTAGTAGTCAGGGGCGGCCGGCTCTCGTGTGCGACTGCGAGAAGGTCCGGCTGTCTTGAGTTGTTTAACCAATCCGGGAGCGATTTTGGGTTGCGTCGCTTCAGTGGCCCATCTCGCTCGAGATGATGTCGCCGAACGGCTCCCATTTCCGGCCCTTGAAGCGCATCATCTGCAGCTGCTCGATCGGGGCGAAATTGTCCGGCGCGGTGTTGATCCTGATGCCGGGCAGCAGCGTGTCGGGCTCGAAATCCTTCAAGGAGGCTGCCTGCCTCATGACGTTCTCGCGGGTGAGGTCGTCGCCGCACATCTGCAGCACCTTCACCATGGTCTGCGCGGCGGCATAGCCGAACACGACGCCGGCATCGAGCTTGTTGGCCTTGGGATCATATTGCGCGAGGAAGTTATAGAATTTCTTCATGCCGTCGTCGGCATTCCACTGCGGATCGGAGCCGTCCTTGGTGTAGCTCGCCGACAGCAGGCCTTGCGAGATCTCCTGGCCCGCCGGCTCGATCACGCCGCCGACGGAGGCCGAGACGT
Source organism: Bradyrhizobium sp. TM233 (assembly GCF_036247965.1). Classification (NCBI taxonomy): domain Bacteria; kingdom Pseudomonadati; phylum Pseudomonadota; class Alphaproteobacteria; order Hyphomicrobiales; family Nitrobacteraceae; genus Bradyrhizobium; species Bradyrhizobium sp. TM233. The sequence goes on along the minus strand of NZ_BTIG01000001.1, from coordinate 633,189 downwards.
TGGAGACGATGTGGACCGGATGCCAGTTGATCTCCGCCGCCTTCTTGATCGCCTGCGCGGCGAATTTCGGCGTGGTGATGCTGATGAACACGTCGGCGCCCGAGGCCTTCAGCTTCACGACGCGCTCGTCGATCGCCGGCTCCGACGTGTCGTAGCTGTCTTCCAGCACGATCATCGAGGCCTTGGGCCCGAGGCCATCCTTCAGCCCCTTCAGATAGTCCTTGCCGAAATCGTCGTTCTGGTAGAGCACGCCGATCTTTCCGTCCGGCCTCTCCTTCATGATGTACTTGGCGTAGATGCGCGCTTCGCTCGCGTAGCTCGGCTGCCAGCCCATGGTCCAGGGATATTGCCGGGGATCGTTCCACTTCGAGGCGCCGCTCGCCACGAACAATTGCGGCACCTTCTTCTCGTTCATGTATTTGCGGATGGCGCCGTTGGTGGAGGTGCCGAGCGAGCCGAAGATCAGCAGCACCCCGTCGCTCTCGACCAGCTTGCGCGCCTGCTCCACCGTCTTCGGCGGCGAATAGGCGTCGTCATAGGAGATGAACTTGATCTTGCGCCCGTTGATGCCGCCCTCGGCATTGACCTTGCGGAAGTAGGCTTCCTCGGCCTTGCCGATCGCGGCGTAGGCCGAGGCCGGGCCGCTATAGGGCATGATGTTGCCTATTCTGATCTCGGTATCGGATGCGCCGGTGTCGTACGTCTTCTGTGCCAGTGCCGGGCTGCTCATCGCAGTGCACAAAGCGAGCGCGGTCCAGAGGGCCGCAACCTGAAAACGAACGGCGGACATTGTTCTCCTACCCCGAGTTGGATCGGCGCCGCATTGAACAAGATTGGCGCCTGCCGTCAACAAAAAGCCCCCGCGATCGTTCGCGGGGGCTCTTGAGGGCCGGACTATTGCGTCAGCACGTCACTCGGAGGCGACGTCGCCGCTGATGATCTCGCCGAACAGTTCCCACTTCTCACCCTTGAAGCGCTGCATCTGCAGCTGCGCAATCGGGGCGAAGTCGGTGGCGCTGGTGTTGATCTTGACGCCGGGCAGGAGCGTATCCGGCGCAAAATCCTTCAGCGAAGCCGCCTGCTTCATGAGATTGGCGCGGGTGAGATCGTCACCGCACATCTCCAGGACCTTGGCCAGCGTGGAGGCCGCGCCGTAGCCATAGACCATGCTGGTGTCGGACTTGTCGGCGCCCGGCATGTACTTGTCGACGAACTCGTTCCACCTCTTCATGCCGGGGTCGTTGGCCCACTGCGGATCGGTGGAGTCCTTGGCATAAGCGGCCGACAGTACGCCCTGTGCATTCTCGAAGCCGGCAGGCTTCATCACGCTGCCGACCGAGATCGAGACGTTGGTGAGGATCTGGAGCGGCTTCCAGCTGAGCTCGGCCGTCTTCTTGATGGTCTGGGCGGCGAACTTGGGCGTCGCATAGATCAGCAGCACGTCGGGATTGGCGGCCTTGATCTTGACGATATGGCCGTCGATCGACGGCTCGGACACCTCATAGCTCTCTTCCATGATGATCATGGACGCGCCCTTGGCGCCGAGACCGTCCTTGGTGCCCTTGAGGTAGTCTTTGCCGAAATCGTCGTTCTGATAGAGGATCGCGACCTTGGCGTCGGGCTTCTCCTTCATCAGCCATTTCGCGTAGATCTGGGCTTCGCTCTGGTAGGAAGGCTGCCAGCCGATGGTCCAGGGAAAGTTCTTCGGATCGTTCCACTTGGTGGCGCCGGTGGCGACGAACAGCTGCGGGATCTTCTTGGCGTTGAGGTACTTCTGGATCGCGCTGTTCGAGGGCGTGCCGAGCGGATTGAACACGGCCAGCACCTCGTCGCTCTCGACCAGCTTGCGGACCTGCTCGACGGCCTTCGGCGGCGAATAGCCGTCGTCATAGGTGACGAAGTTGATCTTGCGGCCGTTGATGCCGCCCTTGTCGTTGATCATCTTGAAGTAGGCTTCCTCGGTCTTGCCGATGATGCCGTAGGCCGATGCCGGACCGCTGTACGGCATGATGTTGCCGACCTTGATCTCGGTGTCACTCGCGCCGGTGTCGTATTTCTTTTGGGCGAGTGCTGCGCCGGAGGTGAGAGTGATGGCCGCCGTTGCCGTGACCAGCGCGGCGGCTCGCAGTGTTCTTCCAAAATGCAATTCGGTCTCCTTGCTTAATTTAACGGGACTTCAGTTCTTTTTGAGCTTGCCGACGAATTGCTGGCCCAGGATCGCGATCTGCCTTGCGCCGTGCGGCACGAGGTAGATGACGAGGAACAGCAGCACGCCGAACACGGCGCCGGAGAGGCCCTTGGAAATGCTCTCCGCCATGTTCGGCACGAAGATGATGAAGGCCGCACCGACGAACGAGCCGGGCAGCCAGCCGACGCCGCCGACGACCATGCCGAGGAACAGCGAGATCGCCAGCGTGATGGTGTAGCTGTCGGGCGCCACGAACTGCACGGCGATGGCGCCGAGCGAGCCCGCAACGCCGGTGATGCCGGCGGAGACGCCGAAAGCCAGCGTCTTGTACAGCGCGACGTTGACACCCATTGAGGAGGCCGCGATCTCGTTGTCGCGGATCGCCATGAAGGCGCGGCCCGAGCGGGACCGCAGCAGGTTCACCGCGAAGATGTAGATCGCGATCACGACCACGAGCGTGAAGTAGTACAGCCACATGTCCTGCGACATCGGCAGCCCGAACGGTGCGTCCGGCTTGGTGACGACGAGGCCCTGCACGCCGCCGGTCCAGTGCTCGAGGAAGTTCAACTTGAGCAATTGGGGCATCGCGGTCGCAAGGGCGAAGGTCGCGAGCGCGAGATAGACGCCGGAGAGTCGCAGCGCCGGCTGCCCGAACAGGAAGCCGAAGCCGAAGCAGACCACGCCGGCGACCGGCAGGGTCAGCGCGTAGTTGATGTTGAAGTGCTCCATCAGCACCGCGGTCGTATAGGCGCCGACGGCGTAGAAAGCGCTCTGGCCGAGCGAGAACTGGCCGGAGCCGCCGGTCAGGATGTTCAGCGCCAGCACCGCGAGCCCGTAGATCAGGAGCATCGTCATCTGGAAGATGATGAAGTTCTTGACGAAGAGGGGCATGATGAGCAGCGCCGCGAGCACCACCAGCGAGGTGCCGGTACCCAGCGTCATGGCCCGCTTCGGAACCGCCTCGACCGCCTGGTGGCCTTCTGCAACGACTTCTTCTGCAGCGCTCATGATCAAACTCGCTTGACGATGTGCCGACCGAACAGGCCGGCGGGTTTGACGACCAGGACGGAGATGATCAGCGCGAGCGCGATCGGGAGTTTCAGCTCGTTGCCGACGCCGGGGATGTAGGTGCCGGCGAGGTTCTCGAAGATGCCGACCAGGAAGCCGCCGACCACGGCGCCGAACGGGCTGGTCAGTCCGCCGAGCACCGCCGCGGCAAAGCCGTAGATCAGCACGCCGCCCATCATGTTGGGCTCGAGGAACACGACCGGAGCGATCAGCATGCCGGCGATCGAGCCGATCGCGGCTGCCATGCCCCAGCCGAGCGCGATCATCCAGGAGGTGTTGATGCCGACCAGGCGGGCCGATTCAGGCACCGAGGCGGCGGCCCGCATGGCGAGGCCGATCCGCGTGTACTGGAAGAAGAAGTAGAGCCCGATCAGCAGCAGCACCGTGACGCCGATCATGCCGGCCTGGTGGGTCGAGATCAGCTGGCTCCCGAGGAACGGGGCGGAGCCGAACGGGGTCGGGTACTGCTTGATGGTGAAGTCCCAGATCAAGCCGGCCGAGGAGTTGATGATCGCGAACAGCGCGATGAAGCCGGCGACGTTGGTCAGCACCGGCGCCTTTGCCAGCGGCTTGAACAGGATCCGCTCGATCGCGATACCGGCGACGAAGGAGAAGGCCAGCGTGATCACGAAGGCAGCCCAATAGGGCACGCCCCATTGCATCAACTGCCAGGAGATGAAGGTCGAGAACATCGCCATCTCGCCCTGCGCGAAGTTGAGATGGTCGATGGCCTGGTAGATCATGACCACGGCGAGCGCCATGCAGGCGTAGATCGCGCCCGTGGCAATGCCGGCCAGGACCTGGTTGGTGAACAGCTCCATTGTCCCGGCTCCCTCAGTAACCCAGATAGGATTTGCGGATTTCTTCGTTGTTCGCGATGTCCTTGGCATTGCCCGACATCACGATGCGTCCGGTCTCGATCACATAGGCCTGGTCGGCGAGCTCCAGCGCGAGCTGGGCGTTCTGCTCGACCACCAGGATCGACACCTTGTCCTCGCGGTTGATCTTGCCGAGGATGCCGAACAGGTCGCGCACCACCAGCGGTGCGAGGCCGAAGGAGGGCTCGTCCAGCAGCATCAGCCGCGGCCGCAGCATCAGGGCGCGGGCGACCGCGAGCATCTGCTGCTCGCCGCCGGAGAGCGTGCCGGCCTGCTGGGTGTGCCGCTGCTTCAGCACCGGGAAATGCGCATACATGCGCTCGATGTCGGAGACGATGCCGGCGCTGTCCTTGCGGGTGATGGCGCCGAGCTGGAGATTCTCCTCCACCGTCATGGTGGTGAAGGTGCCGCGGCCCTGCGGTACATGGGCGATGCCGAACCGCACGATGCTCTCGGTAGAGCGGTTGTTCAGCGGCTTGCCGTCGAACTCGATACCGCCGGTGGAGCGCACCATGTTGCAGATCGCGCGCAGCGTGGTGGTCTTGCCGGCGCCGTTGGCCCCGAGCAGCGTCACGAGCGAGCCCTCGTTGAGCGAGAAGGACAGGCCATGGAGCGCCTGGACCTGGCCGTAATAGGCGCGCAGGTCCTTGACGTTGAGCAATGTCGTCATTGGTCCTTGCTCCCGAGATAGGCCTTGATGACGTCGGGGTCCGCCTGCACCTGGGCCGGCGTGCCTTCCGCGAGCTTCTTGCCGAAATTCAGCGCAACGACATGGTCGGCGATCGACATCACGAGGCCCATGTGATGCTCGACCAGCAGCACGGTCATGTGCCGGTCGTCACGAATGCGGCGAATGAGGTCGCCGAGCACGTAGACTTCCTCGTGATTGAGGCCGCCAGCGGGCTCGTCGAGCAGCAGGATCTTCGGATCGGCCGCGAGTGCGCGCGCCAGCTCGACGCGCTTCTGCGTGCCGAAGGGCAGGCCGGAGACGACGGTGTGGGCGACGTCCTCGAGGTCGAGATAGGCGAGGATCCCGTGCACCTTCTTGTTGACGCTGGCTTCGCTGCGGCGAACCCAGGCCAGGCGGAGCGAGTCGCTGATGATGTCGCTCGAGGTCTTCGAATGCGCGCCGACGCGGACGTTGTCCATCACCGAGAGGTTCGGAAACAGCGCCACGTTCTGGAAGGTGCGGCCGATGCCGATCTCGGCGATCCGGTGCGGCGGCCGCGTCAGAATGCTCGCGCCTTCCATCAGGATGTCGCCGGACGACGGCTGGTACAGCCGGGACAGGCAATTGAAGAGCGTGGTCTTGCCGGCGCCGTTGGGGCCGATCAAGCCGAGGATCTGGCCCTTGTGCATGTCAAAGGACACGCCGTTGAGCGCGATGATGCCGCCGAACACGACGCTGACGTCGCGAACCGCGAGCAGGGGGGATGTCCCCTGCGCGAGCTGTGCCTGCGTCATCTCGTCTCGCTCACGTCGTTCGGTGAGCGAGGGAGCGATGCGAACCGCTCCCGGTGATGACAAAGGCTATCTGAATCCCTCGGCCACACGCGCAACTTTCCCTCCTGATTTCAGCTTTTTGCTGACGTCTTTTTTGGAATGCGGCATCAGACCCCCGAGCGCCGCTTCGATGTTCCTTACCATCGCTACGAGACGCGGTCCAATGTCGTTGATCAAACGCTCTTCCGTGAAGCGGAATGCGGGCGCGCCGCAATTGAATGCGTAGGGACCGGTTCCGTCGTTGAGCCTGAGCGCGACGCCGGCGGCGCCGATGTCGTCGTGCCAGTCGCCGACGGAGATCGCAAAACCGTATTTCGCGACGGTTTCGCCGGAGCGTTCCAGCCCGTCGCGCATCTTGGGCCAGCGGCTGCCGTAATGTTCGCGCAACAGGCGCGACAGTTCTGCGCGGTCCGCGTCGTCGAGCGCCCAGAAATAGGCGCGACCCATCGCGCTGGTTGCAATCGGCACGCGAGAGCCGACGTCGAGTTGAACCCCGACGGTCTCGCTGCCGCGGCTCTGCCCGAAATAGATCATGCTGTGACGGTCGCGGCCGCCGACGGCGACGGCGCCGCCGGTCGCGCGCATCACGTCCTCGCGGAACGGCTCGGACAAATGCCGAACGCCGAGATTGGCGAGCGCGGCGTAGCCGAGCGACATCGCGGCGGGTGTGAGCTGGTACTTCTCGAAGCGGGGAACCGGCGCAAGATAGCCCAGCTTGGTCAAGGTGTAGGTCAGCCGCGACACGGTCGGCTTCGGCAGGTTGGTGCGAGCCGCAATCTCCTGATTGCCGAGAAGGCCGTCATTGGGGTGGAATGCGCGCAATACGTCCAGTCCGCGGGAGAGCGCGACGACGAAATTCCGATCGGTCGCAGGCTTCTTTCCTGTACGCTTCATCCCTGATCTGCTTCTTGCGCGGAGTCGTTGACAAGCCACGTGCTTCAAAATAACCCTGCCGTCAAGATGCGGAATTAAATTCCGCACCGCGAAATCGAACAAAAGTACATCCCCACCAAGGAGGGAACACCGTGAGCGAAGTGGTCAAGCTTGAGCGTCATGACGAGGTCGGGATCGTCACGGTCGACAGCCCTCCGGTCAATGCTCTGAGTGCCGCAGTCCGCGGCGGCATCCTGGAGTGCATCAAGGCCGCAATTGCCGATCCCGCCATCAAGGGCATCGTGCTGACCTGTGCCGGCCGCACCTTCATTGCCGGCGCCGACATCACCGAATTCGGCAAGCCGCCGAAGGCGCCCGCCCTCAACGACGTGCTGTCCGAGATCGAGAACTCGCCGAAGCCGGTGGTCGCAGCGATTCACGGCACCGCGCTCGGCGGCGGCCTCGAAGTCGCGCTCGCCTGCCATTTCCGCGTCGCCGTCAAGGAAGCCAGGCTCGGTCTGCCCGAGGTGAAGCTCGGTCTTCTGCCGGGCGCCGGCGGCACCCAGCGCCTGCCGCGCGCGGTTGGGCCTGAGCTCGCGGTCAAGATGATCGTCGGCGGTGATCCCATCGGTGCGGCGGAAGCGCTCAAGAACGGCCTGATCGAGGAGATCATCGAGGGACCGGCATCGGGCGGCGAGGCCTTCGTGCGCAAGCTGCTGGCCGAGAAGCGCCCGCTGCGGCGCCTGCGCGACGACGATTCCAAGATCGCGGCCGCCAAGGCCGACCGCTCGATCTTCACCAATGCTGTCGCCGCCATGACCAAGAAGTCGCGCGGGCTGGAAGCGCCGTTCGCCGCCGCCGACGCGGTGGGCTACGCCATTGACCTACCTTTCGACGAAGGCCTGAAGAAGGAGCGCGAGGGTTTTCTGAAGCTCGTCGCCAGCGATCAGTCGAAGGCGCAGCGTTATGCGTTCTTCGCCGAGCGCGAGGCTGCCAAGATTGCGGGCGTTCCTGACGGCACCAAGTCGCGTCCCGTCAACCGCGTCGCCATCCTCGGCGCCGGCACCATGGGCGGCGGCATCGCGATGTCCTTTGCCAATGCCGGCGTTCCCGTCACCCTGATCGAGACCGGCGAGGAGCAGCTCAAGCGCGGCATGGGCATCATGCAGAAGAACTGGGAGGCCACTGCCGCGCGCGGCGGCATCCCGGCGGATGCGCCCGCCAAGCGCATGGCGCTGATCAACGGCGTCGTCGGCATCGAGAATGTCGGCGATGCCGACCTCGTCATCGAAGCCGTGTTCGAGACCATGGCGGTGAAGAAGGAAGTGTTCGGCAAGCTCGACCAGTACGTCAAGCCCGGCGCCGTGCTCGCCTCCAACACCTCGTATCTCAACATCGACGAGATCGCGAAATCGACCAAGCGTCCGCAGGACGTGCTCGGCATGCACTTCTTCTCGCCGGCCAACGTCATGAAGCTGTGCGAGATCGTGCGCGCCGACAAGACCGCGCCGGATGCGCTGGTCACCGCGGTGAACATTGCGCGCAAGATCGCCAAGGTGCCGGCCGTGGTCGGCGTCTGCGACGGTTTCGTCGGCAACCGCATGCTGGCCCAGCGCGGCAAGCAATCCGAGAAGCTGCTGTTCGAAGGCGCGTTGCCGCAGCAGGTCGATGCGGTCGTCACCAAGTTCGGCATGCCGATGGGGCCGTTCGCGATGGGCGACCTCGCCGGCCTCGACATCGGCTGGCGCTCGCGCAAGGACCGCGGCATCAAGTCGGAGATCGCGGACGCGCTGTGCGAGGCCGGCCGCTTCGGCCAGAAGACCGGCAAGGGCTATTACAAGTACGAAGCCGGCAGCCGCTCGGCGCTGCCCGATCCGGAGGTCGAGAAGCTGATCGACGAGACGCTTGCCCGTCTCGGCCGCAAGAAGCGCGTCGTCAGCGACGACGAGATCCTCGAGCGCATGATGTATCCGATGATCAACGAGGGCGCGAAGATCCTCGAAGAGGGCATCGCGGCGCGTCCTTCCGACATCGACGTGGTCTGGCTCTATGGCTATGGCTGGCCGATCTACCGCGGCGGCCCGATGTTCTGGGCCGACAGCGTCGGCCTCAAGCACATCGCCGATCGCCTCGCCTTCTACGCCAAGGAGACCAACGATCCGAGCCTCGAGCCCGCGCCGCTGCTGAAGAAGCTCGCGGCCGAAGGCAAGACGTTCGCCTCGCTGGCGGCGGCGTCGAAGGCGGCGTGATCGGATTGGTAGCTGCTGCAATGTCGCGCTCCGGGCAAAGCTCTTTCCGTTCCCTCCCCCCTTGTGGGGGAGGGGCAGGGAGGGGGGTGGCCCCGGGCGAGGTCAGTGTTTGTGGCTACCCCCTTCCCCAACCCTTCCCCACAAGGGGGAAGGGAGCCCGTCCGCCGGTGCCCGCCTCACACGACCCGGCGATTGCCGTTTTGCAGAGTATCGATCGCCCATGACCCATCCCGGCGAACAATTCTATCCCGAGGGCGTGCGTTGGGACGACCCCATCGCTCAGGGCTCGCTGCCCGACCTGCTGTCGAAAGCCGCCGTCGATTACGGCCCGCGCACCGCGCTGGAATTTCGCGATCGCCCGATCACCTACACCGAGCTCGCAGCTCAGGCCGAGCGTGCGGCGGCGGCGTTCCTGCGTGCCGGCTGCGGCAAGGGCACGTCCGTCGCGCTGTTCCTGGGCAACTCGCCGGATCATCCCGTCAATTTCTTCGGCGCGCTGAAGGCCGGCGCCCGTCTCGCGCATCTCTCCCCGCTCGACGGCGAGATTGCGCTGACGCACAAGATCTCGGACTCCGGCTCGCGCCTGCTCGTCACCTCGAACCTTGCGGCGCTGCTGCCGACCGCGCTGAAGTTTTTGGAGAAGGGGCTGATCGACCGCCTCGTCGTCTGCGAGGACGATCATTGGGGCAAGATCGGCACGCCGCAGGCGGCGATCCCGGATGATCCCCGCATCGTCACCTTCAAGGCCTTCACCGAGGGCGCGACCGCGCCGGCGGCGTGGCCCGTCGTCACGGCCGACGACGTCGCGTTGCTGCAATATACCGGCGGCACCACCGGCCTGCCCAAGGGTGCGATGCTGACCCACGGCAATCTCACCTCGGCGGTGTCGATCTACGACGTCTGGGGCAAGCCATCGCGCGCTACGCGCGGCGATGTCGTCGAGCGCGTGATCTGCGTGCTGCCGCTGTTCCACATCTACGCGCTGACCGTGGTGCTGCTGTCCTCGCTCAGCCGTGGCAATCTGATCTCGCTGCATCAGCGCTTCGACGTCGAAGCCGTGATGCGCGACATCGAAGTCAAGCGCGCGACGTATTTTCCGGGCGTGCCGACGATGTGGATCGCGATCGCCGCACTTCCCGACCTCGACAAGCGCGACTTTTCCTCGCTCGCCACCATCGGCTCCGGCGGCGCGCCGCTGCCGGTGGAGATCGCCAATTTCTTCGAGCGCAAGGTCGGCAAGAAGCTGCGCAGCGGCTGGGGCATGACCGAGACCTGCTCGCCCGGCACCGGCCATCCAGCCACCGGGCCGGAGAAGCCCGGCTCGATCGGCCTGATGCTGCCCGGCATCGAGCTCGACGTCGTCGCGCTGGACGATCCCAAGCGCGTGCTTGCGCCGGGCGAAGTCGGAGAGATCCGCATCAAGGGCCCGAACGTCACCAAGGGGTACTGGAACAAGCCGGAGGGATCCACGGATGCCTTCGTCGACGGCCGCTTCCTCACCGGCGACATCGGCTATGTCGATACCGACGGCTATTTCTTCCTGGTCGACCGCAAGAAGGACATGATCATCTCCGGCGGCTTCAACGTCTATCCGCAGATGATCGAGCAGGCGATCTACACCATTGCTGGCGTGCACGAGGTGATCGTGCTCGGCATTCCCGACCAGTACCGCGGCGAGGCCGCCAAGGCCTTCATCAAGCTGAAGCCCGACGCAAAGCCGTTCTCGCTCGACGAGCTGCGCGCGCAGCTCGCCGGGAAGGTCGGCAAGCATGAATTGCCGGCCGAGGTCGAATTCGTCGACGACCTGCCGCGCACGCCGGTCGGAAAATTGTCGCGCCACGAATTGCGCCAGCAGCAGAAACCGTCACAATCCACGCAACCAGGAGGTCGTTCTTGACCGACGCCGTCATCGTTTCCACCGCCCGCACCCCGATCGGCAAAGCCTATCGCGGCGCGCTCAACGCCACCGAGGGCGCGACGCTGCTCGGTCACGCCATCGGCGAAGCCGTCGCGCGCGCAAAAGTCGATCCGAAGGAGATCGAGGACGTCGTGATGGGCGCGGCGCTGCAGCAGGGTTCGACCGGCGGCAACATCGCGCGCAAGGCGCTGCTCCGCGCCGGCCTGCCCGTCACCGTCGCCGGCACCACCATCGACCGGCAATGCGCCTCCGGCCTGCAGGCGATCGCGCTCGCCGCGCGTTCGGTGCTCTTCGACGGCGTCGAGATCGCGGTCGGCGGCGGCGGGGAGTCGATCAGCCTCGTGCAGAATGACAAGATGAACGGCTTCCACGCCCAGGACCCCGCGCTGCTCAAGATCAAGGGCGAGGTCTACATGCCCATGATCGACACCGCCGAGATCGTCGCCAAGCGCTACGGCATCTCGCGCGAGAAGCAGGACGAATATTCGCTGGAGAGCCAGCGCCGCACAGCTGCCGCGCAGCAGGGCGGCAAGTTCAAGGAGGAGATCGCGCCGATCACGACGCAGATGGCCGTCACCGACAAGGCGACCGGCGCCGTGTCGATGAAAGACATCACGCTGTCGCAGGACGAGGGCCCGCGCCCCGAGACCACGGCGGAAGGCCTCGCCGGCCTCAAGGCCGTGCGCGGCGAAGGTTTCTCGATCACCGCCGGCAATGCCAGCCAGCTCTCGGACGGCGCCAGCGCCAGCGTGATCATGAGCGACAAGGAAGCTTCCAAGCGCGGCCTCAAGCCGCTCGGCATCTTCCGCGGCTTCGTCTCGGCCGGCTGCGAGCCGGACGAGATGGGCATCGGCCCGGTCTTCGCCGTGCCGCGCCTGCTCAAGCGCCACGGCCTCACCGTCGACGACATCGGCCTCTGGGAGCTGAACGAAGCCTTCGCGGTGCAGGTGCTGTATTGCCGTGACAAGCTCGGCATCGACCCCGACAAGATCAACGTCGACGGCGGCGCGATCGCAGTCGGCCATCCCTACGGCATGTCGGGCGCGCGCCTCACCGGCCACGCCCTCATCGAGGGCCGCCGCCGCAAGGCCAAATATGCGGTCGTCACCATGTGCGTCGGCGGCGGCATGGGCGCGGCCGGCTTGTTCGAGATTTTGCAGTAATTCACAGGAGGATCCGATGGATCTCGCATTCACGAAGGAAGAGCAGGCGTTTCGCGAGGAAGTGCGGCAGTTCTTCCGCGACAACGTGCCGCCGGACACGCGGCGCAAGATGGTCGAGGGCCGTCACCTCGGCAAGGACGAGATGGTGAATTGGTGGCGCATCCTCAACAAGAAGGGCTGGGGCGTCAGCCATTGGCCCAAGCAATATGGCGGCACCGGCTGGACCAGCGTGCAGCACTACATCTTCAACGAGGAGCTGCAGTCCTATCCGGCGCCGCAGCCGCTCGCCTTCGGCGTCAGCATGGTCGGCCCGGTCATCTACACCTTCGGCAACGAGGAGCAGAAGAAGCAGTATCTGCCGCGCATCGCCAATGTCGACGATTGGTGGTGTCAGGGCTTTTCGGAGCCCGGCTCCGGCTCCGACCTTGCCTCGCTCAAGACCAAGGCTGAGCGCAAGGGCGACAAGTGGATCATCAACGGCCAGAAGACCTGGACCACGCTGGCCCAGCACGCCGACATGATCTTCTGCCTCTGCCGCACCGACAACAACGCCAAGAAGCAGATGGGCATCTCCTTCATCGTGTTCTCGATGAAGTCGAAAGGCGTCACGGTGCGCCCGATCCAGACCATCGACGGCGGCGTCGAGGTCAACGAGGTATTCTTCGACGACGTCGAGGTGCCCGTCGAGAATCTGATCGGCGAGGAGAACAAGGGCTGGGACTACGCCAAATTCCTGCTCGGCAATGAGCGCACCGGCATCGCCCGCGTCGGCGTCTCCAAGGAGCGGCTGCGCCGCATCCGCGATCTCGCCGGCAAGGTGGAATCCGGCGGGAAGCCGATCATCCAGGACGCCGCGTTCCGCGAGAAGCTCGCCGCGTGCGAGATCGAGCTGAAGGCGCTGGAGCTCACCCAGCTCCGGGTCGTCGCCGACGAAGGCAAGCACGGCAAGGGCAAGCCCAATCCGGCCTCCTCGGTGCTGAAGATCAAGGGCTCCGAGATCCAGCAGACCACCACCGAGCTCTTGATGGAAGTGATCGGCCCGTTCGCCGCGCCCTACGACGTGCACGGCGACGACGGCTCGAACGAAGCCATGGACTGGACCGCCCAGATCGCGCCGAGCTACTTCAACAACCGCAAGGTCTCGATCTACGGCGGCTCCAACGAGATCCAGCGCAACATCATCGCCAAGGCGGTGCTGGGACTCTAGGCGTCATTCCGGGGCGCGCATCGCGCGAGCCCGGAATCCATAACCACGATCGGGAGTATGGATCCCGGGCTCGCGCTGCGCGCGCCCCGGGATGACGAAGCCAGATAATTTCGGGTACGAGGAACCAAAGACATGGATTTTGATCTGAACGAGGAGCAGCGGCTTCTCAAGGACAGCATCGACGGCCTGCTGACCGATTCCTACGATTTCGAGAGCCGCAAGAAGTACATGAAGGAGAAGGGCGGCTGGAGCAAAGCGGTCTGGCTCAAGCTCGCCGAGCAGGGCCTGCTCGGCCTGCCCTTCAGCGAGGCCGATGGCGGCTTCGGCGGCGGCGGCGTCGAGACCATGATCGTGATGGAAGCGCTCGGCAAGGCGCTGGTGCTCGAGCCGTATCTGGCAACGGTCGTGATCGGCGGCGGCTTCCTGCGCCATGCCGGCACCGACGCGCAGAAGGCCGCGCACGTGCCCGGCATCATCGACGGCAGCAAGACGCTGGCGTTCGCCCAGCTCGAGAAGAACTCGCGCTACGATCTGTTCGACGTCGCGACCACCGCGAAGAAGAAGGGCGAGGCTTACGTCATCGACGGCGAGAAATTCGTCGTGCTGAACGGCGAGAATGCCGACACCCTGATCGTCACCGCGCGCACCAAGGGCGAGCGTCGTGACAAGGCCGGGATCGGCGTGTTCCTGGTGCCGGCGAATGCCAAGGGCGTGACCAAGAAGTCCTACCCGACCCAGGACGGCCTGCACGCCGCCGACATCACGCTCACCGGTGTCGAAATCGGTCCCGATGCCGTGCTCGGCAATCCCGAGGATTCGCTGGCGCTGATCGAGCGTGTCGTCGATGAAGCCCGCGTCGCGCTCTGCGCCGAGGCGGTCGGCCTGATGGACGAGTCGCTCAAGACCACCGTCGAGTACATCAAAACGCGAAAGCAGTTCGGCGTCGCGATCGGCTCGTTCCAGTCGCTGCAGCACCGGGCGTCCGACATGTTCGTCGCGGCCGAGCAGGCGCGGTCGATGTCAATGTTCGCGACCATGGCGAGCGATTTCGAGAACGAGAAGGAGCGTTCGAACGCGATCGCCGCGGCCAAGGTGCAGATCGGCAAGTCGCTGAAATTCGTCGGCCAGCAGGCGATCCAGCTGCACGGCGGCATCGGCATGACCATGGAGGCGAAGATCGGCCACTACTTCAAGCGCCTCACCATGATCGAGAACAGTTTTGGTGACACCGACTACCACCAGCGCCGCGTCGCGGATGGTGGCGGGTTGATCTAGCCTCGCTGTCATCCCGGGGCGCGCGTAGCGCGAACCCGGGATCCATCGGGCGGCAATACGCGCGGTGAAATGGATTCCGGGTTCGCGCTATGCGCGCCCCGGAATGACCAGGAAGAAGGAGCCGACAATGAAAAACACCCCGTTCGATCTCACCGGCAAGGTCGCGGTCGTCACCGGCTCCAGCCGCGGCATCGGCCGCTCCTCGGCGGAACTGCTCGCCAAGCTCGGCGCCAAGGTCGTGGTGTCCTCGCGCAAGGCGGATGCCTGCAAGGAGGTCGCCGACGGCATCATCGCTTCCGGCGGCGATGCCACCGTCATTCCGTGCAACATCGCGCGCAAGGAAGAGGTCGAGGCGCTGATCGCGGGCGCCACGAAGCATTACGGCAAGATCGACATCCTCGTCTGCAATGCCGCGGTGAATCCGTATTACGGCCCGCTGCTCGACATCACGGACGAAGCCTTCGACAAGATCATGGGCTCGAACGTCAAGAGCAACATCTGGCTCTCCGCGCTGGCGATCCCGCAAATGGCGGAACGCGGAGGCGGCTCCGTCGTCATCATCTCCTCGATCGGCGGCCTGCGCGGCTCCACCGTGATCGGCGCCTACGGCATCTCGAAGGCCGCCGATTTCGCGCTGTGCCGTTCGCTCGCCGGCGAATGGGGCCCGAAAGGCGTCCGCGTCAACTGCATCGCGCCCGGCCTCGTCAAGACCGATTTCGCCCGCGCGCTGTGGGAAGACGAAGCCAACCTCAAGCGCCGCACCGCCACCACACCGCTGCGCCGCATCGGCGAACCCGATGAAATCGCCGGCGCGGTGGCCTACCTCGCCTCCGACGCGTCGAGCTTCATGACCGGCCAGACCATCGTCATCGACGGCGGCGTGACCACGGCGGCGGTGTAGGCGGTCTCGTGTCCCGGACGCGTCGCGGCATGAAATGACGCGACGCAGAGCCGGGACCCATGTCTCCGTTCGTTTGGCTGTAGGCCCCGGCTCAGCAGCGCACCGCCAAGGCGCTGCGCTGCGTCCGGGGCACGAGACCAACCTTGACCTTCCGTCTCCAATCCGCTCCCTTTGCCGCAACACAATGACCCCCTCCAGGGCAACGCCAAGGGTAAGCCGCCATGTCTTTCGTCCTCGCCATCGACCAGGGAACCACCTCCTCGCGCGCGATCGTGTTTCGCGGCGATATTTCCATCGCGGCGAAGGCGCAGCAGGAGTTTCCGCAGCATTTTCCGGCCTCGGGCTGGGTCGAGCACGAGCCCGAGGACATCTGGACCTCGACGGTGATGGTCTGCCGCGAGGCGATCGAGCAGGCCGGCATCACCGCGAAGGACATCGCGGCGATCGGCATCACCAATCAGCGCGAGACCACCGTGGTGTGGGACCGCGCCACCGGGCAGGCCGTGCACCGCGCGATCGTCTGGCAGGACCGCCGCACCGCCGACATCTGCGCGAAACTGAAAGCCGATGGCCGCGAGCCCGTGATCTCGCAGAAGACCGGCCTGATCATCGATCCCTATTTCTCCGGCACCAAGGTCGCCTGGATCCTCGATCACGTCCCCGGCGCCCGCGCCCGCGCCGCGCGCGGCGAATTGATGTTCGGCACGGTCGATTGCTACCTGCTCTGGCGCCTCACCGGCGGCAAGGTGCACGCCACCGACGCCACCAACGCCTCGCGTACGCTGCTGTTCAACATCCACACCGGACAGTGGGACGACGAGCTGCTCGAGATCATCGGCGTGCCGCGCTCGATGCTGCCCGAGGTGAAGGACTCCTCGGCCCGCTTCGGCGAGAGCACGCCCGATCTGTTCGGCGGCGCGATTGCGATCTCAGGCATCGCCGGCGACCAGCAGGCCGCCACCATCGGCCAGGCCTGTTTCCGTCCCGGCATGATGAAGTCGACCTACGGCACCGGCTGTTTTGCCCTGCTCAACACCGGCACCACGCCGGTGGTGTCCAAGAACAAGCTGCTCACCACTGTCGCCTACCAACTCGATGGCAAGCGCACCTACGCGCTCGAAGGCTCGATCTTCGTTGCCGGCTCAGCGGTGCAATGGCTGCGCGACGGCCTCGGCATCATCAAGCACGCCGCCGAAACCGGCCCGCTTGCCGATCAGTCGGACTCCATGCAGAGCGTCTATCTGGTCCCCGCCTTCGTCGGCATGGGCGCGCCCTATTGGAATCCGCGCGTGCGCGGCGCGCTGTTCGGCCTCACCCGCAACACCGGCCCCGCCGAGCTCGCCCATGCCGCACTCGAAAGCGTCTGCTACCAGACCTTTGACCTCTGGGCCGCGATGCGCGCCGACTGGCCAAGCTCGGAAACCGCCAGCGTCGTGCTCCGCGTCGACGGCGGCATGACAGCATCAGACTGGACCATGCAGCGCCTCGCTGATTTGCTGGACGCACCGGTCGACCGCCCCGTGATCCAGGAGACCACGGCCCTGGGCGCCGCCTACCTCGCCGGCCTCCAGGCCGGCGTCTATCCCGAGCCCACAAAGTTCGCCGACAATTGGCGCCTCGAGCACCGCTTCAAGCCGAACATGAGCCAGGCCACGCGCGAGCGGAAGCTGGCGGGCTGGGCAAGGGCAGTGAAGGGCGTGCTGGCGAGCGATGAGGGGGAGGGGTAGCGCTTCAGCCAGAGGTTGCGATAGAGTAATGTATCCTCAGGTGTTTGCTGGTGCTCGGGATGGAGATTGTTTTTCCTATCGAGTTTCTGTTGAACGGCACGCCGGTTTCGCTTTCCTCGCAAAACCCGATCGCGAAGGATCAGTGGAAAGGCCGTGTGAAAGAAGCCAGTTCGCTCGCCCTTCCGAGCCCCCATTTTGCTTCGCTCGAACGCATGGCCGTGACGATCTTCTACTTTCCGCCGGAGCCGATGCAGGGAGACGTGGACAACATCGTGAAACTAATCCTTGACGGAATGTGCCGTCACGTATTCGTCGACGATCGGCAGGTGGAACGGATCGTTGTTCAAAAATTTGAACCAGGTAGTATATTTAGTTTTTCCAATCCAACCGATTTGTTGATTGAGGCTATCAACGGCCAACAGCCGGTTCTATATATACGTGTGTCGAACGATCCCTTCGAGGACTTGCGATGAGCCTAGAAGCAAGCGAAAGCGTGGTGCTGGAACGTTTGGTCCCCGATTTGAAGTCTGAGGGATACGACGTCTTCGTGAATCCTGGTAAGCAATTGTTGCCTCCCTTTTTGGGGGCATACGTTCCTGATGTCATAGCGCTGCGCGACGATAAGAATCTCGTGATCGAGATTAAACATAGAAGTGGTCGTGCAGAAAACGTTCTCAAAGATTTGGCTAGGCGCTTTGAGGGGCAAGATCGTTGGGAGTTTCGCGTTGTTTGGGTGAACCCAAGCGAAACGCAAGATGGGCTTGTGCCTCAGAGCCGCGAGGCAATTTTGGCGCGCCTGAAGGAAATCTCAGAGTTACTTGATTCTGGGTTTGTTGAGCCGGCGATGCTCACGTCTTGGGCTACGCTAGAGGCAATTGGACGGACTCTTATGGCAAAGGAATTCCGCCGACCTCAAACACCGGGTCGACTAATTCAGGGCTTGGCGACGGAAGGGCACATTACGCCCGACGAGGCTGATGAACTTCGAAAATTTGCAGATATGAGAAACAGGTTCGTCCATGGGGAGCTTAGTGTCGCGGTCACCCGACCGCAGATTGAATCGTTTGTCAAAATTCTGTCTTCGCTTGCAAATAGCAAGGAAGCTCAGGGCGCGCATTGAAGGCTCGATTGGTGTCGATTGAGGCCGTGTTCGCTCCTCAAAACACCTCCTGGTTCCCCCGCGCCAGCGAGAACCCGTGCTGCATGGCGTTGAAGCACGTCAGTCCCGTCTGCTCCGACCGGCACGTGAACCCCGCGCGCTGCCATACCTCGCCATAGGCGAGCACCGGCAGCGAGGCGTCCATCACGGTGTCGCCGGCGCAGATGCGTCCTGCAGCGCCTTTCGCACTCATCTCGAAGGCATGGCCATAGTCCAGCTCGCAATCGGCCGGGCGGCGCGGGCGGCTCTCCATGTTCATGATGTCGCAGCGGAGCACGCCCTGGCCGTTGTCCGCGTAGAACTGGCAGACGATGTTCTTCGACGGCGTCAGGAAGCCGATCGGGCGATCTTGTGC
This sequence comes from Bradyrhizobium sp. TM233, assembly GCF_036247965.1. NCBI lineage: Bacteria > Pseudomonadati > Pseudomonadota > Alphaproteobacteria > Hyphomicrobiales > Nitrobacteraceae > Bradyrhizobium > Bradyrhizobium sp. TM233. The sequence goes on along the minus strand of NZ_BTIG01000001.1, from coordinate 614,725 downwards.
GTGGGCGCTACTCGCAGCCGCGAGCAGGGCGAGGACAGTGAAGGATCGCAAGAACATGGCAAACTCCCGGCTGGTGGCCGCGCATTGATTCCCGTTTGTTGCGGGGAGCGCAATGCTCTCCTTCCAAGATATTTGTTGCGATCTGCGCGCATTGGCGATGAACTGGACGGCCCTGCCGTATCCCACGACTGACAAGAGCAAAAACCATGTTCCTGATCGGCCAATATGATTCCCCCTTCGTCCGCCGCGTCGCGATTGCGCTAAAGCTTTACGGCCTTCCTTTCGAGCACCGGCCGTGGTCGACCTTCGGTGATGCCGACAAGATCGCGCCGTACAATCCCCTGCGCCGCGTGCCGACGCTGGTGCTCGATGACGGCGAGGCGCTGATCGAGAGCACGGTGATCCTGGACTATCTCGACGAGCTCGTCGGCGAGGACAAGGCCATGCTGCCGCGCGGCGGCACCGAGCGGCGCAGGCATTTGCGCATCTGCGCGCTCGCTTCCGGTCTCGGCGACAAGGCGGTGAGCCTGCTCTACGAGCGCGTGCTGCGAAAGGAGCAGCTTGCGCTGTGGGTCGAGCGTTGCCAGGCGCAGATTGGCGACGTGCTCGCCGTGCTCGAGGCCGAGCGCGCCAAGGTGACGACGCCGTATTGGCTGGGCGATCGGATCGGCCACGCCGACATTGCGGTTGCCTGCGTCGTCCGCTTCACCCGCGAGGCGCATCCGCAGCTGTTCGATGCGTCGGGCTATCCGGCGCTCGCGGCACATGCCGATCGCTGCGAGGCATTGGCGCCGTTCCAGGAGATCGTGCAGCCGTTGGCCCCGCCTAAGGGGTGAGGCCGCGATCGGCCATCTTCGTAGCCCGGATGGAGCGCAGCGCAATCCGGGGCCGCTCGCCCGGCATCTTGCACGGCCCCGGATTACGCTGACGCTCCATCCGGGCTACGCCATCGTGGCTGTGTCGCCTTCTGTCAACCCACCGTCGCGAAAATATTCCACTTTACCGAAATTCGGTTTCGGCGTATGTGTCGCCCATCCTGATCCGGCGAAAGGGGCGGTCGTACGTCGCAACGAGCCGCGGATCGGGGAGCGGTGGACGCGGCAGCGTCGTGCACGAAAGGCGGGAGCAGGGCGGGATGAACCCCGTGAGATCCCGCGGCGTGCGGACGAACGGCGCTGATGCGTACGGCCAAATCGCGTGGTCCTGGCTGTCGTTGCTACAGCCAAGCCTTGCGGAGGTGCGCGGAGCCCGACCGGACGAAGCGCATCGTCAATCCGTGAGGTGACGGAGGCAAGCAGGAACTCGTCTCCGGGGAGAGCGCGCCATACGCCGTCAAACATCGCGCAGGGAAGGCCGGACGTTTCGGCTTCACCTGTTGATCCGTTGTGCATTGCGTGTGCATCTCATCGCACGACGGATTTTGGGTGCCAGCCGGCGCCCGGCCTTCCCTGCGCCCTTTCGCTATGAGGGCGTGAAGCGGAGAGCAAAGCTCGGGCGGAAACGCCGCGAGGATGCAAAGGTGTGTCTATTGAACAAAGGACTCGCGCCCCGGACGCAGCGCAGCGGACCGGCGATGCGCAGCATCGTCCGGGGTGGTGCGCTGCAGAGCCGGGGCCCACCTTGCCGCGTGCCGTGCGGCTCCTGGGTCCCGGCTCGGCGCCACATCGCTTGCGCGATGCCGCGCCGTCCGGGACACGGAGGCCTTCGCCATGAAGGGGAGAGAGCGCGCGCGCCTATCCCGCCCCCGCGCGCTTCTTCTGCCAAACGAGGTGCACGGCGCAGGTGCAGCCCGGCGGATGCGAAGCGAGGTCTTTCGAGGTCTCGTCGTTGGCCGGCGTGGCCGCAAAGGCCTTGTCGCTGTCTTCGCGCGACGGGATGTAGTTCAGCACCGGCGCGAGCCAGCGCTCGGCTTCCGCGACGCTCATGCCCTTGCGCGCGGCGTAATCCTCGACCTGGTCGCGCTCGATCTTGCCGACGCCGAAATAATAGCTTTCGGGGCTGGCGAAATAGAGCCCGGACACAGAGGAGCCCGGCCACATCGCAAAGCTCTCGGTCAGCTTCACGCCGCAGGTTGCTTCCGCATCGAGCAGCTCGAACAGCGTCGCCTTCTCGGTGTGGTCGGGCTGCGCGGGATAGCCCGGCGCGGGGCGGATGCCCTGATACTTCTCGAGGATCAGCTCGTCGTTGGAGAGCGTCTCGTCCGGCGCGTAGGCCCAGAACTCGCGGCGCACGCGGGCATGCATGCGCTCGGCGAAGGCCTCGGCGAGACGGTCGGCCAGCGCCTTGCACAGGATCGAGGAGTAATCGTCATTGGCCATCTTGAAGCGATCGGCGACCGCATCCTCGCCGATGCCTGCCGTGACGACGAAGCCGCCGACATAGTCGGGCACGCCCGCGGGCGCGACGAAGTCGGCGAGCGCCGCGTTGAAGCGGCCCTCGCGCTTCTCGAGCTGCTGGCGCAGCGTGTGCAGCGTCGCGATCTTCTTGGTCCGGCTCTCGTCGGCATAAACAGCGATATCGTCGCCGTCCGCGTTCGCCGGCCAGAAGCCGATCGTCGCGCGCGCCCGGAACCACTTTTCCTTGACGATGGTGTCGAGCATTTTGCGCGCGTCGTCATAGAGCGAGCGCGCGACCTCGCCGACCTTGGAATCGTCGAGGATGGCGGGGAAGCGCCCCGCAAGTTCCCAGGTCTGGAAGAACGGGGTCCAGTCGATGCAATCGACCAGCTCGGAGAGATCGTAGTCGTCAAAGCTGCGGATGCCGAGGAAGGTCGGCTTCACCGGCTTGCTCTTGGCAAAATCGACCGGCACCCGATTAGCGCGCGCTGCCGCGAGCTTCAGGCGCTTCTTGTCGGCCTGCGCGCGCAGATGCGCGTCCGAAATTTTGGCATATTCGGCGCGCACCTCGGCGGCATAGGCTTCGCGCTTCTCGGGCGAGAGCAGCGAGGAGGCAACGCCGACGGCGCGGCTGGCGTCGTTGACATGCACGACGGGGCCGGCGCGATAGCTCGGGTCGATCTTGACTGCGGTGTGCACGCGGCTCGTGGTGGCGCCGCCGATCAGGAGCGGCAGCTTGAGGCCCTCGCGCTGCAATTCGCCGGCGAAGAACGCCATCTCGTCGAGCGAGGGCGTGATCAGGCCGGAGAGGCCGACGATGTCGGCCTTCTCCGCCTTCACGGTCTCGACGATCTTGGCGGCGGGCACCATCACGCCGAGGTCGATGACCTCGTAATTGTTGCACTGGAGCACGATGCCGACGATGTTCTTGCCGATGTCGTGGACGTCGCCCTTCACGGTCGCGAGCACGATCTTGCCCGCGGAGGAGGAGCCTTCCGTGCCGATGCCGTTCGCGGCGTTGCGCGCCTTCTCTTCCTCCATGAACGGCATCAGCCAGGCCACCGCCTGCTTCATCACGCGCGCGGACTTCACCACCTGCGGCAGGAACATCTTGCCGTCGCCGAAGAGGTCGCCGACCACGTTCATGCCGGCCATCAGCGGGCCCTCGATCACGTCGAGCGGACGCGAGGACGCCTTGCGGGCCTCTTCGGTGTCCTGCTCGATGAACTCGGTGATCCCATGCACCAGCGAATGCGACAGCCGCTTCGCGACCGGCCATTCGCGCCAGGCGAGATCGGCCTCCTTGGTCTGGGTCTTGTTGCCGCGGAATTTCTCGGCCAGCGCCAAGAGACGCTCAGACGCGCCCGGGTCGCGGTTGAGCACGACGTCCTCGCAAGTTTGGCGCAGCTCGGCATCGATGTCGTCATAGACGATCATCTGTCCGGCATTGACGATGCCCATGTCCATGCCGGCCTTGATGGCATGATACAGGAACACCGAGTGCATCGCCTCGCGCACCGGCTCGTTGCCGCGGAACGAGAACGACAAATTGGAGACGCCGCCCGAGATGTGGGCGCCCGGCAGGTTCTGGCGGATCCAGCGCGTCGCCTCGATGAAGTCGACGCCGTAATTGTTGTGCTCCTCGATGCCGGTCGCGATCGCGAAGACGTTCGGATCGAAGATGATGTCCTCGGGCGGGAAGCCGACCTTGTTCACCAGGATGTCGTAGGCGCGCTTGCAGATCTCGGTCTTGCGCGCGAACGTGTCGGCCTGGCCGACCTCGTCGAACGCCATCACGACCACAGCCGCGCCATGACGGCGGGCGATCTTGGCCTCAAAGATGAACTTCTCCTCGCCTTCCTTCATCGAGATCGAGTTGACGATCGGCTTGCCCTGCACGCATTTCAGGCCGGCTTCGATCACCGAGAACTTGGAGGAGTCCACCATCACGGGGACGCGGGCGATATCGGGCTCGGCGGCGACGAGATTGAGGAACGTCACCATCGCGGCCTCGGAGTCGAGCAGGCCCTCGTCCATGTTGACGTCGATGATCTGCGCGCCGTTCTCGACCTGGTCGCGCGCGACCTGCAGCGCCGCCGTGTAGTCGCCGGCCGTGATCAGCTTGCGGAAACGGGCGGAGCCGGTGACGTTGGTGCGCTCGCCGACGTTCACGAACGGGATCGCGTCGGTCAGGATGAAGGGCTCGAGGCCGGAGAGCCGCAGGCGCGGTTCGATCTCCGGCACGATGCGCGGCTTGTGCGGAGCGACGCTAGCCGCGATCGCGGCGATATGCTCCGGCGTGGTGCCGCAGCAGCCGCCGACGATGTTGACGAGGCCGGACGCAGCGAACTCGCCGACCAGGCGCGCCATATACTCCGGCGTCTCGTCATACTGGCCGAATTCGTTGGGCAGGCCGGCGTTTGGGTAAGCACAGACCAGCGTGTCGGCGACGCGGCCGATATCGGCGATATGGGCGCGCAGATCTTCGGCGCCAAGCGCGCAGTTGAAGCCGATGGTCACGGGCTTGGCGTGCCGCACCGAGTTCCAGAACGCCTCCGGCATCTGGCCCGAGAGCAGGCGGCCGGACTTGTCGGTGATGGTGCCCGACACCATCACGGGCATGTCGATGCCGCGCGCTTCGGTGATCTCGGCGATGGCGTAGAGCGCCGCCTTGGCGTTCAGCGTGTCGAAGATGGTCTCGACCAGCAGCAGATCAACGCCGCCGTCGAGCATGCCGTTGATCTGCTCGCCATAGGACTTGCGCAGATCGTCGAAGGTGACGGCGCGGTAGCCGGGATTGGAGACGTCGGGCGAGATCGAGGCGGTGCGGTTGGTCGGGCCGATGGCGCCGGCGACGAAGCGCGGCTTGCCGTCCTCGGCCTCGACGCGGCGTGCGGCGTTGCCGGCGAGGCGGGCGCCTTCGCGCGCCATCTCGTAGACGATGTCGGTGAGGTCGTAATCGGCCTGCGCGATCGAGGTGGTCGAGAAGGTGTTGGTGGCGACGATGTCGGCGCCGGCGCGCAAATACGCCGCGTGAATGTCCTCGATCGCCTGCGGCTGGGTCAGGATCAACAGATCGTTGTTGCCGCGGAGGTCACGATGAAAATCCCTGAAGCGCTCGCCGCGGAAGGCGGCCTCGTCGAACTGGAGGTTCTGGATCATCGTGCCCATGGCGCCGTCGAGCACGAGAATGCGCTCGCGCGCGGCGTTCAGCAGGGCAGTACGTTTCGCGGAAACAGGTACGGTCATGTTGTCTCAGGCCGCTTTCTGGGCGCTCTTGGCGCGGATGCCGAGCAAATGGCTGATCGCGAACACGAGATCGGCGCGGTTCATGGTGTAGAAGTGGAAGGTGTCGACGCCGTGCTTGGCGAGCTTCTGCACCTGGCCGGCCGCGACGGTGGCGGCCACCAGCTTGCGGGTCTCGGCGTCCTCGTCGAGGCCCTCGAATTTCGCGGCGAACCAGTCCGGGACGGTGGTGCCGGCACGGGTGACGAAATTGCGGGCCTGCTTGAAATTGTGCATGGGCATGATGCCCGGGACGATCGGGATGTTGATGCCGCGGGCGCGGACGCGGTCGAGATAGCGGAAGTAGAGGTCGTTGTCGAAGAACACCTGGGTGATAGCGCGGGTCGCGCCGGCGTCGACCTTGGCCTGCAGCGTGTCGATATCATCATCGAAGTCGCGCGCTTCGGGATGCTTCTCGGGATAGGCCGACACGGACACTTCGATATCGCCGTGCCGTTTCTTGATCCCGGCGACGAGGTCGGCCGAGCTCTGGTAGCCGTCGGGATGGCTGGCATAGGGCGTGCCGATGCCGCCGGCGGGATCGCCGCGCAAGGCCACGATGTGGCGGACGCCGACCTCGTGATAGCGATCGACGATCTCGTCGATCTCGCCGCGCGAGGCGCCGACGCAGGTCAGGTGCGCCGCCGGCAGCAGCGCGGTCTCTTTCAGGATGCGGGCAATGGTCGAATGGGTACGCTCGCGGGTCGAGCCGCCGGCGCCATAGGTCACCGAGACGAATTTCGGGTCGAGCGGGGCGAGCCGGTTGATTGTCTCCCAGAGATTGCGCTCCATATCTTCCGTCTTGGGCGGAAAGAACTCGAAGGAGATCGCAGGCCGCTTCATGTGCCCGTCTTGCCCGTTGGCTCGGGCAGGAATCGTCAGATCGGTCATGGCACCACTCGCTCCAGATGTGTCGCCAGATCCTGGCGGCCGACGGTCAGGTCCAGCTTGGGAGAGCCCAAGATAGGGCAAAGGCGGTCCGATCGACAGCCCATCAGAGATGGGAAATGGCCCACTTCTGTCAACAATAGATGAATTATTGAGCGCCAATCGATTTGAGTGGGATGCCGGTGATTCAAAAATAGATTAGTTATTTCAATGAATTGACGAGAAGTTGAGGGCCGGCAGAAGCGGGCGCAGTGGGTGGGCACTATGAAGGAGGTGCTGTATGGACTTCTTTTGGCCCACCGCCTTGCTTCGGTCGACTGCACGGGCTCGCGGCCTGCACACGCCAGATCTGCGCAGCTGCCCCATTGTCGCCGCGCGGTCCTCCACTAGGTTAGCGCGCCATGATCCCGCTCTCAGTCCTCGACCTCTCCGTCGTCACCACAGGCACCAGGCCCGCCGCGGCGCTGCGCAACAGCATCGACCTGGCGCGCCATGTCGACGGGCTCGGCTATGTCCGCTACTGGCTCGCCGAGCATCACAACCTCGCCTCGGTCGCGAGTCCCGCGCCAGACGTCATGATCGGCCAGATCGCGGCGGTGACGAAGCATCTCCGCGTCGGCTCCGGCGGGGTGATGCTGCCCAATCATGCGCCGCTGGTGGTAGCCGAGCGCTTCAAGATGCTGGAGGCGCTGTTTCCCGGCCGCATCGACCTCGGCCTTGGCCGCGCGCCCGGCACCGACGGCGCCACCGCCTATGCGCTCCGGAGCCGGCTCGACCGCCGCGAGGGCGATGATTTCCTGGAGCGGCTGCACGAGCTGATTCTGTGGGAGACCCGCGAATTTCCCGCGGGGCACCCCTACCACAACGTCGTCGCCATGCCCGACGACACCAGACTGCCGCCGATCTGGCTGCTCGGCTCCAGCGATTATTCCTCGGAATTGGCCGCACAGGTCGGCATGGGCTTCGCCTTCGCCCATCACTTCGCGTCCCATGACGCGATCGACGCGATGGTGCATTACCGCAACCGCTTCCAGCCCTCGGCCTGGCGCGCGAGCCCGCACGCGATCCTCGCGGTTGCCGTCGTCACCGCCGATACCGATGAGGAAGCCGAAAAGCTCGCCAGCTCGTTCGATCTCAACCGGCTGCGGCGTGATCGCGGTCAATATCTGCCGCTGCCGAGCGTCGAGGAGGCGCTGGCCTATCCTTATTCCGACTCCGAGCGCACCTCGATCCTCCGCAACCGCTCACGCCTGTTCGTCGGCAGCCCCGCGACGGTGCAGAAGAAGCTGCAGCCGCTGATCGACGCGAGCAAGCCGGACGAGCTGATGGTGATCACGGCGGTGTACGATCACGAGGCGCGGAAGAGGTCGTATTCGCTGCTTGCCGAGGCGTTTGGGCTTAAAGCGACCGCGTAAGAACTATCGTGCCCCGGACGCAGCGCAGCGCTCCTTCAGCGGTGCGCTGCAGAGCCGGGGCCCATCGCGCCCCCCGGAGATCGCAACTTTCTGGGTCCCGGCTCGCGCTTCGCGCGTCCGGGACACGAGACTAATCCTGCTTCGACTCACTGAAAGTGGCCCGGAACGGATGCCCCGGATACACGCCGACGATGCGGAATTCGCGCGAGAAGAATTTCAGTTCCTCGATCGCGAAGGCGAGGCCGGTGTCATCGGGGTGGCCGTCGACGTCGGCGTAGAACTGCGTGGCGAAGAAATTGCCGTCGACCATGTAGCTCTCGAGCTTGGTCATGTTGACGCCGTTGGTGGCAAAGCCGCCGAGCGCCTTGTAGAGCGCGGCCGGCAAATTGCGCACCCGGAACACAAAAGTCGTGACCAGCGGGCCGGAGCCTTGGGCGGCCCATTTCGGCTCGCGCGCCAGCACCACGAAGCGCGTGGTGTTGTGCGCCTCGTCCTCGATGTCCTCGGTGAGGATGTCGAGGCCGTAAATCTTTGCGGCGAGGCGCGAGGCGATCGCGGCCACCGTCTTGTCGTTGCGCTCGGAGATGTCGCGAGCGCTGCCGGCAGTGTCGGCATGCACGATCGGCTTGATGCCGAGCTTGCGGATGATGCGCCGGCACTGGCCGAGCGCGTGCACATGGCTCTCGACGCTCTTGATGTCGTCGAGCTTGGTGCCCTTCACCGCCATCAGCTGATGCCGAACGGGGAGAAACCATTCACCGATGATGAAGAGGCCGGAGGCCGGCAAGAGGTGATGGATGTCGGCAACGCGGCCGGCGACCGAATTCTCGATCGGGATCATGCCGAGATCGGCCTCGCCGGAGGAGATCGCCGACAGCGCGTCCTCGAAGGTGGCGCAGGGCATCGGCTCGGCGTCGGGATAGGCTTCGACGATGGCGATGTGGGAATTGGCCCCGGGCTCGCCCTGGAATGCGATCTTCATCTTGCTCATGTCTTAAAAGTGCTCCTGGGTCGGCCTTGTAACAGCGGCTCAGGATTTGGAAAGGATGCTGCGGGCGGTTTCCAGGTCCGCCGGCGTGTCGACCCCGCGGGGGACGGTGTCGACGATGGTGAAGTCGATGCGCATTCCCGCCTCGAGCGCCCGGAGCTGTTCGAGCTTCTCCTGCAATTCCAGCGGCGAGGGCGGCAGCGAAACGTAACGCTCCAGCGCGGCGCGGCGATAGGCGTAGAGGCCGATATGGTGGTAGCGCGGTCCGTCGCCGGTCGGCGCGGTCGCGCGGGTGAAATAAAGTGCACGCATGCGCTTGCCGCCGAGCGAGGTTCCGATCGCCTTCACGACGCTCGGGGCGAGGTCCTCCTCCTCGGTATGGATCTGCGAGGCCAGTGTCGCGATGTCCACGGCCGGGTCCTGCAGCGGCGGCAGCACCTCGCGGATGTTGTCGATCGTGATCGTCGGGAAATCCCCCTGCAGATTGACCACGATCTCGGCCTTGCCGTCCGGATCGAGCTTCTGCATGGCCTCGTGGATGCGGTCGGAGCCGGAGGGGTGTGTGGGGCTGGTCATCACGGCTTCGCCGCCATGGGCCGTCACGACCGAAGCGATCTCGGGCGTATCGGTCGCGACCGCGACCCGGCCGATCCCGGCGGCCTCGGCGCGGCGCAGCACGTGCACGATCATCGGCAATCCCGCGATATCGGCGAGCGGCTTGCCGGGCAGGCGGGTGGCGGCCATGCGGGCCGGGATCAGCACCAGGATGCGAGGATCGATCATCGGGTTCAAAGGTCTGGGGTCAAGAGCCTGGAAACGGGGCGTTTTCCGCGCCGGGAAATGGGGTGGGGACGGGCCGAAAGCCGGGTCGCTTATACGGGTTGCCAGACCCCGGGCAAACCGATATCTCAATGGCAAAACTCGGGGAAACGATAGGGAACGCTTGATTCTCCCGAGGCTCGTCCTGGCGGCCGCCCGGCCGCTCGATTCTTCTTGCGGTGTGGGGCCTGGCCGGAAATGGACTCTTTCGAACTCAATAAAATTCTCGGTGCCGTGCTCGGCACCTGTCTCCTTCTGCTGGTGACGAGCTTCACCGCCAATGCGCTGTTCACGCCGAAGCCGCTGGAGAAGCCGGGTTTCGAGATCGCCGTGAAGGAAGATGCCGGCCACGGCAAGGAAGGCGGCGCTGCCGCCGCGGCCTCCGAGCCGATCGAAAAGCTGCTCCAGACCGCCTCCGTCGAAAAGGGCGCCTCCGCCGCCAAGAAGTGCGGCGCCTGCCACACGTTCGAGAAGGGTGGCCCGAATCGCGTCGGTCCGAACCTCTATGGCGTCGTCGGCGAGAAGAGGGGCGAGGGTCGTGGCGGCTTCAATTTCTCCGCTGCCATGAAGGGCAAGGGCGGTACCTGGACGTTCGACGACCTCAACAAGTTCATCGCCAATCCGAAGGGCTTCATCCCGGGCACCGCGATGGGCTTCGCCGGTATCGCCAAGGATTCCGAGCGCGCCGACGTCATTGCCTATCTGAACTCGCTGTCGGAGCATCCTCAGCCGCTGCCGACCGCGTCGAAGTAAGGCCTCAAGAACCCGATCTTGGAATATGCGGCCAGGCTGAAAAGCCTGGCCGTTTCCTTATCCGGGCCTCGCGGCGAGTTTATCGGGGCGTTTGGCCGCATCAGACAGGCCGTTCGGCCTTCCAAGATGAGGAAAAAGCAACATATTCGGTCGAAACCTCGCCTATATTGGGACCTTAAAGGAGTAGCCTCCTTCAAGACAGGACTATTGATTTGGCCATTACCCGACGCGATCTCCTGCTCACCGGCACTGCGGCCGCAGCGCTCCCCGCCCTCGGTTCCGTAGCGGGCCTTTCCGTCGTCGGCAGTGCCGAGGCGCAATCGGCGAATGAGCTACCGTGGCGCCACGCGTTGTCGCTGTTCGGAAAGGTCAAGTACCCCGCCGACTTCAAGCGCTTCGACTACGTCAATCCGGAAGCGCCCAAAGGCGGCGTTGCGCGCCAGATCGCGGTCGGCACCTTCGACAATTTCAACATCGTCGTGTCGGGCGTGAAGGGGCAGGTCGCAGGTGCCGTGGCATTCATCTACGAATCCCTCACGACGCCCTCGCTCGACGAAGTCTCGACCGAATACGGCGCGCTGGCCGAGGCCGTCAGCCATCCGGACGATTTTTCGTTCGTCACCTACCGCTTGCGGTCGCAGGCCAAATGGCACGACGGCAAGCCTGTCACCGCAGATGACGTGATCTTCTCGCTCGATGCCTTCAAGAAGCACCACCCGATGTACTCGGCCTATTACAGCCATGTGGTGAAGGCCGAGAAGCTCGGCGAGCGCGAGGTGAAGTTCGTATTCGACGCGCCGGGCAACCGCGAGCTGCCGCAGATCGTGGGGCAACTCACGGTCCTGCCGAAGCATTGGTGGGAGGGGACCGACGCGCAAGGCCGCAAGCGCGATGTCTCCGCCACCACGCTCGAAGTGCCGCTTGGTTGCGGCCCCTACAGGGTCAAGGAATTCGTTGCAGGACGGTCGATCGCGCTGGAGCGCGTCAAGGACTATTGGGGCCGCGACCTCGCCTCCAATGTCGGCCGCAACAATTTCGACGAGCTGCGTTACGAATATTTCCGCGACGCCACCGTCGCGATCGAGGCCTTCAAGGCCGACCAGGTCGATTGGCGCACCGAGAACAGCGCGAAGAACTGGGCGACCGCCTACGACTTCCCGGCCGTGAGCGAAAAGCGCGTGATCCTCGAGGAGTTCGCCAATCGCAGCTCGGGCGTGATGCAAGCGTTCGTGCCGAACCTGCGCCGCGCCAAGTTCAGCGACCCCCGCGTGCGGCGTGCGCTCAACTATGCGTTCGACTTCGAGGAGATGAACAAGCAGATCTTCTACGGCCAGTACAAGCGCATCAGCAGCTATTTCGACGGCATCGACGAGCTCATGGCAACCGGCTTGCCGCAGGGCAAGGAGCTCGAGATCCTCGAGACCGTTCGCACCCAGGTCCCGCCCGAAGTCTTCACCACGGCCTACACCAATCCGGTCGGCGGCAGTCCGGAAGCCGTGCGCGATAATTTGCGCGAGGCGCTGCGCCTGTTCAAGGAGGCCGGCTACGAGGTGCGCGACCGCAAGCTGACCGACGTCAAAACCGGCGCCCAGTTCACCCTGGAACTGCTGAACTCGGATCCGAGCTTCGAGCGGATCACCCTGTTCTACAAGCCGTCGCTGGAGCGGCTCGGCATCGCCGTCAGCGTGCGGACGGTCGATCCGACCCAATACGAGAACAGGACGCGCGAGTGGGATTTCGATGTCGTCACCAACTCGTGGGGCGAGTCGCAGTCGCCGGGCAACGAGCAGCGCGAATTCTGGTCGTCCAAGACGGCTGACATCGCCGGCTCGCGCAACATTGGCGGCATCAAGAATCCGGCAATCGACAAGCTGATCGAGCGGGTGATCTACGCCAGGGATCGCGACGATCTCGTCGCCGCGACCAAGGCGCTCGACCGCGTGCTGCTGTGGAATCATTACGTCGTGCCGCAGTGGACCTATACGAAGGTGCGCACCGCGCGCTGGGACCGCTTCGGCCGGCCGACGGAAATGCCCAAATACGGTCAGTCCGGCTTCCCCTTCATCTGGTGGTACGACGCAGACAAGGCGGCGCGGATCGCAAAGAAGTCGTGAAGGACATTCCCCGCATGACGCAGATGTCACGCCGCCGCGTGCTGGCCTTGGGTGTCGGCGGCGCCGTCGGTGCGTCCCTGAATGCGCAGCTGCTGCGTGGCGCGCATGCATCGGAAGCCGGGGTTGAGGCGCACGGCATCTCGGCCTTCGGCGATCTCAAATATCCCGCCGACTTCCACCATTTCGACTACGTCAATCTCGATGCCCCGAAGGGCGGCACGTTCTCGCTCATTCCGTCGGTGCGCGCCTACAACCAATCCTACCAGACCTTCAACTCGCTCAACGCCTTCATCCTGAAGGGCGACGGCGCGCAAGGCATGGACATGACCTTCGCGCCGCTGATGGTGCGCGCGAACGACGAGCCTGATGCGATGTACGGGCTTGCCGCCAGATCCGTGCAGATATCGCCGGACAAGCTGGTCTACCGCTTCACGATGCGGCCGGAGGCGAAATTCCACGACGGCACCAAGCTCACCGCGCATGATGCGGCGTTTTCGCTGACGGCGCTGAAGACCAAGGGCCATCCGCTGATCATCGTGCAATTGCGCGACATGGTCAGCGCGGAAGCGGTCGACGATGCAACGCTCGTCGTTACCTTTGCCAAGGGCCGGGCGCGCGACGTGCCGCTCTATGCCGCGAGCCTGCCGATCTTCTCGAAGGCGTATTACGCGTCTCGCCCGTTCGAAGAATCGTCTCTGGATATTCCGTTGGGCTCGGGTCCGTACAAGGTCGGCAGGTTCGAGGTCAATCGCTACATCGAGTATGAGCGGGTGAAGGACTGGTGGGCTGCCGATCTGCCGCCCTGCCGCGGTACCTATAATTTCGATGTCGTGCGCTATGAGTTCTATCGCGACCGCGACGTCGCTTTCGAAGGATTTACCGGCAAGAACTATCTCTACCGGGAAGAGTTCACCTCGCGCATCTGGGCGACGCGATACGACTTCGCGGCCGTGAAGGATGGCCGCGTCAAGCTCGAGATCGTGCCCGACGACACGCCGTCCGGCGCGCAGGGCTGGTTCATCAACACCCGGCGCGAGAAATTCAGAGATCCCCGCGTACGCGAGGCCCTGATCGACGCTTTCGACTTCGAGTGGACCAACAAGACCATCATGTACGGCGCCTATGCCCGTACGGTGTCGCCGTTCCAGAACTCCGATCTCATGGCGAGCAACGGACCTCCGTCGCCGGAAGAGCTGAAGCTGCTCGAGCGATTCCGTGGTCAGGTTCCCGACGAGGTGTTCGCTGCGCCCTTCGAGCCGCCGGTGTCCGACGGATCGGGGCAGGACCGCGCGCTCTTGCGCAAGTCGCAGCAGCTGCTCAGCGAGGCCGGCTTTCCGATCAAGGATGGCAAGCGAATGCTGCCGAGCGGAGAGGTGTTCAAGATTGAATTCCTGGCGGAGGAGCCCTCGCTCCAGCCGCATCACGCGCCGTATATCAAGAATCTGGGCACGCTCGGCATCGAGGCGAGCCTCCGCCTCGTCGATGCCGTGCAATATCGCGCACGCGTGGAGGATTTCGACTTCGACATGACGATCCAGCGCTTCAGCATGTCGGCAACGCCCGGCGATGCCATGCGGGCGTTCTTCTCGTCGCAAGTCGCGGCAACCAAGGGCTCCTACAATCTCGCGGGCGTCGCCAGCCCGGCGATCGACGCCATGATCGAGAAGATCATGGCAGCCGAGAGCCGCGAGGAATTGACCATCGCCTGCCGTGCCTTTGACCGCTTGTTCCGCGCCGGCCGCTATTGGGTGCCGCAATGGTATAACAAGACGCACCGGCTCGCGTACTGGGATCAGTTCAGCCATTCCCAAAAGCTGCCGCGCTACGCCAACGGCGTCGGCGCTCCCGACATCTGGTGGTCCGACCGCGCCAAGGCGGCCAAGCTCGAGCAGGCGAAATAATCATGAGCGCCTATATCGCCCGCCGCATCCTGCTGATGATCCCGACGCTGCTCGGAATTCTCTTCGTCTCCTTCATCGTGGTGCAGTTCGCGCCGGGCGGACCGGTCGAACGCGTGATCGCACAGCTCTCGGGCGCCGACACCGGCGGCACCTCGCGCATTTCGGGCGGCAGCGATTTTGCGCAGCGCGCGCCGGGACAGTTGGGCGCCGGCGGCGATGCCATCAACTCGAAATATCGCGGCGCGCAGGGCCTTGATCCCGACTTCATCAAGAAGCTCGAGGCCCAGTTCGGATTCGACAAGCCGGCGCCGGAACGCTTCGCGCTGATGGTTTGGAACTTTGCCCGCTTCGATTTCGGCAAGAGCTATTTCCGCGACGTCAGCGTTCTGCAACTGATCAAGGAGAAGCTACCGGTCTCGATCTCGCTCGGCATCTGGCTGACATTGATCACCTATCTGATCTCGATCCCGCTCGGCATCCGCAAGGCGGTGAAGGACGGCACGCGCTTCGACACCTGGACATCGACCATTCTCGTGCTGGGCTATGCCATCCCCGGCTTCCTGTTCGCGATCCTGCTCATCATCCTGTTCGCCGGCGGCTCCTTCTTCAACTGGTTCCCGCTGCGCGGACTGACCTCCGACGGCTGGTCGCAATTTCCCTGGTACTGGAAGATCATCGACTATTTCTGGCATCTGACGCTGCCGCTGATCGCCATGGGGCTCGGTGCCTTCACCACCATGACGTTCCTGACGAAGAACTCGTTCCTGGACGAGATCCGCAAGCAGTACGTCATGACCGCGCGCGCCAAGGGTTGCAGCGAGGGCCGGGTGCTTTACGGCCACGTCTTCCGCAATGCGATGCTGATCGTGATCGCGGGCTTCCCCGGGACGTTCATTCACGCCTTCTTTTCGGGCTCGCTTCTGATCGAGACCATCTTCTCGCTGGACGGGCTCGGGCTGCTCAGCTTCGAGAGCGTGCTCAATCGCGACTATCCCGTGGTGTTCGGCACGCTCTACATCTTTTCGCTGGTCGGCCTCGTGATCAATCTGGTCTCCGACCTGACCTATATGTGGATCGACCCACGGATCGATTTCGAGGCGCGGGAGGTCTGATGACGATTACCGCGCCGACGCCGATCGAGACCACGACCCAGTCCCCGCTGGGTGAGGTCGTTCCGATCACGCGCAAGCCCTTCGCGCCTTCGCCGCTCAACAGGCGGCGGTGGCAGAACTTCAAGGCCAACCGCCGCGGCTACTGGTCGTTCTGGATCTTCATCATCCTGTTCGTGGTCTCGCTGTTCGCGGAGCTGATCGCCAACGATCGGCCCTTCCTGATCAAGTTCGACGGCCGGCTCTATTGGCCCGCTTTCGTGACCTATTCGGAAACCACCTTCGGCGGCGACTTCGAAACCGCGGCCGACTATCGCGATCCCTATTTGCAGAAGCTGATCAAGGACAAGAACGGCACCATCGTCTGGCCGCTGATCCGCTACTCCTACGACACCCACAATCTCGACCTGCCCACGCCGGCGCCGTCGAAGCCGACCTGGATGCTGACCGAAGCGCAATGCAAGCCGGTGGTGGAGAAGAAGGGGCTGAAGAGCTGCCGGGACCTCGAATACAACTGGCTCGGGACGGACGATCAGGGGCGCGACGTGGTCGCGCGGCTGATTTACGGTTTCCGCATCTCGGTGCTGTTCGGCCTTTGCCTCACGATCGTCTCGTCCGTTATCGGCATTGCAGCAGGAGCGGTGCAGGGATATTTCGGCGGGCGGGTCGATCTCATCTTCCAGCGCTTCATCGAGATCTGGACGGCGATTCCCTCGCTCTATCTTCTCCTGATCCTGTCCTCGGTGCTCGTGCCCGGCTTCTTCGTGCTGCTCGGCATCCTCCTGCTGTTCTCCTGGGTCTCGCTGGTCGGTCTGGTGCGGGCCGAGTTCCTGCGCGGACGCAACTTCGAATACATCCAGGCGGCGCGGGCGCTCGGCGTCTCCAACCCCGTCATCATGTTCCGCCACCTGCTGCCGAACGCGATGGTCGCGACTATGACGTTCCTGCCCTTCATCGTGTCGAGTTCGGTGATGACGCTGACGGCGCTCGATTTCCTGGGCTTCGGCCTGCCGCCGGGATCGCCGTCGCTCGGCGAATTGCTGTCGCAGGCCAAGGCCAATGTGCAGGCCCCCTGGCTTGGTTTCTCCGGCTTCTTCTCGGTCGCGAGTATGCTGTCGCTCCTGATCTTCATCGGCGAAGCCGTGCGCGACGCCTTCGATCCGCGCAAGACGTTCAGGTAAGCCGATGGATGCGATCAACCAGCCCCTGCTTGCCGTTCGCGACCTTTCGGTCGCCTTCCACCAGGGCGGCGCCACGACGCTCGCGGTCGACAAGGTCTCGTTCCAGATCAAGCGCGGCGAATGCCTGGCGCTGGTCGGCGAATCCGGCTCCGGCAAGTCCGTCAGCGCGCTCTCGATCCTCAAACTCTTGCCCTATCCGAACGCCTCGCACCCCTCGGGCAGCATCCGCTTCAAGGGGCAGGAGCTGATCGACCGCTCCGAGCAGCAGATGCGGGAGATTCGCGGCAGCGATATCTCCATCATCTTCCAGGAGCCGATGACCTCGCTCAATCCGCTGCACACGATCGAGGCGCAGATCGGCGAGATCATCCAGCTGCACAATCCGACCAGCAATGCCGAGGCGCGCAGGCGAACGCTGGAGCTTTTGACGCAGGTCGGCATCCCCGAGCCGGAGACGCGGCTGAACAGCTATCCGCATCAGCTCTCCGGCGGTCAGCGCCAGCGCGTGATGATCGCGATGGCGCTCGCCAACGAGCCGGACCTGTTGATCGCGGACGAGCCGACCACCGCGCTCGACGTCACCGTGCAGGCGCAGATCCTGGCGCTGCTTGCCGAGATCCGCTCGCGGCTCGGCATGAGCCTGCTCTTCATCACCCACGATCTCGGCATCGTGCGCCGCATCGCCGACCACGTCTGCGTCATGAAGAGCGGCGAGATCGTCGAGCAGGGGCCGGTCGAGCAGGTCTTCAGGACCCCCAAGCATCCCTATACGCGCGACCTGCTCGCGGCCGAGCCGAAGCCCGATCCGGCGCCGCCGCAGCCGGATGCGCCGGTGGTGATGTCCGCCGACGACCTGAAGGTCTGGTTTCCGATCAAGCGCGGCCTGATGCGCAAGACGGTCGGCCACATCAAGGCCGTCGACGGCGTCAGCATCGCCGTGCGCAAGGGCGAGACGCTCGGCGTCGTCGGCGAGTCAGGCTCGGGCAAGACCACGCTGGGGCTGGCGCTGCTGCGGCTGATCTCCTCGAACGGGCGCATCGTGTTCCTGGGGAACGACATCCAGGGCCTGCGCTTCAAGGAGATGCGGCCGTTCCGGCGCGACATGCAGATCGTGTTCCAGGACCCGTTCGGCTCGCTCTCGCCGCGCATGTCGGTCGCCGACATCATCGCCGAAGGTCTCTCCGTGCATCAGCCGAAGCTGTCACGGGAAGAACGCGAGGCGCGCGTCGTCAAGGCGCTGGAAGACGTCGGGCTGAAGCCCGACACCCGCTACCGCTATCCCCACGAATTCTCCGGCGGCCAGCGCCAGCGCATCAGCATCGCGCGGGCGGTGGTGCTGGAGCCGGATTTCGTCGTGCTGGACGAGCCGACCAGCGCGCTCGACATGCTGTTCCAGGCGCAGATGGTCGATTTGTTGCGCGAGCTCCAGCGCAAGCGCGAGCTCACCTACATGTTCATCTCGCACGATTTGCGCGTCGTCGCATCGCTTGCGAGCCACCTGATCGTGATGCGCGGCGGCAAGGTGGTCGAAGAGGGACAGGCCGCCGAGCTGTTCAAGTCTCCGAAGACCGACTACACGCGCGCGCTGTTCGCGGCAGCGTTCCGGCTGGAGACGGCGGGCAACGGCTCGGTGGCGACGTAAGCCCCGTCATAACCGCTTGATCGCGACGACCTCGCTGCCGGCCTGCCTGATCCGCGCGATCGCCGGCTCGATCGGTTCGACCACGGTCGCCATGTGATGCGCGTTGGCGTGAACCATGGTGCTGCCATCGCGGACGATGGCGACGTGGCCCTTCCAGAAGATCAGATCGCCGCGCAGCAAGCTGCTTCGCTGATGCGGCTCCAGGGCGCGGCCGAGACCGGCCAGCTGCATGTCGCTGTCGCGCGGGCAGCCGATCCCCGCCGATGTCAGCGAGACCTGGACGAGGCCGGAGCAATCGATGCCGAGACTGCTCTTGCCGCCCCAGAGATAGGGCGTGCCGACGAAGCGGTCGGCGACTGCGACGAAATCCGGCTCGCGGTAATCTAGCGGGGCGAGATGCGTCTTCGGCAGGTAATGGCCGTCGCGCGTCACGGCGAAGCTGCCGTCCTCGCGTGCTACGGCGAGCCTGGATCCCATCACGAGCGTGTCGGCCGGCGGCAGCTTGATCGAGGGACCGGGGAAAGCGAACGTCCGCAGCGCGCTGACCACGTGGGTCGGCGTGGCCGAGGGTTTCACCAGCGCCGCATCCGGCAGCCAACCGACATAGCCGTCGCCATTGAGCTGGCCCCACGCCCAGCCCTCGCCGTTGCGGTCGTAGACCGTGACGCGTTCGCCGCGCAGCGCCTCCGTCATCAGCATCGCGCCCGACGATGGTTGCTCCCGCACCGGCGCGACCGGATCAACCACCTCGAATTCCTCGCCGGTGACGAAGCGATCCGCCTCGACCTTGCCTTCGAGATATTTCGCGGCGAGGTCGCCCCGCGCCGGCGTCAGCCTCGGATCGTATTCTGGATCATGCATAGCGCTCGCCCAGCACTTTGTAGATGGCGCGCGCGGCCTGGCACTCGCCGCCCTCGGGACGCGCGGGCTTTGCGGACGGCGTCCAGCCGTAGATGTCGACATGCAGCCAGCTTCTGGCCTGCTCGACGAAGCGTTGCAGGAACAGCGCGCAAGTGATCGAGCCGGCAAAGCCGCCTGATGGTGCGTTGGTGATGGTGGCCGTCTTGGAGTCCAGCCAGGAATCGTAAGGCGGCCACAGCGGCATGCGCCACAACGGATCGTTCTCCTGCACCGCGCAGCGCGCGACATCAGCGGCAAGGGTCTCATCATTGGTGTAAAACGGCGGCAAATCCGGTCCCAGCGCGACACGCGCGGCGCCGGTCAGCGTGCCCAGATCGATCAGCAGATCGGGCTTTTCCTCATCAGCCAGTGCCAGTGCGTCGGCGAGCACCAGCCGGCCCTCCGCATCCGTATTGCCGATTTCCACCGTGATGCCCTTGCGCGAGGTGAAGATGTCGAGCGGGCGGAACGCGTTGCCGGCGACCGCGTTCTCCACCGCCGGAATCAGCACGCGCAGCCGCACCTTCAGCTTCGCATCCATCACCATGCGCGCCAGCGCCAGCACGTTGGCGGCGCCGCCCATGTCCTTCTTCATGATCAGCATGCCGCTCGACGGCTTCAGGTCGAGCCCGCCGGTGTCGAAGCAGACGCCCTTGCCGACCAGCGTCACCTTGGGATGATCAGGATCGCCCCAACCGATGTCGATCAGCCGCGGCGCACGGCTGGAGGCCATGCCGACGGCGTGGATCAGCGGGAAATTCTTCTCCAGCTCCTCGCCGACGGTGCAGGCGAAGCTTGCACCGAACTCCGCGGCGAGGTCTTGCGCGGCTGCGGCGAGCTCTTCCGGTCCCATGTCGTTGGACGGCGTGTTGATGAGGTCGCGCGCGAGCATCGCGGCATCGGCGATCCGCTCGATCTCGGCCGTATCGATGCCATCAGGCGGCACCAGCCGGACGTCGGGCCTGTCCGCCTTGCGGTAGCGCGCGAAGCGGTAGCGCCCCATCGCAAAGGCGAGGGCCGCCAGCCGCGCATCGTGGGGGGCATTGGCAAAGCGATAGATGCCCGGCGGCAGCAGGCCGGGCAGGGCGCCGGGCCGGAACAGGTCGCGCGATCTTGCACCCTCGTCCTCGAGGCCGAACAGCACCTGTGCGATTGCGCCGTCGGGCGCCGGCAGCGCCAGATAGGCGCCCGGCTTGGCGGCAAAGGCGCATGCCGTGGCGAACGCGCGCTGCGACGGCGGCAGCGCCTCGGCGACCTGGTCCCAGCTCGATTTGGTGACGAAGGAGATCGGGATGGCGGCGGGTGACGTCTCGAAGACAGAAGGCATTGGCGGGTCCGGATCGTCAGATCAAACGGGTCATGCGAACGGATGAGACTTCGCAGAGTTTCGCCGCCGCTGCAATCGGCTTTGCTGCCACCGTTCAGCGAGCCGCTACTCGCGGCAAGGGGGCCATGCTAGGTTCCGGCAACGGTCGCCAGAGTTGGAGATCAGGCGACCGACGACAAAGCGCGCCGGGAGGAAATGCAATGGAATTTGTGTGGAGCGTGGTCACATTCATTGGCGAGGCCATCGAGGCGATTTTCGGCTATGTCGAGCACCACCATTGGATCTTCGCGTTCCTTGCCGGCGGCTACGTCTTCTATCTCCATGACCGCTCCGTCCACGCGCGGTTCGATGCGCTCGACAGGCGCGTCGACGAAATCCGCAAGCGGCTTGCCATCGAATATTGATCGGGCGAGACAAACCGTCGACGACGCCGAACAGGATTTGGCAATTGCGCTCTACACCTTTGCTGCGGCAGCTGGACCGGCAGGTGAGGGCGTTCGGCCTCGATCTGGGCCTCGGCGGCGAGGCGCCGCCGCAGACGCCACCGTGACCGGCGCGGCCCGGGAGCGGTGTTAACGGGCCGTTAGGGTTAACAGTCTATTGCTGGCGCGTTCGGCTCGATCAATCGGCTCGAGAGTCAAAGCGTCATGCGTCTACGGTTCAGTCTTGCCCGGCTTCTTGCGTCCACCTCGCTGGTCGCGGCGGTGGCCATGGGCCTCGGCGGCTGCACGGCCATGTCGAAACTCTCCGACGTGACGGGTTCGGTCGGGCCACGGGCGGAGGCTGGTCCCACCGATCGCGCGCCCGCAGATCCGGTGCGCGCCGTCGAGGTCTATGGCGAGCGCTACCGCGCCAATCCCAAGGACGCCGATGCCGCGCTCGCCTACGGTCAGGCGTTGCGCGCCAACGGTCAGCGCGCCCAGGCCGCCGCCGTGCTCGAGCAGGCGACCATCGCCAATCCCGGCAACAAGGCGCTGCTCGCCCAATACGGCCGCGCCCTCGCCGACAACGGCAATTTCCAGCAGGCCTACGATGTGCTTTCGAAAGCGCATTCGCCTGACAATCCGGACTGGCGCCTGCTCTCGGTGCAGGGCACCGCGCTGGACCAGATGGGCCGTCACGAGGAAGCGCGTTCCTACTACGCGAGCGCGCTCAAGATCGCACCGGGTGATCCCGGCGTGCTCTCCAATCTCGGCCTGTCCTACATGTTGTCGAGAGACCTTCCGAAGGCCGAAGAGGCGCTGCGGCAGGCCTACGCCTCGCCGCGTGCGAGCATCCGGGTGCGGCAGAATCTCGGCCTTGTCGTCGGTCTGCAGGGCCGCTTCGCCGAAGCCGAGACCATCGTGAAGGCAGATCTGCCACCGGATCAGGCCGCGGCCAATGTCGCCTATCTCAAGGAGATGCTCAGCCGCAGCGACGCTCCCCGCGGCGCACCGAAGCGGACGCCGGTCGCCTCGCTCAGTCAGCCCGACTGATCGGAGCTGATCGTCTCTTCTATCGTCTCATCCTGAAAGCCGTCCGCGAACCGCATGCGGCCCGCGTCTTGCGTCATTGCATCTCGGAGATCTTGATGCCGGTCGGTCCGAGAATGACGACGAACAGCACGGGCAGGAAGAACAGGATCATCGGCACCGTCAGCTTCGGCGGCAGGGCGGCAGCCTTCTTTTCGGCCTCGTTCATGCGCATGTCGCGATTTTCCTGCGCCATGACGCGCAGGGAATGTCCGAGCGGGGTGCCGTAACGCTCCGCCTGCTGAAGCGCGAGACACACCGACTTGACGCCTTCGAGCCCGGTGCGCCGCGCCAGGTTCTCGTAGGCGACCTTGCGATCCTGCAGATAGGATAATTCGGCGGTGGTCAGCGTGAACTCCTCCGACAGCGCGATCGACTGTCCCACGATCTCGGTGGCGACTTTCCGGAACGCCATCTCGACCGACATGCCGGATTCGATGCAGATCAGGAGCAGGTCGAGCGCATCGGGAAAGGCGCGCTTGATCGAGAGCTGGCGCTTGGAGATCGCGTTCCTGAGGAACAGCATCGGCGCCTGAAGGCCGAGATAGGCGGCGCCGATGCAGATGCCGATCTTGATCGGCATGGCCTGCTCCATATGCGCGATCACGAAAACGTAGACGACCGAGCCGACGAAGAGCACCAGCGGCGCGACCATGCGGGCAAACAAGAAGGTGATGTAGGGCGCCTGACCGCGGTAACCCGCCATGATCAGTTTGTCGCGCGCGGCCTCCTGCGCGAGCCATTTGGTGAGGTTGAAGTCCTCGACGACCTTGGAGACGAGCTGCTTCGGTGTCTGGCGCAGCGTGACCTTCTCGTTCTTGTGAAGGCGCTCGCGCTCGCGCTGCCGGATGCGCTCGCGCTCGCTCGCCACCGCCTTCATGCGCTTGGAGAGGCCCTCGCCGGCGAACAGGGGCATTACCAGCGTATAGACGGTGGCGCTGGCGGCAATGGCCGCCAGCATCATGGTCATGAAGTGGACGTCATGTAGTTTCGCAACGAGAAACTGGACCATACTGCACCGTCAGAAATCGAAGTTGATCATCTTCTTCATCACCATGATGCCGACCGCCATCCAGACGACGCAGCCGACCAGCATGAGCTGGCCGGTGGGATGGGTCCACAGCACCGAGATGTAGTGTGGCGTCGTGAGGTAGACGAGGAACATCACGATCGGCGGCAGCGAGCCGATGATGCCGGCCGAGGCCTTGGCTTCCATCGACATGGCCTGGATCTTTTCCCTCATCTTCTTGCGATCGCGCAGCACCTTGGAGAGGTTGCCGAGCGCTTCGGAGAGGTTGCCGCCCGATTTCTGCTGGATCGAGATGACGATGCCGAAGAAGTTGGCCTCCGGCAACGGCATGCGATCATAGAGCCGCGAGCAGGCCTCGCCGAGGGGCATGCCGATCGCCTGGGTCTCGATGATTGCCAGAAACTCGCCGCGCAGCGGATCGGGCGCATCGGCCGCGACGACCTTGATCGACTCGAACAAGGGCAGGCCCGCCTTGATGCCGCGGACGATGACGTCGACCGCATCGGGCAGCGCCGCCAGGAACTTGGCCTCGCGACGCTTCTTGAGGAAGCCCAGCGCCCAACGCGGCAGGCCGAAACCGCCGGCAAAGGCGAGGCCGGCAGCACCGATCAGGCCGCCGCCGGCGAACAGAGCGGCCGCGAAGAACGCGCCCGCTACGGCGGCGGAGACGATCCAGAATTTCTGCGGTGTCCAATCGAGCCCCGCCTGTGACAGGCGGACGGGGAGCGGAGCGCTCTTCTCCTGCAGGCGTCGAGCCTCGAGATCCTTCAGCGTGGTCTCGACCTGCTCGCGGCGCGAGCGCTGGGACTTCTCGGCCTGGCGGACCGTGGGCGCCTCGGCGCGCGAGATCGAGGCGCGGCGGCTCTCGGCCTTTCGTTCCCCGGACAGCAGCGGATAGAGGAAGACCCAGGCGATACCGCCGACCGCCGCGGTGGCAAGGAATGCGAGGGCGAGGACCTGCATGTTCATGCTGACCTGCTCACGTCTGCGGCGCGACTTCCGCCGCGTCCAGCGCAGCGGCAAGGCGTTTCTCGTCGCCGTAATAGCGGGCGCGTTCCCAGAACTTCGGACGGCCGATGCCGGTCGAGCGGTGCCGGCCGATGATCTTGCCGTTGGCGTCCTCGCCGACCATGTCGTAGAGGAAGATGTCCTGGGTGATGATGGTGTCGCCTTCCATGCCCATCACCTCGGTGATGTGGGTGATGCGGCGCGAGCCGTCGCGCAGGCGCGCGGCCTGGACGATGACGTCGATCGAGGCGCAGATCATCTCGCGGATGGTGCGTGAGGGAAGCGAGAAGCCTCCCATCGTGATCATGGATTCGCAGCGCGACAGCGCTTCGCGCGGGTTGTTGGCGTGCAGCGTGCCCATCGAGCCGTCATGGCCGGTGTTCATGGCCTGGAGCAGGTCGAACGCCTCGGGTCCGCGAACCTCGCCGACGATGATGCGCTCGGGGCGCATACGAAGGCAGTTGCGCACCAGCTCGCGCATGGTGATCTGGCCCTCGCCCTCGATGTTGGGCGGTCGGGTTTCCAGCCGCACCACGTGAGGCTGCTGGAGCTGGAGCTCGGCGGCGTCCTCGCAGGTGATGACGCGCTCGTCATGCTCGATGTAATTGGTCAGGCAGTTGAGCAGCGTGGTCTTACCGGAGCCGGTACCGCCTGAGATCAGCACGTTGCAGCGGACGCGGCCGATGATCTGGAGGATCTCAGCGCCCTCCGGCGAGATCGCGCCGAACTTGACCAGCTGATCGAGCGTCAGCTTGTCCTTCTTGAATTTGCGGATGGTGAGCGTGGGGCCGTCGATCGACAGCGGCGGCACGATGGCGTTGACGCGGGAGCCGTCGGCAAGGCGCGCGTCGCAGATCGGCGAGGATTCGTCGACTCGCCGGCCGACCTGGCTGACGATGCGCTGGCAGATGTTGAGGAGCTGCTGGTTGTCGCGGAAGCGAATTCCCGTGCGCTGGATCTTGCCGGCGACTTCGATGTAGACGGTGTTGGCGCCGTTCACCATGATGTCGGCGATGTCGTCGCGCGACAGCAGCGGCTCGAGCGGGCCGTAGCCGAGAACGTCGTTGCAGATGTCGTCGAGCAGTTCCTCCTGCTCGGCGATCGACATCACGATGTTCTTGATCGCGATGATCTCGTTGACGATGTCGCGGATTTCCTCGCGCGCGGACTCCGAATCGAGCTTGGCGAGCTGGGCGAGGTCGATCGCCTCGATCAGCGCGCCGAAGATGGTCGCCTTGACCTCGTAATAGTTGTCCGACCGCCGGCTCTCCATGGCCGGAGGCGGCGGCGCCTTGGCTGGAGCGAGCGGCGGCGAGGCGATGGCCGGCGGAGGCGGGGCGCGCGACACCGTCGGCGCCGGAGCCTGGGCAGGCTCGGGCGACACGGCGCCGGGCTTGGGCGCCCGAAGGTCGGTGTCTGTTCCGCTACGCTTACCGAACACTTAACAACTCCATGCGGCGGCTTATTTTCCCCGCAACTTGTCAATCAGGGGTGAAAGCAGGGACGACTTTTGCTTCTTGGTCTCGCTGCGGCCGGTCAGGCGCTGGGCGATCTGGAGGAACATCTCGATCGACTTGTGGTTGCCGGAGATCTCCGCGATCATCTGGCCGTTGTTCGCAGCCGAGCCGAAAATCTGCGGCTCGAACGGGATCGAGACGATCGGCTGGCTCTCGATCGCCTTGGCGAACTCCGCGGCGGCGATTTCGGGGCGTTTCGGCACGCCGACCTGGTTCAGGCAGTAGAGCGGTGGCCGGTCGTTGGGGCGCGCGGCCTTCAACAGATCGAACAGGTTCTTGGCATTGCGCAAATTGGCGAGGTCGGGCGCAGCCACGATCAGGATGTCGTCCGCTCCGATCAGGGCGCGCTTGGTCCAGCCCGACCATTGGTGCGGAATGTCGAGCACGATGCAGGGCATGGTGGAGCGCAGCGTGTCGAACACGGCGTCGAAGGCGTCGGTACCGAAATCATAGACCCGGTCGAGCGTCGCCGGCGCCGCCAGCAGGCTGAGATGGTCGGTGCATTTCGACAGCAGACGGTCGATGAAGGCGGTGTCGACGCGATCGGGCGAGAACACGGCGTCGGCAATGCCCTGCGGCGGGTCCTGGTTGTAGTCGAGCCCTGCGGTACCGAAGGCGAGGTCGAGATCGGCGACGACGGCGTCCATTGCGAGGTCGCGCGCGATCGCCCAGGCGACGTTGTGGGAGATGGTGGAGGCCCCGACGCCGCCCTTGGCGCCGACCACGGCGATGATGCGGCCGACCGCCTTGGCTTCCGGCGCGGAGAACAGGTTGCAGATCGAGCGCACGACGTCGATCGCGCCGACCGGCGCGAGCACGTAGTCGCTGACACCGCGGCGCACCAGCTCACGATAGAGTGTGACGTCGTTGATGCGGCCGATCACGACCACGCGGGTGCCGGCGTCGCAGACGGTGGCGAGCTGGTCGAGCCCGCCCAGCAGGTCGTTGCGTCCGTCGCTTTCGAGCACGATGACGTTCGGCGTCGGCGCCGAGCGGTAGGCCTCGGTTGCAGCGGCCATGCCGCCCATCTGGATCTTCAGGTGGGCCTTGCCGAGACGGCGGTCTTCGCCGGCCGCCTGGACCGCGGCAGCAGTCTCCACGGTCTCGCAGAAGGCCTGGACCGAGACGCGCGGCGCGGGCGCAATATGTTCCTCGACCGGCGGAGGAACTGCGTCCTGCTGCTCTTCGTGTGTCTGGCGAGCGTAGCTGATCATTTGCCGGTGTCGCTGAGTTTGGCCTTGTCGGCCTCGGGATAGGCGGTCGCCGTCGTGAGACCCTTGCGGTACTTCTCGAGAGAGTTGATGCGCCGCTGCGTGTAGGATGGAGTTTCTGGCCGCGGCTGCTCGAGGTCCGACGGATTGTCGACCATCGCCGCGAGGTTGCGTTGATAGGCGCAGCCGTAATTGTAGTAGTCTTTGTTCTCGAACCAGCTCTTGTTCTTCATCGAAGGGCCGATGTCGTCCGGCCACAGGCCGCAGGGACCGGCGACCGCGGCGATCTTGGAATAAGTCAGCCGGATCGGCGGCAGGAACCGCTTGTCGTCCGGCTGGTAGGGGCGAACGTTGACGCCGCGCGGCGGAACGCCTGCTCCCGCCAGCATTGCCTGGATTTCACGCATCGTGTCCGCGACCGGACGCGCATTCGGCGTGCCGGACGGCACGTCGATACGGATGGCGCCCGTGCCTTCGTGCAACCATGCCGATGCGACACCCATCACGTCCGCGCGCTGGGCAGCGGTCAATCCGCCGCGGGCATGGCCGACGAAAACGACGATCGAACGATTCTGCTCTTCGATCGCGATCGGATGGCGCTGCTTGTAGTCGTCCGGAATGGAGGCCGTGACGGCCTGGTCATGCTGGCAGCCGCCGAGCGCGAGCGCCATGGCGACGAGCGCACCACCGAGCAGGATGGCGCGTTTGCGAAGCTGGGGTGGTCTTGTGATCATCGTGAAGTCCCCGTTCCGCCTCAGTCGGTGATGAAGCCGTAGGTGCCGCGGTAGTTCTTGGCCGGTTCGGTCCGGCCGGGCACGCCGTAGATACGGTTGATGTTGCCGAGCAGCTGGGCCTGTGGATCCGCAGGCGGGGCGAAGCCGTCATCCGGCCGCGACAGGTCCTTGGGCGCCACCGCGCGAACGACATAGGGGGTCACGATCACGACCAGCTCGGTCGCGTTGTTGACGAAGTCGCGGCTGCGGAACAGCGTGCCGAGGATCGGAAGCTGCATCAGTCCCGGCAGTCCGCTGATGGCCTGCTTGGTCTGCTGCTGAATCAGGCCGGCCATCGCCATCGCGCCGCCGGAGGGAATTTCCAGCGAGGTCTCGGCGCGGCGGGTTCTGATCGAGGGCACCGTCAGCGAGTTCACCGACGTCGATGTCACGGCCTGCGACAGGGTGATCGCATTCTCGTTCGAGAGCTCGGAGACTTCGGTCATCACGCGCAGGCTGATCTTGCCTTCGCTCAGCACCACGGGGGTAAAGTTGAGCGAGATGCCGAACTTCTTGAAGCTGATCTGGGTGGTACAGACATGCGTGGTGGGGTCGCACGCATAGCCTGCCGGGACCGGGAATTCGCCGCCGGCGATGAACGTCGCCGATTCACCGGAGATCGCGGTCAGGTTCGGTTCGGCCAGCGTGCGGATCACGCCCGCGGTTTCCATCGCGCGCAGGGTGGCCTGCACCGACGTCGCGCCGCCGAACTTCGTCGTCAGGTTGTTGCCGTCCACGAGGTTCTTGCCGAGAGCCGTGAACGGATTGGAGTTGGTGAAGCTCACCACCGACGTGCCATAGTTGAGGTTGGCGCTCAGGTCGATGCCGAGCTGCTTGACGATGGTGCGCTGGACTTCCGCCACCGTCACCTTGAGCATGACCTGGTCGCGGCCGCGCACCACGATCGAGTTCACCACCTTGTCGGCGCCGCCGGCCAGGCGCGCGGCGAGATCGTTGGCCTGCTGCGCCTCCATCGGGTTCGCCGCGGTGCCGGTCAGGACGATGCCGTCGCCGAGCCCGTCGATCTGGATGTCTGAATTGGGCAGGACCTGCTTCAGCGCGGCCCGTACACCGTTGAGGTCGCGCTTGACCGCGATGTCATAGGCCGCGATCTGCTGGCCTGCAGAATCGAAGAACACGATGTTGGTCTGGCCGATCGCGGCGCCGATGATGTAGGCGCGCTGCGCCGAGCGGACCACCGCATTGGCGATCTTGGGGTCAGCGACCAGCACGTCCTTGATGTCGCGCGGCAGGTCGATCACGATGGACTTGCCGACACCGAGCGAGAGGAAGCGGGCGTTCATCTGACCGTCGGCAGCCACCGGCGCGGCGGGGCGATAGTCGGCGGCAACCACGGGGGTCAGCACCGGGTTGAATGCCAGCGCGAAGGCGGCCGAAAACGACAGGGCGCGGACCATGGAGGTTCGCATCGTCGCCAGGTCTGCCCTGCATTTCATGTCGCCTGTCCTCATCGTGCTTTCGCCGTCGAGCTCGGAATGCCGTAGCGAATGATCGAGATGCCGTCGCGCTTCTGGGCGGATTCGTCGAGCGTGATCTCGCTCATCTTGACGTCGGCAATGCTGCGCAGCGCCAGCGAGAGCGTTCCGGCCTGACGGGCAGAGGAAAGCGCCTGGGTCTGTGCGGAAGTGAGTTCTAACGTCACGGTCTTGCCGACCACGGCGTTCTGGCCGTCCTTCTCCTTCGGAGCCTGGTCGATGGCGAGGACGCGCACATTGACCAGGATGATCTCGGATGTGACGACGTCCTGGCCCCCGGCGGCCTGGTCCGGGTTCTTGAGGCGGCGCGTGAGGAGGACGTCGACGCGATCATTGGGCAGGATGAAGCCGCCTGCGCCGGTCTCCGGCGAGATTTCGGTCGAGATGGCCCGCATGCCGCTGGGCAGGATGGCCGCCATGAATCCGGAGCCCTCGGCCTTGACCAGCTTCTGGTCGCGGATCGGCTCACCCTGAATGAAAGGCGCGCGCGCGATCGAACCGGTCACCTGGGTCACGCCCTCGGGACGCTCGTTGCGGCGGATGAAGGTGGCGCTGGCTGTCGCGGCCGGCCAGGTCTGCCATTGCAAATCTTCCGGCTTCACGGTCTGGCCGAGGCCGATGTCGTTCTTGGCCACGAGGACGTCGACGGTCGGAAGCTGCGCGACCGGGGCCGGGGGCGGCGCAGAATTGTCCGAGCCGCTCGCCAGGTACGCGGCGACACCGCCGGCGCAGATGGCGACCGTCAGGACGACAATGCGTGCCCTATTCATACGCTTCACTTTCCAAACAAAACGCCGCGACGCTGCCGCCGCCTTGATCGGCAGTTGACCAGCTATTCGTCAAAGCATGGTTAATGAGGCGTATCTAAATCGCCTTAACGCCGGGTTGACCCAATGCGTTCAGCGCAGCGCGAGGTGAGCGAGATCAATCGCCTTCACCCATTCGGTCTCCGGGTAGACCATCAGCGCACTCAGTGCGAGCGCGATGCCGTAGGGGATGCCGCTCTCCTTGGCGTGCAGCCGGGCGAGCCAGGCCTGACCCGCCAGCCCGTAGGGCAGCGGCCATTGCCGGAACTGGAGCAGGAGCAGCGTCAGCGCCCCGCCGAACAGCGAAGCGTAGAGCAGGAAGTTCATCAGCTGAGCGAAGCCGAACCAGAGCGCGACGGAGGCCGCGACCTTGGCGTCGCCGCCGCCGACCCAGCCCAACGCAAAGCAGGTGAAGGCGATGACTAGGAGAAGCGCGCCGGCGCCGACATGACTGAGCATCTCGTAAGGTGCCATGCCACCGGCGAAGGCAAGCGCGAAGAAGCCGGCGACCAGCGCCAGCGACACGCGGTTCGAGATCGTCATCGTGAAGAGATCGCTCGCGGCAGCGAACGCCATCAAGGCCGGGAAGAGCAGAAGGCGCGCAAGGTCGAGGATCATGGGCTGCGTCTTGAGGCCTGGGTTTGCCGCGGGAGCTGGCGTCGGGCGATGCTAGCCGGCAGTGCTAAACAAACCGACAACGGCAGCAAGGGGCGCGGGAGGCTGAAGCCGCAGACCGCGTCGTCACCAGAGGCTGGCAATGCGCACGGCGAGCGCGGCCGTCGCAAGCAGCAGCGCAAGGCAGACCCAATAGACCGGCGAGCCGGCTTGTGCCGCCGCTGTGTCATTCGCCGCGATCGCGGCATCGGTTCTGTACTTACGCAACGCCACTGGAACTCGCCGTCTTCAGATAAACAAAGGCCCCGGAGGTCCGGGGCTTTTGCCGTCGTTCGTCCGGCTTTACTTGAGGCCGGTCGAGATCGCGGTGAACTTGGTGTTCAGCGTGGTGCCGAGATTGTTGACGACGGTGATGATGGCCAGCGCGATGCCGGCGGCGATCAGACCGTATTCGATAGCGGTGGCGCCGGATTCATCCTTCGCGAAACGTGCAATCAAGTTCTTCATGAACATAACTCCATCTGGGGTGGGATCGCCTCGTTCGGCGCCGTCTTTGACGCGATGACCATGAGAGCCGAGCTCTTTCGGTAGAGTTAATTCGATCGGGCAAACCCGCTTGCGGCGCGATGCTTTGGCCCAGAGTGAATTTCGTCTTAAGGCGGCGCCCGTAATTCATTCCGGTCCCGGAAGTACCGTCAGCGCGGCGCCGGCTTCACGCTCCCTTAAATTTCGCGGCGTAGGCGTAACAGACTGGAATTCGCAAGAGAGGCGACGATGTCGAGCCTGCCCATGCAAGTCGCCCTGATGCTCGGCGAGACCATCGTCAAGGTGATCCCCATCACCTTCGCGCTCGCGGCGGTCTTCACCGTGCTCGAACATTTCTGGGCCTGCAATGCCGGCGCGCCGTGGTGGCGCAAGCGCGAGATCGTCACCGACATCTGCTACTGGTTCTTCGTTCCGGTGTTCGCCCGCACCATGCGGATCGGACTTCTGATCGTCGGCGCGAGCCTCGTCTTCAACATCCACGACGCAGACGAACTCATCGCCTTCTACGACAACGGCCACGGTCCGCTGTCGTTAATGCCGCTCTGGGTCCAGGCCGTGCTGTTCCTGGTCCTGTCCGACTTCATGCTGTACTGGCTGCACCGGCTGTTCCACGGCGGCGGGTTCTGGAAGTACCACGCGATCCATCACTCCTCGGAGGAGATAAGCTGGATTTCGGCGGCCCGCTTCCATCCCGTCAATCTCGTGCTCGGCTCGATCGGCGTCGACGTCGTGCTGCTGATGGCCGGCATTTCCCCGAACGCGATGGTCTGGCTCGCCCCGTTCACGACCTTCCATTCGGCCTTCGTGCACGCCAACCTGAACTGGAGCTTCGGGCCGTTCAGATATTTGCTGGCGACGCCGGTGTTCCACCGCTGGCACCACACCTCGCTCGAGCAGGGCGGCGACACCAATTTTGCCGGCACGTTCCCGATCTGGGATGTTCTGTTCGGCACCTTCCGCATGCCCGAGGGTGAACTGCCGCAGGATTACGGCAAGGACGAAGCGACCATGCCGAAGGAGATCGCGGGTCAGTTCGCCTATCCGTTCCGCCGCTAGCCTCGAAGGCGGTAAAACGCCAGTCTGTTCAAACAATAGTCGGCGAGTTTGCGGAACGTTCACAAATTAAGGGCAGGTTAGCGGGGTCGGGCACCGGCTCCGCTGTTATCTGTTCGCTTCTGCCGGTTTGTGACGTCCCGGGGGTAAGAGTATGCGTAAAGAACTGCTGCGCCGTCGTGCGCGCGTCTGTCTTCTGGTTGCGGCCGCGGTGCTGGCATCGCCGGCTGCCGGCCTTGCCGACCCAACCGCCGACACCATCGCCGTCAATGTCGACCAGGCCAAGCTGGTGCGGCTGCCCGGCAAGGTGGCGACCATCGTGGTCGGCAATCCCCTGATCGCCGACGTCACGCTCCAGCCCGGCGGCATGATCGTCGTGACCGGCAAGGGCTATGGTGCGACCAATTTCATCGCGCTCGACCGGGCCGGCGAGATCCTGGTCGACCGCCAGATCCAGGTCGAAGGTCCGAGCGACCGGCTCGTCACCGTCTATCGCGGGATCGAGCGCGAGTCCTACAGCTGCGTGCCGCTCTGCCAGCGTCGCGTGACGCTCGGCGACAGCGACACCTACTTCAACAACACGATGAGCCAGGCCGGCTCGCTGAGCGCCAGCGCCAGCGGTGGCGGCGGCGGTGGTCCGGCCAAGTCCAACTAGCAGGACCGATCGGCGGGGCTGCCCCGGCAGCATCCCGCCACGCCGCTTTGCGGATATCAGGCAGAACTCTCGGCGCGCGCGCCGTGCTTTCCCTGGGCTTGGGTCGGGGCTGGTTAACGCGTTCTTAATGGCGCGGTCCGCCGGCTGCGGATCGCCTGAAACACTTAAACAATCAGTTTCCGCTATTGAACGGGACAGTTGATCGCCCGTTGCTGGGGAATTTGACGTGATGCCATCGCCTGCACCTACGAGGTTCACACTCCGGAAAGCGCTGGGCCGGTTTTGCGGCAACCGCCGCGGTTCCGCGGCCGTCGAGTTCGCCCTGGTCGCGCCGATGTTCTTCGGGCTGCTGTTCGCCATCATCGAAACGGCGCTCATGTTCTTCGCGAGCCAGGTGCTCGAGACCATCTCGCAAAATTCCGCGCGCGCGATTCTGACCGGCCAGGCGCAAGCGCAGGGCGGTTCGGTGGCGGCCTGTCAGACCACACCCAACGTGGTCATGGCGTGCGACCAGACGACGTTCAAGGCCTATGTGTGCACGCAGATCCCGGCACTGTTTGATTGCAGCAAGCTCTACGTCGACGTCGTGAGCACCAGCTCGTTCGGGGCGCTAAGCCTGACGAACTACGGCGATTCCTGCAATTTCAACCCGACCGGCATGCAGTACAGTGCCGGGACCTCCGGCCAGGTCGTCGTGGTGCGGCTGTTCTATCAGTGGCCGCTCATCGTCACCGGCCTCGGTTACAATATCGGGTGCAGCAACAAACGGCTGATGGTGGCGACCACGGCCTTCAAGAACGAACCCTTCTGAGACAGATGGATCCGAGCGGACCGATGCAGGCGATAGCAAATATCTGGCGGAATGCACGCTGCTCCGTGCGCGACTTCGTCGCCGACAAGCGCGCGCTCGCGGCGACCGAATTCGCGGTCATCGTCCCGCTGATGCTGGTGATGTTCTTCGGCACCGTCGAATTCTCGTCGGCCGTGGCGATCGATCGCAAAGTCACATTGATCGCGCGGGCTCTGTCCGATTTGACATCGCAGTCGACGACGCTCGCCGACGCCGACATGAAGGATACGTTCACGGCAAGCATCTCGGTCATCATGCCCTACAACGCCAGTCTGGTGAAGGGCACGGTCTCCCAGATCTATATCGATGCCAACAGCATTGCCACGGTCCAGTGGAGCAAGGCCGGCACCATTGCGAGCGGCGCGACGCAAGCGACGCTGGCGACCTCGGCTCGCAAGGCCGGCGACAAGGTCACCACCATGATTCCCTCGACGCTCTTGATTCCGTCGACCTACCTCATACTCAGCGAGGCGAATTACACGTACACGCCTTCCGTAGGCCATGTGTTGAAGTCGAGCATCCCCTTGAGCGATCTGTCCTACACGCGGCCGCGCCAGGTCACCTGCGTTCCCTACAACGGCGTACCGTCGACGTGCTGATATCCGTGCGCAGGCGCTAGAATGAAAAAGGCCGTGCGTTGCGCACGGCCTTCTTGTTTTCTTTGGCTGCGCGAGCCGATCGGGCCAAGCGCCCGGCGGGCTCAGCCTTCGGAGCGGAGGTTGTCCGCTGCCGACTTGCCGGAACGGCGGTCGGCCACGATCTCGTAGGAGAGCTTCTGGCCTTCACGCAGCGTGCCGAGGCCCGCACGCTCCACAGCGCTGATGTGGACGAACACGTCCTGGCCGCCATCGTCGGGCTGAATGAAGCCGAAGCCTTTGGTCGCGTTAAACCACTTCACGGTTCCCATGCTCACGGGGATAGTCCCTTCTCAGATAACACAATGTTGGAGCCTGCTTGCGCAGGCCGGTTAGATCGAATTTTTGGAAGGGTCGTCAGCGTGTCTGAACCGGCTGTACCGGTGGATGCTAATGTCGTCCGGCCGAAAATCGATAAATTCATTTTATCGGAATTGGGGCCCCAAAACAATCCGGGCATGCACGATTTTTTGATCCGCCGCGACGTCCGCGGCGGATCCACATAAAGGCCGGAATCTTACTTCCGCGCTCGGGCGCCGGCAGGCGCCTAGCGACGGCGGAACTGGCCGCCGCGCTGGCCCGGACGAGGCGGTCCACCCATCCCGCTGGGACGCTCGTCCTTGTGGCGGAAAATCAGCCGGCCCTTCTCGAGGTCATAGGGCGACATCTCCACCGTCACGCGGTCGCCCGCCAGCGTCTTGATGCGGTTCTTCTTCATCTTGCCGGCGGTATAGGCGACGATCTCGTGTCCGGCGTCGAGTTGCACGCGGTAGCGTGCGTCGGGGAGGATTTCGGTGACCAGTCCTTCGAACTGGATCAGCTCTTCCTTAGCCATGAATTTCTCCAGGTCGTGGACGGCTAGTGCGAATAGGGTTTGCGGTTCGGTTGGCCATTCGGCCGACTCTCACGGCGCAAAAAGGCCACGCCTTGTATCCCATCAGGCGCCCCGGCGCCATGCGCGGAACGCTGTTCGGGACGACTGCCTGCAGAAGAATGCGTCTTCCCGCCAGAGCGAGGACGACGAGACCCCTTTGAGGCTTTCGGGCCATTGCCGGGCCGCCCGTCGGCATGTCGCGCTTCGCCGCCATGTCGGCCTTCACCGGGGCGTCCATCGCCCTGCTTGCCGGCGCTATGATGGCGGCCGTCGGCATGCCGTTCGTCGCTACGGCGTCCGTCACCGTGGCGTCCCTCACCATGCCGAGCGCCCTGCGGACGCTGGCCTGGGCGGCCGCCCCGGCCCTGTCGCTGCTGCGGCGGGGGAGGACCTGCGTCGCGGCGGCCGGCGTCGGTGCGGAGATCCTCGCGCGGCAGTGCCACCTTGATCAGCCGTTCGATGTCGCGGAGATAGGCGAGTTCCTCGCCGCCTGCGACCAGCGAGATCGCGGTGCCGTCGGCGCCGGCGCGCGCGGTGCGGCCGATGCGGTGGACGTAGGTTTCCGGCACGTTGGGCAGGTCGAAATTGATGACGTGGCTGATGCCGTCGACGTCGATGCCGCGAGCGGCGATGTCGGTGGCGACCAGGGTGCGGATCTCGCCCGAGCGGAACTGGGCCAGCGTCCGTTCGCGATGGTTCTGCGACTTGTTGCCGTGAATGGCGCTGGCGGGGATGCCGGCCTTCTCGAGCGACTTCACCACCTTGTCCGCGCCGTGCTTGGTGCGGGTGAAGACCAGGGCGCGGTTGACCGGCTCGTCCTTCAGAAGCTTGCTCAGGAAGGCGGGCTTGGCGGAGAAATCGACCTGGACGATGCGTTGATTGATGCGCTCGGCGGTCGAGGAGACCGGGGTCACCGCGACGCGGGCGGGATCCCGCAGCATCGCGTTCGCCAGCTCGGCGATGTCCTTCGGCATGGTGGCCGAGAAGAACAGCGTCTGCCGCTTGATCGGCAGCTTGGCGACGATTTTGCGGATGTCGTTGATGAAGCCCATGTCGAGCATGCGGTCGGCTTCATCGAGCACGAGGAACTCGACGCTCGACAGTTTCAGCCCGTTGCTCTGCACGAGGTCGAGCAGGCGGCCGGGGGTGGCGACCAGCACTTCGACGCCCTGCATCAGCGAGCGGACCTGACGGCCCATCGGAACGCCGCCGATGGCGAGCGTCGAGGACAGGCGGATGTGGCGGCCATAGGCGTTGAAGCTGTCGAGGATCTGGCCGGACAGCTCGCGGGTCGGCGACAACACCAGGACGCGGGTGGTCTTGGGTTGCGGCTTGATACGATGCTCGAGCAGGCGGTGCAGGATCGGCAGCGCGAAGGACGCGGTCTTGCCGGTGCCGGTCTGGGCGATGCCGACGACGTCGCGGCCGGTCAGCGCCGTGGGAATGGTCTGGGCCTGGATGGGGGTGGGGGTGACGTAGTTCTCTTCGTGAAGAGCGCGCGCGATGGGTTCGGCGAGGCCGAAGTCCTGAAACGAAGTCAAAAGAGGGGTTCTTTCCATGTCAAAAGCGGGCGCCCGGCGCATTCAGCGCGGCGCACGCAAAAGGGTGTCGAGAAGACACCTGCGTGTTTGGGGTGTCGGATGGCTTGGGAGATATGGGGCAAGCCAGAGGCCCGTAAGGGCTTAAGAACACGCGGCTCGCAACGACCCCTTGATTCGCAAGAGGTCTCGGCTGCTTATATGGAACATTCAGGGGGCGCTTTCAAGGCAAGCTCTGCCGAAATGGCGATTGCGGTGCAGAAATAGTTATGCCGGAAATTTAGCCAGAACGACTATTTTGCTCAGAAAATAATCAGCCTGCCGCTTTGGCATACATTTGGATTGCTCAAGATTTGAGCTGGTTCCCGGTCGGGACACTTTGATTTCGAGCGGTTTTGTCAGCAAAACCAATTAGTTGGTGGGTGCTCAGTCCATGGCATGGTTCTTGCGAATCCGTTAATCGCAGGCGGCCGTGGGGCCGTTTCGCAGCGTTTTTCACGTCTGCGTCAGGGAGATGAGACACTCATGTTTAGCAAATCCACTCACGATATAGCGGCGTCATTTAGCCGCCGCGGCGTGCTCGCCGCGACCGCCGGACTGGTGCTGGGTCTGGCTTCATTGACTGGCGCGAAGGCCGCGGACGACACCATCAAGGTCGGCGTGCTGCACTCCCTTTCCGGCACCATGGCCATCAGCGAAACCACGCTGAAGGACACCATCCTTTTCCTGATCGACGAGCAGAACAAGAAGGGCGGCGTTCTCGGCAAGAAGCTCGAGGCCGTCGTCGTCGACCCCGCGTCGAACTGGCCGCTGTTCGCCGAAAAGGCGCGCGAGCTGATCACCAAGGACAAGGTCTCGGTCGTGTTCGGCTGCTGGACCTCGGTGTCGCGGAAGTCCGTGCTTCCCGTCTTCAAGGAGCTGAACAACATCCTGTTCTACCCCGTGCAGTACGAGGGTGAGGAGAGCGAGCGCAACGTGTTCTACACGGGTGCGGCGCCGAACCAGCAGGCGATCCCCGCCGTCGATTACCTGATGAAGGACGAGAAGGTGAAGCGCTGGGTGCTTGCGGGCACCGACTACGTCTATCCGCGCACCACCAACAAGATCCTGGAAGCCTATCTGAAGTCGAAGGGTGTCGCCCAGGAAGACATCATGATCAACTACACGCCGTTCGGTCACTCCGACTGGCAGACGATCGTGGCCGACATCAAGAAGTTCGGCTCGGCCGGCAAGAAGACCGCGGTGGTCTCGACCATCAACGGCGACGCCAACGTTCCCTTCTACAAGGAGCTCGGCAACCAGGGCATCAAGGCGAAGGACATTCCGGTCGTCGCGTTCTCGGTGGGTGAAGAAGAGCTCGCCGGCATCGACACCAAGCCGCTGGTCGGCCATCTTGCCGCCTGGAACTACTTCCAGTCGATCAAGTCGCCGGAGAACGAGAAGTTCATCAAGGCATGGCAGGCCTACACCAAGAATCCGAAGCGCGTGACCAACGATCCGATGGAAGCGCACGTGATCGGCTTCGACATGTGGGTCAAGGCGGTCGAGAAGGTGAAGTCGACCGATCCGGACAAGGTGATCGACGCTCTCCCGGGCATCGAAGCCAAGAACCTGACCGGCGGCGTGTCGAAGATGCTGCCGAACCACCACATCACCAAGCCGGTGTTCATCGGCGAGATCAAGGGCAACGGCCAGTTCGACGTGGTCTGGAAGACCCCGGGTCTCGTCGCGGGCGATGCCTGGTCGAAGGAGCTCGACGGCTCCAAGGACCTGGTCGGCGACTGGGTCGGCAAGAAGTGCGGCAACTTCAACACCAAGACCAACAAGTGCCTCGGTTCGGGCTCCTGATCCGGATCTGACACGCCATTGCACGCCCGGAGAAGGCGGCGATCCCGCCGCCTTCTCCACTCATTTCTGCCGGGGTCATTCACAGTGCCAGCCCATTTGTCCGCGCGCCTCTGCTCGCTTGCGCTCTCGTTGTTCCTGATCGCGTTCGCGCTGCCGGCCCTCGCCGGTCCGTTCGAGGATGCGGTCGCCAAATTCGCCAACGATGATTATTCCGATACGGACGAGGCGATCGGCGTGGTCGCAAGCAGCGGCAATCCGCTGGCTTTCCCCATCATCAGTGCGCTTCAGGACGGCCGCCTGATGGTCGACCTCGACAGCAAGAAGGTTTACGTCACCGGCGCCGACGGCAAGTCGATCGACGCCGCGACAGGCCAGGCGGTGGCCAGCGTTCCCGACAGCGCGAGCGCGGTCCGCCTCAACAACCGCCTCCGCCGCAGCGTCGACGCCGCGCTCGGCAGCCTGACGCTCCAGTCGCCGGACATCGGGACGCGGCTCCAGGCGGCGCAATCCGTCTTCAAGTCGCATGAGGAGACCGCGCTCGAGGCGGTCGACGGCGCGCTCGCCAAGGAAACCAACAGATCCGTCAAGGCTGCGCTCGGCGACGCCCGCGCGGCCATCCTGCTGTTCAAGCCTGATGCCACCGAGGTCGAGAAGCTGGAGGCGGTCGCCACCCTCAAGGGGCGCGGCGATCAGGAGGCACTGGCCCTGTTCACCGGCATGGGCGATCAGCCGGCCTCGGTGACCAAGGCCGCCGCGAGCGCGATCGGCTCGATCCAGAATTCGCTCGCGGTCTGGTCCATGGTGCAGAATGCCTGGTACGGCCTCTCGCTCGGCTCGGTGCTGCTGCTCGCCGCGATCGGGCTCGCCATCACCTTCGGTGTGATGGGCGTGATCAACATGGCGCATGGCGAGATGGTGATGATCGGGGCCTACACCACCTTCGTGGTGCAGGAGGTGATCCGCACCCGCTATCCCGGCCTGTTCGACTATTCGCTGCTGATCGCCGTGCCGCTGGCCTTTGTCGTCGCCGGCGCGATCGGCGTGCTGATCGAGCGCAGCATCATCCGTTTCCTTTACGGGCGTCCGCTGGAGACCTTGCTCGCGACCTGGGGCCTGTCGCTGGTGCTGCAGCAGGCGGTGCGCACCATGTTCGGCCCGACCAACCGCGAGGTCGGCAATCCCTCCTGGATGAGCGGCGCCTTCGAGCTCGGCCAGATCACCATCACCTACAATCGGCTCTGGATCCTGGTCTTCACGCTCGCTGTGTTCGCGATCCTGCTCGCGATGCTGCGCTACACCGCGCTCGGCCTCGAGATGCGCGCGGTGACACAGAACCGCCGCATGGCGGCCTCGATGGGCATCGCCACCTCGCGCGTCGACGCGCTGACCTTCGGGCTCGGCTCGGGCATTGCCGGCATCGCCGGCGTGGCACTGTCGCAGATCGACAATGTCAGCCCCAATCTCGGCCAGAGCTACATCATCGACAGCTTCATGGTCGTGGTGTTCGGCGGCGTCGGCAATCTCTGGGGCACGCTGGTCGGCGCCTTCACGCTCGGCATCGCCAATAAGTTCCTGGAGCCGGTGGCCGGCGCTGTGCTCGGCAAGATCGCCATCCTCGTCCTCATCATCCTGTTCATTCAAAAGCGCCCGCGCGGCCTGTTCGCGCTCAAGGGCCGTGCGGTGGAAGCATGACCCCTCACATGCTGACGCGATCGTTGGACCGCAGCGCGACGATCTTCCTTGCCGTCGTCGCGGCCTGCGGCATCCTCATCCCGCTCTCCAATTTGCTGCTGCCCGCGGGCTCGTTCCTGCAGGTGCCGACCTATCTGGTCGCACTCTGGGGCAAATATGTCTGCTACGCGATCCTGGCGCTTTCGATCGATTTGATCTGGGGCTATTGCGGCATTCTCTCGCTCGGCCACGGCGCCTTCTTCGCGCTCGGCGGCTACGCGATGGGGATGTATCTGATGCGGCAGATCGGCACCCGCGGCGTCTACGGCAATCCGATCCTGCCCGACTTCATGGTGTTCCTGAACTATTCGAAGCTGCCCTGGACCTGGTACGGCTTCGACATGTTCTGGTTCGCGGCGCTGATGGTGCTGCTCGTGCCCGGCCTGCTGGCCTTCTGCTTCGGGTGGCTCGCGTTCCGCTCCCGCGTCACCGGCGTCTATCTGTCGATCATCACGCAGGCGATGACCTATGCGCTGCTGCTCGCCTTCTTCCGCAACGACTTCGGCTTCGGCGGCAATAACGGCCTGACCGACTTCAAGGACATCCTGGGCTTCAACGTGCAGGCGGAGGGCACCCGCGCGGCGCTGTTCGCGCTGAGCTGTCTGGCACTGATCGCAGGCTTCCTGATTTGCCGTGCGATCGTCTCCTCCAAGCTCGGCAAGGTGCTGATCGCGGTGCGTGACGCGGAGTCGCGCACGCGCTTCCTCGGCTACCGCGTCGAATCCTACAAGCTGTTCGTGTTCACGGTGTCGGCCTGCATGGCCGGCGTCGCCGGCGCGCTCTACGTGCCGCAGGTCGGCATCATCAATCCCAGCGAATTCGCGCCCGGCAATTCGATCGAGGCGGTGATCTGGGTCGCGGTCGGCGGCCGCGGCACGCTGGTCGGAGCCGCGCTCGGGGCCGTCGTCGTCAACTACGCCAAGACGTTTTTCACCTCGGGCGTGCTGGCGCCGTACTGGCTGTTCATGCTGGGCGCATTGTTCATCCTGGTGACGCTGCTGCTGCCGAAGGGCATTGTCGGCACCTTCAACGCCTGGTGGGACCAGTCGAAGGAAAAACGCAACGCCGCGACCACCGTGAGCGCTGCGGCCGAGGACGGCGTCACCGAACCCAAGATGGCGGAGTAGGCGCAAATGAACGTCATGGACAACCGCGCAACCTCCGCGATGCTTTATCTCGACGGCGTGCACGTCTCGTTCGACGGCTTCCATGCCATCAACAATCTGTCGCTGACGCTCGAGCCCGGTGAGATGCGCGCCATCATCGGCCCCAACGGCGCCGGCAAGACCACGATGATGGATATCATCACCGGCAAGACCAAGCCCGACGAGGGCACGGTTCTGTTCGACGGCGTCACCGATTTGACGCGGCTCGACGAGACCCGCATCGCCGAGCTCGGCATCGGTCGCAAGTTCCAGAAACCGACCGTGTTCGAGAGCCAGACCGTGCAGGACAATCTCCTGCTCGCGCTCAATGTCGACCACAGCGTCAAGGGTACGCTGTTCTGGCGTGGCAGCAGGGCGGAGTCCGAGCGCATCGACAAGGTGCTGGAGACGATCCGTCTCACCGAGGCCCGCAACCGCCTTGCCGGCAGCCTCAGTCACGGCCAGAAGCAGTGGCTGGAGATCGGCATGCTGCTGGCGCAGGACCCAAAACTGCTCCTCGTCGACGAGCCCGTCGCAGGCATGACCGACGTCGAGACGCATCTGACTGCCGAGCTGCTGAAAGAGATCAACAAGACGCACACGGTGATGGTGGTCGAGCACGACATGACCTTCGTGCGCGAGCTCGGCGTCAAGGTCACCTGTCTGCACGAAGGCACCGTGCTGGCCGAAGGAACCATCGACCAGGTCTCGTCCAACGAGCGGGTCATTGAAGTCTATCTGGGACGCTGAGCGATGCTTGAGGTCAAGGATATCAATCTGTTCTACGGCGCGGCGCAGGCGCTGCGCGGCGTCTCGATCTCGGCCGAGCCGGGCAAGGTGACCTGCGTGCTCGGGCGCAACGGCGTCGGCAAGACCTCGCTCTTGCGCGCCATGGTCGGGCAATATCCGATTTCGTCGGGCGCGATCGTGCTCGACGGCAGCGACATCACCGGCCTGAAGCCCTATGAGCGGGCGCGCAAGGGCATCGGCTTCGTGCCGCAGGGCCGCGAGATCTTCCCGCTGCTGACGGTCGAGGAGAACCTCAAGACCGGCTTCGGCCCGCTCAAGCGCGAGGACAAGCATATTCCGGACGACGTGTTCTCGCTGTTTCCGGTGCTGCAATCCATGCTCGGCCGGCGCGGTGGCGATCTCTCCGGCGGCCAGCAGCAGCAACTCGCGATCGGTCGCGCGCTGGTGATGCGGCCGAAATTGCTGCTCCTTGACGAGCCGACCGAGGGCATCCAGCCTTCGATCATCAAGGACATCGGCCGCGCCATCTCCTATTTGCGCAACCTCGGCAACATCGCCATCGTGCTGGTCGAACAATATCTCGACTTTGCCTGCGAACTCGGCGACAGTTTTGCCGTGATGGATCGCGGCGCGGTGAAATTCACCTGCGATCGCGCCAATTTGGACGCGAGCGAGATTAGCCGCCAGATGGCGCTGTAAGCCGTTCTGCCGCGACCGGCTGGGGGAGGCGGATGCGCAGCGACGTTTCGGTCACGTCAGGGGTTTTCGAGGCGAACCGTGCCCGCGGCGCGGTGCGCTTCGACGTCCATGCGCGTGACGGCGTGACACGGCGCGGCGTCCTGCATGAATCCGGCTCGCTGCGCGTGCGCTTTCCCTCGCCGGAAGGCGAGGGGCTCTCCGGCGTGTTCGTCAACACGGCAGGCGGCGTCGCCGGCGGCGACAGTTTCGAGATCGACATCGCGGCGGGCCAAAGCTCGCGCCTGACGATGACCACGGCTGCGGCCGAGAAGGTCTATCGTGCGCCCGGGGCGGCAGCGCAGCTCAGTATTTCCTTGAACGTCGCCGCAGGCGCGCACCTGTCCTGGCTGCCCCAGGAGACGATCCTGTTCGATCGCGCCCGGGTCCATCGCCGCTTCGATATCGCGCTCGATGATGCGGCCTCGCTTTTGCTTTGCGAAATCGTGGTGTTCGGCCGCACGGCCATGGGCGAGCGGATGGAGCAGGGCGAGTTTGTCGACCGCTGGCGGCTACGGCGTGGTGGCAGGCTGGTGTTCGCCGAGACCATCAGGCTCGACGGCAATATCGGCGCAAAACTTGGGCGATCCGCCGTCGCCAAAGACGGTGCCGCGATCGGCACGGCGCTGATCGTGCCCGGCGACGAGGCCCTGGTCGAGCGCATCCGCGAAGCCTCGGACTCATTCTCCGGCGAGGTCGGAATCTCGGCGTGGAATGGCTTTGCAATGGCGCGGTTCTGTGCCCAAGATGCGGCGCGCTTGCGCGCCGACATGATGGCTGTGCTGGCGCGCACTGGTGCGGCGCTGCCGCGACTCTGGCTGAACTGACCGGCCGAATTGACGTGTTGAACGGAAGAGATTCTTCATGAACCTGTCTCCCCGCGAAAAGGACAAGCTTCTGATCTCGATGGCGGCCATCGTGGCCCGCCGCAGGCTGGACCGCGGCGTCAAGCTCAACCATCCCGAGGCGATCGCGATCATCTCCGATTTCATCCTCGAAGGCGCGCGCGACGGCCGCACCGTCGCCGAGCTGATGCAATCCGGCGCTCAGGTTTTGACCCGCGATCAGGTGATGCCGGGAATCCCTGAGATGATCCACGACATCCAGGTCGAGGCGACTTTTCCGGACGGCACCAAGCTCGTCACCGTCCATGAGCCGATCAGGTAGGAGCGAGAAGCATGATCCCCGGTGAACTCTTCATCCAGGACGGCGAGATCGAACTCAATGCCGGCCGTAAGACGGTGACGCTGACGGTCGCCAACACCGGCGACCGCCCGATCCAGGTCGGCTCGCACTATCATTTCTTCGAGACCAACCCGGCGCTGAAATTCGACCGCAAGAAGTCCCGCGGCATGCGCCTCGACATCGCCGCCGGCACCGCGGTCCGCTTCGAGCCCGGCCAGACCCGTGATGTCCAGCTCGTCGCGGTGGCAGGGAAGAAGACGATCTACGGCTTTCGCGGCGAGGTGCAGGGCAAGCTGTGATTGTAAGCTGAGGCGCGCGGCGTGATCCACAGTGAGGTGAGCACAATGGTCGGGCTCCCTCCCCCCTTGCGGGGGAGGGCAGGGGAGAGGGGTATGCCGCACGACGAGGTCTCTCCGTTACAAAGAACCCGCGCCAAACGATTGAGGCGCGAGATGACCCGTGCCGAGACGTTGTTGTGGCGTTACCTCAAAGCTCATCGTCTTGCTCGCCTAAGTTTCCGCCGACAAGCTCCCATGGGCTACTACATTGCGGATTTCGTCGCGCATTCCTGCAAGCTTGTTGTTGAGGTCGATGGCGAAAGCCACGATTTCGAGGAGCGTCTTCGTAAGGACGCACAACGCGACGAGTGGTTCGCGTCTCGCGGCTATCGCGTGCTGCG
Organism: Bradyrhizobium sp. TM233; assembly: GCF_036247965.1. Taxonomy (NCBI): domain Bacteria; kingdom Pseudomonadati; phylum Pseudomonadota; class Alphaproteobacteria; order Hyphomicrobiales; family Nitrobacteraceae; genus Bradyrhizobium; species Bradyrhizobium sp. TM233. The sequence goes on along the minus strand of NZ_BTIG01000001.1, from coordinate 569,876 downwards.
CTTCACCAATGACGATGTGATGAAGAATCTGGAGGGTGTGGCTCTCGCGATCCTTCAGGCAGCGGAGCCCGGAGCACCCCCCTCCCTGACCCTCCCCCGCAAGGGGGGAGGGAACGGTGAGAGCGGTGGGTTCGATGGCGCCGAGGAGGCATAGGCATGCTCTCCGCTCTCCGCCTCATCTCCGAAGCTGCTGAGCTGGCCGCGCGCCGGCACAACGGCATGGCGCGCAAGGGGCGGGGGAGCGAGCCTTACGTCAATCATCTCGCCGAGGTCGCGAACCTGCTGGCGACCGCGACTGACGGCGCCGATGCCGAACTGGTCGCGGCCGGCTGGCTGCATGACACCATCGAGGACACCGACACCACGCGCGAGGAGCTGGCGCAGAAATTCTCGGAACGTGTTGCCTCCCTCGTCGTCGAATGCACCGACGACATGAGCCTTCCCAAGGCAGAGCGGCGGCGTCTGCAAATTGTCGATGCACCGAAGAAATCTGCTGGCGCAAAGCTGATAAAAATTGCGGACAAGATCAGCAATATCCGCGCCCGCATTCATTCTGATCCGACACCGGACCAACATGCGGATCTCACCGATTACGTCGACTGGGCCGAGAAAGTCGTCGCGGGTTGCCGCGGCGGCATCGCTGAACTCGACCGGGTGTTCGACGATACCGTCAAGCTTGCAAGGAGCTTTCCGTGAGCGCGAAAATCAAACGTTCCGTCTATGCCGACATGTTCGGCCCGACCACCGGCGACAAGGTCAGGCTCGCCGACACCGACCTCATCATCGAGGTCGAGAAGGACTTCACCACCTACGGCGAGGAGGTGAAGTTCGGCGGCGGCAAGGTGATCCGCGACGGCATGGGACAGTCGCAGGTCACCAACAAGCAGGGCGCGGCCGACACCGTCATCACCAATGCGCTGATCGTGGATCACTGGGGCATCGTCAAGGCCGACGTCGCGATCAAGGACGGCATGATCGCCGGCATCGGCAAGGCCGGCAATCCCGACATCCAGCCTGGCGTCACCATCATCATCGGTCCCGGCACCGACGTGATCGCGGGCGAAGGAAAAATCCTCACCGCAGGCGGCTTCGACAGTCACATCCATTTCATCTGCCCGCAGCAGATCGAGCACGCGCTGATGAGCGGCGTTACTTCGATGCTGGGCGGCGGCACCGGCCCATCGCACGGCACCTTCGCGACCACCTGCACGCCGGGCCCGTGGCACATGGGGCGGATGATTCAGTCGTTCGACGCCTTCCCGGTCAATCTCGGCATCTCCGGCAAGGGCAACGCCTCACGGCCCGCCGCGCTGGTCGAGATGATCAAGGGCGGCGCTTGCGCGCTGAAGCTGCACGAGGATTGGGGCACCACGCCGGCTGCGATCGACAACTGCCTGTCGGTGGCCGATGCTCATGACATCCAGGTGATGATCCACACCGACACGCTGAACGAATCCGGCTTCGTCGAGGACACGATCAAGGCGTTCAAGGGCCGCACCATCCATGCCTTCCACACCGAGGGCGCCGGCGGTGGTCACGCCCCAGATATCATCAAGGTCGCAGGGCTCAAGAACGTGCTGCCGTCCTCGACCAACCCGACGCGGCCCTTCACCCGCAACACCATCGACGAGCATCTGGACATGCTGATGGTGTGCCACCACCTCGATCCCTCGATCGCGGAAGATCTGGCGTTCGCGGAAAGCCGCATCCGGAAAGAGACCATCGCGGCCGAAGACATCCTGCACGATCTCGGCGCGCTCTCGATGATGTCCTCGGACTCGCAGGCGATGGGCCGGCTCGGCGAGGTCATCATCCGGACCTGGCAGACCGCCGACAAGATGAAGAAGCAGCGCGGGTCACTGCCGCAGGACAAGGGCAAGGACAACGACAATTTTCGCGTCAAGCGCTATATCGCCAAATACACCATCAACCCCGCGATCGCGCACGGCGTGTCGAAACTGATCGGCTCGGTCGAGAAGGGCAAGCTTGCCGATCTCGTGCTGTGGTCGCCGGCCTTCTTCGGCGTCAAGCCGGATTGCATCGTCAAGGGCGGCACCATCGTCGCAGCTCCGATGGGCGATCCCAACGCCTCGATCCCGACGCCGCAGCCGGTGCATTACCAGCCGATGTTCGGCGCTTTCGGCAAGGCGCGCACGGCATCGTCCGTGGTGTTCACCTCGAAGGCCGCGATCACCGGCGGTCTCGCGCGAAAACTCGGCATCGAGAAGAAGCTCTATGCCGTGCAGAACACCCGCGGCAAGATCTCGAAGAAGAGCATGATCCACAACGACGCCACGCCCAATATCGAGGTCGATCCGGAGACCTATGAGGTCCGCGCGGACGGCGAATTGCTCACTTGCGCACCCGCCGAGGTGCTGCCCATGGCGCAGCGATATTTCATGTACTGAAATAGCGCCTCAACGCATGTCCCGGGATTATGTCCCGAGGGCATGTCCGGGGACGGCTTTTACGGTTTTGCGTTCGATCCCGCCTGGTCTAATGTCCGGCCCGGTATTGAACCTCAGAAGAAAAGCCGGGAGGATTTCTCGTGATCTACGTCGTTGCCACCTTGACCATCAAGCCCGAGACGCGCGCCGAATTCATTGCAGCCGCCACCGCCTGCATCAAGGAGACGCGGAAAGAGCCCGGCAATATCGCCTATGATCTGCACGAGAGCGTCACCGACCCTGCCAAGATGGTGTTCGTCGAGCAGTGGGAGAACGCCGAGGCGCTGGTGCCGCATCGTGGCATGGAGCACATGAAGACGTTCGGCCGCGTGGCGGTCAAGTGCTTCACGGCACCACCGAAGATCGAAGTGATCACGCCCGAGAAGGTCGAGACACGGTAAGAGGGAAGACGGATGATCAGGGCGACGCAGGTCAGGGGACAGCACCGCTTCACCGAAGCGCCGGCGGATACGGTGGTGCTCGATTTCGACGATCGGCACCGGCGCCGGATGGCGATGACGGGAACGCGGGGTCTCGAATTCCTGCTCGACCTGGAGCAGGCCGTCGCGCTGCGCGGCGGCGATGCGCTGGTGCTGGAGGACGGCCGGCTGGTCGAAGTGGTCGCGGCGCCCGAGCCGCTGCTGGAAATCCGCGGCCGCGATCCGCACCACCTCATCCGCGTCGGCTGGCATCTCGGCAACCGCCATTTGCCGACCCAGATCATGGCGAAAGCCTTGCGCATTCGCCGCGATCACGTCATCGAAGCCATGGTGAAGGGCCTCGGCGCGCGCGTGATCGAGATCGAGGCGCCGTTCGATCCCGAAGGCGGGGCCTATGCCGATGCCGGTCACGCGCATGGGCATGACGATCATGCGCATCATGATCACGGACATCATCATGACCATGGTCACGATCACCATGATCATCAGGGCCATGATCATCACGCTCACGACCACCACCACCACGATCATGCCGCGCATGATCACGGCCACGATCACCACCATCACCACGACGAGCATTGCGACCATCCCGACCATCACCACGACCACAAGCATGCTCATGACCACAAGTGAGCCGGTCCGCTCCGGTGACCTCGCCGAGGGCGAGGCGGCGGCGCTGTACCGGCTGATGACCTGGCTGTCGCCGGCATTCCCGGTCGGCGGTTTCTCCTATTCCAGCGGCATCGAATGGGCGGTCGAGGCGGGCGACATCGTCGATACGGCCACGCTGGCCGACTGGCTCGACGCCATGCTCGGCGACGGCTCCGGTTTTTGCGACGCGACGTTTCTGGTCCATGCCTATCGTGCTGCCGAGATGGGCGAAGCTGCGACCTTGAGCGATATCGCCGAGCTCGCCGCGGCCATGGTGCCGTCGCGCGAGCGCCAGCTGGAGACGAGCTCGCAGGGCCGCGCCTTCATCGACATCTCTCGGACAGCCTGGGATGCGGACGGCCTGGATGCCATGGTCGCGGCATGCCGCACGCCACTGGTCTATCCAGTCGCGGTCGGCGTGGTTGCAACTAAGCACGGCGTGGCGCTGGCGCCGACGCTGCATGCGTTCCTGCATGCGCTGGTGTCCAACTGGATTTCGGCCGCCAGCCGGCTCATTCCGCTCGGCCAGACCGACTGCCAGCGCGTGCTGGTGAGGCTGGAGGCTGCCGTCGCCGCCACCGCCAATCGTGCGCTGAGCGCAGCATTGGATGATCTCGGCAGCGCGACCTTCCGAGCCGATCTCGCCAGCCTGCGGCACGAGACGCAATATACGCGGCTGTTCCGGTCGTGACAGCGACGCGGCCTTTGACCCATCGAGAAAGAGCGAATGACATGTCGAAATCTCACGGCCCCTTGCGTGTCGGCGTCGGCGGTCCGGTCGGATCCGGCAAGACCGCGCTGATGGACCTGCTCTGCAAGACCATGCGCGAACGCTATGACATCGCCGCGATCACCAACGACATCTACACCAAATGGGATGCCGAGTTCCTGGTGCGGTCGGGCTCGCTGACGCCGGACCGCATTGCGGGCGTCGAGACCGGCGGCTGCCCGCACACCGCGATCCGCGAGGATGCCTCGATGAACCTCGCCGCGGTGGCGGACATGCGGGCGAAATTTCCCGGGCTCGACCTCGTCCTGATCGAATCCGGCGGCGACAATCTGGCTGCCACTTTTTCCCCGGAGCTGGCCGACCTGACCATCTACGTCATCGACGTGGCCGCCGGCGACAAGATCCCGTCCAAGGGCGGCCCCGGCATCACACGGTCCGACCTGCTGGTCATCAACAAGATCGACCTCGCCCCCCATGTCGGCGCCTCCCTGGAGAAGATGGACACGGACGCCAGGCGCATGCGCGGCGAGCGCCCCTTCGTCATGACCAATCTGAAGAAGAGCGAGGGCCTTGACCGCATTGTCGGCTTCATCGAGGCCAAAGGCGGCCTGAAACGGGCGGGCTGACAGCGCGCCGACTGACTGCGCGACGACTTGGCGCATGCCTTTTTCGCCGTTAACCTTGGGGACCGGGCCGCAACCACGGAACAAATTTCGGACACGGCGATTGACTACCTCCGGTGCCCGGGCAGTTCACCCCGGCCAGACCATCGGCCGGACGGATTAAGCTTTCCAGGCGACCCAAGTTGCGTACCGATGCCTCCTCCTTCATTATCTCTGCCACCGGGGTTCACCCTGTTTCGGCACATGGCCGTTCGAGCGGCGTACATATGCTCCTTGTTTATTGCCGACCTCCTGCTTTCGCCTGAGTAGTCGCGTGGTCCGGCTGGGTTTCATCATCGGTTTCATCGCTCTGCTCGGAGCCTTGCTCTCCGGGCTGGCGGCCTATCGCGTCCACGATCAGGAGCTCGCGCTGGACCGGATCGCGCTCGCGCGCGCGATCGACGTTCATGCAAGTTTGGTGCAGGACCGGCTCACCGAGCGCGAGCTGCTCGCACGCGTCGCCTCAGGTCTGTTCCGCACGCCATCCGTGATCAAGCCGAACATGCTGGAGCCGCTGCGCTCGGCCATCTACGCCTTCAAGACCGATTTCGTGGTGGCCGGCTGGATCGCCCGGCTGAAGCCGAATGAGCTTACGGCGGCGCAGGCTGCCATTGGGGGCGCCGGCTTCCCGAATCCGAAGATCCGCACCTTTGACGACAAGCCGATCAATCCGGCCGAGATCACCCAGCCGATCGATGTGCTGTTGGATCTCGAGCCGCGCAGCGACGAGACCAAGGCTCTGCCGGGTCGTAGTTACGACCAGGATCAGGTTCGCAGCGCCATGTTGACGCGTGCCCGGCTCGAGAAGCGGTCGGTGGCGTCGGACCCGATTCCGCTGTTGCGCGGCAACGGGCCGGTCGGGATCATCGTGGCGGCTCCCGTCATTCCCGAGGGTGCGACCGAGCCAGCCGGCTTCGTCACGTTTTCCTACGAACTCGCCTCGCTGATGCTGACCAATGACGACATGTCGTTGTTCTCGGTCGCGCTCAGGGACCCGCGCAAGGAAGGTGGCGAGCTCGTCGCCAACGATCAGGGCATCGTCTCCACGCGCATGACGACGACGGACGGGCCGACGCCATCGGCGACGCGCACGGTGAGCTTCGGCGGCCGTGACTGGCAGCTGGGTTATTACGCGAAGACCAACTCGGCGCGTCGCGCCGAGCAGACCGCGATCATCGTGGCTGCGATCGGCTTTGCGATCACTGCGATGGTGTGCGGCCTGTTTGGCTATGTCGCCTACAACAATCTGCGGCTCAGCCGGGAAATCCAGGTCAGAATCGGCTTCGAGCGCCGGTTGACCGCGGTGATCGACGAGCTAAACCACCGGGTCAAGAATATCCTCGCGGTGATCCAGTCGATCGTGACGCGCACCCTGCGTCACGGCTCGGACATCGACGTCGCCCGTGAACTGCTGATCGGCCGCATCCATGCCATGTCCAACGTGGTCTCGCTGCTCAGCGAGAGCCAGTGGCAGGGCGTCAAGCTGAAGGGCCTGTTCGAGGCGCGCGCCATCCCGCATGCCGACCGCATCGCCGTCACGGGTCCCGATATCGCGGTCAGCGCACGCGCGGCGCAGAGCCTCTCGCTGCTGTTCTTCGAACTTGCCTCGCATTCCGACGAGGGCCTGTCGCTGGTTGGAAAGCATCCGCACATCACCGCCAGCTGGACGGTGACGGGCGAGGGGCCGGACGAGGTCTTCCATTTCCGCTGGGAGGAGCTCAACACCAGCGAGGCGACGCGCCGCCCCGATTCCGATTTCGGCCTGATCCTGCTCGACCGCGTCGCCCCCGAGGCGCTCGGCGGCACCGCCAAGCGCTATTTCTCCGACGCTTCCTATGTCTACGAGCTGACCGCGCCGATGGAGACGGTGGTCGACATGACCGAGCGCGACCGCACGGACAAGATCTCGGCACCGGTGAGGCCTGCGCGATAGAAGCCGCCGGCTTTAGCGCTTTAGCCTTGGGCTGAGCCTTCCTAACCCTTGGGCCGCAACACCAGGTCAACCAGATTGCGAGCGTAGGCCGGCGTGATCGGCGCGATGCCGAAGACGTAGCGGTAGAACAGCCCGCCATAGATCGCGTCGTAGAGATCCTCAGCCGGCCCTTCGGCCAGAATGCTGCCGTCGTTCTGGCCCGCGGCAATCATCTCGACCAGCGCGTCGCGACGGAATTGCAGATAGCGGGCATAGAACAGCTCGGCGGAGCCGGTTTTGGAAATGCATTCGGAGATGACGGCGAGCTGGACCTTGCCGAACTCGCCCTGGAGCGCCTCGGCGTAGGCTGCGGCATGGCGGCGGGCGCGCGCTGCCGGGTTGCCGGAGCTCACCGGGGGCAGCGGCAGCATCTGCGCGGCATGTTGAAGAAAGGCGTCGATCAAGAGCGCCTCGCGGGACGGCCACCATTTGTAGATCGTCATCTTGGAGACGCTGGAGTGGCGGGCAACCGCGTCGATGGTGGTGGCGGCAAGGCCGGTGGAAGCCATCAGCGCATAGGCGCTTTCGAGAATGGCGTTGCTGGTCTCGATCGACCGAGGCCGGCCGCGCCGGGGCGTGCTCTCGGTCTCTTCCCCCCCGCTTTTCGCCATCGCCACGCCCGGTCTCCTCACGCAGAGCTTCTCCGCATAGCGCAGCCGCCGCTTTCGGCCTAGCAGAATCGCACGGTTCTCTGGCTAGGCCTGCTGTCGCAAGGCCTTCGGCAGATCCTGCCACTTCGACCAGGCGACGTAGTAGGCCACCGCGGTCATCGCGGCGAAGCCGGCGAGGCTCACCACGATCTGCATCACCACCAGATTGGCGCTGGTGATCAGGATGAGATGGCCCGCGAACGACAGGAACACCCCGACGCAGAACACGGCGAGCCATTCCTCGCCGCACCGGATGACCGCCTGCAGCGGCTTCAATTGCAGGCCGGGATGATCGGCCGGAATGAGATGGGTCGCCAGCAAGGCGAGCGCGAGGAAGTGAATCACGCGATAGGGCGCGAGGTTCTCCTTGTCGGTCGGCGCGATGCTGTCGAGAAGGAGGTCCGGCAGGTAAGCCGACATTGCCGGCGAATGGCGCAGCAAGGTGATGGCCATCGCGAATACGAGATAGGCGCCGGCGAGAATCCGCAGCCAGGGCATGTCGCGTAGCGCGCGCCCGGGCGCGCCTGTCACGGCGAACCAGCCGCCGAGCACCATCAGCATCTGCCAGCACAGCGGATTGAAGGTCCATTCCTGGTCCGGATAGACCCGAAAATTCCAGTCGAACCAGCGTGCGGCAAGATAAAGCGCGACCGATGCCGCCAGGGTCAGGTTCGGCCACCGCAACAGGCCCCACAGCGCGAACGGAAAAAAGGCCATCAGCGGGATCATCAACTGCAGGAGGTCGAGGTTCAGCGGCTCCTCCTGGAGCACGAGGCCGCGGACCAGGATCCGCAGCGGGTGCTCGAGAATGCCTGAGATATTGTATTCGTGGATGATCTCCGGCGCCATCGACTGCGAGGCGACATAGGCGATGGTGTCGATGTAGATCACGAACAGCACGACATAGGCGGCGTAGAGCCGCCAGACGCGGCGGAAGATGCGCGTCGCCGCCACGAGGTAGCCGCGTTCAAGCGCCATCCGGCCGTGGATGATGGCGACACCATAGCCGACGACGAACACGAACAGGTCAGCCGCGCCGCTGAAGCCGAAATTGCGCAGCGTCAGCAGGTTGACGACGTTGTTCGGGATATGGTCGACGAACACCGACCAGTTGGCGATACCGAGCGTCAGATACAGCCTGGCGTCGTGACGGAATGCGGCGAGGTTCGCCTGAACGGACGGTTTCATTGATTAAAATAGCTTTGGGAATCAGGGTGATGCTTTTAGCGGCAACCGCCTGCTTGTCCGAGTAGCGTTTGCGTGATGGCTGAGGACGACCCCACCGCATGTGCAAGATTGTGCGGCCGCCTCTTGGGCCGAATTCCGATAGATGCGCTCGGAGGACTTACAACGAAATATTCTAACCCGCTCTTACCGCTATTCGGCCGGTTCAGCCGACGTCTCGTCGGACACGCCCGCGCGGCTCGCCATGATGCCGAGGGCGACTCCGCCGATCGCCAGGATCGGCAACAGCCGCTTGACCCCGATCGCACGAACGATCTGCAGCCCGGTGGCGAGCAGCATGGGGTCCGCGAGCATGCTCGAGGCCGCCGACTTCGCGGCGCGCTCGGCCGCGATCTGGGCGCGCTTCTGCACCTCGCGCTTGTAGCCCCAATAAGAGCCTGCCGCAGCCAGCGTCAGCAGGAAGAAGATGCCGGCGCCGGCAAGACAGGCCTGCACCGGGCCATATTTCTCCAGCACCGAGATGAAGGCGGCGGCGCAAAGGAAGCATGTCGTCACGAACAGCGCGAAGGCCGCGCCTGCGGCAAGCGAGGTCAGCCGCACCGTCGTGCCGGTGGATGCACTGATCCCGTCGATGATGCGTTGAAACATGGCCCTCGCTCCTCAATCCCCCACAAGCCAAACCGTCACGGGCCGACACCGGCAACGCGCCGGTGCCGACGCCTCAACACGCGTCCGCAAATCTTACCGGCGCCAGGCGGCACCTATCAGGAAGCCGATGCCGAGCGCGAGTCCGACGGTCGCAAGCGGCCGCTGTGTGATCGCGTCTTCGAGCGTCTCCTCGATCGAGCCGTAGGCTTCCTGGGCCGCGCCCATCATTGCACTGCCGCGCTCCGACACGTCGTCGAGCGCGGTATCCATGTTCTCGCGCGCCTGGCGATAGCCGCGGCGAGCCTGCTTGCTGGTGGAATTGGCAAAGGTGTTGAGCGCGTCGGTGATCTGGTCGGTGAGGGCGGCGATATCGCTTTTCACGGCTGCTACATCCTTTTCGAGGCGTTCTCTGGTGGCTTTGTCGGTCCAGTCTTTCATCCCGGCTTCGGCATTGGTCGTGGACATCGGGAGCTCCAAACTGTTGACGGCTGAGATAGCCGGAAAACGTTTCGTCGTCGGGGAAGTTCCGTTCGTGGAAACCGGTCAGTCCTGCGGAAGCTGCGGCGCATCCGCCGGCAATAGATGCTCCTTCAGGATCAGCGCGACGATCAGGAGCGGCGACGACAGGAATGCGCCCATCGGGCCCCAGAGCCAGGTCCAGAACGCGAGCGCCAGCAGCACGGCGAGCGCATTCAGCGCCAGCCGCCGCCCGATGATCATGGGCGTGACGAAGTGCCCCTCCAGGAAGGTGAGGCCGCCGAAGGCGAGCGCCGCCATCAGGCCGCCGCTGATGGTCGGGAAGGCGACCAACCCGACCACGATCAGCACGGCGAACATGGCGACCGGCCCGATGATCGGGATGAAGTTGAGGGTCGCCGCGAGTGCGCCGAGGCCGGCGGGGTTTGGCATGCCGGTGATCGCGCAGATGAGGCCGGTGCCGACGCCGACGCCGACATTGATGAGGGTGACGGTCAGGAGGTAGTTGCCGAGATGGACCTCGATCTCGTTGAGGATGCGGAGCGTGCGCAGCCGCGCATCGCGATCGCTGAAGTTCATGATCAGCGCCCGGCGCAGGTCTCGCCAGCTCGCGATGAACAGGATCAGGGTGACGAAGAACAGCAGGAATTCGGTAAAGGTCGGTGACAGGAATTCCAGCGTCGGCTGGACCCACTCGAATTTCGGCAATTGAAAGCTCGGCAGCCCTTCCGGGCCGCCGACCATGACTTGCAGCTCCCGCCACAGCACCAGCGGCCGGTCGAACACGTGCAGCTTGTCCTTCAATTGCGCGCCGAGCTCCGGCAGGCGCGTGCTCCATTCCATCGCGGGGGAGGCGATCAGCGCCACCACGAAGGCCACCACCGTGGTCACCGCGACCACGATCAGGACGGCGCCGAGCCCGCGCGGGACCTTGCTCCGTTCGAGGAAGCTGGCGGCGGGCGACAGCATGGTGCCGGTGACGAAGGCCATCACGACCGGCAGGAAGAACGCCTTGCCGACATAGAGCACGGTGACGATGGCGATCAGCAAGAGGCCGGCAAGCGCGAAGGCGACGAACTCGGTGCGGCGGATCACCGGCGGCAGCTCGGCACGGCTGTCGGGGAGCGGGGCGCCTTCGCCGTTGCCGGAAGTCAGCCGTTCACCGGGAAGGACGCGCACTATTTCTCTCCCGCACGGAAGCCTCGATCCGCGCGCCCATTGAGGATTGATAATGCAGAGGCGGCCACGGGGTTCCATCGCAGCTTCGTGAACACGCGCTCGCTTGACTGTGACAAGGACGCCGCGCGCAGGCCCGGAACCTGAATCGCACCTGCGGCGTTTGTTCGCAAGCGCATCACCCTGATGCAGACATCCCACGGGGCAGCACATGACAAAGTTCTCTGCAGTCCGTCGCAGCTTCTCGCCGCGCGCCGTCACCGCCTTCGCCTTCGCAACCGCTCTGCTGACGGTGCCGTTCGCTGGCGCGAACGCGCAGACATTCGGCTATGCGCCGATGCAGCCGCAGACCTACCCGCAAGAGCAGGGTTACGCCCAGGGCTACGTCAACGACGCGCCGCAGGCGGCCGACGAGGATTCCCAGCTGCCTGATCGCCTGCGCAAGCAGATCGTCGGCTTCGACCGCAGCGAGCCGGCCGGCACCATCGTCATCGATACCAACAACACCTATCTCTATTACGTGCTCGGCAATGGTCGCGCGATCCGTTACGGCGTCGGCGTCGGCCGCGAAGGCTTCACCTGGTCCGGCGTGCAGAGTGTGAGCCGCAAGGCGGAATGGCCGGACTGGCACCCGCCGGCCGAGATGATCGCGCGCCAGCCCTATCTGCCGCGCTTCGTCGCCGGCGGTCCCGGTAACCCGCTCGGGGCGCGTGCGATGTATCTCGGCTCCAGCGAATACCGCATCCACGGCACCAACGATCCCTCCACGATCGGCAAGTTCGTTTCCTCCGGTTGCATCCGCATGACCAACGAGGACGTCACCGACCTGTTCGGCCGCGTCAATGTCGGCGCCAAGGTCGTGGTGCTGCCGAAGAACGCGCCGCTGATGGCCAAAGGCGGCGATCCCGCGCGCAAGCGTCCCGCCGTGACGGCAATGCCCTCTGGCCGGCAGGCGCTGAACATCACGACGTCGGCCGTGAACTAAGAGTGAGTCATATGAGCAGACGCTTGATTGGCAAAGTGGCTGGCGGTGCGGCGATCATGGTGGTTGTCTCCGCCGGTCTGGTATTCGCGCCGTCGGCGCATGCGCAAGATTTCTTCTCGGCGCTGTTCGGTGCGTTCGGAGGGCGGCCTCCACAGATCCGGACGCCTTTCCCGAACGATGACATGCCGCGCTATGACGCCCCGCGACAGCGGGCCGCCTATGGCGGCGGCACGGCCTATTGCGTGCGCGGCTGCGACGGCCGCTACTTCCCGGCGCAGGGCAATGATGCCGAGAGCAAGGCGCAATCCTGCAAGAGCTTCTGTCCGGCTTCCGAGGTGTCGCTGGTCTTTGGCAGCAATATCGACGACGCCACGACCGACAAGGGAAGATCCTATTCCGAATTGCCCAATGCGTACCGTTATCGCAATGAGATCGTCGCGGGCTGCACCTGCAACGGCAAGGATCCAGTCGGACTTGCGCAGGTCAAGGTCGACGACGATCCCACCTTGCGCAAGGGCGACATCGTCGCCGGCGCCGACGGCCTCGTGGTCGCCAGCCGCAACGCCAACGACCGCCGCGGCGTCGCGATGAATTTTTCGCCGCTGCCGGAATCGGTGCGCGCAAGGTTCCGCCAGGTGCCGGTGGTGGCGAAGGAGTAGGGGCCTCAATTTCCGGTGTCGTCCCGGACAAGCGAAGCGCAGCTCCGGGATCCATAACCACAGGGCGAAGTTGCGGCACGAGCCGGCAACCACGAGTCTTCGGTAAACTGCACCCTGTGGTTATGGATTCCCGCGTTCGCGGGGACGACACAGAGGATGGGGCCGCTATACCCGCCTCCAACTCGCTTCTTTACGCCGCGCGGATCTTGCCCAGGAAGTCGCTGACCTGATGGCCGAGCTGGCGGCTTTGGGTTTCCAGCATCTCGGAGGCCTGCTTGACGTTCTCCGCGGCACCGGCTGCGGTGTCGGCGTCGGCCTTCACGCCGGTGATGTTGTCCGAGACGTTCTTGGTGCCCTGCGCCGCATATTGCGTGCTGCGGGTGATCTCCTGGGTCGCCGCGCCCTGCTCCTGCACGGCGGCGGCGATCGCAGTCGCGACCTCGTTGACTTCGCCGATGATGCCGCCGATCGCCTGGATCGCATTGATGGCATCGCCCGCGACCTTCTGGATGTCGGCGATCTGCTCGGAGATCTCTTCGGTCGCCTTCGCGGTCTGGCTCGCCAACGACTTCACCTCGGAGGCCACGACCGCAAACCCGCGGCCGGCTTCCCCGGCGCGTGCCGCCTCGATCGTGGCGTTCAGGGCCAGCAGGTTGGTCTGTGCGGCGATGGTGTTGATGAGACCGACGACCTCGCCGATGCGCCCCGCCGATTGCGCGAGCCCCTGGACGGTGCTGTCGGTCTCGCGTGCCTGGTTGACGGCGCGGCTGGCAATGCCTGCGGCATGCGCGGCCTGCTGGCTGATGTCGTTGATGGATGCGCTGAGCTCCTCGGCGGCCGCCGCGACGCTGTCGACGCTGGTCGATGCGTCGTTCGAGGCCTTGCCCGCGATCTCGGCGCGTTCATTGGTCTGGCGTGACACCGCGGACAGGTCGCCCGAGGTCTTGCGCATCTCGCCGGACGCCTCGCTCAGCTCGCCCAACGACTTGTGCACCACGCCTTCGAACTCGCCGACATAGGCTTCCATCGCGCGCTGCCGCGCGGCGGCGCCGGCGTTGCGCTCGCGTTCCTGCTCTTCGATTTTCAGCTTGTCGATGGCCTGCTGCTTGAAGGTCTCCAGCGCGCCGGCGAGCGAGCCGATCTCGTCGCGTCGGTCGAGATAGCCGCTGTCGACGGTGAGATCGCCGCCGGCGACCTTGAGCATGGCGTCGCGAATCCGGTGCAGCGGCGTGATCACGCGGCGGCTGACCGCCAGCATGGCGGCGCCGGTCAGGACGATCGCGGCGATCAGCAGGGCGGTGTTGACGATCAGCAACTGCACCGCGGCCGCCCGCTGCGCGGCGGAGTGATCCTTGGCGGCCTGCAGGGCCGCGTCGGCGAGCCTCACCGCGGTCATCATGCGGGGCACCGAATAGGGGCTCCACTGGTTGGCGGTCATCGACGGCTTCTCGCCCCTGGCGACCGTCGTGATGACGCCGTCGCGCGTGGCGGCGTATTGCGGATCGAAATAGGTCGACTTGGTCTCGGTCATCGCCGCCGCCAGCGCCGGCGGCAATTGCATGCCGGACGCGGCGAGCTCGATCGCGGTCCAGGCGGTGTCGGTGCCGCCGACCAATTTGGTGTAGGTGAGCTGCACCTCGGGCGCGATCTTGCCGGCGTTGAGCGCATTGCCGACGATCTGCGAGGACTCGCCGGCCGTGTTGCGCAGCAGCCAGGCCATCTGCTTGATGGACAGGAGCTGGTCGATGGTCGCATCCTGGTGGTTGACGCTTGCCGCGAGCGCGCCCGAGAGCTTTTCGAGCTGCGCCATCAGCGCATCCTCCGTCGCGACATATTCCTTGGCGAGGCCTGCGCGGCGCTCGGCCTTGGGCTTGACGACCTCGGTCCAGAACTCGGCCTGTGCGGCCAGCAGCGTCTTGTTCAGCGCGCCGAGATCGGCGAGGAACGCCTCGCGCTGAACGACGTCGGTCGTGGGCAGGAGCTCGAGCGTGAGGGCCAGCGCCGGCATCAGGGCCGCACGCAGCTCGCGGATATACTTCTCGATGTCCTTGTCCATCGCGACATCGGAGGTGAGCTGGCGATTGCTGGTCGAACGGTCGGCCCGGATGTTGGCCATCGCCTTGAACACTTCGGCCGAGGCGGCCGAGACCGCGACGATCCGGTTGGCCTGCTGAAGCCGGCCCCATGAGCTCCATGCGCTGATCGAGAAGCCGATGACGACGATGAATGCGGTGGAGAGGATTACCGCCTTCAGCAGCGTGGATACGGTCAAGCGATTGAGCATCGGACACCCCGGGTGCGCGTTTCGAGTTCGTGGCCCTGAACGGCAGCCCCACGAAGTTCGAAAAGACCAAGGGATGCACGCAGCAGATGCGCCCGCCAGCGGCGAGCGCGTGAGGCGCATTTGGCCCGAAAAGGGTAAAAACTTAGGCAGCGTTCCTGCCGTAAAATTACGGGGGCGCGGCGCCTCTCTCTCGATCCGCGCCTACGCCGCGCGGATCTTGCCGAGGAAGTCGCTGACCTCATGGCCAAGCTGGCGGCTCTGGCTCTCCAGCATCTCGGACGCCTGCTTCACGTTGTCGGCGGCCGCGGCCGCAGCGTCCGCATCGGCTTTGACGCCGGTGATGTTGTCCGAGACGTTCTTGGTGCCCTGGGCCGCGAATTGCGTGCTGCGGGTGATCTCCTGGGTCGCGGCGCCCTGCTCCTGCACGGCGGCGGCAATGGCGGTCGCGACCTCGTTGACCTCGCCGATGATGCCGCCGATGGTCTGGATCGCGTTGATGGCGTCGCCCGCGACTTTCTGGATGTCGGAGATCTGTTCGGAGATTTCCTCGGTCGCCTTCGCCGTCTGGCTTGCCAGCGACTTCACTTCCGAGGCGACCACGGCAAAGCCGCGGCCGGCTTCGCCGGCGCGTGCCGCTTCGATGGTGGCGTTGAGCGCGAGCAGATTGGTCTGCGCCGCAATGGTGTTGATCAGCCCGACGACCTCGCCGATGCGCCCCGCCGACTTCGCCAGGCCCTGCACAGTGCCGTCGGTCTCGCGCGCCTGCGTGACGGCGCGGCCGGCGATGCCGGCGGCGTGCGCGGCCTGCTGGCTGATGTCGTTGATCGAGGCCGAGAGCTCTTCGGCGGCTGCGGCGACGCTATCGACGCTCATCGAGGCGTCGTTGGAAGCCTTGCCGGCGACCTGGACGCGATCGTTGGTCTGGCGCGACACGGCAGAGAGGTCACCCGAGGTCTTGCGCATCTCGCCGGAGGCTTCGCTCAGTTCGCCGAGCGTCTTGCGCACCGCGCCCTCGAACTCGCCGACATAGGCCTCGACGGCGCGCTGGCGTGCGGCAGCGCCCGTATTGCGCTCGCGCTCCTGCTCTTCGATCTTGCGCTTGTCGGTGGCCTGCTGCTTGAAGGTTTCCAGCGCGCCGGCCAGTGCGCCGATCTCGTCCTGGCGATCGAGATAGCCGCTGTCGACGGCAAGGTCGCCGCCGGCGACTTTCAGCATGGCGTCGCGGATGGTGTTGAGCGGCGTGATGACGCGACGGCTCACGAGCATGACCGCGCCGACGGCAAGGCCGATGGCGAGCGCCAGCAATCCAAGCTGCACGATCAGCGCGCGCTGCGCGGTGCCGCGCTGCTCCAGCGTATGGACCTTGGCGACGTCGAGAGCGGCTTCCGCCACGGTGACCGCGCTGGACAGGCGGCCGACCGTGAGCGGGCTCCACTGGTTGGCGGTCATCTCGGCCTTCTCGCCCTTGACCAGCGTATCAGCGAGGCGGTCCCGCAGAGTCAGATATTGCGGCTCGAAATAGCCGGTCTTGGCTGCGGCCAGGGCGGAGGCGAGCGCGGGTGGCAACTGCATGCCCGAGGCTGACAATTCCAGCGCCTTCCACATCGCCGACGTGCCGCCGACATGGTGGGTGTAGTTGTTGCGGGCTTCGGGTGTGATCTTGCCGGCGGCAAGACCGGTCGAGACGACCAGCGAAGCTTCGCCCGCGGTGTTGCGGAGCAGCCAGGCGTTCTGCTTGATCGACAGCAGCTGGTCGATCACGGCGTCCTGGTGATTGACGGTGGCAGCCAGGACGTTCGACAGCTTGTCGAGCGTTTCGAGCAGGCCACCCGTCGTCTCCATATATTCCTTCGGCAGGCCGGCGCGGCGCTGATCCCTGGGCTTGGCCATATCCGCCCAGAACTGTTTCTGCTCTTCGATCAGCAGCTTGTGGAGGCGCGCGAGCTCCGGCACCAGTGTGCCCGATTGCGGGAAGTCCATGACCGGCAGCAGTTCCAGCGCGCGTGCCATTGCGGGCATCTCGGTGTCCCGGATCGCACGCAGGTATTTCTCGATCTCGGCATCCATTGGTTCGGCCGAGTTGAGCAGCCGCGTCGTGGTCGAGCGGTCGGTGCGCAGGCTGTGCATCGCCTTGAACAAATCGGCGGATGCGTCGGCGATCTGCGAGATGCGGTTGGCGGTCCTGAGGCGATCCCAGGATTCGTAGGCGGTGAGCGAGAGTGCGATCACCACGCAGATCGACGTGATCGCGATCACCGCCTTCAGCAGCGCGGATACGGTCAGACGATTCAACATCGCAGTCCCCCCAATTCCCATTTCAAAGTCGCAGGAAACGCCCCGGCAACATCGAAAACAGGGGGCGGCGGCATCGGCAATCGCAGGCCGTTTGCGGCTCACGGCCCGAACGGTTTCCGCATCTGAAAGGAAAAGGGTAAAATTTTAGGCAGAGAGCCGCATGGTAGAACTACGTAAGTACCAGAAGTTGCAGTGGGTTTCCTAAATGGAACCGGCGTGGCAGACAGGCGTTAGGACACCGTAGCAATTTGCCTGAAGGGGGGTCCTAGCAATGCTGGTCGGCGTACTCGTCACCTTTCTCGTCGTCATTCTCGTGCTTTATCTCATCAACATGCTGCCGATGGACGGGCGCGCCAAGCAGATCGTGCGCGTGATCGTCATCATCATCGGCATCGTCTCGCTGCTGAAATATCTCGCGGTGTTCTAGCAAGGGATCATAGCCCGGATGAGCGCCGCGATATCCGGGATGCCTCAAGGTCTCGGATGTCGCTATCCGGGCTGCAACTTCCAAACAAAAGCCCCGGCGTGAGCCGGGGCTTCGGTCGTGCTGCGCTAGTGCAGCGACTTGAGCCAGTCGTCGACGTCCTGACGAACCTGGTCCTTGGCCTTGCCGTAACGTTCCTGGAGCCGGCCCTCGAGCTGTTCGCGGCGTCCCTCGATCAGGCTGAGGTCGTCGTCGGTGAGCTTGCCCCATTTCTCCTTGGCCGATCCCTTGAACTGCTTCCAGTTTCCTTCGATGCGATTCCAGTCCATGACCATCTCCCATGGGTTGATGGCCGTACAACGCGACCGCCGCGCGGCCGTTCCGCTGCGCGGCGCGACGTTTCGCCCGCTGCGCTCAACAAAAAAGCCCCGGCGTGAGCCGGGGCTTTCGATGTGTCGAGCCGGCTGACTATCAGCCGTTCGCCTTGGCCTCGCGGCGACGCGCGGTGAGGATGTATTCGGTGTAGCCGTTCGGCTGCTCGCGCCCCTTGAAGATGAGGTCGCTCGCCGCCTTGAAGGCGACGCCGTCGAAGGCGGGCGCCATCGGCTTGTAGATGGCATCGCCGGCGTTCTGCTTGTCGACCACCACGGCCATGCGCTTCAGCGACTCCATCACCTGCGCTTCGGTGATGACGCCCTGGTGCAGCCAGTTGGCGAGGTGCTGGCTGGAGATGCGCAAGGTGGCGCGGTCTTCCATCAGGCCGACGTCGTGGATGTCGGGTACCTTGGAGCAGCCGACGCCCTGGTCGATCCAGCGCACAACATAGCCGAGGATGCCCTGGCAGTTGTTGTCGATCTCCTGCTTGACGTCATCGGGCGCCCAGTTCGACTTCGACACCGGAATGGTGAGGATGTCCGAGAGCTTTGCGCGCGGACCACCTTTGGTGAGCTCCTCCTGGCGCGCGATCACATTGACCTGGTGGTAATGCAGCGCGTGCAGCGTCGCGGCGGTCGGCGAGGGCACCCAGGCCGTGGTGGCGCCGGCCTGCGGATGGCCAAGCTTCTGCGCCAGCATGTCCGCCATCTTGTCGGGCGCTGCCCACATGCCCTTGCCGATCTGGGCGTGGCCGGGCAGGCCGCAGCTCAGGCCCATGTCGACGTTCCAGTCCTCATAGGCCTTGATCCAGGCCTGCGCCTTCATCTCGTTCTTGCGGATCATCGGGCCCGCTTCCATCGAGGTGTGGATCTCGTCGCCGGTGCGGTCGAGGAAGCCGGTGTTGATGAACATGATGCGCTTGGAGGCGCGCTGGATGCAGGCCTTGAGGTTGACGGTGGTGCGCCGCTCCTCGTCCATGATTCCGACCTTGAGCGTGTTCTCCGGCAGCGAGAGCATCTTCTCGACGCGGTCGAAGATCTCGCAGGTCAGCGATACCTCATCCGGGCCGTGCATCTTCGGCTTGACGATATAGGCAGATCCCGTGCGGCTGTTCTTGACCTTGGAGTTGCCCTTGAGGTCGTGAATGGCGATCAGGCCTGAGACGGCCGCGTCGAGCAGGCCTTCCGGAATCTCCTCGCCCTTCTCGTCCAGCACCGCGTCGGTGAACATGTGGTGACCGCAATTGCGCATCAAGAGCAGGCTGCGGCCGTGCAGCTTGACCTCGCCCTTGCCGTCCGGTGTCTTGTAGCTGCGGTCGGCGTTGAGCGAACGCGTCAGCGTCTTGCCGCCCTTCTCGAAATCGGCCGACAGCGTGCCGTTCATCAGACCGAGCGTGTTGCGGTAGACCAGCACCTTGTCCTCGGCATCGACGGCTGCAACCGAGTCCTCCATGTCGAGGATGGTGGAGACCGCGGATTCCATGATCATGTCGGCGACGCCGGCCGGATCGTCCTTGCCGATCGCGCTGCTGCGGTCGATCTTGACCTCGACATGCAGGCCGTTGTTGGCGAGCAGCACGGCCGAAGGCGCGGCCGCATCGCCCTGGAAGCCGGCGAACTGCGCGGCGTTCTTGAGCGCGGTGGCGTTGCCGCTCTTCAGCTTCACCGCGAGCTGGCCCGCGACGACGCTGTAGGCGGTGACGTCGGTATGGCTGCCGGTCGCGAGCGGCACAGCGGTATCGAGGAACGCCTTGGCCTTGGCGATCACCTTGTCGCCGCGCGCCTTGTTATAGCCCTTGCCGCTCTCGGACGGTTCGTGCGGGATGGCGTCGGTGCCGTAGAAGGCGTCATAGAGCGAACCCCAGCGCGCGTTCGCCGCGTTCAGCGCATAGCGCGCATTGGTGAGAGGCACGACGAGCTGCGGGCCGCAGATCTTGCCGATTTCCTCGTCGACATTGGCGGTCTCGACCTTCTGGGTCGCCGGCTCCGGAACGAGATAGCCGATCTCCTTCAGGAAGGCGGTATAGGCGTTGAGGTCGAACGCCTTGCCCTTGCTGGCGCGGTGCCAGTCGTCGATCTTGGCCTGCAACGTGTCGCGCACCGCCAGCAATGCGCGGTTCTTCGGCCCCAGATCCTTGATGATGGCGGCAAGCCCGGCCCAGAACGCATCCGGCGCGATCCCCGTTTTCGGGGCCGCTTCCTTGGCGATGAAATCAAACAGGACGGGAGCGATCTTCAATCCGTGGGCGTCGACGCGTTTCATGATGGGCTTTCTTGTTGGAAATGGCTGTTTTTGGCTGCTTTTGACCCGACAGCAGCAAAATGCGCCCACAAGGGAGCGGCTTTCGGGGTCTATTAGCCCCAAAATCGGGGCGGTGAGAAGACCCTCAATGGTTTGTCAAAATGTCAAGAGCAGGTGTGGCGGGCAGCTGGCTTTACAAATTTGATCCCAACCTCGCGCCACGGACACAACTGCGCTCCCTCCCCCCTTGCCGGGGAGGGCGGGGGAGAGGGGTGGCTCAGGAAAAGGTGTGTCGGGATTCGACGGGAGCGGAGTGCTCTGATTGAGAGAGTCCCCGTGTGGACCCCTCTCCCTAGCCCTCCCCCGCAAGGGGGGAGGGAACGCAGCTGCGCAAGCGGATGGAGCCTGCCTCAAATATTCGCGGCGAGGTCCACGGTTTCGTCGAACAGCACGCCCGTCGTCTTCAGCATCTGCTCGATCTCGTCGGCCGCTTCGGCGACGGTCCGTGTCGAGGTGTCGATCACGAGCTCGGCTGCTTGCGGCGCTTCGTAGTCGTTACCGATGCCGGTGAAGGATGCCAGCGCGCCGGCGCGAGCCTTCTTGTAGTGCCCCTTGGGATCGCGATCCTCGCAGACCTCTGCCGGCGTCGCGACATGGATCTCGCGGAACGCGGTGTCGGCGATGCGGCGCGCCGCGGCGCGGTCCTCGCGCGCGGGCGAGACCGCGGCGACGATGGCGATATGGCCGTTACGTGCGAGATGCGTTGCGACTTCGGCAAGGCGGCGGATGTTCTCGCTGCGATCGGCACTGGAGAAGCCGAGATCGCTGTTGAGCCCGGCGCGCAGCGTGTCGCCGTCGAGCAGGATCGGCGAGCCGCCATTGGTGAACAGCCGCCGTTCCAGCGCCTTGGCGAGCGTCGACTTGCCCGAGGCCGGCAGGCCGGTGAGCCAGACCACGGCGCCGTTGTGCTGATAGCGTGCGGAGCGCTCGTCCGGACGAAGCGCGGATTCCACCGGCTCGATGTCGACGGGCAAGGCGCGCTGGCCGGCATCGACCGACAGCACCAGACCGCCGCCGGCGATGCGTCCGGAGACCTCGATCACGAGACGACCGGTACGCGGATTCTCGGTGTAGGGATCGGTGGCGATCGGATTCGACAGGGAGATGTCGATCTCGCCGACATGGTTGCGCCCGATCGCCTTGTTCTCGGTGCTCGAGAGCTCGCCGGGATCGACCGCCTTCTCGATCGCGACGACCGTGGCGCGGCTTTCTTTCGGCCCGCAGCGGACCAGGAGCTGGTCGCCCTTGGCGAGCGGCTTGTCGTGCAGCCAGAAGATCCGCGCGCGCAGCCGCCGCGTCTCGCGCGGGGCGGCGCTCGCGTGCGCGATGATATCGCCGCGCTCGACGAACAGTTCGCGGTCGAGCGTGATTCCGACCGAGCGGCCCGCGCCCTGCCGTCCCGCAACCGGCGTCACCGGCCAGCTCTCGACCGACTTGATCTTCGCGATCTTGCCGGCCGGCATGATCACGATCTCGTCGCCGGCAATGAGGCTGCCGGATTCGATGCGGCCCGCCACGATGCGGCGGTCGTCGAACTTGTAGATCGCCTGCACCGGCAGCCGCAGCGCCAGCGCTTCCAGCGGCCGCGCCGGCTCGAGAGCGTCGAGCGCCTCGACCACTGTCGGTCCCTTGTACCAGGAGATACGGTCGGTACGATCAGCGACGCCATCGCCGTCGCGCGCCGAGATCGGGATCACCGCCGTGGGCTTCACGCCGAGGCCGTTCAGATGCGCGGAGATCTCGTCGCTGATCTCCTTGAAACGGTCGGCGCTGAAGTCGACGCGGTCCATCTTGTTGACGACGATCGCGACCTGCTTCACGCCGAGCAGATGCAGGAGATAGCCGTGCCGCCTTGTCTGGTCGCGCACGCCTTCGAGCGCGTCGATGATCAGCACCGCGCCGTCGGCCTGCGAGGCGCCGGTGATCATGTTGCGCAGGAATTCGGCATGGCCGGGCGCGTCGATCAGAACGATGTCGCGCGAGTTGGTGCGGAAGCGGATCTGCGTGGTGTCGATGGTGATGCCCTGGTCGCGCTCGGTCTGGAGCGCATCGAGCAGGAACGACCATTCGAACGGCATGCCGCGCCGCGCGCTGACGGCTTTCAGCATGTCCAGCTTGCCGTCGGGCAGGCTGCCGGTCTCGTGCAGGAGGCGGCCGACCAGCGTCGATTTGCCGTGGTCGACATGGCCGACGATGACGATGCGGACCTGCGGACGGGTGGTGCCGTTCGGGGTGGCCGGTGAAGCGGGGGTGACGATCATGTTCATATCGCGCTCGCGTACTTGATCAGAGATAGCCGGCGACGCGCAGGCGCTCGAAGGCGTCCTCGGTCTCGTGGTCGAGTGCGCGGCCGGCGCGCTCCGGCACCTTGGTCTGTTCGAGCTCGATCAGGATCTCGTCGATGTTGGACGCGGTCGATGCGACCGGATTGGTGATGTCCTGATCCCCCAGCGAGCGATAGCGCTTGCCGTCCTTGGCGAGATATAGCGGGATGATCGGGATGTTCTCGCGCTTGGTGTAGGCCCAGATATCGGCCTCGGTCCAATGCAGGATCGGATGGATACGCAAATGCGCGCCCTGGGGCGGCGAGGCGTTGAAATGGTCCCAGAACTCCGGCGGCTGGTCGCGCACGTCCCAATTGCCTTCGAGCCCGCGCGGCGAGAACACACGCTCCTTGGCGCGCGTTGCCTCCTCGTCGCGGCGGATGCCGGCGATCAGGCCGTCAAAGCCGAATTTGCCGAGCGCCATCTTGAGGCCTTCGGTCTTGCGCGCAGCGGAGCGGGCGGCCGGCGGCAGCGTCGGATCGACGGCATCGATGGGCGGGCAGGGCTCGACGCGCAAATCGAGATCCCACTCTTTGCCGTAGTGATCTCGAAAGCGGTACATCTCCGGAAACTTCTTGCCGGTGTCGACATGCAGTGCCGGGAAGGGCACTCGGCCGAAGAACGCTTTCCGCGCCAGCCAGATCATGACGTTGGAGTCCTTCCCGAGCGACCACAACAGCGCGATCTTCTTCAGCCGGGCGAAGGCCTCGCGGAAGATGTAGATGCTCTGCGCTTCGAGCTGGTCGAGATGGTCCATGCTGGGGGCAAGGTCAGCAGAAAATTCTTGCGTGCGTGCGCGCCCAGCCGAGGCCGGGCTGCTCAGTCCGCTCGCTGCGGAATCGTCCTTGAGAAGATGCATCTCTGCCACTTTGCGTTTGGAGGCGAAAATTCTATAGTTGCGGTGCGGAAGAGAAGAAAAAATTTTCTCTTTGCGCGCTCGAAACGACACATATATAGAAAATAATTCCAGTCAACCCCGGATGTGGGGGAAGCGAGTATCGCATGCGGTTCTTGCCGGTGTTTCTCGATCTCAAGGCCGGCCCGGTGGTCCTCATCGGCGCGGGTGAGCTTTTGCGTGCCAAGCTGCGCGTGTTCTCTGCTGCCGGTGCCCGCATCCGCGTGCATGCGATCGACGGTAATCAGGATCTGGGTCTCAACTCGGGGGACGTGGCGCGGATCGAGATCGCATCGGGCGATCCGCTCTCCGCCGATCTCTCGGGAGTCATCGCCGTTGTCTGCGCTGGCGCGGGCGATGTCGGTGTGGCGATGTCGGCGCGAGCAAAGGCACTGGGCCTGCCCGTCAACGTCATGGACGATCTCGAGCATTCCAGCTTCATCTTCCCGGCGATCGTCGATCGCGGCGATGTCGTGGTCGCAGTCGGCACCGGCGGCACTTCGCCCGTCGTGGCACGGCGCGTGCGTGAGAAGATCGAGGCGCTGCTGCCGGCCCGTATCGGCGAGCTCGCCGAGTTCATCGGCGGCTTCCGCAAGTCCATCAACGAGCGCATCGTCGAGTTTCCGCTGCGCCGCCGGTTCTGGGAGCGCGTCATCGACGGCCCGATCGGCGCCGCCGTGCTCGGCGGCCGCAGGAGCGAGGCGGACGCCGCGCTCAAGGCGATTGCCGATCCCTCCGAATTCGCGCGTGCCGACAAGCCGGAAGGCTCGGTCGCGCTGGTCGGCGCCGGTCCCGGCGATCCCGATCTTCTCACCATCAAGGCGCTGCGCGCATTGCAGGACGCCGACATCGTCTTCCATGACGAACTGGTCTCGGGCGAAATTCTCGACCGCATCCGCCGTGACACCACGCGCGTTGCCGTCGGCCGCCGCGTCGGCAAGCCCGGCATCGGCCAGGACGCCATCAACAAGCGCATGATCGAGGCCGCGCAATCCGGTCAGCGCGTGGTGCGGCTGAAGGGCGGCGATCCCTTCGTGTTCGGCCGTGGTGGCGAAGAGGTCGAAGCCCTGCGCGCGGCGGGCATCGCCTATTCGATCATCCCCGGCATCACCGCGGGGCTCGGCGGCGCTGCCGATTTCGAGGTGCCGCTCACCTACCGTCACGAAGCGACCCGCATCACCTTCCTCACCGCGCACAAGGCGCGCGATGCGGAAGTCGTGGACTGGTCGACGATGACCGACACCAGAATGACCGTTGTGGTCTACATGGGCATGACTGCCGCGCCCGCAGTGCGCGCTGGCCTGTTCGCCGCCGGCCGTTCGCCGGAGACGCCGGTCGGCGTGTTCGCGCGTGTGACGCGTCCCGATGCGCAGGGCGCGATTGGCACGCTGCGCGACCTCCCTGAACTCGTGCGGCGGGTCAGCGGCGGTCCTGCCATTCTCATCATCGGCGAGGTGGTCCGGCATGCCGGTTCCCTTCGTCGCGACACCCCAAAGCAAATCATCTCTGACCTATTGGATGCAGCCGAATGACCTCCCCGCTCGAACAGAAGAAGATCAAGATCGCCGGTCCCTCGATCGTGACCGCCAACCGGACCTGGGACGGCATCGTGGTTTATCGCACCGCCGCCAAGAGCTGGTCCGCGGACCTGTCGGAAGCTGCGATCGTGCGCAACTCCGACGAGGCCAAAGCGTTGCTTGCGGAGTCCGTCGCCGATGACGTCGGCGCGATCGGTCCCTATATCGCCCCGGTGCAGGTCGGCGCGGACGGCAAGATCGAACCCGGCAATCTGCGCGAACAGATTCGCCGCACCGGTGTGACCATCGGACAGTCGGCCCAGGCTTAAGGCGCTTTCCTATGTATGCTTACGACGAAATCGATCGCACGCTCGTCAATGAGCGCGTCTCGGAGTTCCGCGACCAGGTGAAGCGGCGCCTCTCCGGCGAGCTCACCGAGGACGAGTTCAAGATCCTGCGCCTGCAGAACGGCGTCTATCTGCAATTGCACGCCTACATGTTCCGCGTTGCGATCCCTTATGGCACGCTGGCGACGAACCAGTTGCGTGCGCTCGCCCACGTCGCGCGCAAATACGATCGCGGCTACGGCCATTTCACTACCCGGCAGAACATTCAGTTCAACTGGATCAAGCTCGCCGAGCTGCCGGACGCGCTGGAAGATCTCGCCAAGGTCGGCATTCACGCGATGCAGACCTCCGGCAACAACATGCGCAACGTCACCTCGGACCAGTGGGCCGGCGTCGCGCCGGGCGAGATCGAGGATCCCCGCATCTGGTCGGAGCTGATCCGCCAGCACACCACGCTGCATCCGGAGTTCTCGTTCCTGCCGCGCAAGTTCAAGATCGCGATCACCGCGTCGGACCACGACCGCGCCGCGATCAAGATCCACGACATCGGCCTCCGCCTGATCAAGAACGAGAACGGCGAGACCGGCTTCGAGGTGCTGGTCGGCGGCGGTCTCGGCCGCACGCCGTTCATCGCCAAGACCATCAAGCACTTCGTGCACGGCCGGGATATCCTCAGCTACATCGAGGCGATCCTGCGCGTGTACAATCAGTATGGCCGCCGCGACAACATCTACAAGGCGCGCATCAAGATCCTGGTGCACGAGCTCGGCATCGAGAAGTTCTCCCGCGAAGTCGAGGAGGAGTGGCAGCACATCCGCAACTCCTCGCTCCAGATCGACGACGAGGTGATCGAGGACATCCGCTCGCGCTTCAGCTACCCGGCCTACGAAAAGCTGCCGCACATGCCGGACGAGCTTCGGCAGGCGGCGGCCGATCCCGATTTCGAAGCGTGGCGCAAGAACTCGGTGGCCCCGCACAAGAACCAGGGCTACTCCATCGTCACGATCTCGCTGAAGCCGATTGGCGCGCCTCCGGGCGATGCCACGGCGGAGCAGATGGATGCGCTGGCCGATCTCGCCGACAAATATTCCTTCGGTGAGATCCGCGTTGGCCACGAGCAGAACCTGGCGCTGCCGCATGTCGCCAAGCGCGACTTGCCGGCGCTGTGGAAGACGCTCGACAAGCTTGGCCTCGCGACGCCGAACGTCAACCTGATCACCGACATCATCGCCTGCCCGGGCCTCGACTATTGCTCGCTGGCGAATGCGCGCTCGATCCCGATCGCACAGGAACTGACGCGGCGCTTCGCCAACCACGAGCTCGCCAACCTGATCGGCCGACTCCACATCAACATCTCCGGCTGCATCAACGCCTGTGGCCATCACCATGTCGGCCATATCGGCATTCTCGGCGTCGAGAAGAACGGCGAGGAGGTCTACCAGATCACCATCGGCGGCCGTGCCGACGAGAACGCCGCGCTCGGGAACCTGATCGGGCCGGGCGTCAAGTTCGACGAGGTCGCCGACGTCGTCGAGGACATCGTTGAAGCCTATCTGGCGCTGCGCGAGCGGCCCGATGAGCTGTTCATGGACACAGTGAAACGCCTTGGCGTCGAACCCTTCAAGGAGCGCGTTTATGCCACTCGTTAACGGCGGAAAGATCGCCGACGACAGCTTCGTCAAGCTGGCCGTCGACACGCCGCTGCCCGAGGGCGGCGACATCCTGGTGCCGGCCGAGCGCTTCATCGGCGAGGCCGATGCGCTGCTCAAGCGCGCCGGCAAGGTCGGCGTGATCTGGCCGAACAACCGCGACATCGCCGAACTGGTCCCCTATCTCGGCAAGATCGCCGTCGTTGCGCTGGTGTTCCCGACCTTCCGCGACGGCCGCGCCTACAGCCAGGCCCGGCTGCTGCGCGAGCGTTACAATTTCCGCGGCGAATTGCGCGCCACCGGCCAGGTGCTGCGCGACCAGTTCGTGTTCATGCTGCGCGCCGGCTTCGATGCCTTCGACGTCAAGAAGCAGGCCGACGCGGAAGCCTTCATGCAGACCGCGAAGCGCTATTCGGTGTTTTACCAGCCGACCGGTGATGGCCGCATCACGGCCTTGCACCGGCGCATGCAGCTGCGTCATTCCGAAGGCGTCGGCACGTGAACGCGATCGCGCCTCAGGTTTCGCCGACGTCAGTCTCTGCGCTTCCGTCGGCGGACGAACTCGATCGCGCGCTGCGCGATGCCTCGCCCGCCGAGATCATCGCTGCGGCGCTGAAGACGGTCGGGCGCGAAAAGCTGGCGCTGGTGTCGTCGTTCGGCACGGAATCGGCGACGCTGCTGAAGGTCATGGCGGACGTCGATCCCGCGATCCCCGTGGTCTTCCTCGATACCGGCTGGCTGTTCGAGGAGACGCTGGCCTATCGCGACACGCTGATCGCGACGCTTGGCCTGAAGGACGTGCGTTCGATCAAGCCTGCGGAAGAAACATTGTCGCGTGACGATCCCGATCGCGACCTCTGGTTCTCCGATCCCGACGCCTGCTGCCGCATTCGTAAAGTCGAGCCGCTGGCGCGGGCACTGAAGCCGTTCTCGGCCTGGCTCAACGGCCGCAAGCGCTTCCAGGGCAATGCACGCGCCGACATTCCGGTGGTCGAAGACGATGGCGCGCGGTTGAAGTTCAACCCCTTCGCCAACGTCTCGCGCGAGGAACTCGAGGCCATCTTCGTCCGCGCCAAATTGCCGCGTCATCCACTGGCCGCCTCCGGTTTCCTGTCGGTTGGGTGTATGCCTTGCACGAGCAGAACGGCCGAGGGTGAGGATGAGCGTGCCGGTCGCTGGCGCGGCCGGGCCAAGACAGAATGCGGCATCCACACGATGAAGACTTCGTAGCACAGTCACGCTGCCACGCTGCGAACAAGAAAATCCGGTTTCGTTGACTTAAGCGCGTTTCGTCGCGAGTTTCGCCTGCCTTCGCTGACACTGACGTCGTCGAAGTGAATGGAGATGGACATGATCCGCCGTATCGTTCCGCTCGCTGCAGGACTTCTCGCGACGGGTTTCTTGGCAAGCGCGGCTCTCGCTGCTGACATCAATCTGCTCAACGTGTCGTATGATCCGACGCGCGAGCTCTATGCCGAATTCAACAAGGCGTTCGCGAACGCCTATCAGAAGGAGACCGGCAAGAGCGTCGAGATCAAGCAGTCGCATGGCGGCAGCGGTTCGCAGGCGCGGGCGGTGATCGACGGATTGCAGGCCGATGTGGTGACACTCGCGCTCGCCTACGACATCGACGCGATCGCCGGCAAGGGCCTCACGGCGACGGACTGGCAGAAGCGGTTACCGCAGAATGCGTCGCCCTACACCTCCACCATCGTGTTCCTGGTGCGCAAGGGCAACCCCAAGGCGATCAAGGACTGGGACGATCTGATCAAGCCGGGCGTTGCCGTGATCACGCCGAACCCGAAGACATCGGGCGGCGCGCGCTGGAATTATCTGGGGGCCTGGGGCTTTGCGCAGAAGAAATACGGCTCCGCCGACAAGGCAAAGGACTTCATCGGTAAGCTCTACCAGCAGGTGCCGGTGCTCGATACCGGCGCGCGCGGCGCGACCGTGACCTTCGTCGAGCGGGGCGTCGGGGACGTGCTGCTCGCCTGGGAGAACGAGGCGTTTCTCGCCCTGAAGGAATTCGGCCGGGAGAAATTCGAGATTGTGGCGCCGCCACAATCGATCCTCGCCGAGCCGCCGGTCGCGATCGTCGACAAGGTTGCCGACAAAAAGGGCACCCGCAATGCCGCCGATGCCTACCTCCAGTACTGGTACACCAAGGAGGGGCAGGAGATCGCCGCGCGCAACTTCTACCGCCCGCGCGATGCCGGGATTGCCAAAAAATACGAAAACGCCTTCGCAAAGGTCGAACTATTCACGATCGACGACGTTTTCGGTGGTTGGACCAAGGCGCAGAAGGAACATTTCGCCGACGGCGGTATCTTTGACCAGATCTATAAGAACTGATCTGGCGCTGTCTTAGGGCTTTAGCAGGGGGCCTGGTGAGCGCACTCGCAGCACGACGCCGGACATTGCCGGGCTTCGGTCTCACCATGGGACTGACGCTTTCCTGGCTGTCGATCATCATCCTGATTCCGCTCGCCGGGCTGTTCCTGAAATCGCTCGAGCTCAGCCCCGAGCAGTTCTGGAATATCCTTGCCAGCCGCCGCACCCTGAATGCCCTGCGGGTTTCCTTCGGCCTCGCGTTCGCGGCGGCCTGCGTCAACCTCGTCATGGGCAGCATCATCGTCTGGGCACTGGTGCGCTATCGCTTCCCCGGCCGCCGCCTGTTCGACGCCATCGTAGACGTGCCCTTCGCGCTGCCGACGGCGGTCGCCGGCGTCGCGCTGACCGCGCTGTTCGCCGAGAAGGGCTGGCTGGGGGCGCCGCTCGCGGCGCTCGGCATCAAGGTGGCGTTCACGCCGGTCGGCATCTTCGTCGCCATGATCTTCATCGGCATTCCCTTCGTGGTGCGCACGGTTCAGCCGGTGCTGCAGGATCTCGATCCCGAGATCGAGGAGGCCGCGGGCAGCCTGGGCGCCAGCCGCTGGCAGACCATCATCCGCGTGATCCTGCCCTCGCTTGCGCCGGCGCTGCTCACCGGGCTCGCGCTCGCCTTCGCCCGCGCGGTCGGTGAATACGGCTCGGTGATCTTCATTGCCGGCAATCTGCCTAATGTCTCCGAGATCGCGCCGCTCTTGATCGTGATCCGGCTGTCCGAGTTCCGCTATGCCGACGCGACCGCCATCGCGGTGGTCATGCTCGTCGTCTCCTTCGTCATCATTTTCGCCGTCAACCGGCTCCAGCGCTGGGCGCGGAGCCGGATCCCGGCGCGCTGAGGGCGGACCATGACGATGCAAATCGCAGACACCGTCTCGCTTTCGGCCCCCGACGCCAGGGCACGTGCGAAGGCCCGGGCACATGCGGCGGCGGCGCGAGACAATTTGCGCACCGAGCCTCGCGCGGTGCGCATCACCATCATCGCGCTGGCGATCATCTTTCTTTCCGTCTTCGTCGTGCTGCCGCTGGTGGTCGTGTTCGCGCAGGCCTTTTCGAAGGGGATCCTCGCCTATCTCTCGGCGCTCGCCGAGCCGGAGGCCCTGTCCGCGATCAAGCTGACCTTGATCGTCGCGGCGATCTCGGTCGGCCTCAACCTTGTCTTCGGCCTCGTCGCCGCCTGGGCGATTGCAAAATTCGATTTCCCGGGCAAGACCTTCCTGATCACGCTGATCGACCTGCCGTTTTCGGTCAGCCCGGTGATCTCCGGCCTCGTCTTCGTGCTGCTGTTCGGCGCGCAGGGTTATTTCGGCGGCTGGCTCAGGGATCACGACATCCAGATCCTGTTCGCCGTGCCCGGCATCGCGCTCGCCACCACCTTCGTGACCTTCCCGTTCGTCGCGCGCGCGCTGATCCCCTTGATGCAGGAGCAGGGCACGCAGGAGGAGGAGGCCGCGGTTTCGCTCGGCGCTTCGGGCTTGCAGACCTTCTTCCGCGTCACGCTGCCCAACATCAAATGGGGCGTTCTCTACGGCGTCCTGCTCTGCAATGCGCGCGCGATGGGCGAGTTCGGCGCGGTCTCCGTCGTCTCCGGCCATATCCGCGGCGAGACCAACACGATGCCGCTGCTGGTCGAGATCCTCTACAACGAATACCAGTTCGTCGCCGCCTTCGCGATCGCCTCGCTGCTGGCGATGCTGGCGCTGATCACGCTGATCGCAAAGACGGTTCTCGAACGTCACCTCGACGAAGGACACGACGCAAGTGACCATTGAAGTCAAAAATCTCGTCAAGAAGTTCGGCAGTTTTGCCGCCCTCGACGGCGTCGACCTCAAGGTCGACAATGGTGAATTGCTGGCGCTGCTCGGTCCCTCAGGCTCCGGCAAGACCACGCTGCTGCGGATCATCGCCGGCCTCGACTGGCCTGATTCCGGCGAGGTCTCCTTCAATGGCGAGGACGCGCTGGCGCAGGGCGCGCGCGAGCGGCATGTCGGCTTCGTGTTCCAGCATTACGCGCTGTTCCGCCACATGACCGTGTTCGAGAACGTCGCCTTTGGCCTGCGCGTGCAGCCGCGTGCGGTGCGCAAGGACGAAGCCGCGATCCGGGCGCGGGTCAAGGAGCTGCTCGACCTCGTGCAGCTCGACTGGCTCGCCGACCGCTATCCGAGCCAGCTCTCCGGCGGCCAGCGCCAGCGCATTGCGCTCGCCCGCGCGCTCGCGATCGAGCCGCGCATCCTCTTGCTCGACGAGCCCTTCGGCGCGCTCGATGCCAAGGTGCGGAAAGAGCTGCGAAGATGGCTGCGCTCGCTGCATCACGAGATCAACGTCACCTCCATCTTCGTCACCCACGACCAGGAGGAGGCGCTCGAAGTCGCCAACCGCGTCGTCGTCATGGACAAGGGCAGGATCGAGCAGATCGGCTCGCCCGATGACGTCTACGAGACCCCGGCGACGGCCTTCGTGCACGGCTTCATCGGCGAGTCCATCGAGCTGCCGGTCCAGGTCGAAGGCGGCGTGATCAGGCTGGGTGACCGGCCGCTCACCCTGGCCGCGGACGGGCTTGCGCCTGGCGCGTCAAAACTGTTCGTGCGGCGACATGACATGCTGGTTGGGCCCCCCGGCAGCGGCGCCTTCGAGGGCGCGGTTCAGCACGTCCGCAATTTCGGTCCCGTGCAGCGCGCGGAGGTTGCCTTGCTCGGCGGCGAGACCATCGAGATCGACGCCCCCCGAGATCGGGAACTGCGCGCCGGCGACACGATCGGCCTGGAGCCCCGCCGCTACCGGATATTTGCGGGCGCCTGAGCCGTCTCGATCCGTCAAATTTTCCTCAAAATTCACCTTTCAGCCACGGTTGGTATGCAACAACGGCCCCTGATTTGGGGGCTCCTGTTCATGCGCGCCGCGGCCGCAATACTCATCACTTTGCTGCTCGCCGGCTGCGCCGGCAACGAAGCGCCGGTCCAGCAGCCGTCCATGTATGCCGATATGGCGGTCCCGGGCTCCAAGCTCGACGCGCAGGCGGCCGCGATCATGATCTCGCAATACCGCCAGAACAACGCTCTCGGCACCGTCGTCATCGACCCCGACCTGATGCGGCTCGCCGAATCCCAGTCCCAGGCTATGGCTGCGGCCAACAAGATGGATCACGACGTCCGCGCGCCGCTGGCCAAGCGCCTGGCCACAGGCGGCTATCCCGCCACCGTTGCCGTCGAGAACGTCTCGGCCGGCTATCATACGCTGGCGGAAGCGTTTTCCGGCTGGCGCGACTCGCCACCCCACCGCGCCAACATGCTCAAGGGCGGTGTCACAAAACTGGGCATCGCGGCGAGCTATGCTCCCGGCACCAAATACAAGGTGTTCTGGACCATGATCCTGGCCTCGACGGAGCCCCGATAAGCCAGACTTGATCCCGGGATGCATTGACGCCGCGGCGGAGGGTCGCCACGGTGGCTCGCCATTTGCTATTGTCCCCCCAATGACCGATCGCAGCCCGGAATCCGCCAGCATCCCCGCGAATGCGCAACGCGTCCTGGTCCTTCAGGGCGGCGGCGCGCTTGGCTCCTATCAGGCCGGCGCCTATCAGGCGCTGTGCGGCTCCGGCTTCGAGCCGGAATGGGTCGCCGGCATCTCGATCGGCGCGGTCAACGCCGCCATCATCGCCGGCAACGAGGGCCCGACGCGCGTCAAGCGGCTCAAGGAATTCTGGGAGATGGTCTCCGCGCCGGTGCCGTGGAAACCGATCGGCAAGAGCGACCACAGCCGCGAGCTGTTCAACTCGACCAGTGCCGCGCTGATCGCGACCTTCGGCGTACCCGGCTTTTTCACGCCGCGGATTCCGCCGGCGCCGCTCTGGCCGCCCGGCAGCCCGCAGGCCGAGAGCTATTACGACACCGCGCCGCTGAAGAAGACGCTGGAGCGTCTGGTCGATTTCGACCGCATCAACGACCTGAAGACGCGCCTGTCGGTCGGCGCAGTCGGCGTCACCTCTGGCAACTTCAAATATTTCGACAATTACGAGTTCAAGAAGCTCGGCAAGACCATCGGCCCCGAGCACATCATGGCCTCCGGCGCGCTGCCGCCGGGCTTTCCGTCCGTCATTATCGACGGCGAGCATTACTGGGACGGCGGCATCGCCTCCAACACGCCGCTCGACTACGTGCTCGATGCCGAGGTCGATCGCGACATGCTGATCTTCCAGGTCGATCTGTTCAGCGCCCGCGGCGACCTGCCGAATTCGCTGCTGGAGGCCACCGAGCGCGAGAAGGACATCCGCTTCTCCAGCCGGACGCGGATGAACACCGACAAGAACAAGCAGTTGCACAACGCCCGCAGGGCCGTGCGCGACCTGATCGGCAAATTGCCGGACTATCTCAAGAACGATCCTTCCGTCGAATTCCTGGCGAAGGTGTCGCGCGAAAGCACCGTCACCGTCGTGCATCTGATCTACCGCAGCAAGAACTACGAATCCTCGTCCAAGGATTACGACTTCTCGCACGTCGCCATGGTCGAGCATTGGGAGGCCGGCGTGCACGACGTGCATCTGTCGATGCGCCACAAGGACTGGCTCGAGCGGCCGCAGTCCGGCGAGACCATGGTGACTTACGATCTCACGGGGGACGTCACCGCGCCCCCGGCAAAAAGGAGCGAATAGAATGGGTAGTCTGTCAGGCAAGAATGCCGTCGTGACCGGGTCCACCAGCGGCATCGGGCTCGCCTACGCACGCGCCTTCGCCGCCGCCGGCGCCAATGTCGTCATCAACGGCTTCGGCACGCCGGAGGACATTGAGAAGGAGCGCGCGAAGATCGAGGCGGACTTCAAGGTGAAGGCGATCTATTCGCCCGCCGACATGACCAAGCCGGCCGAGATCGCCGGCATGATCGCGCTCGGCGAGAAGACCTTTGGTTCAGTCGACATCCTCGTCAACAATGCCGGCATCCAGTTCGTCTCGCCGATCGAGGAGTTTCCGCTCGAGAAGTGGGACCAGATCATCGCCATCAACCTGTCCTCGGCCTTCCACGCCATCCGTGCCGCCGTGCCCGGCATGAAGAAGAAAGGCTGGGGCCGCATCATCAACACGGCATCGGCGCATTCGCTGGTCGCCTCGCCCTTCAAGTCGGCCTACGTCTCGGCCAAGCACGGCATCGCAGGCCTGACCAAGACCGTGGCGCTGGAGGTCGCGACCCACAAGATCACCTGCAACTGCATCAGCCCCGGCTACGTCTGGACGCCGCTGGTGGAGAGGCAGATCCCCGACACGATGAAGGCGCGCAATCTGACGCGCGAGCAGGTCATCAACGACGTTCTGCTCGACGCGCAGCCGACCAAGGAGTTCGTGACGTCCGAGCAGGTCGCCGCATTGGCGCTGTTCCTGTGCGGCGATGATGCCGCCCAGATCACCGGCACCAATCTCTCGATCGACGGTGGCTGGACGGCGGAGTAAGCACGCACTCTGTCATGCCCCGGCTTGACCGGGGCATCCAGTACGCCGCGGCCTATCGACTTTATCACTGCTGTCTCTGGAATACTGGATCGCCCGGTCAAGCCGGGCGATGACAGCGAGAGTGGGGCGCGGTCGTCTGGCCTAATGCCCCCAGGCCAGCGCCGTCACGAAAGCCGACGACAGGTTCAGCTCCGCAAACATGATCTTGCCTGCGACCACGAACAGCACGCTGGCAAGCGTCAGCCGCAGCACCGTCTCGGGCACCCGCGTCGCGCTGTAGCTGCCGACGATGATGCCTGGCAGCGAGCCCAGCAGCAGCACGCCCATCAGCGCCCAATCGACGTCGCCGAGCGCCCAGTGCCCGATGCCGGCGACCAGCGTCAGCGGCACCGCATGGGCGATGTCGGAGCCGACGATGGTTGCCATGGGCAGGCGAGGGTAGAGCAGCAGCAGCACGGTCACGCCGACCGCACCGGCGCCGACCGACGAAATCGACACCAGCACGCCGAGCACGATGCCGGTGACGACGGTGGCAATCGCGGTGGTGCGCTCGTCGACCTGCTCGAGGCGCCGGCGGTAGCGCTCCATGATCGCCCTGCGGAAGATCAGGGAGGTGGCAGTCAGGAGGAGGGCGAAGCACAGCACGAGATTGACGAGGCTGCGCTCGGAATCGCTTCTGAGGTCGAGCTTCCACAGCACCAGCAGCGTCACTGCGCTCGCGGGAATGCTGCCGCAGGCGAGCCGCAGCACCGCCGGCCAGTGGACGCTGCGCGACCAGCCATGCACCACGCTGCCGCCGGTCTTGGTGGCGGCGGCATAGAGCAGATCGGTGCCGACCGCGGTGGAGGGATGAACACCGAACAGCAGGATCAGCAGCGGCGTCATCAGGGAACCGCCGCCCACGCCGGTCATCCCGACGAGCAGGCCGACGCCGAAACCGGAGGCGACGTAGAGTGGATCGATCATGTCTGGAGAATCTTAGGTTGATCTCGTCGGTTGGGCAATACGACGTAGAATAAACTTTCCCTGGGACGCAACCGCTTGGGCGGAATAAGAAAAATTGTGCTGCGCGGCGGAAATGGAGAGGCGTTTCCAGTTGTTCCGAGGCGCGCTGCGAAACAGTCGTTCCCCCACGGGGAGTGAGCAAGGACGGCGCCGTAGTACCTATTTACCAAACGCCAGCACGTGCAGCCCCAACCGCTGCCGCACGATCCAGAACAGCAGCACTGTCTCGAAGGTGAGCGAGATCGAGGTCGCGGCCGCGGCGCCGTGGCCGCCGTAGCGCGGCACCAGTGCGATGCAGAGCACGAGGTTCATCACGAAGGCCAATGCATAAGCGAGCGCGCAGATCTTCTGCTGACCAAGCATGTTGAGCAGCCGCTCGACCGGTCCGATCGCGGAGCGCACCACGAGCCCGATCGCTGCGACGAACATGATGTCGTAGCCGACCACGAATTGCGGCCCGAACAGCCAGAGCAGCGGCTTGCCGAGCGCGAGCAGCACGATGGTCGCCGCCAGCGACGGCCAGAACGTCCAGTTGATGGCATGCGCGACATAGGCCGACAGGCGCGCCTTGTCGCCGCTGGCGTTGTATTCGGCGAAGCGATGCGCCGTGGTCGCCGACATCGCGTAGTGGATGAAGGAGACCAGCGCCAGCGTCTTCACCACCGCGAAATAGACGCCGACCTCGTCGGAGGGGCGGAACTGCTGCAGCACCAGCACGTCGGTGTAGGACAGCAGCAGGTAGAAGCTCTCGACCAGCAGGATCGGCAGCGAGACGGCAAGCCAGCCGCGGATGTCATAGGTCTTGGGGCCGGGCGCGATATGGTCGGCGAGCTTGCGGTTCAGCACCACCATCTGCCCCGTCATCGCGATCCACACCGCGCCGGCGCTCGCGACCATCGCGGCGACCGCGCCGAGGTGATAGCCGAGCAGGAAGGCGCTGGCCGTGATGCCGATGATCAGCGCCTGGCGGATGATGAATTGCGGCATCAAGCCAAGCTGCATCCAGTCATGCGAGCGCGCGATGCCGTCCTGGGTGTTGGCGACGACGAAGGCGGGCAGCGTCATGCAGCCGATATAGAGCGGCAACACCTCGGCCGGATCGATCCAGGGCGATAGCAATTTGACGATGCCGGCGAGCGCGAGCGAGACCAGCGTGGACACCGCGAAGGTCAGCCAGCGGCTGCCGGAGAGGAAGCCGCGCAGCAGCGCATGCTCGCCGCTGGTGCGATACTCCGGAATGATCTTCTGCGCCGAGGCCGAGATGCCGAAATCCATCATGCTGCCGAGCAGCAGCACCCAGGTCCAGACATAGACGTAGATGCCGTAGTCGGAGGTGCCCATCCAGCGCGCGAGCAGGACCTGCGAGAAATAGGCAAGGCCCGCGCTGATGACCCGGATGATGAAGATCGTGCCGGCCAGCCGCCGCGTCAGCGACGCCTCGCTCGACCCGCCCGTCAGCCTGGCCCGCAGCCGCGCGATCAGCCCGGCCGGTCCGCTCGTTGCGGGTTCTGCATCCATCACGGCCAATTCGAACGGTCCCCAGGCCGCACGCGCATGCTGCGGCAGGCCTGGGAATTAGCAACCATTCCTTAAGATTCGGTTGGGCCGCCTCCGGCGGCTTCAAAGGCCGGCACGTGGAGGCGGACATCACTTGGTTTGCCGAAGGCACCGGCGCTGTTGCGACCTTGCCAAGTGATCTGGGGAATTTTCATCCGGCCAGTTTGGGGAGTGGCCGCCCGAACTTCTTCAAACTATGATGCCCACATAGTGGATTCATTTGGAATTTGTGCAAGCAGCTGCTTGCGCATGGAATTTTTGCCCTATGCGGGCTGGTGGCGGACCATCTCGCGGTTTCGACGGGACGGCCGCGTTGAGCGTCACTTTCAGCAGGAGCGAATAATGACTCGATTGATGATGTGCATGGCCGTTCTCACCGCAATTGCCGGCACCGGCCTCTTTGCCATGGCGCCTGCGCGGGCGGATGCGTGGGGATGCTCTTACGAGAAGTGCGTGGCGTATTGCATGAAGGTCGGCGGTCAACGCTGCAGCGCATATTGTACGAACAAGCTGAGGGAAAAACAGCTCTCGAAGGTTTGCCCCGCGTCCTGACAGGCCTCGGCCGATCTTGCGCGTGGCGCATTGCCGGACGGGGCCGCGGGAATGAGGGAGCGCCGCCCGCGGCGCCCCTTCGTCGATCGCGAGCTATTGCAGATTGGTATTGAACTCGTACGACTTCTCCGGCCCGACCAGCGTGAACTTCAGCGCTGCCCCGTCCGGCTTGGCGCCAGGCGGCAGGCCGTCGAGCTCGAACGAAAATCGCTTCACCCCTGGCGGGCTCTGCTCGACCGGAGCCGGAATCGGCAGCGCCCAGTCGGGCGTCGGACCTTCCACGAACAGATTGACGTCGCGCGCATCCGGCGTGACCACGTCGACCGTCACCTTGGTGGCGCCGTCGCGCTTGACGTCGCGGATGGTGAGCGGATTGGGATCGCCGATATTGGCGGGCTTCGGCACGGTGTCGAGGGCCGCACGTAGATTGGCATCCTCGGTCGAGGCCACGCTGTTGAAGCCGAGCTCGGCGCTGGCCTCGACCGGAATGCAGAGTTTTTCGCACACCGCGTAATTGATCTCTGCGCGCAGGGTCACGGGCTTGTCGGCCGCCTTGGCGACGATGCGCAGGGGCAGCACGATCTGGTTGTGATAGCCGATCGAATGGCCGCCGGCGCCGTCGTTGAATTTCAGCGGCGCAGGCCACATCACCGTCACCGCCTCGACGTTGTCCGACTTGGAAAAATCGAACCGCGGCGGGACGCCGGAATCGCCGGGGGAGCGCCAATAGGTCTTCCACCCCTGCTGGAGCTGGATGGCGATACCGCCGAGCAGGACGGCGCCGCTGCGCGATCCCGCCAATAGCCGCACCGCGGAATGTCCGTCGCGCTGCCACGGCGAAGCGTCATCGGCCCGGGCTGCGATGGCCAGCGACGACGCAAGCAGGGTTGTCGCGACGCCAATCGCCGCACGTAGGGGAACTCTTGTGAGCATGGCACGTCTTTACAGGGTCGCCCTGAGGCAAACCATTGAATTGCTTGTGATGGATGCACTTCAATCAAGTCTCTGCAAGCCTTGATTTGACAGCGGCCCGGCCCGACATCAGGATAGGAATTGAAACCGGAGTGCTTCACCGATGGCTCCCACAGGCAAGAGGACGGGCGAAAGCACCCGCAGCGCGGGACCCGTGCTCCCTAATTCGGCCGGTTATCTCGACGGCCGGCTCTTGATCGCGATGCCGGTGATGGGCGATTCCCGCTTCGAACGCTCGGTGATCTATCTCTGCGCCCATTCGGCGGAGGG
The DNA here is from genome assembly GCF_036247965.1 of Bradyrhizobium sp. TM233. Lineage (NCBI taxonomy): Bacteria > Pseudomonadati > Pseudomonadota > Alphaproteobacteria > Hyphomicrobiales > Nitrobacteraceae > Bradyrhizobium > Bradyrhizobium sp. TM233. Next base: position 530,604 of record NZ_BTIG01000001.1, on the reverse strand, counting down.
AGCGATGGGCATCATCGTGAACCACCCGGCCGGCAGCATCGACTTCCCCGAACTCTTGCAGCAGCTCGGCATCATCAAAAAGGGCGAGCACATCAAGCTGCCGGAGAACGCCGAAAGCATGAAGGTGCTGCGCGGCGGCCCGGTCGACACCGGGCGCGGCTTCGTGCTGCATTCCAGCGACTTCTATATCGAAAACGCGACGTTGCGGATCGACGACGGCGTCTGCCTCACCGCGACCGTGGACATCCTGCGCGCGATCGCCAACGGCTCCGGCCCCAAGCACGCCATCCTCGCGCTCGGCTATGCCGGCTGGGCGCCGGGCCAGCTCGAGACCGAGATCCAGAGCAACGGCTGGCTGCATTGCGATGCGGATGCGGATCTGATCTTCGGTGACGACGTCGACGACAAGTACGGCCGCGCCCTGCGCAAGATCGGCATCGATCCAGGGATGCTGTCGAACGAAGCGGGGCACGCGTAGCTGGCTAGTAGCTGTTGCAACAACCTCCCGTGTCGTCCCGGACAAGCCGAGCTTCTGGCAACGCGTAGCGTTGTCCAGAACGGAGCGCAGATCCGGGACCCATAACCCCGGGGCGGAATTATAGCGCGGGATCTTAACTCCGAGTCTTCGTCAAACCACTCCCTGTGGTTATGGGTCCCGGATCTGCGCTTCGCTTTGCTTCGCTTGTCCGGGACGACGGCCGAATTTGTGGCAACTCCAATGCCACTCACTCCGCTGCCTGCTGCTGCACCGTCGGCTCCGTCCCCGCCACCGTCGCGCGGCGCATGTCGCGAGGTTGCGACTGGTCGTAGCGGCGGACACGGTGCATGGTCTGGCGGTTGTCCCACATCACGAGGTCGTGCAGCGTCCATTTGTGGACGTAGACGAACTCGGCTTGCGTTGCGTGCTCGTTGAGGTCGCGCAGCAACAGCCGGCCCTCGGGCACGCTCATGCCGACGACCTTGCCGGCATGGGATGAGAGATACAGCGACTTGCGGCGGTGCACGGGGTGCGTCCGCACCAGCCGCTGCAGCACCGGCTTGAACATCTCCTTCTCGTCGTCGGTGTATTCGGTGAAGCCGAGCGATCCCCGCGAATACATCAGCGAGTGCTCGCAGACGAGATCGTCGATCTCCGCCTTGGTGTCGCCGTCGAGCGCATCATAGGCGGCGCGCATGTCGGCGAATTCGGTGTTGCCGCCCTTCGGGTTCACCACGCGGGCCGACAGCAGCGAGAATTTTGCAGGGATCGGACGGAACGAGCTGTCGGAGTGCCACAGGCAATTGCCGAGATTGAACAGATTGGCGCGGCTGTCCTTCGGCAGCGGCTTGCCGTCCTTGCCGAGGTTTGAAACATCGTTCAAGCCCGAGTTGAGGCGGTATTCGCTGGCCTTGGTAATGTTGCCGCCACGCGCATCCTCACGCTGACCAAAGTTCAGCGCAAAAGCCATCTGCTGCTCGTCGGTGATGTCCTGGCCGTGGAAAACCAGCACTGCGTATTTGTCCATGGCGGCCTCGACCTCGCGCGCCTCGACCTCGGTCAGAGGCTTTCGCAAATCGAGGCCGGAAACCTCGCCGACAAAATGCTTGTGAAGCTGCCGGATGGCGATCGTCATTGGCGTTTTCTCCCGCATGTGCGAGCGGTTGGTCCCGCTCTGTCAGCGAAAAAGCTACTCGCACGCTCGTACTTGTCAACGCTCGGCACGCATGGCTGCCCGTAGCCCGGATGGAGCGTAGCGTAATCCGGGGAGGTCTTTCCGCGAGGTGAGAACCCCGGATTACGCTGCGCTCCATCCAGGCTACGCTCCCATACTACGCATTCCGCGCCATCAACCCGCCGTCGACCGGGATCACCGCGCCGGTGAGGAAGGACGCCGCCGGCAGGCACAGGCTCAGCGTCATATGCGCGACCTCCTCGGGATCGCCGTAACGGCCGAGCGCCGTGCGGCGCTTGGCGTAGATCGTCTTGTGCTCCTCCGAGATGCGGTCGGTGATCGCGGTGCGGATCGGACCCGGGCAGATGCAGTTGACGGTGATGCCCTCGCGGCCGAGCTCGACGGCGAGCGAGCGGGTGAGGCTCGCCACGCCGCCCTTTGCTGCCGAATAGGGGCTGTGCAATGCGGTGGCGCCGAGTGCCTCGGTCGAGGCGATGTTGACGATGCGCGGGTTCTTCGATTTGCGCAGATAAGGCAGCGCGGCGCGGATGATGCGCGGATGCGCGGTCAGCATCACGGCGATGCCTTTGGCCCAGGCGTCCTCATAGGCCTCGTCGTCGATCGCGACGCGTACGGAGATGCCGGCATTGTTGACGATGATATCGAGCCCGCCGAAATGTGCCGCGACATCGTTCACCACGCGCTTGATCTCGCCGGCCTCGGCGACGTCGAGCTTCCAGGCTTTCGCCGAACCGCCGCTCGCCGCGATCTCCTCCGCGACGGCGAGCGCACCTTGCTCGTCATAGTCGGTGACGGCAACGTTCGCGCCCTCTGCGGCGAACACGTGCGCGGTCGCGCGTCCCATGCCGCTGGCCGCGCCGGTGACGAGAACGGTCAGGCCCTTGACGGACCGGCTGAGCCGTTTGAACTCGGACATGCTGTTTCCTCGCGCCTGCTTGTTCTTGTTATGATTGACAAGGCTGGCATCGATCCGCAGACAGGTCAAACAAGCAAGACAAAAGGGGAGGCCGCGATGGCGAACGAGCTCGATTTCTCAGGCAGGCAGGTGCTGGTGGTCGGCGGTTCCAGCGGTATCGGCAACGGCATCGCGCAAGCATTTCGCGCGAGGGGTGCGCATGTCGCGGTTTGCGGCACGCGTGCGCAGCCGAAGGATTATTCGATCGAGGAAGGTTCTGATCTCGCGGGCCTGTCTTATGCGCAGCTCGACGTCAGCAATCCCAGTGCGATCGAAGCGTTCAAGCCCTCCTTCGAGCGGCTCGACGTGCTCGTGCTTGCGCAAGGCGCGGTGCTCTATCGCCGCGGCGAGTTCGAGATGAGCGGATTCCGCAAGGTGGTCGAGGTCAATTTGATGAGCCTGATGGCCTGTGCGACGCGATTTCATTCCATGTTGCGGGATTCCAGGGGTTCGCTGATCATGGTGTCGTCGACCGCGGCCTATCATTCCACCATGGGCAATCCCGCCTACAACGCGTCGAAGACGGGTGCGGTCGGATTGACGCGGACGTTGGGCGAGGCCTGGGCGGAGGATGGCATCCGCGTCAACGGCATCGCGCCGGGACTCGTCGACACCAAGATGACGAAGGTGACGACCGACAATCCCAAGCGGCTCGAAGGCGCACTATCACGCATTCCGCTGCGGCGCCTGGGGACGCCGGCCGACATGGCGGGGGCGGCCCTGTTCCTGGCCTCGCCGCTGTCGTCCTACATCGTCGGACAGACGCTGGTCGTCGATGGCGGGCTGATCCTGTAGCTGCTCCTTGCCCGGATCGCGCTGCGCTCCATCAGGGCTGCACACCTTCGTACGGACTACACTTTCGCAAACACTTGGAACTGCGTCGCGCCTGATCGGTTACTTCGGCTGACCACCGAGGAGGATCATCATGGACACGGATCGGATTGTTGGATCGGCCAAGGAATATGCCGGACGCGCGGAAGGCGCGGTCGGGGACGTGGCAGGCGATGCGAAGACGCAGGCGTCGGGCAAGGCGCGGGAAGCCGCGGGCACAGTACAGAATCTCTACGGCCAGGCCAAGGATGCCGTGCGTGAGGCCGGCGAGACTGCGGCCGACTACGCCAAGGACGCCTACGACCACAGCGGCGAAACTTTTCGCGACGGTACGCAAGCATTGTCGAAGAAAGTGCAGGACAATCCGCTCGGCGCGCTGATGGTCGCCGGCGGCATTGGCTTCGCACTCGCGCTTCTGATGTCGCGCCCCGCGCGTCGTCCCCCGCCGTCGCGCTGGCGCTATTAAGGCTAGTCGCCGAACGCCTATCACTCGTGCCCCGGACGCGATGCAGCCTAGGCGATGCGTAGCATCGTCCGCAAACGCTGCATCGCTAAGCCGGGGCCCATCTTTTGTGAATGCCGCACGAATTGTGTCCCGGCTGCGCCGCCTCACCAAGAGGCGCTGCGTCGCATCCGGGACACGAGACCTTACCTTACCGGAACATCTCGGCCGAGCGGCCAACGTTACCCGGCGGACGCGGGACCCCGGGATTGGGATTCGGATTGCGCGGCCCTGGAGCCGGCGCCAGTTGACGCGGCGGCGGGGGCTGCGGAGAGCCGAAGCCGAAGAAATCGCGGAATGAGGGCGTAGCCTGTGCCGGTTGCTGCGGCGGGGCCGGCGGCTTCTTCGGCGCAAGTTTTGGTGGAGCGATCGCCGCGGCTGCGCCCGGCGAAGCGGGAGCCGCGCCGCCATCGGGCGTCGTCGCGGCCATCGGCGTATCGCCCTTGGCCTGCTCGCGGCCGACTTCGCGGCGCGGCCAGGCATAATCGTCGGCGCGGCCCGCGGGAGCCGCCAGCGGCTCGCCCTTCACCATTGTCTTCGCAGCCAGCGCGTCGACGGCGGCGGGACGCGAGCCCGGGCCGCCCAGCAATTGGTCGGTCGAGATCGAGGCTGCAACCAGCGGCACGATCGGCCCCGCCAGCGGACGCGGTGCGGGCTTGCCGGGCTCGGCGCTGGTGTCGGGCGTCGCCGGCTCGCTCGGCAGCGCGATCGGCCCGGAGCGTCCTGCCAGCAGGCGCGTGATCTCGCGCTCGACATAGTGCGCGAGCTTGCGCGCGCCGGGCTTTGTGAAGAAGACGCCATCAGAGCTGCGGAGCTGACGGATCTGGCCTTCGAAGTCTGGACCCTTCTGGAGGAAGCGGCCGGCCTCGTCGACAAACCCGTCCCAGACGTCGACATAGGTAATGCCGGCCTTGGCCGCGCCTTCGCGATAGAGCGAATCCAGGAACAGCATGTCCGCCGTGCCCTTCTGGCCGCGGATGGCGGGAAGACCGACCCACAGCACCGGCACGCCCTTGGCCTTGAGGACGCCGGCGAGCTCCTCGATCTTCTTGCCGTAGAGCTCGACCCAGCGGTCGTCGCGGAATTCGTAGAGGCCGTTCGGATTGCGGGCCGTCTTTTCGGGCGCGGCCGCCGGCGCGTCGGCATTGTCGGCGTCGTCCTGCGGCAGATCGGCATCGGCAGGCTTGTCGTCGGGCTTGGCGGCGGTGTCGTTGCCGGGCTTGGCGTCCCCCGGCTTCGCCGGCGGTTTGGCCCGCGCGCCCTTGTCGTTCTTCTTGTCCTTGTCTGCGGCGGCCTTGTCCGTCTTGTCGGCGGCGGGCTCGCGGATCGCGCCGCGGTCGTTGAGGCCCAGCATGACGACGATCACATCGGGCTTCTCGGTCTCGAGGATGCCCCTTGCGGCGGTCGTCCAATCCGCGGGCTCGCCGCGCGGCTGGTACTTGATGAGGCCCGACGTGGTCTTGTGCTTGCGGATCACGCCCATGTCGGGCTGCTCGGTGTAGGCGTCTTCCAGGCCATAGGCGAGCCAGTCGGCCATGGCGTCGCCGATCACCAGCACGTTCTTCTCAGGGATGGTGTCGCGCTTGGCCGGTGCCGGCGCGCGCGAAAAATCCTGGCGTGGCGCCTGCGGCTGTTGCTGCTGGAACGGCGCGAAGAAGTCGCCGCCGAACCAGCCGCCGCCTCCGCCACCGCCCCGTTGTGGTGGCGGAGCCGAACGCTGCGGCGGGCCGCCGAAGCCGGGAAAGTTGAAGAACTGCGCCGAGGCAGGCCCCGCGACCGAGACCAAAATCGCAAGCGCCGTCCCCAGCGCGATCAACGGGCCGGTCTCGGTCAGCGCCTTGAACAGGGACTTCGGCTTCGACATGCGATCTCGGGCCAGCGCAATGGGTATCGGAGGTAGCTCAATATAATAACGGAATCAGGCGCCAAACGGGCAAATTCCGTTGCAGATTCTTGCGCCCATACACCGGGGAACAGCCGCCTCCGTCAAGGCAGCCTGCCAAAATCCCTGTTCAGGGTTACTTTCGGCGCGATTTTACCGCCCGCGCAGTCGTTCCAGTGCATCCGAGGAGGCAAAACCGTCCGCGGGCACTCCGATCGAGGCCTGGAAATTGCGCAGGGCTTCCCGGGTCTGGCCGCCGAACTGGCCGTCCGGGGTGCCCTTGTAGAAGCCGCGCTGGGCCAGCAGCTGCTGCAGCTCCAGCCGCTCGGTGCGCGACAGCTCGCGTTCCTGCCGCGGCCAGGGCTGCACGAAGGGCTGCCCCCCGCGCAGGCGGTCGGCGAAATGGCCGATCGCCAGCGCATAGGCCTCGGCCGGGTTGTATTTCATGATGACGCGGTAATTCTGCAGCATCAGGAAGCCGGGCCCCTGCGCGCCGGCGGGGGCCAGCAGATAGGCCTTCTCGCCCGGATGCGGGAACGGCTGGCCCGTCGCCCGCTTGAGCCCGAGCTTCTCCCATTGCGCGATCGTCATCGCCTTGGCGCGGTCGGCCAGCATGTAGTTGAAGCCCTGCGGCACCACGACTTCAAAGCCCCAGGTCTGGCCGGCCTGCCAGCCGTCCTTCTTCAGATTATTGGCGGTCGAGGCGATCAAATCGGTCGGATTGTCGACGACGTCGCGCCGTCCGTCACCATCGCCGTCGACGGCAAAGCGCTTGAAGGCGGTCGGCATGAATTGGGTCGGGCCGAACGCACCGGCCCAGGAGCCGCGCATCTGCTCCGGCCTGAGGTCGCCGCGGTTGAGGATCTCCAGCGCGGAGAGGAACTCGTCCTTGAAATAGGCCTGGCGGCGGCCGATGCAGGCGAGCGTCGCGGTCGATTGCAGCACGCTGCGGTCGCCCATCTGCGTCGAGTAATTGGACTCGATGCCCCAGATCGAGGCGATGATGTAGCGGTCGACGCCAGTGGCCTTTTCGGTGGCGTCGAACTGCGCCTTGTATTTGGCGAGGATCTCGCGGCCCTTGGCGAGGCGGTTGTCGTTCACGAGGATGTCGAGATAGTCCCAGATCGACTTGGTGAATTCCGGCTGCGAATCCATGAGGTCCATGATGCGCAGGTCGGGTGAGAGCCCGGCCGTGAAGCGCTGAAAATTCTCCTGCGTGATGTTGCGCCGTGCGGCATCGGGCCACATCGCGGCAACGCAATTGCTGAAATTGCCGGCGGCCTCGCGGATCGCCGCGGCGGTCATCAGCGGATGGCCGGAAGCTCCGTCCTCACCGCTCCAGGGGAGTGCGCCGCCGGGACCGGGCGCGGGCTGCGAGGGCGCCGGGTTCTGACCCGAGAAGATGCCGCCGAACAGATTGGACAGGCCGTTCTGCGCCTGGGCGTGCGCGCTGACGGGCAGCAGCAGGGCGGCCGCCATCATCGCCGCGCCGGTCACGGATATCGCCCGTCTTGCCTGCCCTGCCACCAATTGCATCATGCCCCACCCATCGGCCTTCCAAAATCTGCCATCAGGAGGCCCGGTTACGGTTGCCAATAGCTTAACAAAGGTAAAATTTTGGTGGCTGCCTTTTTCTTAACTCTGCGCGAGTGAGGCCCCACATCCGCCTTTGTTGGCGGCTGCAAACAGGCTAGCAAGATGCCATTGCTCCGTTCCGCCGTTCCCATGTGCCCCCAGGTATTCGAACAATCACATGAAAATTCGCAAAGCCGTATTCCCCGTCGCCGGCCTCGGCACCCGCGTCCTGCCCGCCACCAAGGCGATGCCGAAGGAAATGCTGACCATCGTCGACAAGCCGCTGATCCAGTACGTCTATGACGAGGCGAGGGAGGCCGGCATCGAGCACTTCATCTTCGTCACCGGCCGCAACAAGAATGTCATCGAAGATCATTTCGACCGGATGTACGAGCTCGATGCGACGCTTAGCCAGCGCGGCAAGAAGGCCGAGCAGGAGATCCTGGCGCAGAACCAGCCCGAAGCCGGCGCCGTCAGCTTCACCCGCCAGCAGGCGCCGCTCGGCCTCGGTCACGCAGTCTGGTGCGCGCGCGACATCGTCGGCAACGAGCCGTTCGCCGTCGTGCTGCCCGACGAGCTCGTGCTCAACACGCCTGGCTGCCTCAAGCAGATGATCGAGATGGCATCATCGCTCGGCGAGAAATCCAACCTGGTCGCGGTCGAGGCGGTGCCCGATCATCTCACCCATCAATACGGCATCTGCGGCGTCGGCAAGCGCAGCGGCAAGATGTTCGAGGTCGACGGCATGGTCGAGAAGCCGGCCAAGGGCACCGCGCCCTCCAACCTCTCGATCACCGGCCGCTACATCCTGCAGCCGGAGATCTTCAAGATCCTCGAAACGCAGGAGCGCGGCGCCGGCGGCGAGATCCAGCTCACCGACGCCATGATCGGCCTCGCCAAATCGCAGAAATTCTACGGCGTCGAATTCGAGGGCGAGCGCCACGATTGCGGCTCCAAGCCCGGCTTCCTCCGCGCCAACATCGCCTACGGCCTGAAGCGCCCGGAGCTGCGGGACGGGCTGATCGCGGAGATGAAGAAGTATCTGGGGCAGTAGCTGCCACATCCTCGCTGTCGTCCCTGCGAACGCAGGGACCCAGACCGCGGAATCTATCGACTGCGTTTTGCAGTAGTACCGAACGACAAGTCTTCGCCAAACCACTCCCTGTGGTTATGGGTCCCTGCGTTCGCAGGGACGACGCCGTTGGTGTGGATCGCGTCGCGTTCAATAACGGTGATTAGCCCCCCTCACGCCACCAGCGACAGCTTCGGCAGGCTCGCAACCACGGACTGATTGCGCCCGCCCGCCTTCGCCGCATAGAGCGCCTTGTCGGCGGCGGCGACCAGGATCGCCCAGTCCATGCCGGCGGTGGGAACGAGGCTGGCGACGCCGCAGGAGACCGTCAAAATCACCTCGTCGTCAGACCAGTCCTGCACCTTGAGGCGGATCGTCTCGGCGACCTTGAAGGCGTCGTTGGCAGACGTGTTGGGTAGCAACACCGCGAATTCCTCGCCGCCATAGCGCGCGGCGCAGTCGCCGGCCCGGCTCACCGAATCGGAAATACAGATGGCGATGCCGACCAGCACCTGGTCGCCGGCCTGATGGCCGAACGTGTCGTTGTAGGCCTTGAAGTGATCGGCATCGATCATCAACAGCGCGACCGGCGCCTTCTGGCGCATGGCGCGCCGCCATTCGACGTCGATGACGGAATCGAACTTGCGGCGGTTCTTCAGACCGGTGAGCGCGTCCGTCGTCGCCATCTCCTCGAGCTTGCGCTCGGCCTCGGCGCGGCGGCCGATCTCGCGCGCGAGCACCAGCGTCGATCCCAGCATGAACAGGATGAGTGCCACCACCACGGCACCGATCCGGTAAGCCTCCTTCCGCCACAGCTCGAACACCGCGCTAAGGGGCTTGCCGGCAACGACGAACAGCGGACTTGTGCCGCTGCTGCGAACATACAGCCGCGGGGTCTTGTCGACGGGGCCTTGACCGGCATAGGCGCCGCCGGCGCGCAGATTGTCCGCCTTCCAGTCCTGCCGTGCGCCGAGGTTCTTTCCGATCACGTCGAGGTCGAACGGCCGCCGCATCATGATGGTGCGGTCGCGCCTGAGCACGGTGATGGTGTCCTCGGGGCCGAGGTTCAACCGCTCGAACAATTCGTGGAAATAGCTGAAGCGGATCGAACCCGCGACGACGCCGAGGAAGCCGCCGTCGGTGTCGCTGATGCGCCGGCTCAGCACGATCGAATAGGCGCCGCGGAACAGCATGGGACGGCTGATGAACAGCCCCGTTCCGGGATTGTCGCGATGGACCTTGAAGTAGTCCTCCTCGCCCCGGTTCTCCGGTGCGGGATCGAGCGTGGAGGCGTCGATCGTCAGCCTGCCCTCGGCATCGAACACCTGGATCGCGCCGAAATGCTTGGCGGTCATGGCATGGTCGAACAGGATCAGGTGACGGATCGGCTTCGAGACGGTTGCCAGCTCCGGCAGCAGCATGTTGCTGGCGACCGCCTTCAGGGACAGATCGTAGATCTCGATGTTGCGGCTGATGTCGGATTCGATGGTCGTCGCCAGGTTCTCCAGCGTCTGGCGGGCGAGCGCCTCCTCGCCCCGGCGCATGTCGAGCATGACGTTGACGCAAATGGCGGAAAAGCCGATCACCGTCACCACGGACGAGATGATCAGCAGCTTCGCCGAAATCCGCCACGGCCGGCGGGCCGTGACTTCGCGCCATCCAGACAGCATCGTTTGCTCCCGATCCCCTAGTGGATGCGCCCGAAATCTTGAGTAGTGTTTAAGGTAGGACGTCGCAGCTGCAATGAGTTAAGAATCGGTTTACGCCGCCCACGGTTTTCGGCAGCCCGCATGTGGCAAGCTCATTTGAGCAGGTTGGGGTTCGGACGAGAGGACGATTGTGAACGACTACGACGCGTTGCGCGACTATCTGCTGCGGCAGAAGCAGGCCGAATTCGTCCTGAGCTTCGAACAGATCGAAGAGATCATCGGCGCGGCCCTGCCGCGCGCGGCCAATCGGGCCTCATGGTGGGACAGCCTGCGCAGCCCCGACATCCAGATGCCGCAACGCGAAGCCTGCCTCGCCGCGGGGTTCAAGGCAGTGCGGATGCCGGACGGTGCGAGCGTGCGGTTCACGAAGATGAAGAAGGACGGGCGGCGGTAGCGGCGGAGCACCCGGTCAGGTGGGTGAAGGTCTCTCCATCTCCAACAGTATCGTAGGGTGGGCAAAGCGAAGCGTGCCCACGACTTCTGTCGCAGTGCTGGACGAATGGTGGGCACGGCGCAAGTGCGCCTTTACCCACTCTACGATACCGGATTCGGGGAGGGACGAGCGCCTAGCTCGCCGCTTCGAGCCGCACTTCCGTCAGCAGCCGCATCGCGGCGTCCGCGTCCATCGGCTCGCCGAAGGCAAAGCCTTGCGCGTATTCGCAGCCCATCTGGTAGAGCTCGACCGCGTCGGAATCGGTCTCGGCGCCTTCGGCGACCACGTCCATGCCGAGATCGTGCGCGAGCGCGATGATCGACTTCAGGATCACCGGCCGCGTGCCGCGATTGGTGGTGCGCACGAAGGACTGGTCGATCTTGATGGTGTCGAACGGGAAGCGCTGCAGATAGGCCAGCGAGGAATGGCCGGTGCCGAAATCGTCGAGCGAGAGCCCGGTGCCGAGCTCGCGGATTCGCGTCAGCATCTGCGCCGCGTGCTCCGGATTCTCCATCACCAGCGATTCCGTCAATTCCAGCTTGAGCGTGCCGCGGGCCACCGAGGAGCGCGACAGCACGGTGCGGATGTCGTGGATCAGATCGTGGCGCAGCAACTGCCGCGAGGAGACGTTGACCGACGCGAAGATCGGCTCGCGTGAGCGCATCGCGCGCTGCCAGATCGAAAGCTGCTTGGCGGTCTGGTCCAGCACGAACATGCCGAGGTCGATGATCAGGCCGGTCTCTTCGGCGATGGTGATGAACTCCGAGGGCGCCATGCGGCCGAGCTTCGGGTGATCCCAGCGCACCAGCGCTTCGAAGCCGGCGACCGAACGGTCCTCCAGCCGCACGATCGGCTGATACAGGATCGTGAGTTCTTGCCGCTCGATGGCGCGGCGAAGTTCGCTCTCCAGCGTCAGGCGATCGGTCTTTCGCGCGCGCATCGCGGGCTTGTAGACGTCGATGCGGTCGCCGCCGATGCGCTTGGAGTGATACATCGCAAGCTCGGCGTCCTTGATGATCTCGTCCGTGAGCTGAACTTGCGGATCGGACAGGGCGAGACCGATCGAGGCCGTGAGAAAAATCTCGCGGTCGTTGAAGGCGATCGGCGCGCGGATGGTCTTGCGGATGGTCTCGGCGAAGGCGGTGATGCGGGCCGGGTCCTGCTCCGAGAGCAGAATCAGGCCGAACTGGTCGCCGGCAAGCCGCGCCAGCGTGTCCTGCGGCTTCAGGATCCGGGTGAGGCGGCGGGCGAGGGTGAGCAGGATGGAATCGCCGACCGCGATGCCGACGGAATCGTTGACCTGCTTGAAGCGGTCGAGGTCGATCACCATCAGCGTCGGCCGCAGCGTCGGCATGGTCTTGGCGAAATGCGCCACCGCGCCCAGCCGGTCCATGAACAGTTTTCGGTTGGGCAGGCCGGTGAGATTGTCATGCACGGAATCGTGCAGCAGGCGCTCCTCGGCGTTGCGCAGCTCGGTGACGTCGGTGAGCGTGCCGACCACGCGCGAGACCTCGCCGTCGGAGCCGACCACCGGGCGCGCCTTCAGCGCGAACCACATGAAATGGCCGTCCGGGGTGCGCAGGCGGAAATCCTGCACCAGGCGGCCGCGGCGCTGGTCGAGCACGCTGTCGAGCGCGGCGCGGAAACGGTCCTGGTCGAGCGGATGCAGCACTTCGAGCCAGGAGGCTGCGGGCCCTTCGAGCGTGCCGCGCTTGAGGCCAAGCAGGGCTTCGGTTTCGGGGCTGGTGAAGACCTTGTCGGCGGAAACGTCCCAGTCCCAGATCAGATCGCCGGACCCGGCCAGCGCCAGTGCGCGCCGTTCGATGTCGGAGACGACACCGGTGGTGGCGCCGCCGCCGGCAAAGGCATGCTGCATCACCGTGAACCCGATCAGCATCACGATCAGCACGAGGCCGCCGAGCAGTGCAGGGCCGACGATGTCGTTGGTGACGGAGCCTGCCACCGTCATGCCGGCTGCGACCACCCAGACCACCAGGAGGAACCAGGTCGGGATCAACAGCACCGCGCGGTCAAAACCGTGGGTAGAGAGATAGACGATCAGCGCGAAGCCGGCGAAGGCGATCAGCACCAGCGAGATGCGGGCGATGCCGGAGGCCACCGCCGGATCGAACAGGGCCAGCGCCACCAGCGACCCCAGGAACGCGAGCCAGCCCACCGTGATGTGCGAATAGCGCACGTGCCAGCGGCTGAGGTTGAGATAGGCGAACAGGAACACGAGCAGCGTTGCCGCCAAAATCGCTTCACCCGCCGCGCGCCAGATGCGCTCGGCGTTGTTCGACATGTCGAGCACCTTGCCCCAGAAGCCGAAATCGACGCCGATATAGACCAGCACCGCCCAGGCCAGCGCGGCGGCGGCTGGGAACATGATGCTGCCCTTGACCACGAACAGAATGGTCAGCACCAGCGCGAGCAAGCCCGAGATGCCGATCACGATGCCCTGGTACAGCGTGAACGAGTTGACCTTGTCCTTGTAGGCTTCCGGCTCCCACAGATAGAGCTGCGGCAGCTTGTCGGTGCGCAGCTCCGCGACGAAGGTGATGACGGCGCCGGGGTCGAGCGTGACGCGGAAGACGTCGGCGGTCGGGCTTTCCTGTCGCTCCGGCCGGTCGCCGGTCGAGGGCGTGATGGTCGCGATGCGCGACAGGCCGAGGTCGGGCCACAACAGGCCCGAGGAGACGATGCGGTAGTGCGGGGCGACGATCAGGCGGTCGAGCTGGTCGTCTGTGTTGTTGGCGAGCGCGAACACCACCCAGTTCTGGCCGCCCTCGCGGGCGCGCACCTCGATGCGGCGGACGATGCCGTCGGTGCCGGGCGCGGTGGAGACCTGGATGCGATCGGCATCGCTGCGCTGATGCTCGAGCACGCCGGTGAGGTCGATCGCGGGCGCGTCACTGCGGACGCTGACGGCGTCGAGCGCGCGCGCGGGATGCGCGGCGACAAGAATCATGAGGCCCAGCGCGATGGGCGCGAGGCACCTGATCAGACGCAAGGTCAGTTCTCCGCGTTCGACGCAAACTCTTCAGAAGAAGACGATTTCAGACCGGACGGAAACCGTTCGGTGCGTCGCGATAGATGCCACGAAAGCAAGGAAAATCAAAGGGTTTCCGCCGCCGCCTGTGGGCCGGAGGCCTAGACCTCCAACACAATTTTGCCAATATGTGCGCTCGTTTCCATGCGCCGGTGCGCATCGGCTGCCTTTTCCAGCGGGAAAGTGCTGTCCATCAGCGGTTTGACGCGGCCTTCGCGCAAAAGCGGCATCACTTTCGCCTCGATCGCGGCGACCATCGCCGCCTTGTCCGCATTACTACGGGGACGCAATGTCGAGCCGGTATGGGTCAGGCGCTTCACCATCACCTTGGCGATGTTGACGTTGACCTTGGGTCCGTTGAGGGTCGCGATCTGCACGATGCGGCCGTCGAGCGCGGCGGCATCATAATTGCGGTCGACATAGTCGCCGGCGACCATGTCGAGGATCAGGTTGACGCCTTCCTTGTTGGTCTCTTCCTTGACGACAGTGACGAAGTCTTCGGTCTTGTAGTTGATGGCGCGATCGGCCCCGAGCTTGAGGCAGGCATCGATCTTGTCCTGCGAGCCCACGGTGACGAACACCTTCGCGCCGAACGCCTTCGCGAGCTGGATCGCCATGGTGCCGATGCCGGAGGAGCCGCCATGGATCAACAGCGTCTCACCTTCCTTCAGGCCGCCGCGCTCGAACACATTGTGCCAGACCGTCATCAGGGTTTCCGGCAGCGCGCCGGCTTCCTTGATCGACAGCGCCGGCGGCACGCTCATCGCCTGGGCGTCCTGTGCGATACAGTACTGCGCATAGCCCCCGCCGGCGACCAGCGACATCACCTTGTCGCCGATCTTGTGCCGCTTGGCATTGCTGCCGACTGCGACCACTTCACCGGCGATTTCGAGGCCGGGCAGGTCGCTGGCGCCGGGCGGCGGCGGATAGGCGCCGGAGCGCTGAGCGACGTCGGGTCGGTTGACGCCGGCGGCCATCACCTTGACCAGGATCTCGTCAGGACCGGGCTGCGGCAGTGCGCGTTGCTCCGGCACCAGCACCTCCGGTCCGCCGGGCTTGGAGATGGCGACCACGGTCATTTGCGCGGGCAGCTTGTCCATGATGTGTCCTTGGGTGAAGGTGCGGGATGGAACGAGGCCCTTGCTTAGCCAGCGTGATCCGAGCTGGCAACCGCCTCGGCATTGTGTGCGCGAACGCAGGAGGAACCAGGATGGCGACGGAAGACGACGACCGCCCGCGCAAGAAGATCAGCCATGACATCGGGCAGGACCTCTCGCTCTTGTCGGTCGAGGAACTGGCCGAGCGCATCATGCTGCTCAAGACCGAGATCGCAAGGCTGGAAGAAGCCGCCACCAAGAAGCGCGCCTCGCGCGATGCGGCGAACAGTTTTTTCAAGAAGTAGGATTTTCGCGACTCGTGTCCCGGACGCGGTGCGGCACACAGTGACGCTCCGCAGAGCCGGGACCCATGCCTCACCGAACTCCTCGGCCAAAGAACTGGGCCCCGGCTCAGCAGTGCAGCACTTCGTGCCGCACCGCGTCCGGGGCACGAAACCGGCTCGGCCACTGGCCGACATGGCTAACGAACCCTGAAAAAATTCGCTCGTTTACGCACCATTAAGCTTTCGGGTTTATGACTGGAACTGTCCTCGTTTGGACACCGAGTGGCTCCTGTCCACTCTGTTTGACGCCTCCCTGTTATCAACTTTCAAAGCCGCCGGTCTCCGGCGGCTCTTTTTTTGCGTCTACTTCTGCTATTTGGCGTCTCGTCCCGGTTGAATTCCTGGGAATGACCCGCGGAAACCATATCCGCGCTTGTCACTGGACTCCGCGTCCCGCCCGCGCAATGATTTGTTCATCATAAGCCGGCGCAAAGCCGGGCAGTCAAACAGTTGCGTAAGAGGCGTTAACCATGGAACGTTTGCAGGCCGACGGCGCTCTCGTTCAACTCAGCGAGCGGTTCACCAATTCTGCGGCGTTCGGCGTCCTGTTCCGCGAGGGCATGGACCTCGTCGAAGAGACCGCCGCCTATCTCGACGGCGCCGGACGCACCGAGGCCAAGGCGCTCGACCGTGCCGTCAGCCTCACCTACGCGACCGAGAGCATGCGTCTCACCACCCGCCTGATGCAGCTCGCCTCGTGGCTGCTGCTGCACCGCGCGGTGAAGGAAGGCGAGATGACGCTGAGCCAGGCCAATCGCGAGAAGACCAAGGTCAAGCTCAGCGCTGCCGATCCCGGCCCCACCGACACCATCGAGAAGCTGCCCTCGCAGCTCCAGGACCTGATCCATCGCTCGATGAGCCTGCAGACCCGCGTCCGCCGCCTCGACACCACCATCCACACCCCGCCGGCCGAACACATCGCGATCGGCAATCCGCTGGTGCCGCACCTCAATGCGCTGAAGGCGGCGTTCGAGCGGTAAGCTCCCATCCGCGCACTTGATTGAACCGTCACCCTGAGGTGCTCGCCTCCTCGGCGAGCCTCGAAGGGCGACGGCCCGGCTGCATCTCGGCCGTTCATCCTTCGAGGCTCCGGCACGATGCTTTGCATCGCGCCACTCGCGCCTCAGGATGACGGGTCTGGCCGACGACACCTCTCCAAAAACAAAAACGCCCCCGGTCTCCCGGGGGCGTTTTTCGTGTCCAACCCTGCGGGCCGGATCAATCCTTTTTGAGGAAGCCCGAAAACTTCTTCTGGAAGCGCGAGACGCGGCCGCCGCGATCCATCAGCTGGGCATTGCCGCCGGTCCAGGCCGGGTGCGACTTCGGGTCGATGTCGAGGTTCAGCGTGTCGCCTTCCTTGCCCCAGGTCGAGCGGGTCAGGTACTCGGTTCCGTCGGTCATCACGACCTTAATCGTATGATAGTTCGGGTGAATTTCGGCTTTCATGGCAATTCCTCGGCGCCCCGGCGCCTTCCTGGTTGGCTAGCTATTGACGGATTTGGCCGGCTCTATACCTCACGACATCAGGCAAAACAAGCCATCCCGGGCGGTGAACCGGGGTTACCCCTAAGGGACTTCCCGGATTTGCCACTACCCTTGCACCGGCCTATTGGGAGCAAACGAATGCAATGGGTTGGATCTCATGAGCGCAGTGGAACGGCTTGATGACCAGTATGTCGATCAGCCCGGAATGAACGCCGCGGACACCCCCTCGATCGAGGCCGAGCTGATTGAAGAGCCGGCCAAGGGTCGCGCCAAGCTGCGGCCGCTGCTTGCGCTCGCGCCCTATGTGAACCGCTATCGCGGCCGGGCGGCGCTGGCCTTCGTCGCACTCACGGTCGCGGCCCTGACCACGCTGCTGGTGCCGGTCGCGGTGCGCCGGATGATCGATTTCGGCCTGACGCCCGAGGGCATCGAGCTGATCAACAGCTACTTCTCGGTGATGCTCGCAGTGGTCGGCGTGCTCGCGCTCGCCAGCGCGGCGCGCTACTACCTCGTGATGACGATCGGCGAGCGCATCGTCGCCGACCTCAGGCGCGACGTCTTCGCTCATCTGCTCTCGCTCTCCCCCGCCTTCTTCGATTCCGCGCGCAGCGGCGAATTGATCTCGCGGCTCACCGCCGACACCACCCAGCTCAAATCGGCCGTCGGCGCCTCGGTCTCGATCGCGCTGCGCAATCTGATGATGTTCCTTGGTGCTGCGGCGATGATGGTGATCACGAGCCCAAAACTGTCGGGCTTCGTGCTGCTGGCCATCCCCTTGATCGTGCTGCCGCTGGTTGCCTTCGGGCGCTGGGTGCGGCGTCTGTCGCGCAATGCGCAGGACACGCTTGCCGAGGCGTCCGCCTATGCGGGCGAGCTGGTCGGCGCGATCCGCACCGTGCAGGCCTACACCAGCGAGCAATTCGCCGAGAAGCGTTTCGGCGGCGAGGTCGAGCAGGCCTATGAGGCCGCGCGCACCTCGACCCAGGCGCGCGCCGTGCTCACGGCCATCATCATCTTCATCGTGTTCGCGAGCGTGGTCGCGATCCTCTGGATCGGCTCGCATGACGTGCTCATCGGCGCGATTTCGCCGGGCCGGCTCGGTCAGTTCGTGCTGTATGCAGTGTTCGCCGCAGCGGGCCTCGGCCAGCTCAGCGAGGTCTGGGGCGAGGTCTCGGCGGCATCAGGCGCGGCCGAGCGGCTGTTCGAGATCCTGCATGTGAAGCCCGACATCAAGGCGCCCGCGTCTCCCCGCGCGCTGCCGGTGCCGGCACGCGGCGAGGTCGGCTTCGACCGGGTCAGCTTCGCCTATCCGATGCGGCGCGACGTCAATGTGCTCGATGCCGTGTCGTTCACGGTGCGCCCCGGCGAGAAGGTCGCGATCGTCGGTCCGTCCGGCGCCGGCAAGAGCACCATCTTTCATCTGTTGCTGCGCTTCTACGACCCGCGCAGCGGCGCGATCTCGCTCGACGGCGTGCCGGTCAAATCCGCAAATCCCCGCGATTTCCGCGCGCGCATCGCGCTGGTGCCGCAGGAATCGAACGTGTTCGCCGCCAGTGCCCGCGAGAACATCCGCTTCGGCCGGCCCGATGCGACCGATGCCGAGGTCGAGCGCGCCGCCGAGCTCGCGCATGCCGCCGAGTTCATCCGCCGCCTGCCCGAAGGTTTCGACACCCCGCTCGGCGAGCGCGGCGTGACGCTGTCCGGCGGCCAGCGCCAGCGCATCGCAATCGCCCGCGCCATCCTGCGCGATGCGCCGCTCTTGCTGCTCGATGAAGCCACCTCCGCGCTCGATGCCGAAAGCGAGACGCTGGTGCAGACCGCGCTGGAAGAGCTGATGCGCCACCGCACCACGCTGGTGATCGCGCATCGTCTCGCCACCGTGCTGTCCTGCGACCGCATCCTGGTGATGGACCAGGGCAAGATCGTCGAGCAGGGCACGCATGCCGAGCTGGTGGCCGCGAACGGGCTGTATGCGCGGCTGGCGAGGTTGCAGTTCGAGGGGGCGTGAGCCGATAGGGCCACGCGAGGTTCTGCGATCGTCACTACAATCACGGTGTCATTCCCCGCGCAGGCGGGGAATCCAGTACGCCGCGGCTTCTCGGCTCTAATCTCACTGTCTCGGAGTACTGGATCACCCGCTTTCGCGGGTGATGACAGCGGAGCTTGGGGCAGGTGCTTTGCGCCACTCGGTCAGCTACCGGCACTTCGGCGAGAGCGCCGGCACGTTCGGCCAAGGCCAATTCTTCCAGCTGCCGTCCTCGCCGACGCAGGCCGACGGGGCAGGGCCGCTCGACTGCGCGGGCGCAGGCGTCGTCTCGCGCGATGCAAAGCGCTGGTCGACATAGGCCGTCGACACATATCCGGCGACGATGACACCGAGAAACACCGAGGAACCCTGGGCCAGATGGCGCAGCTTCATCGATCGTCTCCGTCCGCTTGTCATCGCTGCTCTCGCACCAACGATTAGCAGACGGCTCTGGATCCCTGCGTGACGGGAATCACGCCCGCCATTCCATCTTCAGCACCGGCCGGCCCGAGGTCGGGTTCACATCGTCGCCGGCATGGGCAAAGCCATTGCGCTCGTAGAAGCGGATGGCGCGGGCGTTGTCCTTGTTGACGAGCAGCGTGATGCCTGATGGCGACAGGCGTTTCGCTTCGTCGACCAGCAGCCGTGCTGCATCCGAGCCCCAGTGTGCGGGATCGACCACGAGCTGGTCGAGATAGCCTTCGCCGTCGATGGTGACGAAGCCGGTCAGTGCACCGTCCTGCTCCGCGACCACGATCGAGGCGTTGGGCACCAGATCCCTCAGCCAGCGCTCGCGCCACCACGCAAGGCGCGCGGCAAAATCGATCTGCGGATAGGCCTGCTGCCAGGTGCGATGCCAGAGGTCGATCGCGACGGCTTCGTCGGAGGCCGCATAGGGGCGGAGGTGGATCGCGCTCACTACCGCTCCGTCAGCTTCAGCTCGATGCGGCGATTGCGCTTGTAGGCCTCTTCCGTGTTGCCGGGATCGAGCGGCTGGAATTCGCCGAAGCCGGCGGCGACGAGGCGCTGGGCGGGCACGCCGAGCGAGACCAGATATTGCACCACCGAGATCGAGCGGGCCGCGGACAGATCCCAATTCGACTTGAAGTTCGGGCCGTTGACCGGACGCACATCGGTGTGGCCGTCGACGCGGAGCACCCAGGGGATCTCGTTCGGGATCTTCTTGTCGAGCTCGATCAGCGCGGTCGCCAAGGTGTCGAGCTCGGCGCGGCCCTCGGGCAGCAGCGTCGCCTGTCCGGTGTCGAAGAACACTTCGGACTGGAACACGAAGCGGTCGCCGACGATGCGGATGTCGGGGCGGTTGCCGAGGATGGCGCGCAGGCGGCCGAAGAATTCCGAGCGGTAGCGCGACAATTCCTGCACGCGCTGCGCCAGCGCCACGTTGAGGCGGGAGCCGAGATCGGCAATTCGATTTTGCGATTCCTTGTCACGCTTTTCGCTGGCATCCAGCGCCTCTTCCAGCGCCGCCAGTTGCCGCCGGAGCGCGCTGATCTGCTGGTTCAGCACCTCGATCTGCGCCAGTGCCCGCGCCGAGACCGCCTTCTCCGAATCCAGCGCCTTGCCGAGCTCGGAGGACTTGCCCTGCGCGTCGCTGCCGGCGGCAGCGAGGCCATCGTAGAGGCCCTTGATGCGGTCGCGCTCGGTTTCCGCGGAGGCGAGGCCGGCTTTCAATTGCGAGACCTGGTCGTCGAGCGTGAGCTTGCCGAGCTTCTCCAGCGACAACAGCTCGTTGAGCTGGGCGATCTTGGCGTTGAGCTGCTCCAGCGCCTTGTCCTTGCCGGTGACCTCCTGCGACAGGAAGAACTGCACCACCAGGAACACCGACAGCAGGAATACGATCGACAGCACCAGCGTCGACAGCGCGTCGACGAAGCCGGGCCAGTAGTTGAAGGCGCCTTCGCTGCGGCGGCCGCGCGCTAGAGCCATTGTTGTCCGTCTCCACTTTCGTGTCCCGGACGCGATGCAGCGTGCAACGCTGCTTCGCAGAGCCGGGACCCATGTCTCGTTCCCTGGGCCCCGGCTCTGCAGCGCATCACTTCGTGCTGCGCAGCGTCCGGGGCACGCGAGCCGCTAGCTCTTTTCCGGCTGGCGGGCGATGCGCTCCAGCAGACGCCGGATCTCGCGGTTCTGCTCGCCCTGGCCATCGGCCCATTCGCGGATCATCTGCTGCTCGGTGCGCATGTGCGAGACCAGGGCCTGGATGGCTTCGGCAAGGCTCGCCATCGCCGCCGTGGTGCCGCGGCTGGCGCTGCCTTCCTCGAGCACGGAGCGTAAGCGTTCGACCGCGGCCTGGAGCTCGCCGCTGGCAACCCCGCCGCCGCCGGACGCGACCGCGATCTCGCCGCTGCCATATTCGCGCACGGTGGTGGCAAGCCAGTCTTCGAGGTCGGTATAGAAGCGGTTCTGCGCCTGGCTCGATTGCAAATCGAGGAAGCCGAGGATCAGCGAGCCGGCGAGGCCGAACAGCGAGCTGGAGAACGAGATGCCCATGCCGCCGAGCGGGGCGGCGAGGCCCTCCTTCAGCGTGTCGAACAGCGCGCCGGAATCGCCGCCGACCTTGAGCCCGTCGATCACCTTGCCGACCGAGCCGACCGTCTCGATCAGGCCCCAGAAGGTGCCGAGCAGGCCGAGGAAGACCAGCAGGCCGGTCATGTAGCGCGAGATGTCGCGGGCCTCGTCCAGCCGGGTCGCGATCGAATCGAGCAAATGCCGCATGGTGGTCTGGGTGATCGACATCCGCCCGGAGCGCTCGCCGCCGAGGATCGCCGCCATCGGCGCCAGCAGTTTCGGGTGCCGGGCCGGCGCCAGGCCGGGATCGGCGATGCGGAAATTGTTGACCCAGGAGACCTCAGGGTAGAGCCGGATGACCTGGCGGAAGGCCAGGATGATGCCGATGAACAGCACGCCGCCAATCAGGGCATTGAGGCCGGGATTGGCGAAGAAGGCCTGGATGATCTGCTTGTAGAGCACCACGCCGACCAGCGTGCACAGCACCAGGAAGACCAGCATCCGCACTAGAAAGACGCTGGGTGACGACAGCTTTGTGTACTCGATATCCATGGGGGAGCGGGGCGAAGTGCCTGACGGCATGGCCGGTATCATCCATTACAAAGCTTCTTGCGGTGCGCACTATGGCACAGCGCCAGCCCAAAAAAAGCGCCGGATGCGCGGATTTCGGGGACAGCTCGGGGAACCCGGACCGGAAGCGGCGCTTTGATAACAGGTATCTGCAGAGATTCGCCATTCGGGGGGGCGCATGAGCGTCGTTTCCGCGATCATCGGGACTGCCGAACGCGTACCGCTGCCGGACGTCGTGATCCGCGCCGCGATCCAGCGCCTGTGCTCCCGCAGCGCAACCCGCCTGGCTGCGCATGACGCGGCCGCCGATGCCGCTTTCGCCGGGCGGATGATGCTGCGGCCGATCGCCGAAAGCGCGGAGGCCGGGCGCGAGGAGGTGCCCGCGGCATTCTTCGCCGGCGTGCTCGGCCCGAGCCGGAAATATTCCTGCTGCTTCTACAAGACCGATGCCACCACCTTGCAGGAGGCGGAGGAGGAGGCGCTGCGCCAGACGGTCGAGCATGCCGGCCTCGTTGATGGCCAGACCATCCTCGAGCTCGGCTGCGGCTGGGGCTCGCTGTCGCTGTGGATGGCGCGGCAGTTTCCGCACGCCAAGGTGACGGCGGTGTCGGCCTCGCGGGCGCAGCGCGCTTATGTCGAGGAGGAGGCGCGGCGGCGCGGCTTGCTGAACCTGCGCGTGGTCGCGGCGGACATGAATGTGTTCGCGCCCGACGGTCAGTTCGACCGCATCGTCTCGGTCGAGATGTTCGAGCAGATGATGAACTGGCGCAAGCTGATGACGCGGCTGCAGTCATGGCTCGCGCCGGACGGGCGCTTCTTCATGCAGATCGTCACCCATCGCTCCGGCTCGCAGCTGTTCGACCGGCTCGATCGCGAGGACTGGATCGCCCAGCACGTCGTCACCGGCGGGCTGATGCCGAGCCATCACCTCGTCAGGCAGTTCGACGACATCTTCGCGGTCGAGAAGGAATGGTGCTGGAGCGGCGCGCATTATCAACGCACCGCCAACGACTGGCTCGCCAATTTCGACGCGCATCGGGATGCGATCGAGGCGTCCCTGCGCCAGGTCTATGGCAAGGATTCCGCGTTGTGGATGCGGCGCTGGCGCTGGTTCCTGCTCGCGACGTCAGGCCTGTTCGGCTACGCCGCCGGCAGCGAATGGGGCGTCAGCCGCTACCGGATGAAGGCGGCGGGATAATTGCGATGTTCCGTCGCAGCACGCCGGGATGGAACCGGGCTCACAATCGAGTGAGTCCGTAAAAGCCGCATGAACTCAACACGATACGCTGTGTGACAATGAGCCGCCCGCAGCACGCGTTGCATCGCAGCAGGTGCATTCTATTTTGACGGCATCAGCCGCACGGAATCGCCCAGAACGGGCCGCGCGCGGAGCGTGATCAGTTTCAACAACATCGGGGCACTTAACTTCATGTCAGGACTTCGCGCGCGATCGGCATGCGTTGCAATGATGCTCGCGGCCCTGGCGCCGCTGCTTGGTGCTTGCGACGAATCCAGTTCCGCCGTGTCTGCCGCTCCGCCCGCCTATCCGGACGTCAGCATCGTCATCGTCAAGCCGCAGCCGCGCGCCGTGGTCCGGGAATTGCCCGGCCGCATCGCGCCGACGCGTGTCTCCGACGTGCGGCCGCGCGTGTCCGGCATCGTGGTCGAGCGCCTGTTCCGTCAGGGCAGCGAGGTGAAGGCCGGCGATCCGCTCTACCGCATCGATCCGCGTCCGTTCGAGGTCGAGGTGATGGCCAACGAGGCTGGGCTCGCCAAGGCGGAGGCCGCGTTGATGCAGGCCAAGCAGCAGGCGCACCGTATCGCCACGCTGACCAGCCAGCGCGCCGCGCCCGAGGCCGAGAACGAGAAGGCAGTGGCCGCCGAGCGCCAGGCCCATGCAGAAGTTGAGGGCCGCAAGGCCGAGCTCGCGCGGGCAAAGCTCAATCTCGACTATGCCACCGTGCGCGCGCCGATCGACGGCGTCGTCGGTGCGGCTCTCGTCAGCGAGGGTGCGCTCGCCGTGCAGAACGAGACCAATCTCGCCACCATCCAGCAGCTCGATCCGATCTATGCCGACTTCACCCAGTCGGTGAATGAGCTCAACCAGCTCCGCCGCGCCTTCGAGACCGGCGACCTCGAGCGCATCGCCTCCGATGCCGCCAAGGTGCATCTGGTGCTCGACGACAACACGCTTTATTCGCTCGACGGCAAGCTGCTGTTCTCCGACGCCAAGGTCGACGCCCACACCGGGCAGGTGACGTTGCGCGGCGAGTTCCCCAATCCCAAGCGCGAGCTGCTGCCGGGCATGTATGTCCGCGTCCGCATCGACCAGGGTCTCGACAGCGACGCGATCGCGGTGCCGCAACAGGCGATCCAGCGCAATGGCGGCGGCGGCAGCGAGGTGTTCGTCGTCAAGGACGACAACCACATCGCGGTGCAGCCGGTGCGCACCGGTTCGGTGCAGGACGGAATCTGGTTCGTCACCGAAGGCCTGAAGGCCGGCGACAAGGTCGTGGTCGAAGGCTTCCAGAAGTTCGCCGCCGGCGACAAGGTCAAGCCGCAATCCTGGTCGGAGGCGGACGCGACCGCGGACAACCGGCACGCCCAGAAACTGACGCGGTAACGCGCCATGGCGAGTTTCTTCATCGACAGGCCGATCTTTGCCTGGGTGGTCGCGCTGTTCATCTGCTTGATCGGCGCAATCGCCGTGCCGCTGCTGCCGATCGCGCAATATCCGATCATCGCGCCGCCCTCGATCTCGATCTCGACCAGCTATCCCGGCGCCTCGCCGGAAAACCTCTACAACAGCGTCACGCGCCTGATCGAGGAGGAGCTCAACGGCGCCTCCGGCATCCTCAATTTCGAATCGACCAGCGACTCGCTCGGCCAAGTCGAGATCATCGCCAATTTCCAGCCGGGCACAAACACCAACGACGCCTCGGTGGAGGTGCAGAACCGCATCAAGCGCGTCGAGGCGCGCCTGCCGCGCGCGGTGATGCAACAGGGCATCCTGATCGAGGAAGCCTCGAGCGCTGTGCTTCAGATCATCACGCTGAGCTCGACAGACGGCAGCCTCGACGAGGTCGGCCTCGGCGACTTCATGATCCGCAACGTGCTCGGCGAGGTCCGCCGCATCCCGGGCGTCGGCCGCGCCACGCTCTATTCGACCGAACGGTCGCTTCGCGTCTGGGTCGATCCGGCCAAGCTGGTGGGCTATGGGCTCACCGCCGACGACGTCAACAAGGCCATTGCCGCGCAGAACGCGCAGGTCGCCTCGGGCAGCATCGGCGCCGAGCCGTCGACATCGAGCCAGCGCACCTCCGCGCTGGTGCTGGTCAAGGGCCAGCTCTCCTCGCCGGACGAGTTCGGTGCCATCATCCTGCGCGCCAATGCCGACGGCTCGACCGTGCGCCTGCGCGACGTCGCGCGCGTCGAGGTCGGTGGTCTCAGCTACCAGTTCAACACCCGCCTCGACGGCAAGCCGACCGCGGGTCTCTCCGTGCTGATGTCGCCGACCGGTAACGCGCTGGCGACCGCGAGCGCGGTCGAGGAGAAAATGAAGGAGCTGTCGCGCTTCTTCCCGGCCAACATCACTTACGAAATTCCCTACAACATCACGCCGGTGGTCGAGGCCTCGATCAAGAAGGTGCTGATGACGCTGGTCGAAGCCGTGGTGCTGGTGTTCGTGGTGATGTTCCTGTTCCTGCAGAACATCCGCTACACCATCATTCCGACCATCGTGGTGCCGGTGGCGCTTCTCGGCGCCTGCACCACGCTGCTGCTCGCCGGCTATTCCATCAACATGCTCTCGATGTTCGGCATGGTGCTCGCGGTCGGCATCCTCGTCGACGACGCCATCGTCGTGGTCGAGAACGTCGAGCGCATCATGGCCGAGGAGGGCCTGTCGCCGAAGGAAGCGACACGCAAGGCGATGTCGCAGATCACGGGTGCCATCATCGGCATCACGCTGGTGCTGATGGCGGTGTTCGTGCCGATGGCGTTCTTCCCGGGATCGGTCGGCATCATCTACCGCCAGTTCTCGGTCACCATGGTCGCGGCGATCGGCTTCTCCGCCTTCCTCGCGCTGTCGCTGACGCCGGCGCTGTGCGCGACGCTGCTCAAGCCCATTGCCAAGGGGCACGGCCATTCGACCAACTTCGTGTTCAGCCGGTTCAATCATCTGCTCGAGGCCTGCCGGTTTCGCTACGCGCGCACCGTCGGCTTCTCGCTGAAGCGGACCGGCCGCCTGATGCTGGTCTATGTCGCGCTGCTGGCCGGCCTGTCCTGGGCCTTCGTCAGCCTGCCGGGCGGCTTCCTGCCCATCGACGACCAGGGCTTCATCACCACCGACGTACAGACGCCGTCGGATTCGTCCTACGGCCGCACCGAGGCGGTGATCGAGAAGGTCGAGAAATACCTGGCGCAGCGGCCGGGCGTCGACAACGTCACCTTCCTCACCGGCTTCAGCTTCTCCGGTCAGGGCATGAACACCGCGCAGGCCTTCATCACGTTGAAGGACTGGTCGGAGCGTGGGCCGAAGGATTCGGCCGCGGCGATCGTCAACGACGTCAACCGCGATCTGGGGGCGTCGATCCGCGATGCCAAGATCTCCGCGCTGCAGCCGCCGCCGATCGACAATCTCGGCAACTCGTCGGGCTTCTCGTTCCGCCTCCAGGACCGCGGACAGAAAGGCTATCCGGCCTTGATGCGCGCCGCCGATCAGCTGATCGCGGAGGCCAACGCCAGTTCCGTGCTTCAGAAGGTCTATGTCGAAGGCCTGCCCGAGGCCGGGGTGGTCAACCTCATGATCGACCGCGAGAAGGCCGGCGCCTTCGGCGTCACCTTCGAGGACATCAACAACACGATCTCGACCAATCTCGGCTCGAACTACATCAACGACTTCCCGAACCGCGGCCGCATGCAGCGCGTCGTGGTGCAGGCCGACGCCCGCGACCGCATGCGGACCGAGGACATTCTCAACTACAACGTCAAGAACAGCCGCGGTCAGCTGGTGCCGTTCTCGTCCTTCGCCACGGTGGAATGGGCGCGAGGCCCGACCCAGATCGCAGGCTTCAACTATTATCCGGCGGTGCGCATCTCCGGCGAGGCCAAGCCCGGCTTCACCTCGGGTGATGCGATCGCCGAGATGGAGCGCCTTGCCGGCAGGCTGCCGCGCGGCTTCGGCTACGAATGGACCGGGCAGTCGCTCCAGGAGAAGCTGTCGGGCTCGCAGGCGCCGTTCCTGCTCGGTCTGTCGGTGTTCGTGGTGTTCCTGTGCCTCGCCGCGCTCTACGAGAGCTGGACCATTCCGCTCGCGGTGCTGCTCACGGTGCCGCTCGGCATCGTCGGCGCGGTGATCGCAGCCATGCTGCGCGGCCTGCCCAACGACGTCTATTTCACCGTCGGCCTGATCACCATCATCGGCCTTGCGGCCAAGGACGCGATCCTGATCATCGAATTCGCCAAGGATCTGCGAAAAGAAGGCAAGCCGCTGGTGGACGCCACCATCGAGGCCTGCCGCCTGCGCTTCCGCCCGATCCTGATGACCGGCCTCGCCTTCATCTGCGGCGTGCTGCCGATGGCCATCGCCCACGGTGCCGGCGGCGCCAGCCAGCAGGCGCTCGGCAGCATCGTGATGGGCGGCATGATCGCCGTGGTGATCCTGGCGCTGCTGATGGTGCCGGTGTTCTTCGTCTCGGTGCAGCGTGTGCTGGCGGGGGATCGGGAGCTGAAGGCGGCGACGGAGGGCGAGGCGTATGGGCCGCCGGCGCCGGTGAAGCCGTAAGCTGTCGCCCATTATAGGCTTAGGGAGTTTTCTGAAATTCGATCGACCATGACGAGTCTACCCCTGCACGTTATGGTTGATTTTTGATCGATCTTATTGCAGATTTTGAGCGGCTGAGCTGGGGGGCAAGATGATTCATCGCTTTTTGATAAGCATTATTATTGCGCTTTTTTCGACTGATGCTTTCGCGCAATTCCACACAGACGAAATTCTAAAGTCAAAAGAGCCGCTCACGACTGCTGTTTATCTATGGAGCAATAAGAGGTGCGTGCTCACCTCGGGTACTGCGCCGCAACTAATTGGGAAGGAGCGCCGTCCCTCGCCAATGAATGCTGGGACGATCTTCGTCCCAAAGAGGGCAGAGGCGGGCTCGCTCGTTGATATCGATCTAAAGAAACCATACTGTCGAACGAGGAAGCTCCTAGCCGACGAAATCGGTCCAAGCGATATTGCCGATCACAAGGCGATAAGCTTTGCCGTCGGAGCTGAATTGAAGGTCAACCTCAAAGTCGGCGAGTTTCTCAACCTCGTGGACGTCGATCTGGCGGATATCGATGAGGTTGGCGTTCGAGTGGACAGTGTTATCACAACGCTGCCTGACGTGACTGATGCTGCGATCGACGTCCTAAGGGCGAACCCCAGTTGCAAAGCAGATAGCCCCGGCGTGATCAACGACGCAGTGATCATAGTGGAGAATTGTGTTGGTACTTTGCGCGCCTCGCTCAAATCGAAGAAGAACCTAACCATCAAGGCGTTGGATCTAAAATTTGCTCAGCTATTCGGAGGATTGAGCGCGGGCGGTTCAGTGTCTTGGAAGAGAGAAATTCAGGGCGGGATTAAGACCTGCTCTGCGGCAAAGAAAGACGAGGCAAAGAAAGACGAACCTAAGAAGGACGAAGCTAAGAAAGACGAAGCTAAGAAAGACGATAAGGGCAAAGGAGGGTCAGCCGAGAAGGCTCCAAATACGGACTCAACGGTTTCGTTCGAGGTCGGTGGTAGCAAAATTGATGTAGCGATTGTTGGTAACAACGAAGTAAAAGTCCTCATCGATGGAAAGTGGGTCCTCAGTGGATCGCAGGTCAAGAAGAACAGCGCAAAGGAGCAATCGCCTACGGTGAGCGATTCTGCAGCGAAGAACACAGAGAACGTCGATATAGAAAAGGACTGTTCGGACACTACCGTCTATGTGACTTCGGACCTTGTCCTGTTTGGCTTGAATTGGATTCCAGCTAAGCCGTCGCTGGAGGAAGCTCGGCAGTTTCTCAAAGCTAGCAAATAGCCGGGGTCACCGATGAGAAGGGCAGCGGCCGCCACTTTGATGGGGTCGGCAATAGCACTCGGTGGCTGTGTAACGCCGACCGTAGAGAGCCACGTTTTCTGGACGCATCCTGGTGCCAAGTTAGTTCAGGCGCCGGACAATCTGCCTGTACGCAGTAAGTCCCGAAGTCTGAACAACTACAAGGGGGTACCAGGATCCATTGGTGTTCCAATCGTGGTTTCCAGCGAAGACGTGTTTCGTCAGCGGCCAGCAGTTTGGAATATAGACAAGCGATGCCCGCACCGAGCGTTTGATGCGAGCGCCATTCGACCGATCTCGGTACCTGATGGCATCATTAAATACTCGATCAACCTGAGTAACGTTTCGCTCTCAAACGTGCTGAATGAAAGAAAGAGTCTGGAACGAGACTTTCCCAATCTCCCGCGGCAATTTATTGGATATTTGGACTACGTCTCCATTAAGTTGACGAATGGGCAGCTTCTTTTGGCTGACGACGAGCAACTGGCTAATGCTTCGCGGGACATCAATCGGAGAGACTTGGTTTTCCGCTCGAGAAAAAGTTCGGCGGGTTCCTGCCGCCTCTTGGTGCAGGAGGGGAAATATCAAGTCACCGGCATGTATGTAGCGGACTATGACGTCGATATCGGATATTCTGCTGGTCTCGATCTTTCAGATGAGAAGAAACGTCGCATCCGCGCGGCCTTTATTAAATCGTTGAGATATCGTGAGCACTCACCTAGGCGAGTCTACGCGATCCTTGCACGCAGCATCTAGGGTCCTTGGTCATGGTGTGCTGGTACTTCTTCTCGCTTGGACATGTTGCTGTTCGGTCCTCGCTCAGGATCGATTGAGTTTCCTAAGTATTGATAGAAAGAAACTCCAGCGGGAGTTTGACTACTATAATGTGGACCTTGCATTACTACCGGTGCCTCCTGAGGACGCGCCCGTTCAGGGGGCGTTGCCTCTGATCGGCGCGCCTTTCGCAAGCTCTGGAACAAACGAAGCGTGCGATCTACGGGACTTGAAGAAACGACCCACATATCGGCATCTGATAGAGCAAACCTTCAGTGATCAAATTCCAAAAGTCCAGGTAAGCCGTACCATCTCCGTACCGGTCTTGCTGACCAGAGAGCAGCCTCAGGAGCCTTTTGTTTCAATACATACTTCTGGGTTCGACACGAAACTTGCATCTTGGCAAATTGTGATACTTCACCATCAGACCGCCGACGATACAGAACTCGAAATCGCAGCGAGGGCCATTGATACCGTCTGTCCCAAGCTCAACTCCGAATCTTTTCCAAGAATCAGAAGAATCTTAGTCGGGGTTCCAGTGCTGGTTTTACCAGCTCGGGCCGGACGCGTAGCCGATAACGACTCATGGGAGCCGGCGCGCAAACTGGAGAATGGTGGCGCTCTTGTGCAGCCCAAGCGGTTATTCGTCCTTGGAGTTGGCCTCTCCAACTGAGGCCCTCTCACGAGGGGCGCCCCCCTACTTCCGCAAAATCTTCACCAATTCCCCGTGCACGTACTCATTCCCGCACACCACGTGCCCGGTGACCAGCGCATCGCCCGGCGTCGCGATATCGCTCACCGTTCCCCCCGCTTCGCGCACCATCAGCATGCCGGCGGCGATGTCCCAGGATTGCAGATTGCGCTCCCAGTAGCCGTCGAGGCGGCCGGCGGCGACGAAGGCGAGGTCGAGCGAGGCGGCGCCGAAGCGGCGCAGGCCTGCGACGCGGTCCTGGATCGCGGTCATCTCGCGGCGGAATTCCTCGTGATCGCCGCGGCCGATATGGGGCAGGCCGCAGGCCACCACGCATTCGTTGAGCTGGCGGCGGCCGGCGACGCGCAGGCGCTGGTCGTTGAGGAAGGCGCCCTTGCCGCGCTCGGCGATGTAGAGCTCGTCATTGGCGGGATTGTAGATCACGCCCGCAATGATCGTACCCTCGCGCACGAGGCCGATCGAGATCGCGAATTGCGGGATGCCGTGCAGGAAGTTGGTGGTGCCGTCGAGCGGATCGACGATCCAGGTGTGGCTCTTGTCGGAGCCCTCGCGCATTCCGCCCTCTTCGCCGATGAAGCCGTAGCCGGGCCGCGCCTTGGTAAGGTCCTGGTAGACGATCTCCTCGGCGCGCTTGTCGGCGAGCGAGACGAAATTGGCCGGCCCCTTCAGCGAGACTTGCAAATGCTCGATCTCGCCGAGATCGCGCTTGAGGCTGCGGCCGGCACGGCGCGCGGCTTTGACCATGACGTTGATAGTGGCGGAATACAGCATGAGCTTTCGGTCTTGATCGGGAGAAATGGCGGAAATCGCGCCTGTTTAGGGGATTGGGTGCCCTGCGGGGGCGCTTGCGTCAAGTCATTGGGTCAAGGCATTTTGGGGTCATTTGGTCCCGAGCCATTTTTTGGCGGCGGCCTCCGCCTTGGCCCGGTCCTCGGCCGGCAGGTCGGACAATTGCTTGTCGAGCTCCGGGTCGCCCTTGCCGGCGGTTTTGGCCACCAGGTGCCATTTGAAGCCCTCGACCTTGTCCACGGACGTGCCGACGCCGTTGATCAGCACCCACGCCAGCCGGTTCTGCGCGATCGCGCTGCCCTGGCGGGATGCCTTGCGGAGCAGGGCGACGGCAGCCGGCTGGTTCTTCGGGGTGCCGGTGCCGTTGAACATGGCGATGGCATATTCGACCTCGGCGTCGACATTGTCGGCGAGCGAGGCGGCCTGGAGCAGCCGCACCGAGCGTTCCGCGTCCTTCGGCACGCCGGTGCCTTCCTTGTAGAAGGTCGCCAGCGCGTATTGCGCCTCGGGCAGGCCGGCATCGGCGGCCTGGCGTAGCAGTTCGGCGGAGCGCTTCACGTCCTGCGGCAGGGTCTGGCCGTCGAGATAGAGCAGCGCGAGGTTATAGGCCGCCCTGGGCTCGCCGAGCTTGGCGGCGGACGCCATCAGCTTGACCGCCTCGCTCTTGTCGATCGGGCCGCCGCGGCCCGAAATGCGCAGCATGGAGAGCGCGAACATCGCCTCGCGGTCGCCGGCATCGGCCGCGCGCTTGTACCATTCGGCCGCCTTGGCGTAGTCGCGCCGCATGCCCATGGCATTGGAATAGAGCTCGCCGAGCATGGTCATCGCCTTGGGATCGCCCGCTTGTGCGCGGGCGGTGGCGAGGTCGAACGCGGTCTTGTACTGGCCGCGCTGATAGGCGCCGAACACCAGATCGACACTGGAATTGTCGGTGGAAGGCGCGGGGATCACGGTCGCCGGCTTGGGCGAGGAGGCCGGCTTGGGGGAGGCCGACGGCTTCGGCGCCGGCGCGGCCTCCTTCTTCTTGGTGATCGTGTGCGGCTTGGGCTTTTGCTTCTCAGGCGCCGCGCTCGGCGTTGTCGCCGGCGGCGTGATCTGGAGCTGCGCGGCCGCCGGCGCCGTCAGCAGCAATGTGGCCAGCATGGTGATGCAGGGGAGCTTCATGTCGGGCTAGCCGTGCTCCTGGCTCGCAGGATTTTGGCTTGTCGTCGCCGTCGCATGGGCTTGCTTGATCGCAGCGTCGACCTCGATCAGCGCGGCCTTGGGCCCGCGCGGATCGGCCCAGATGAACTCGCCGACCAGCACGAAATCGGCGCCACTGGCAGCAAAGTCGTGGGCTTCCTGCACCGACATGGCAAAGCCGACGCAGGGCGGCTCGAACAGCTCGGCCCACCAGTCCAGCCGTTCCGCGATCGCTTGCGCCGAGGGACGCTGGCCGTTCGCATCGGGCTCGCCGAACAGCAAATAATCCGCTCCCATCTCGCCCGCATCCATGGAATGGTGCCGCGTCGTCAGCCCGCCAACCCCGGCGATGCGATCGGGCTTGAGCGATGGCAGTGCCTCTTTCAGCGCGGCGATGCCGGGGAGGTGCGCGCCGTCCGCGCCGCCGCGCGCGACCAGCTCGGCATGGTCCTCGACGAGCAGGGCGGCGCCCGCTTTCTGCACCGGCGGCGCGAGCGCCTTGATGCGCGAGATCATGGTGCGCTGGTCGGTCTCCTTCAGCCGCAGCAGCACGGCCGCGACATCGGCGGCGGCGAGCAAGCCCGGCAGCTCGGCGACGAGCGCAACGGGATCATCGACGACGGGCGTCGCGAGATAGAGGCGCGGCGCCGGGCGCGGCGGAGGCGGTTTGTTCGACAAGATCTAGGCTGCCTTCTTTTCCAGGCTGTTTTGCCATTCGCCCCTGGAGGCGAGGCCGTTCATGCGCGCGCGATGGCTGAAGGCGGCTTGGCCGGCCGCGACGTTCTCGGCCTTGCCGGACCAGGCCTTCTGCGGGGCGGCCTGCAGGGCGCGGCCATAGGAGAAGGTCAGGCCCCAGGGCAGCGGGCCGAGCTTGTGCATGGCGTTGAGGTGCGCGGTGGCCTCCTCGTCCGACTGACCGCCCGAGAGGAAGGCGATGCCCGGCACCGCCGCGGGCACGCAAGCCTTGAGCAACCGGACCGTCTTCTCGGCGACCTCCTCGACGGAGGCCTGCTTCGGTGACTTCTTGCCTGATATCGCCATGTTGGGCTTGAGCACCATGCCTTCGAGCGCGACGCGCTGCACGCGCAATTCCTGAAACGTCTTGTTGAGCACGCGGGTGGTCACCTCATAGCAGCGGTCGATGTCGTGATCGCCGTCCATCAGCACCTCAGGCTCGACGATCGGCACGATCTGCGCGGCCTGGCACAGCGCGGCATAGCGCGCCAGCGCATGGGCGTTGACGCTGATCGCAGTCATCGAGGGAATGCCGCTGCCGATGTCGATCACCGCACGCCATTTGGCGAAGCGCGCGCCGCGCTCATGATACTTCTTCAGCCTTTCGGCGAGCCTGTCGAGCCCGACGGTCACGAGCTCGCCCGGGCACATCGGCAGGGCTTGCGTGCCTTCGTCCACCTTGATGCCGGGAATGGCGCCGCTCTGTTCGATCAGCCTGACCAGCGGCGTGCCGTCCTTGGCATCCTGCCAGATCGTCTCGTCATAGAGGATCACGCCGGAAATATACTGGCTCATGGCCTCCGTGGAGCGGAACAGCATCTCGCGATAGTCGCGGCGGTTGTCCTCGGTCGAGTCCACGCCGATCGCGTCAAAACGCTTCTTGATGGTGCCGGAGGATTCGTCGGCGGCAAGGATACCCTTGCCTGATACGACCATGGCGGTCGCGATTCTGTTGAGCTCAGTCAGATTCATCGAGAGGTCCTCCCAAAACGATTCTGCCCTTGCCCGTGAAAATAGACCGTTCTCGGGCAATTGCCGAGTTAACGTTCGTCGCAGGGGTAAGGGGCTTTCTGTCATTCCGGGATGCGCCGAAAGGCGCAGGCCCGGAATCCATAACCCCAGGCCGTGGTTATGGATTCCGGGCCCACGCGGAGCCTGTCATCGGGCCGCGCATTCGCGCGGACCCGTTGGCGTGTCCCGGAATGACCCGGGAATGGCTCGAGGGATTACGCCACCTTGGGGTCCAGCTCGCCCTTGGCGTAGCGCTTGGCCATCTCGGCGGTGGTCAGGACCCGCTTGATCTTGGAGGCCTGGCCTGCGGTGTTGAACTCCTGGAGCCGCTGCTTGCACAGCTTGGTCATGGCTTCCATCGCCGGCTTCAAATATTTGCGCGGATCGAACTCTTCCGGATTGTCCTTGAGCACTTTCCGGATCTGGCCGGTCATGGCCATGCGGTTGTCGGTGTCGATGTTGATCTTGCGCACGCCGTTCTTGATGCCGCGCTGGATCTCGGCCACCGGCACGCCCCAGGTCGGCTTCATCTTGCCGCCATTGGCGTT
The DNA here is from genome assembly GCF_036247965.1 of Bradyrhizobium sp. TM233. Taxonomy (NCBI): domain Bacteria; kingdom Pseudomonadati; phylum Pseudomonadota; class Alphaproteobacteria; order Hyphomicrobiales; family Nitrobacteraceae; genus Bradyrhizobium; species Bradyrhizobium sp. TM233. The sequence goes on along the minus strand of NZ_BTIG01000001.1, from coordinate 496,039 downwards.
GATGATCTCCTGCAGGTCCTGCGGCACCGACGAGGAGCCGTGCATCACCAGATGCGTGTTCGGCAGCTTGCGGTGGATCTCCTCGATCACGTTCATGGCGAGGATGTCGCCGTCCGGCTTGCGGGTGAACTTGTAGGCGCCGTGCGAGGTCCCCATCGCAATCGCGAGCGCGTCGACCCTGGTCTCCTGGACGAACTTCACGGCCTCGTCCGGATTGGTCAGGAGCTGGTCGTGGCTGAGCTTGCCCTCGGCGCCGTGGCCGTCTTCCTTGTCGCCCATGCCGGTTTCGAGTGAGCCGAGCACGCCGAGCTCGCCTTCCACCGAGATGCCGCCGAGATGGGCCATGTCGGTCACGGTCTTGGTGACGCCGACATTGTAACCCCAGTCGCCGGGGGTCTTGCCGTCGGCCTTGAGCGAGCCGTCCATCATCACCGAGGTGAAGCCGGCCTGGATCGCGGTCATGCAGGTCGCGGCCTCGTTGCCGTGGTCGAGATGCACGCAGACCGGGATGTGCGGATAGATTTCGGTGACCGCGTCCATCATGTGCTTGAGCATGATGTCGTTGGCGTAGGAGCGCGCACCGCGCGAGGCCTGGATGATGACGGGCGCATCGACCTGGTTGGCCGCGTCCATGATCGCCAGCGCCTGCTCCATATTGTTGATGTTGAAGGCCGGTACGCCGTAATCGTTCTCTGCTGCGTGGTCGAGCAATTGACGTAACGTGATCCGAGCCATCTGTCTTTTTCTCCCGTTGGGGGCCTTGCAGGGCCGCTAATGACGCGCCGATCCGGCTTACTTGATGCGCAAAACCTCGACGCCGGGCAGGGGCTTGCCTTCCATCCATTCAAGGAACGCGCCACCGGCGGTCGAGACATAGGTGAAGTCACCGGCCACATGGGCCTGGTTGAGCGCCGCGACGGTGTCGCCGCCGCCCGCGATCGAGATCAGCTTTTTCGCCTTGGTGCGCTCGGCGGCGTGCTTGGCGGCCGCGACCGTGCCGCGGTCGAACGGCTGCATCTCGAAGGCGCCGAGCGGGCCGTTCCAGACCAAGGTCGCCGCATCGTCGATCGCGGCGTGGACGCGGGCGATCGATTGCGGGCCGACGTCGAGGATCATGCCGTCGGCCGGGATCGCATCGAGCCCATAGGCGTGCGACGGCGCGTTGGCGGCGAAATGATAGGCGACGGTGGCGTCGACCGGCAGGATGATGGCGCAGTTGGCGGCTTCCGCCTTCTCCATGATACGCAGCGCGGTCGGCGCGAGATCCTTCTCGGCCAGCGACTTGCCGACGCCGACGCCCTGGGCGTGCAGGAAGGTGTTGGCCATGCCGCCGCCGATCACCAGCGCGTCGACCTTGCTGACGAGATTTTCGAGCAGGTCGATCTTGGTCGAGACCTTTGCGCCGCCAATGATGGCGATGACCGGCTTGGTCGGCGAGCCCAGCGCCTTCTCCAGTGCGTCGAGCTCGGCCTGCATGGTGCGGCCGGCATAGGCGGGCAGCTTGTGGCCGAGGCCTTCGGTCGTGGCGTGGGCGCGGTGCGCCGCCGAGAACGCGTCATTGACCCAGATGTCGCCGAGCTTCGCCAGCTCCGCGACGAAGGCCGGATCGTTCTTTTCCTCTTCCTTGTGGAAGCGGGTATTTTCGAGACACAGGATGTCGCCGTCGTTCAGGCTGGCAACGGCCTTGGCCGCGGGCTCGCCGATGCAGTCGTCGGCGAAAGCGACCGGCTTCTTCACCACCTTCGACAGTGCCTCTGCGACAGGCTTGAGCGAGTCCTTGGCATCGCGCCCCTTCGGCCGGCCGAAATGCGCGAGCAGGATGACCTTGCCGCCCTTGTCCGAGATTTCCGTGATGGTCGGCGCGACGCGCTCGAGCCGGGTCGCGTCGCTGACGCGGCCGTTGTCCATGGGCACGTTGAGATCGACGCGCAGCAGCACGCGCTTGCCCTTCACGTCGACGTCGTCGAGGGTGCGGAATTTGTTGGTCATCGGAGGCCCTTGTCCCAGGCGCATGGCGGCGCGAAGTGCCGCCGTGCAGAACCGGGTCTTAACGCTGGAGGGACATGGGTCCCGGCTCGGCGGAGCAGCGCTTCACGCTGCACCGCGTCCGGGACACGAGAGCGGAGTTAGATCACCTTCGCGATCGCGACGGCGGTGTCCGCCATGCGGTTCGAGAAGCCCCACTCGTTGTCGTACCAGGACATCACGCGCACCAGCGTGCCGTTCTGCACCTTGGTCTGGTCCTCGTGGAAGGTCGAGGAGTGCGGGTCGTGGTTGAAGTCGATCGAGACGTTCGGCGCGGTGGTGTAGCCGAGGATGCCCTTGAGCTGCTGCTCGCTGGCGCGCTTCATCGCCGCGTTGATCTCCTTGGCGTCGGTGGCGCGCTTGGCGATGATCTTGAGGTCGACGACCGAGACGTTCGGGGTCGGCACGCGGATCGCGACGCCGTCGAGCTTGCCTTTCAGCTCCGGCAGCACGAGGCCGATCGCCTTCGCAGCACCCGTCGAGGTCGGGATCATCGACATCGCCGCCGCACGGCCGCGATAGAGATCCTTGTGCATGGTGTCGAGCGTCGGCTGGTCGCCGGTATAGGCGTGGATGGTGGTCATGAAGCCGGTCTCGATGCCGACGAGATCGTTCAGCACCTTGGCGACCGGCGCCAGGCAGTTGGTGGTGCAGGAGCCGTTGGAGATGACCAGGTGCTCCTTGGTCAGCGTCTCATGGTTGACGCCGTAGACGATGGTGGCGTCGGCGCCGTCGGCGGGCGCGGAGACCAGCACGCGCTTGGCGCCGGCGGTCAGATGCGCGGAGGCCTTGTCCTTCGAGGTGAAGATGCCGGTGCATTCCATCGCGATGTCGACGCCGAGATCCTTCCAGGGCAGCTTCGAGGGATCGCGCTCGGCGGTCACCTTGATCTTGCCGCCACCGAGATTGATCGAGTCGCCGTCGACGGTCACGGTGCCGGGGAAACGGCCATGGACGCTGTCGAAGCGGAGCAGATGGGCGTTGGTCTCGACCGGACCGAGGTCGTTGATGCCGACGACCTCAATATCCTTGCGGCCGGACTCGGCGATAGCCCGCAGGATGTTGCGGCCAATGCGGCCAAAACCGTTAATTCCAACGCGGACTGCCATGTTTCGTCTCCTTCAATGACCGTTGTCATCCCGCACAACGCGCCATACGCGCCTGCGAGGGTTTTTTTAGGGGCGGACGCCCGGTTCGGCCGGGCGGTGCTTGATCATATGAAAGACTACGTAGTCCTTTTTTTTGGCAAGCTCAACTCTCAGGTAACGCGCTTCAGCACAGCGTTAACTGCAGCCTCGGCGGTAATGCCGAAATGCCTGTAAAGCTCCTTTGCAGGGCCACTTTCGCCGAACGAATGCATGCCGATGAATTCGCCATCCTGGCCGATCACGGCGTCCCAACCCCAGCGCACGGCGGCCTCGATCGCGATCTTGACCGGCGCATTGCCGATGATTGCGGCGCGCTTGGCCTCTGGTTGCGCTAACAACAGCTCGAGCGAGGGAACAGAGACCACGCGTGACGCGATACCGCGCTCGGCGAGCTGCTTCTGGGCGGCGACTGCGATCTCGACCTCGGAGCCAGAGGCGAACAGCGTCGCCTTGGCTTCGCCTTGGGCAGCGACCAGCTCGTAAGCGCCGGCCGCGCAAGGGTTGTCGTTCGGTGCGGTGGTGCGCAGCTGCGGCAGGTTCTGGCGCGTCAGCGCCAGCACGGTCGGGCCGTCGATACGGTTGAGCGCAAGCTCCCAGCACTCGGCGACCTCGATGGAATCGCAGGGACGGAACACGCGCATGTTCGGAATGGCGCGGAGCGCAGCGAGATGCTCGACCGGCTGGTGGGTCGGGCCGTCTTCGCCGAGGCCGATGGAATCGTGCGTCATCACGTAGACGACGCCGGAGCCCATCAGAGCGGCAAGGCGCATCGCGGGACGTGCATAGTCGGTGAACACCAGGAAGGTCGCGCCGTTCGGCGCGAAGCCGCCATGCAGGAAAATGCCGTTCATCGCGGCGGCCATGCCGTGCTCGCGAATGCCGTAGTGGATGAAGCGGCCCTTCGGCGTCTTGGCCGAGAACGCGGTCGCCGATTTCGCCTTGTTGTTGTTGGAGCCGGTGAGGTCGGCCGAGCCGGCGAGGAATTCCATCGGCATCGCGCCGGCGATGACTTCGATCACGGCTTCCGAGGATTTGCGGGTGGCCGCGGTCATCGGCTTTTCCAGCAATTCCTTCTTGTACGCGCGCACCGCCTTTGCGAGCGAGGCGGGACGTTCATGGCGCAGGCGGCGCTCGAACTCGGCGCGCTTGCGGCTACCGAGCTCACCGAGCCGGCCCTCCCATTCCTGGCGCGCCGCAGCGCCGCGGCTGCCGGCTGCGCGCCACGCCTTCAGCACGTCGTCGGCGACCGCGAACGGCTCGAGCGAGATGCCGAGATTTTCCTTGGCGGCCTCGAGCTCCTCGGCCCCTAACGCCTCGCCATGCACCTTCGAGGTGCCCTGCTTGTGCGGCGCGCCGAAACCGATGGTGGTGCGGCAGGCGATCAGCGTCGGCTTGCCGGATTTCTTCGCGCGCGTGATGGCGTCGGCGATCGCCGCCTGATCGTGACCGTCGATCCTCTCGGCGGCCCAGCCCGCCGACTTGAAGCGCTTCACCTGGTCGACGGAATCGGAGATCGAGGTCGGGCCGTCGATCGAGATGCCGTTGTCGTCGTAGAGCACGATCATCTTGTTGAGCTTCCAGTGCCCGGCCATCGCGATCGCTTCCTGCGACACGCCTTCCATCAGGTCGCCGTCGGAGGCGAGCACATAGGTGTGGTGGTCGACGATCTTCTTGCCGAACTCGGCGGCGAGCATCTTCTCGGCGAGCGCCATGCCGACCGCGGTCGAGATGCCCTGGCCGAGCGGGCCGGTCGTGGTCTCGATGCCCTTGGTGCGGAAATTCTCGGGGTGGCCGGGGGTGAGCGAGTCGACCTGGCGGAACTGCTTGATCTGGTCCAGCGTCATCTCGGAATTACCGGTCAGATACAGCAGCGAATAGAGCAGCATCGAGCCGTGGCCGGCCGAGAGCACGAAGCGGTCGCGGTCGGGCCAGGCGGGCGCGGCGGCGTCGAATTTCAGGAATTGCGTGAACAGCACCGTGGCGATGTCGGCGGCACCCATCGGCAGGCCGGGATGACCCGATTTCGCCTTCTCGACGGCGTCCATCGAAAGGCCGCGGATCGCGTTGGCCATACGGGAGTGATCGACCTGCGTCATGTCTGAAATCCGTCTGAAATGAGGCGCTTGGAGGCGGTGTACGCCCGCGCGGGAGGAGCCTGGCGGCCACTGAAGGTCGGGGCTGGGATAGCACCTCGGTTCCGGGAGTCCAAGGCAGTCAAACGCCGATTTGGCCGTAAAAGTTGCCTGCGGCACGCTCCGAAAGTGGAGTCCCGTTTCGGAGGTGATCGCGCAGGCAGGAACCCATGGATCGGGATGATCCGCGCCTGATCTAGCAGTGCATAGTTTCGCGGCGGCGTTGCGCTCGGCTAGCTTGCCACGTAAATTTCTGCTTCTAACCGCTTGCCGAACCGAGTCTTTTGCCGGACGGCACGCCCCAGGAAAAGGCCACTGGGCAAGGCCATAGGTTCCGCCGCTGACTACATGAACGATCGCGTGTCCAACAGTTCCGCCATGACGGAGTCCTCCGCGGTCGAGATCGAGATCGCGACCCGCAGGCTGATGGCGGCGCTCGACGCGCTCGAAAGCGCGGTTGAGCGGCGGCGCGACGCTGATCGCGACGAGAACGAGCTTGCGGCACGAATCCAGGCGCTCGGCGCGGACCGCTCGCGGCTCGCCGACGAGCTCGACGGCGCGCTGGTGAAGGCGCGCAAGCTCGAGCGCACCAATCGCGAGATTTCCGATCGGTTGGATTCAGCGATCGTCACGATACGCTCGGTGCTCGATACCGGAGAGGACGGATGAGCCACATCAACGTCACCATCAACGGCCGGCAATACCGCATGGCCTGCGAGGAGGGCCAGGAGGTGCGGCTGCTCAAGCTCGCCGAAGGCCTGGAGACGCGCATCCAGTCGCTGCGCGGAAAATTCGGCGAGATCGGCGATGCGCGCCTCACCGTGATGGCGGCGCTGACCGTCTGCGACGAGCTGGTCGACGTCGGCAACCGCGTCCGCACCATGGAGCAGGAGCTGACCGAGCTCAGGGATTTCCGCAACGCCGCAGTCGAGCGCGCCAGGATGACGCAGACCGCCGTGGTGAATGCCCTGAACGCGGCAGCCGAACGCATCGAGAAGTCGACCCAGGTCCTGAACCGGACCGTCGGCAACGGCATTGCGATCGGCTAGAGGGGCTACTGAAGACGCGCTGAGTTATTGTCCTCGGTGCTGCGGCAGGCTCAACCTCTCCCGCTTGCGGGAGAGGTCGCGCCGAAGGCGCGGGTGAGGGCTCTGTCCTCTGGGGGATTGTCCCGTTGCGGAGACACCCTCTCCCCAACCCTCCCCCGCAAGCGGGGGAGGGAGCGGACCTCCGCCCTGGCTCGCAGCCCGTTCATTACGCCGAAGCTCGGCACTCTCGCCGGGCTGGCGATTCGTCAGTATCGTTGTTACATTGGCTGTGCGAGGCTGCGACGCGCGTCAGGAGCCATATATCCCCGGGGCCTTATCGATCCTTTAGGGAACTGTCCCTGGCCGGGCCCGTGGGCCCGGACATATGGTGCCCACCTACTTTCGTAGGGAACTCCGGGATCGAGTGCTTCAACGGCGTACGCGGCTTCGCACTGTTACTTCTTCCTTCTGGGTCGTGCCTGTCGAAATCTGAGTCCCCGACACGCTTGCAGTTCAACCAATCTCGGTGTCATGCCCCGGCTTGACCGGGGCATCCAGTACGCCGCGGCGTTGAGGTTCAAACACTGGCGTCTCTGGAATACTGGATCGTCCGCATTTGCGGACGATGACAGCGGAGCAAGCGCACATGACCAACACCAAAGCCGAACTCCGTGCCAAAGCCCTCGCCGCGCGTGACGCGCTGAGCGAAAAGAAGCGCGCGACCGCCGCCGTAAAACTCGCCAAGCGCGGACTGCCGTTCCAGCTTCTGCCCGGCAGCATCGTCTCCGGCTATTCGCCGATCCGCAGCGAGATCGATCCGATGCCGCTGCTGCAGAAGCTCGCCGAGCAGGGCGCAAAGCTGGCGCTGCCTTGCGTCACCGCGCGCGGCCAGTCGCTGATCTTCCGCATCTTCCACCCGAACGATCGCCTGATGCTCGGTCCGCTCGGCATTCCCGAGCCGTCGCCGGCAGCCGCCGAAGTCATCCCCGACATCATGCTGACGCCGCTCGCGGCGTTCGACCGCCTCGGCCATCGCATCGGCTATGGTGCCGGGCATTACGATTTCACCTTCGCGCATTTGCGCAAGGCCAAGACTATCGTCGGCATCGGGCTCGCTTTTGCAGCGCAGGAGATCAAGGCGGTTCCGGCACTATCCCACGACGTCGCGCTGGATTATGTGCTAACGGAATCGGACGTGTTCGATTTCCGGAGTTCTGAAGTTGCGCATTCTCTTCGTGGGTGATGTCGTCGGCCGTAGCGGCCGCAACGCCATCGCCGAATATCTGCCCGGCATGGTCAAGGACTGGTCGCTCGATTTCGTCGTCGTCAACGGCGAGAATTCCGCGGGCGGCTTCGGCATCACGGAAGCGATCTATCAGGAGTTTCTCGACGCCGGTGCCGACGCGGTCACGCTCGGCAACCATTCCTGGGACCAGCGCGAAGCCCTGGTATTCATCGAGCGTGCCGAGCGCCTGATCCGGCCCGCGAACTATCCGCGCGGCACGCCCGGCCGCGGCGCAGCCCTGGTCGAGACCAAGAACGGCAAGCATGCGCTCGTCGTCAACGCACTCGGCCGCGTCTTCATGACCCCGTTCGACGATCCCTTCGCAGCGCTCGAGCGTGAGCTCGGCGCCTGTCCGCTCGGCGTTGCCGCCGACGCCATCGTCGTCGATTTCCATTGCGAGGCGAGCAGCGAGAAGCAGGGCATCGGCTTCTTCTGCGACGGCCGCGCCAGCCTCGTCGTCGGCACGCACACCCATGTGCCGACCGCCGACCACCAGATCCTGTCAGGCGGCACCGCCTACATGACCGATGCCGGCATGACCGGCGATTACGACTCCATCATCGGCATGCAGAAGGAAGAGCCGCTGCGGAGGTTCACGTCGGGGATTCCGTCAGGACGGTTCGAGCCGGCCGCGGGTGCGGCAACGCTGAGCGGCGTCGCGGTGGAGACGGATGATGCGACGGGGCTCGCGCTGAAGATTGCGCCGGTGCGCGTCGGCGGAAGGCTTGAGCCGGCGACGCCGAGGTTCTGGTTGAGCTGAGCGCGCGGCGCGTCAAACTCAGTGTCGTCCCCGCGCACGCGGGGACCCATACCCACAGGGAGAAGTGTGAGGCAAAGCTCCCACTCCGAATTCTCGCCAAACCACTCCCTGTGGGTATGGGTCCCGGATCTGCGCTTCGCATGTCCGGGACGACAGCGGAGAATTGACACGCGCGATTGCGCATCAATCTCGCTGCAAGGACCGCCACCGTACTACTCCGCCGTCTGCTCCCGCATCTCCGCGACATCCTTCGCCGTCAGCTTCGAGCCCTTGGTCCCGAATCGCGCCGTGACGTAGTTCGCCACCGCCGCGATCTCGTCGTCGGTGTAGGCGTTGCCGAACGCCGGCATCGACAGCGCGCCATCCGGCGTGTGGCGCTTGGTGCCTGACAGCACGATCTGCGCGACGTTGGTGGCGGCGGGGTCGTTGACGGCCCAGGTGCCGGTCAGCGTCGCCATCGGCGAGACCGGACTCTCGCCGCTCCAGCCGTGGCAGCTGGCGCAGGCGCTGGCGAACACCGTCTTGCCGCGCGCATTCGCCGTCACGCCGTCCTTGTGCGAGGCGGGCGCGACGGGCGCGGTGGTGGCGGGCAGGTCAGGCGAGGGCTGCGGCGGCACGCTGCGCAAATAAGCAACGATGCTGCTGATGTCCTCCGGGGCGAACTGGCTGAAGCTGTGGTCGACGGCTTCACCCATCGGGCCCGAGGCCGAGCCGTGGCCGGGTGCGTGGCCGAGCGACAGATAGGAGATCAGATCCTGGTCGCTCCAGTTGCCGAGACCTGTCGCCTTGTCGGAGGAGATGTTGAAGGCGCGCCAGCCCGCCGTGATCGCGCCGGCAAACTTCTTGCGGTTGTCCAGCGCAAAACCGAGATTGCGCGGCGTGTGGCACTCGCCGCAATGCGCCAGCGCTTCGGCAAGATACGCGCCTCTGTTCCATTCCGGGCTCTTCGACGTGTCAGGCGCAAAGCGCGTGTCCGGATTGAACACGGCCGACCAGACGATCATCGCCCAGCGCTGATTGAACGGGAACGACAGCGTATTCTCCGGCGCTTTCGCACGCACCGCCGGCAGGCTGAACAGATAGGCCTTCACCGCCAGCACGTCCTCGTCGGTCATGAAGGTGTAGGACGTGTACGGCATCGCCGGATAGAGCCGCGCGCCGTCGCGGCGCTGGCCGTGCTGGACCGCGTTCAGGAAATCCTGGTCGCTGTAATTGCCGATGCCGGTGTCCTTGTCCGGGGTGATGTTGGTGGAATAGAGCGTGCCGAACGGCAGCTTGAAGCCGAGCCCGCCGGAATAGTCCTTCTCGCCCGGCTTGGTGTGGCAGACCATGCAGTCGGCGGCCTTCGTCAGATATTCGCCGCGTTCGACCAGGCTCGCTTTCTCCAGCTTTGCCGGTGCGCCGGTGGGCTTGCCGGCGCGGTAATCCGCCAGCGCCACTTTGGTGCCGCCGGCGAAGTCGAGCGGGCCGGGCCCGCGGATGACGAAGGCGCCGAGCGCCACCGCGACGATGGCGATCACAACGATACTTGTGAGGATACGCATCTTGCCGCTCATGCCTTCTTCCCCACAGCCAGCAGTTTTCGATCGACGGGTAAGCGCCGCAGCGTCACGCCGGTTGCGGCAAGAATCGCGTTGCGCAGCGCGGGCGGCCCGGCATTGACGCCGGCTTCACCGATGCCGCCGGGCGCCTCGCCGCTCTTCACGACAATCACCTCGATCTTCGGCGTCTCGTTGATGCGCATCATGCGGTAGTCGTGGAAGTTGGATTGCTGCACGCGGCCCTTCTCGATGGTGATCTCGCCATAGAGCGCGGCGGTGAGGCCGAAGATCAGCCCGCCCTCGATCTGCGCCTTCACCGTGTCGGGGTTGACCGCGATGCCGGTGTCGACCACGGAGGTGATGCGGCGAAGCGTGATCTCTCCGAGTTCATCGATCTCGGCCTCGACCACGGTTGCGAGGAAGCTCGCAAATGACGGCTGCACGCAGACGCCGCGGCCGACGCGCGGCGGCAATGGCTGGCCCCAGCCGGACTTTTCGGCGACCAGGTCCAGCACCGCGAGCGCGCGCGGATTTTTCGTCAACATGGACCTTCGGAATTCGACCGGGTCCTTGCCGGCCTTGCGGGCGAGTTCGTCCATCGCGCATTCGACCGCGAACACGTTGTTGTTCGGGCCGACGCCGCGCCAGAAGCCGGTCGGCACCGCCGGCGGTTCGGCACGGACATATTCGACGTGGAAGTTGGCGAAGTCGTAGGGCGCATCGACGGCGGCGTCGATCGCGTCGATGTCGATGCCCTTCTGGAAGGCCGGCGGCAGCCAGCGCGCCAGCACCGCGGAGCCGGCGACCTTGTACTTCCACCCCGAGACCTTGCCGTCGACCAGCGACGCCGCGATCTGGTCGCGATAGACCGGTCGGTAGACGTCGTGCTGGATGTCTTCCTCGCGGGTCCATATCACCTTCACGGGATAGTCGACCTGCCTGGCGATCTTCACCGCCGCGACCACCATGTCCGGCTCGAGCTTGCGGCCGAAGCCGCCGCCGAGCAGATGCTGGTTGACGATGACCTTGTCGAGCGGAACACCTGCGGCCTTCGCCGCCTCCGATTGCACGCGTGTCATGATCTGCGTGCCGGTCCAGATCTCGCAGGAGTCCTTCGTGACCCTCACGGTGGCGTTGATCGGCTCCATCGACGCATGCGCCAGGAACGGCAACTCGTAAGCCGCCTCGAACTTGTCGCCGCTCGCAAGCGCCTTGGCGATGTCGCCGGTGGATTTCGCGACCACGCCGTCCTTCGCGCTGGCATCGCGCAGGTTCTGCCAGATGTCCCTGGTGCTGATCCCGGCGTTCGCTCCCTCGTTCCACTCGATCTTGAGCGCCTCGAGACCTTTCTTTGCCGCCCACATGTGGTCGCCGATCACAGCGACGGCGTCGTCGAGCACGACGACCTTGCGCACGCCGGCGATTTTCACCGCGGCGCTGTCGTCGACCTTGCCGACCTTGCCGCCGAACACCGGGCAGTTGGCTATCGCGGCGATCTTCATGCCGGGCAGGATCGCGTCGATGCCGTAGACGGCCTTGCCGTTGACCTTGTCCGGCGTATCGAGGCGCTTCAGCGGCTGGCCGATCAGGACGAAGTCCTTGGGATCCTTGACCGGAACGTCCTTCGGTGGGGTCTGGCCCTGCGCGGCGAGTGCCAGGGCGCCGTAGCCGAGCTTGCGGCCGCTCGCGGCGTGAATGACTTCGCCCTTCGAGGCCGTGCAGCTGGCGGGATCGACCCCCCATCGCGCCGCAGCTGCCTGCACCAGCATCGCCCGCGCGGTGGCGCCGGCCGCGCGCAGCGGCTTCCACCACGCGCGGATCGAGGTCGAACCGCCCGTTGCCTGCAGGCCGAAGGCCGGATTGGCGTAGAGCTTGTCATCAGGCGGCGCGTGCAGCACTTCAACCTTGGCCCAGTCGGCATCGAGCTCTTCGGCAATGATCATCGAGATCGAGGTGTAGACACCCTGGCCCATTTCGACCTGCGGCATCATCAGCACGGTGCGGCCGGTCTCGTCGATGCGGATGAAGGCGTTGGGCGCGAACTTGCCGTCGGTCACGTCCTTCGGCTGCACCGGCTCGTTGACGGCGGCGCGCAGCGGCAGATGGAAGGCGAGCAGGAAACCGGTGGCGAGACCGCCGGTCAGCAGCGCGCGGCGGGAGACGCTGTGATGTGCATTCATGGTGGACCTCAGGACTGACGGCCGTTGGCGGCCTGCTTGACGGCCTCGCGGATGCGGACATAGGTGCCGCAGCGGCAGATGTTGCCGGCCATCGCGGCGTCGATGTCGGAATCATCAGGATTGGGCGTAGCGGCCAGCAGTGCGGCGGCCGACATGATCTGGCCGGACTGGCAATAGCCGCACTGGATCACCTCGAGATCGAGCCAGGCCTTCTGCACCTTCGCACCCGCAGGCGTGCTGCCGACATGTTCGATCGTGGTGATGGCGCGGTTCTCGACCGCGCTGACCGGCAGGACGCAGGAGCGCACCGCCTTGCCGTCGACATGCACCGTGCAGGCTCCGCATTGCGCAATGCCGCAGCCGAACTTGGTGCCGGTCATTCCGAGGATGTCGCGCAGCACCCACAGCAGCGGCATTTCAGGTGGCGCATCGAACGATTTCGTTTCGCCGTTGATGGTGAGAACAGTTGCCATATGCATCCCCTTGCTCGCTCGATCGCTTGCGTCGATCTAGTCAGCGAATTCGCGCGCGACAATGATCATACCGATACGAAACGGTGAAGCCTCGCAATCTCCGGCAATGCATATTTGCGCTGTTGACGCGTCAGCCCATGACGTTCACGAATTTGTGCGGCGCTCGCAGCAAGCGTTTTGGGCTAATTGATATGATAATCGTCATGTTTTGACGCATTTTCGGCGCGCGCGTTATCGATCGCCGCAGATCGCCGTGCGAATCCGTAAAATCATGCGATGACGAAAGTCGTGCGATTGGGAAAGTCGGGCGGTGGCGGCAAGCACCGGCACGGGAGCAACGGCTAGCGGTAGGATAGCTGACCTGCGCGATGATGACATCATGCTCCTGTTTTGCCCGACGGAGCAACGAATTCATCAGACGCGTAAAGTGCGATGAGCTGAAGTCGGATCGAGTTAGGCCGACGGCACAACTCTCTCCGTTCCCTCCCCCCTTGCGGGGGAGGGGCAGGGAGGGGGGTGCCACACGGGGACTCTTTCCGTCGCGCATCCGCCCTCGGTGCGTCATCACAACGGGCACCTTTTGCTGGGCTACCCCTCTCCCTAGCCCTCCCCCGCAAGGGGGAGGGAACGCACCTCCGTAGGGGCGCTAGATGAGTTTCTTCATCCCGCTCCAAGCCATTGATTCCGTACACCCCGGCTACTGTGCATGGGGTTGTTTTCGAGCTTTTTTATTTCAGGGACGCCGCAACGCCGTAGCAGCGGCCGTCAGCTCTGCCGAAAACCCATCCGGAAGGCGCCCCAGTGCTTGCCGCGGACCACGATCGGCGAGGACAGGTCCTTCATCAGCACGAACTGTCCGCCGCCCATGTCGCGGCGGTAGGTCTGGAGCAGGAACGGCTTGGTGTTCGCCGCGACCTTCTGCACCGTGCGATCGTTGAACAGGCGGCGGTTGCGGCAATTGGCGTTGTTCCAGACCGGGTCCTTGCCTTGCGGCAGGCGATAGTTGGGGTTGTGGGTCGGCAGATAGCCGCCCTTGGCCCAGGCGACGCAGAACACGATGCGGGGATCGGATTTCTGGATCGGATCCTGGATCGCGGGCAGCACGCGGTCGGTGAAATCGACGTATTTGGTGAGGTACTGCTTTGGATCGGAGCCGGGAATTTCGCGATAGGTCTCGTCCATGAGCTGGTCGAGCGTGATGTCGCCGCGATCGATCGCGGCCTCGAATTCGGTCGAGATCCGCTTCGCGGTCTCGACGACGACACGGATCAGCGGCGCGTCGGATGTCTCCACGCCGCTGTCGGCGATGAGTGCGATCAGGCCTTCGGAGGTGTCGAGCAGCTTTGTCACGCGCTGATCGGCGCTCTTGAGATCTCGCGAGGAGAGGTCGACGCCCTTGGCGAGTTCGTTCAGCTCGCTGATGACGGTGTCGCAATGTCCGAGATTGGAGGTTGCCGCGCGCGTGACGCTGCCGATCTCCGCCTCCACGGAGGCGAAGCCCTGCTGGACCCGCGAGATGATGCCGGAGATCTGCTGGGCGCCTTCGCCTGCGGTCTTGGCGCGCTGCGAGGCGTCGCTGCTCTCGCCGATCAGGCCTTCGATCTGGCCGTCGAGATCGCGCACGGTGTCGGAGATCTGATGCGTGGCCTGGCGGGTGGCTTCCGCGAGGTTCTTCACCTCGCTTGCGACCACCGCGAAGCCGCGGCCGGCATTGCCGGCCCGGGCGGCTTCGATGGTTGCGTTCAGCGCGAGCAGATTGGTCTGCTTCGCGATCGCTTCGATCGAGCCCGAGACTTTCGCGACCTGCGCCAGCGCCGAGCCGACGGCGCTGAGGCGGGCCTCGATGCGCTCCACCGCCGCGACGAGCTCGGAGATGTGGTTGACCGCGGTGTCGACGGCGCTGCGCGATTGCGCGATCTCGCCAACCGCCGCGGACGTGGTGGTTTGCACGGCCTGCGATGCATTGGCGATGTCGTGGTTGGCCGAGACCATCGTCTCGGCGGTCTTCTGGAGATGGTGGAACCGTTCCGACTGGTTTGCGACGCGGTTTGCGACTTCCTGGACGTTGCCGGCAATATCGGCGAGTTCCACGCCGAGGCCGCCGATGCGGTCGGCAAGCTGGTCGATCAGCCGTTCAGCGAGCGTCCGGTTGGATCCGGTGTCCAATACTGCAAGTTGTGCGAAGGACATTTACCTGCTTTCTCCAGGCGGAGCCGTTCATCGGCTCACCGCGGCATTCCCATTCCAATTTCGACTTTAGAGGATGATTCGCGCGCGGCGTCTTGCCTGAGCGTGCACTAGAGCTTGTAGGCCGTGCGAAATCCGCCCCAGTGTCGGCCCTGCACGCGGATCGGAACGTCGATCTCGCGCATCATCACCGTATTCCCATTGCCCATGTCGCGCGCATAGCTCTGCACCAGGTACGAGCGCAGGTTGCGTGCGGCCGCCAACCCCGCCGGATCGTTGAATATCCTGCGGTTGCGACTATTGGCTGTGTTCCAGGCGACGTCGCCCGGCCGCTGCGGGTGCGAATAGATCTTGTTGTGCACCGGCAGGAAGCCGTTGCGGTCGACCATGGCGCAGAACGCCATGCGCTGGTCCTTGGCCAGAAAGACCTCCTGGAACGGCGGCAGCGCGCGGTCGGCCCAGTCGAGATATTTCGTGCGGTATTGCTGCGGATTGGTTCCGGCGATTTCGGCGTAGTCGGTGTCGAACAGGTCGTCGATCCCAACTTCGCCGCGGGTAACGGCCTGCTCGAAGATCTGGGTCAGCGCGTTGCCCGCTTCCATGGCGCGGGTGACGAACTCCGTGTTCTCTTCGTGGATCGACCAGAGCCTGTCCTCGATCCTCTCGCGGAGCTCGGCATTGGGGCTGGCGAATTGCGCACGGGCTCCGGCCTTGGATTGCTCGACCACGCGCAGGCGGCAGGCGCCGACGGCTTCGAGGGTGCCTTCGATGATCGCTTGCGGTGCAAGCCGGCCTGCATCCGCACCGCCGATCAGCACGCCGTCCATCGAGATTTCATAGACCGGCATCACGCCGCGCGCGCTCTCGAATTTGAGGTGGCAGGGCAGCCGTTCGGTCTTGCGGCGGTCGTCGTGCTCGCTCTGGCGGAGCAGCACGGCGCAGCGCGATTTCAGCTTCTGTGCGAAGGTGGTGACGGCCTTGCCGGCACTGGCGACGCTCTCGCCATGGCTCTCGGCGGCTTTGGTCGCGGCATCGATCTCGGCTGCGCTCTCGCCGACCGAGACGATGAACTCCGAGGCGCTGGCGGCGTTGCCGGAGACTTCGCTGGTGGTGGCGTTCTGTTCGGCGACCGCGCCGTTGACCGTCTCGAAGACCGGGCGGATCGCCTCGATCGCCTGCGAGATGCGGTGCACGGCATCGGCGGAGCCGGCGGCATCGCGCTGCAGCGCGTCGATCTTCTTGGTGATCTCTTCCGTCGCGCCTTGGGTCTGCACCGCGAGGGCCTTGACCTCGGTGGCGACGACCGCAAAGCCTTTTCCCGCAGCGCCCGCGCGCGCGGCCTCGATCGTCGAGTTGAGCGCGAGCAGCGTCGTCTGCCGCGCAATCTGCGCGATCAGATTGACGACATTGCCGATCGCGGCGGAGGATTCGCGCAAGCGATCGACATTGGCGCGGGCTTCCTGCGCCGCGGCGCTGGCCTCGTCGGCGAGCTTGCCGGCCTCGCGGACCTGCGCGCCGATTCCGTGGGCGGACTGGGTGAACTTGTCGG
This sequence comes from Bradyrhizobium sp. TM233, assembly GCF_036247965.1. Taxonomy (NCBI): domain Bacteria; kingdom Pseudomonadati; phylum Pseudomonadota; class Alphaproteobacteria; order Hyphomicrobiales; family Nitrobacteraceae; genus Bradyrhizobium; species Bradyrhizobium sp. TM233. The sequence goes on along the minus strand of NZ_BTIG01000001.1, from coordinate 479,731 downwards.
CGGCATGGGCGAAGGTCGAGGCGGTCGATTGCGCGGCATTGGTCCGGCCGGTCAGGGCGTCGGTGCGGTCGCGGATGGCGGCAAGCGTCGATGCGGTCGCTTCGGCGCCGCCCGCCACCGAATTGGCGGCGCGCTCGAGCTGGCGGATCATCGCGCCGAGCTCGAGTTCCAGCAATTCCAGGATCTCCCGCGCCGAATCAGCTTCGGCCGGGGCGGGCTCGGACTGGGTCACCGGCGGCGAGGCCTCTGCGGCTGCCACCGGCGCGGCCACATCCGGCAGACGCTTCCGAAATAGTCCGAATGCCATCAGGTCTCTCTTGTCGGGGGACGGTCGGAGGTTATTTTCGCAGGCTGGAATGAAGTCAGGGTTAACGATGCATCACCTCTAGGCAGGGGCCCGTACGGTGTTACCTTAAAGTATCCGAGACCCTTTCATTCCGGTGGGTTGGCGGCCTATAAGGCCGCGTTTCCCACCCTCATTGGCGTACGATTCCAAGAGATCCCGAGAGACCACGCATGGCCGGACATTCCCAATTCAAGAACATCATGCACCGCAAGGGGCGGCAGGATGCCCAGAAGTCGAAGCTGTTCGGCAAGCTGGCGCGGGAAATCACCGTCGCGGCCAAGCTGGGCACGCCCGACCCCAACATGAACCCCCGCCTGCGCGCCGCCATCATCGCGGCGCGTCAGGAGAACATGCCGAAGGACAATATCGAGCGCGCCGTCAAGAAGGCGCTCGGCAATGAGGGCGAGAACTATGACGAGATCCGCTACGAGGGCTATGGCCCCGGCGGCGTCGCCGTCATCGTCGAGGCGCTGACCGACAACCGCAACCGCGCCGCCTCCGACATCCGCTCCTTCTTCACCAAATCGGGCGGCAATCTCGGCGAAACCGGCTCGGTGTCCTTCATGTTCGACCGCACCGGCATCATCGAATACGACCGCAGCGTCGCCGATGACGATGCTGTGCTCGATGCCGCGATCGAGGCCGGCGCCGACGATGTCGTCTCCGGCGAAGCCGGCCACGAGATCTACGCCTCGACCGAGGGCTATCGCGACGTCGCCAAGGCGCTGGAAGCCAAGTTCGGCGAGCCGCGCAAGGCCGCGCTGATCTGGAAGCCGCAGAATACGGTCGCGGTCGACGACGAGACCGGCGAGAAGCTGCTCAAGCTGATGGATTTGCTGAACGAGCACGACGACGTCCAGCACGTCTACGCCAATTTCGAGGTGTCGGACGCGCTGGTCGCGAAGATGGGCGGGTGAAGTCCACCGTGTCCCGGACGCGCTGCAGCGTGAAACGCTGCTGCGCAGAGCCGGGACCCATCGTTCTCTGGGGATCGGCGACAACTAGGCCCCGGTTCAGCGCCGCACCGCTTTGCGCTGCGTCGCGCCCGGGGCGCGAGACCGCCACTTCCCCTGTTACTTCCGTTCTGTTTCTGTTTCGCTCCTGGCGGCCAGCCGCTATCACTGGCCCATGACTGCGCTCCCGATTCGTGGCCCCGTTCGCATCATCGGCATCGACCCCGGCTTGCGCCGTACCGGCTGGGGCGTGATCGAGGCTGAGGGCAATCGTCTCATCTATGTGGCCTGCGGCTCGGTGGAACCGCCGAACGACCTGCCGCTGTCGAGCCGGCTGCTGGCGATCCATGAAGGGCTCGCGGCCGTGCTCTCGAACCATCAGCCGATGGAAGCCGCGGTCGAGCAGACCTTCGTCAACAAGGACGGCGTCGCGACGCTGAAGCTCGGTCAGGCCCGCGGCGTCGCCATGCTGGCGCCCGCGATGTTCGGTATCTCGGTCGCCGAATACGCGCCGAACCAGGTGAAGAAGACGGTGGTCGGCGCCGGTCACGCCGAGAAGGCCCAGATCGCGATGATGCTGAAGATTCTTCTGCCCAAGGCCGATCCGCCATCAGCCGACGCCGCCGACGCGCTCGCCATCGCTATCACCCACGCCCATCACCGCCAAAGCACCGCGCTCAGGCTGAAGGTGGCGGGGTTATGAGCTGCACACTCGAACAGCTCCCTCCCCCCTTGTGGGGGAGGGCTGGGGAGGGGGGTAGCCGCAGCGACGGTGTTGCCGTCGTTGACGAGCCGGGCACGCCGTCCTCGCGCCCTCGAGAGAATCCCCGTGTGGCACCCCCCTCCCTGACCCTCCCCCACAAGGGGGGAGGGAACGCACCGATATTGCCGCGCGTCCTTCAAGCAGTGGGTGCGCAGCGATGATCGGCAAGCTCAAGGGCCTGATCGATTCCTACGGCGAGGATTATGTGCTCCTCGACGTCGGCGGCGTCGGCTATCAGGTGCACTGCTCGGCCCGCACGCTGCAGCATCTGCCGTCGCCCGGCGAGGCGGCCGTGCTGTCGATCGAGACCTATGTCCGCGAAGATCAAATAAAACTGTTCGGCTTCCGCACCGACCAGGAGCGCGAATGGTTTCGCCTGCTCCAGACCGTGCAGGGCGTCGGCGCAAAAGTCGCGCTCGCCGTGCTTGGCACGCTGGCGCCGTCCGATCTCGCCAACGCCATCGCGCTGCGCGACAAGGCCGCGGTGGCGCGCACGCCCGGGGTCGGCCCCAAGGTCGCCGAGCGCATCGTCACCGAATTAAAGGACAAGGCGCCGGCCTTCGCCAATGTCGATCCCGCCGTGGTCCATCTCGCCGGCGCCGTCGACGACCAGCGCGCGCCGCGGCCCGTCGCGGACGCGATCTCTGCGCTGGTCAATCTCGGCTATGGTCAGCCGCAAGCGGCCGCCGCCATTGCATCCGCATCGCGCAGCGCGGGTGAGAACGCCGAGACGGCGCAGCTCATTCGCCTCGGCCTGAAGGAATTGGCGAAGTGAGTTCCGATCAAGGCCTCGATCGCGACGGGAATCCAAAGCCGCCAAACATGCGGCGTGTGGCACATTTTTTTGGTGTTGTTTTCGCCGGGACCCTGCTGATCGGAATTCTTGCCACGATTGCGTTCTCGGCGTCGGGATGCCTGCTGAGTCGGGTCATCCGGTGCTTCTCGATCTCGCGTGATGCGGCTGGTGTTGCGCTCCTTGGTTTCAAAATGTGGTCTTTGCCGGCCCTGATCGCCGGTGCTCTTGTCGCTGCGATCATCCGATTTCGGGGCAACATAACTTGGTGGAACGTCTTGCTCGTCGCTCCGGCTTCGTATCTCGTTCTCGCTTTGTTATTTATCAGGCGGATTGATCAGTACATGTTGCCTGAGCTACTGGTACAAAGCGTGCTCTTGTTTGTCTGCGTTCAGTTGTCCCTCTTCGTGGGCAGAATGGCCTACAGAGTGCGAGCATGAACACTCCCCCCCGCATGATCTCCCCCGAGCGCCGCAGCGATGATGTCGGCGACACCGCGCTGCGCCCGCAATCGCTGTCCGATTTCGTCGGCCAGCAGCAGGCGCGCAAGAATCTCTCGATCTTCATCGAGGCGGCGCGCAAGCGTGGCGAGGCGCTGGACCACGTGCTGTTCGTCGGCCCGCCCGGCCTCGGCAAGACCACGCTGGCGCAGATCGTGGCCAAGGAGCTCGGCGTCGGCTTTCGTGCGACGTCGGGTCCCGTCATCGCCAAGGCTGGCGATCTCGCCGCGCTGCTGACCAATCTCGAAGAGCGCGACGTGCTCTTCATCGACGAGATCCATCGCCTCAGCCCGGCGGTGGAAGAGGTGCTCTATCCCGCGATGGAGGATTTTCAGCTCGACCTCATCATCGGCGAGGGTCCGGCGGCGCGCTCGGTGAAGATCGAGCTGTCGAAGTTCACCCTCGTCGGCGCCACCACGCGTGCCGGCCTCCTCACCAATCCCTTGCGCGACCGTTTCGGCATTCCGGTCCGGCTCAATTTCTACACGATCGAGGAGCTGGAGAGCATCGTCACCCGCGGCGCGCGCGTGCTCAATGTCGGCATGAGCGCCGACGGCGCCAACGAGATCGCGCGCCGCGCCCGCGGCACGCCGCGCATCGCCGGCCGCCTGCTCCGCCGCGTGCGCGATTTCGCCTCGGCGGCCGATGCCGACAAGATCGATCGCAAGATTGCCGACCACGCGCTGAGCGCGCTCGAGGTCGACGCTGCGGGCCTCGACGCGATGGATCGCCGCTACCTCACGACCATCGCGATGAACTATGGCGGCGGCCCGGTCGGGGTCGAGACCATGGCCGCCGCGTTGTCCGAGCCGCGCGATGCGATCGAGGACATCATCGAGCCCTATCTGATCCAGTGCGGCTATCTCCAGCGCACCCCGCGCGGCCGTCTGCTCACCTCGCACGCCTTCCGCCATCTCGGCATCGCCGAGCCCTCGCGCGATGCGGCCACCCAGTTCGGCCTGTTCGGGACGGACGAGAGCGACGACTGATCTGCGCAAAGGCAGCGCGCTCCGTCTATCATGAATTTCCTGTAATCTCGTGCAGACGGTCTGCACGAACACACCCCAATTCCGCTCCAATCGGACCGCATCAACAAGGCGCATTACGATCGGGTTTCCATGATCACGCGCCGTCACCTCCTCCGTTCCATCGGCGGCCTGTCCGCCCTCGGTGTCTCGACCGCCGCCTATGGCGTCGGCATCGAACCGGTGCTGCGCCTTCGCGTCACCCGCTATCATCCGACGCCGCGGCAATGGCCGGCGGATTTTCCGCTGAAGATCGCCGCCATCGCCGACATTCATGCCTGCGATCCCTGGATGTCGCTGGAGCGGATCGAGTCGATCGTCGACCGTACCAATGCGCTGAAGGCCGATCTCATCGTGCTGCTCGGCGACTATGTCGCCGGCATTCACCAGGTCTCGCGCACCATTCCGTCGCGCGAATGGGCAAGGGTGCTGGCAGGCCTGAAGGCGCCGCTTGGCGTCCATGCCGTGATGGGCAACCACGATTATTGGGACGACAGGACGGTGCAGCAGGCAGGGCACGGGCCGACCATCGCCCATCGTGCGCTGGAGGCAGCCGGCATCCCCGTTTACGAGAACGACGTCGTGCGGCTCACCAAGGACGGCCGCCCGTTCTGGCTCGCCGGTCTCGGCGATCAGCTGGCCTTCCTGCCGGCGCGGCGCTTCCGCAGCATAGGTCGCTTCGGCGCCGACGATCTGAGCGCCACGCTCGCCAAGATCACCGATGATGCGCCGGTCATCCTGCTCGCGCACGAGCCCAACATCGCGCCGCTCGTACCCGGGCGCGTCGCGCTGCAACTGTCCGGCCATACCCATGGCGGCCAGGTTCGCCTGCTCGGCTGGTCGCCGGCAGTTTCGCCCAAGAACGGCCTGCGCCTCGCCTATGGCCACTTCCGGCTGAAATGCGACCTCATTGTCTCCGGTGGCCTCGGTTGCAGCATCATGCCGATCCGCGTCGGCGTGCCGCCCGAGATCGTCGAGGTGACGCTGGGAAGGACACCGGCGGTGGTGTAGTGCACTGCCTCGGACTGTGCAGCAGCGGTTCAAGCTGTTAGCATTGCTCGATGGAGCCACGTGTCGAAAATATCGAGAGGCTGCGCGCGCTGAGATCCGCCATTGATGAAGGAATGGCGGACGTGGCGGCGGGGCGCGTTGTGTCCTGGAACTTGAAAGAGTTTCTTGAGGAAGCTCGCAAACAGAAAATCGATAAGCCGAAATGACTGCCCATCTCGATGGCGAGATCCGCGACGGCCGCCACCACATGCAGGTCCGCGTCTATTACGAGGACACGGATTTCTCCGGCATCGTCTATCACGCCAATTATCTGCGCTACATGGAGCGCGGCCGTACCAATCACCTCCGGCTGATGGGCGCCGAGCAGCAGGCGCTGTTCGATCAGGTGGAAACCGAAGGTGCGGGCTTTGCCTTCGTGGTCCGCTCGATGCATCTGGATTTCCTCAAGCCGGCGCGGATGGACGACGTGCTCGACGTCGTGACCTGGCCGGTTGCGGTGAAGGGCGCCTCGATCATGCTGGCGCAGGAAGTGCGTCGCGGCCAGGAGGTTCTGGTGAAGGCCGAGGTCCGCGTCGCCTTCATCAGCGGCGGCCGCGCCCAGCCGATCCCGAAATCGATTCGCGCGTTGATGAAAGCCGATTTGATTTCGTGATCGCCCGATAAGTGATCGCCCGATTTGTGATGGCCTATCGACTCCACAATTTGCGGCGATAGATTGCGGCCCCGACCAACCGATGAGGCCATCATGTCGCGCCCGCCGCTTCCGCCCTTCACCCGTGAGACCGCCGCGCAAAAGGCCCGCATGGCCGAGGACGCCTGGAATTCACGCGACCCGGTGCGGGTCTCGCTCGCCTATACCGAGGACAGCCGCTGGCGCAATCGCTCAGAGGTCTTGCAGGGCCGCGAGGCCATCGTCGCGTTCCTCACCCGCAAATGGGAGAAGGAGCAGGACTACCGCCTGATCAAGGACCTCTGGGCCTTCGACGAGAACCGCATCGCCGTGCGCTTCCAGTACGAATGGCACGACGCGAGCGGCCAGTGGTATCGCTCCTACGGCAACGAGCAGTGGGAGTTCGACGAGCACGGCTTGATGAAGCGGCGCGAGGCGTCGATCAACGATATCGCGATTGCGGAGAAGGACCGCCGCTTTCATTGGGCCGCCCCCGGGCCGCGTCCGGCGGATGTGCCGGGATTGGGAACGGATCCGTTCTGAAGTGCACTTCTTCCCCCTCTCCCCGCAAGCGGGGCGAGGTGAAGTCATCGCCTCGCCAAGAACCTCGTGATCGCCCCACCCAGCTTCGCGTTGTCCATCGGCTCCGCCAGCGACGCTCTTGCCGTCGCCACGACATCGTCCGGTGCCTTGCCGTCGCGGAGATCGCAGCACACTTGCGCAAACTCCACGTCGAACTCCGGATGCGGCTGCACGGTCAGCGTGGCGCCGTTGGCGTAGAGTAGCCCGGCATGCGGGGTGAAGTCGGACGAGAGGATCGTGAGCGCGTCGTTGGGTGGCTCGATCACCTGATCCTGATGTGAGGCGGCGATTGCGACCTCCTCGCCATCGACGACGCCGTTCTCCGGCAGCACCTGATAGACGTGCCGGCCGATGCCCCAGCCTTTCTCGGACTTCCGCACGGTGCCGCCGAGCGCCTGCGCGATCAGCTGATGGCCGAAGCAGATTCCGGCCATCGGCGTCTTGTTGGCGTAGGCGGTACGGACGAAATCCTCCAGCGGCGCGATCCAGTCGAGCCCGTCATAGACGCCGGCCGCGGCCCCGGTGATCAGCACGGCCTCGAGCTTGCCGGGATCGGGAAGTGCGTCGCCATTCGGGATGCTGACGACGTCCACGGTCACCGTCGGGTCCTCGGTGCGGACCATGCGTTCGAACATGTCCGGGAACGAGCCGTGCTGCTCCCGATATTCTTGCGGGACCTGCCCCGTTTAGATGATCGTGATGCGTGCCATGTGCCCCCAGAAGGTTGCGAAGCTCAGTCGCTTTCTGCCTGATATTGCTGGTGTGACGCTGTACGCTCCAGCCGTGCACTTTCGTTGCGGACCTCGTTGAGAAAGGCCTTGGCCAGGCGCGACAGCGGCTCGGCCTCCGACCATAGCATATAGGCGACCGCGTGCGTCGTCGGCGTGAACGGCCGGACGACGAGGCCGCCGCCGCCGGCGGCGTTCAACGGTTGAGCGTTGCTCTGGTGCCAGGAAAAAGGTGCACTCTCCCGCTTGCGGGAGAGGGCAGGGGAGGGGGCTCTCTCCAACCGGGGACATTCCCGATGCGGAGAAAGCCCCCACCCGGCGCTTCGCGCCGACCTCCCCCGCAAGCGGGAGAGGTTGAGCGAGCCCGCGGCTTGCATCGATCTAACCTCGCGCCATTCCGCTTTGATCTTCGAACTCCATCAGCGCCTTGCGCATGGTCTCGACCAGGTCCAGCGCCACCGGTGAGGGACTGCGCTGTGCTGGGAAGACGGCTGAGAATTCGAAGTCGATGCGTGGCAGGAAGCGCCGCACGACGACGCCGCGCGTCGCAAATTCCTGTGCGGTGAAGGGGTCGCAGATCGAGACCCCGAGCCCCGATGACACCATCCCGCACATGATCTCCGACAGCGTCGTCTCCACCCGCAGCACGCGGCGGACGTCGCTGCGGTGAAACACCTGGTCGACGAGATGCCGGCTCGACGATCCCGCCGACAGCGAGATGAACGTCTCGCCCTCGAAATCGCGCGGCTCCAGCACTTCTTTCTCGGCGAGGCGATGTCCGGTCGGCACTACCGCGACGCGCGCCAGCGCCGGCAGGCGCAGGCTCGGCAGGCCGGAATGGGCAATCGGCACCTCGGCAAAGCCGATGTCGCATTGATTGTTCAAGACCCAGTCGACCACGATCGGCGAGATCACGCCGAAGAAGGCCAGGTTGAGATTGGGCCGTTCTTTCAGGAAATGTCCGGCAAGCCGCGGCAGGTAGCCGTTCGCCAGCGCCGGCAGCGCGGCGATGCGCAGCGAGCCGGTGCGGCGGCCACGGATTTCTTCGGCCGCAGCCGTGATGCGTTCGAGACCGACAAAGGAGCGCTCCACTTCGGTATAGAGCGCCATTGCCGCGGCGGTCGGCACGAGGCCGGTGCCGCGTCGCTCGAACAACTCCATCTTCAAAAGCGCCTGGAAGTCGCGCAGCAACCGGCTGACAGCGGGCTGCGTCACCACCATCAGCTTCGCGGCCTCGGTGACGCTGCCGGTCAACATTGTCGCGCGGAAGGCCTCCACCTGCCGCGAATTGATCCGCGCCATTCCAAATCCATACATAACATTTAGACATACAGAGGTTGCCATTATTCATTGGACGATGGAAGTATAGGTTGCGATCTTTTTCATCAGGACTGGAGACAGCCCGCTTTTTCGGCAGATTGGAGGGGTTCAAGCCTCCAGATCGCGCCAAAACCCGCCGTACGGGCGCCGGAGCCCTGTTTGGAGACGGGATTGCGCGGAAGGAAATGCGGAAGAGGCTTCAGCCAGCGAGACTCGTCGGCACGTCACCTCATTCCGGTATGGAGATCGGTCCACATGAAGACTTTTCGCCTTCTGACCGCGGTCAGCATCGCAGCGCTCATTGCCGTCCCGTCGGCCGTTTCGGCCCAGCAAAAGACGCTCTACGTCGCCGGCTATGGCGGCTCGTTCGAGAAGACGATCCGCGACGAGGTGATCCCCGCCTTCGAGAAGGAGAACGGCGTCAAGGTCGAATACGTCGCCGGCAACTCCACCGACACGCTGGCCAAGCTCCAGGCGCAGAAGGGCAATCAGCAGATCGACGTCGCCATCGTCGATGACGGCCCGATGTACCAGGCGATCCAGCTCGGCTTCTGCGGCAAGCTCGAGGGCCTGCCGGCCGATCTCTACGACACCGCGCGCTTCAAGGACGATCGCGCGGTTGCGATCGGCATCGTCGCGACCGGCCTAATGTACAACACCAAGGTGTTCAAGGAGAAAGGCTGGGCGCCGCCGACCTCGTGGAATGACCTGAAGGACACGAAATACGCAAAACAGCTGGTGATCCCGCCGATCAACAACACCTACGGTCTCGAAGCGCTGGTGATGCTGTCGAAGATGAACGGCGGCGGCGAGACCAATGTCGATTCCGGCTTCAAGATCTTCAAGGAACAGATCAATCCGAACGTGCTCGCTTACGAGCCGTCGCCGGGCAAGATGACCGAGCTGTTCCAGTCCGGCCAGGCCGTGATCGCAGTGTGGGGCACTGGCCGCGTGCAGAGCTTTGCCAATACCGGCTTCCCCGTCGACTTCATCTATCCCAAGGAAGGCGCCGCGACGCTGCTGACCACGGCCTGTCCGATCACCAAGCCGAACGCTTCGCCGCTGGCGTCAAGCTTCGTCAAGATGCTGCTCGACCCCAAGATCCAGCTCGTGATGCTGAAGGATTACGGCTACGGCCCGGTGCTGAAATCGCTGGTGATCCCGCCCGAGCTCGGCAAGATGGCGCCGATCGGCGAGCGTGCGGCCAAGCTCTATAATCCGGACTGGACCGTCATCAACGAGAAACGCGAGGAGTGGACCAAGCGCTGGAATCGCGAGGTCGAACGCTGATCGTTCGCGGCGGAGACAGCGATATGGCCTATCTCGAGCTCGATCGGGTCGCAAAACAGTTCGGTGCGCAGACTGTGGTCGATGACTTCAGTCTCTCGGTGGGGAAGGGGGAGTTCATCTCCTTCCTCGGCCCGTCCGGCTGCGGCAAGACCACAACGTTGCAGATGATCGCGGGTTTCCTCGATCCCACCCGCGGCGCGATCCGCCTCGAGGGCAAGGACCTGACCGCGATCCATCCGGCCAAGCGCGGCCTCGGCATCGTGTTCCAGAGCTACGCGCTGTTTCCGCACATGACGGCGGCGGAGAACGTCGCCTTCGGTCTCGAGATGCGCAACGTGCCGCGCACTGAAAGAGCCGAGCGCGTCCGTGCCGCGCTGGCGATGGTCGGCCTCGCCGGCTTCGAGGATCGTCATCCCCGCCGCATGTCCGGCGGCCAGCAGCAACGAGTGGCACTCGCCCGTGCGCTGGTGATCAAGCCGAGCGTGCTGCTGCTCGACGAGCCGCTGTCGAACCTTGACGCCAAGTTGCGCGAGGAGATGCAGATCGAGCTGCGCCAGATCCAGCGCACCATCGGCACCACAACGATCCTCGTGACCCACGACCAGAACGAGGCGATGTCGCTGTCGGATCGCATCGTGGTGATGAGCCAGGGCAAGATCGAGCAGATCGGCACGCCGCAGGAGACTTACGAGCGACCGGCCTCGGCCTTCGTCTCGCAGTTCCTGGGCAAGACCAATGACTTTGCCGGAACGATCGATCGGACCGTCTCGCCGACGCAGTTGGTGGCGGGCTCCTGGCGCGCGCCGGCGCCGGCCGGGCTCGGCGGTCCCGTGACCGTCAGCGTTCGCCCCGAACGAATCGGCTTTGGCGATACCGGCCTCAGCGCAAAAATCGTCACCCGCATCTTCCAGGGCAATCACTGGCTGTTCCAGTGCGACAGCGAATGCGGTCCGGCGATCGTGATCCGCCAGAATGACGGCAAGGCGCAGCCGGCTGAGGGCGACGCGGTTCGCCTCGCCTGGCGTCCGGAGGACATGAGCGTGCGCGCGAGGGCCGTCGCATGAGCGCGGTCGCCGAGGAGCGCAGCGCGCGTGCGCCGTGGGCGCTGACGGCGCCCGCCTTGATGCTGTTCGTCGGCGTCTTGCTGATTCCGCTGGCGATGACGGTGATGCTGTCGTTCCACGATTGGGGCCAGTACAAGGGCATCGAGCCGGTCTTCATCCTCAAGAACTGGCATGAGATCGCGACCGATCCCTATTACGCCGAGATGTTCTGGCGGACCTTTCGCATCGCGATCCTGACCACGCTGCTCACCGCGCTGCTCGGGGCGCCCGAAGCCTACATCCTCAACCGCATGAGCGGGCGCTGGAAAAGCTTCTTCCTGCTGGTCATTCTCGGGCCGCTTCTGATCTCCGTGGTGGCGCGCACGCTCGGCTGGGCGCTGCTGTTCGGCGGCAACAACGGCCTCGTCAACAAGCTCCTGATGTCGGCAGGCGTAATTCGTTTCCCCATTCCCTTCATGTTCACCGAGACCGGCATGGTCATCGCCCTCGCGCATGTGATGATGCCGTTCATGGTGCTCTCGGTGTGGGCCGCGCTGCAGCGGCTCGATCCGCAGATCGAGAATGCCGCGATGTCGCTCGGCGCCGGCCCCGCCACCATCATTCGCCGCATCATCATGCCGCAGATCATGCCGGGCGTGCTGTCGGGTGCGATCATCGTGTTTTCGCTCTCGGCCAGCGCGTTTGCCACGCCCGCGATCATTGGCGGCCGCCGGCTCAAGGTTGCCGCGACGCTCGCCTATGACGAGTTCCTCAACACGCTGAACTGGCCGCTCGGCGCAGCCGTCGCCACGCTGCTGCTGGTCGCGCTGGTGCTGATCGTCGTCGGCAGCAATGCGCTGATCGAGCGGCGCTACGCCGAGGTGTTCCGATGAGACGGAACGGCCCGCTGGCGCTGATCTTCCATACCTTCTTCGTCATCGTCATGGTGGCGCCGATCGCGGTGGTCTGTCTCGTCGCCTTTACGCCCGAGGGCTTCCTGTCACTGCCGACCAACGGCTTTTCGCTGCGCTGGTTCAGGACCATCGCGAACTACCCCGAATTCATCCACGCCTTCTGGGTCAGCCTTGGCCTCGGCGCGCTGTCATCCTTCGTGGCGCTCCTGTTCGCGGTGCCGGCGGCGCTGGCGATCGCGCGCTATCGATTCCGCGGCCGCGATGCGCTGGCCGCGCTGTTCCTTTCGCCGCTGATGATCCCGCATGTCGTGCTCGGCATCGCCTTCCTGCGCTTCTTCACCTCGGCCGGCCTGGGCGGCAGTTTTGCCGCGCTGATCATCGCGCATGTCATCATCGTGTTCCCGTTCGCGCTGCGGCTGACGCTTGCGGCAGCGACAGGCATGGACCGCACGGTCGAGATCGCGGCGGTCTCGCTCGGCGCCGGCGGCTGGACGCTGTTCCGCCGCGTGACCTTGCCGCTGATCCTGCCCGGCGTCATCAGCGGCTGGGCGCTCGCCTTCATCCAGTCCTTCGACGATCTCACCATGACCGTCTTCCTCGCGGCACCCGGCACCGAGACGTTGCCGGTGCGCATGTTCCTTTATATCCAGGACAACATCGATCCGCTGGTGACGTCGGTCTCGGCCTGCGTGATCGCTGTGACCATGACCGCCCTCATTCTGCTCGACCGCTTCTACGGGCTCGACCGCGTGCTCGCCGGCAAGGGCGGCGATACGGGGCGATAGGAGAACTTATGTCTAAAGCGTTTTCGAGCGAAGTGGACGCCGGTTCGCGTAAAGAAAACGCGTCTAAACAAAAATCTGATTACGACGTCGCCGTCGTCGGCGGCGGGTTGCTCGGCTCCGCGATTGCCTGGGGCCTCGGCCGGCTTGGCAAGTCCGTTGCCGTGCTCGACGAAGGCGACATCACCAAGCGCGCCTCGCGCGCGAACTTCGCGCTGGTGTGGGTGCAGAGCAAGGGGCTCGGCATGCCCGCCTATACGGTGTGGACGGTGCAGGCGTCGCAGGCGTGGGGCCAGCTTGCTTCCGAGTTGAAGCAGCAGACCGGGCTCGATGTCTCGCTTCAGCAGAATGGCGGCTTTCATCTCACGCTCGGCGAGGACGAGTTCGGCCAGCGTACCGAGCTGGTCAAGCGCATGCACAATCAGACCGGTGCAGCCGACTACAAGATGGAGATGCTCTCCGCATCCGAGGTGAAGAAGTCGCTGCCGCTGATCGGGCCGGAGGTCTCCGGCGGCAGCTATTGCCCGCTCGACGGCCACGTCAATTCGCTGCGCACGTTCCGCGCCTTCCACACCGGCTTCAGGGCGTTCGGCATCGATTATCTTCCCGAGCGTCCGGTCTCGGCGATCAGCAAGAGCGGCGGCGAATTCCGCCTGACCACGCCGAAGGGCGAGCTGCGCGCGGCCAAGATCGTGCTCGCCGCCGGCAATGCCAACCAGACGCTGGCGCCCATGGTCGGCCTCTACGCGCCGATGGGCCCGACCCGCGGCCAGATCGTGGTGACCGAGCGCACCATGCCGTTCCTGCCGCATCCCCTGACCACGATCCGCCAGACCGACGAGGGCACGGTGATGATCGGCGACAGCAAGGAAGACGAACTGGATGATCGTGCGCTGAAACATTCGATCAGCGCCGTGATGACCGATCGCGCCCAGCGCATGTTCCCGCATTTGTCGCGGCTCAACGTCGTCAGGAGCTGGGCCGGCATCCGCGTGATGCCGCAGGACGGCTTTCCGATCTACGACCAGTCGGAGACGCATCCCGGCGCTTTCGTCGCCTGCTGCCATTCCGGCGTGACGCTGGCCTCCAACCACGCCTTCGAGATCGCGCGCATGGTTGCGGCTGGCGCGCTCGAGCCGGAGCTGGTCGGCGCGTTCTCGGCCAGCCGCTTTGGTGGCGCGGGCACGGCGAACAACAGCGGCTACTAGAGATATCAAGGAGCCAAGAGGCATCCCATGTTTAAGAGATCCGAACAGGACAAGCGACCGCAGGTCGAGATCTTCGTCGACGGCGTTGCCGTGGCGGCGCGCCAGGGTGACACCGTCTCGGCCGCGCTGCTGGCCTCCGGCGTTGACGCGCGCCGTTCCACCGCGGTGAGCGGCGCGCCGCGTCTGCCCTATTGCATGATGGGCGTGTGCTTCGACTGCCTCGTCACCATCGACGGCGTCGGCAACCGCCAGGGCTGCCTCGTGCCTGTCGCCGAGGGCATGCAGGTCGAGATTCAGAAGGGCAAGCGGGAGATCGGGAAATGACTGTGGCTCCCAAGCGCGAAGACTATGACGTTGTGGTGATCGGCGCGGGACCCGCGGGCCTTGCCGCTGCTGCGACCTCCGCCGAAGCCGGCTTGTCGACGCTGCTGCTCGACGAGAATGTCGGCCCGGGCGGTCAGGTGTTTCGCGCGATCTCTTCGACGCCGGTGACCGATCGCAATCAGCTCGGCGCCGATTATTGGCTCGGTGCCGATCTCGTGCAGGCTTTGCGCGCCAGCAACGCTGAAGTCATTCACCGTGCCACGGTCTGGAGCCTCGACCGCAACCTCGAGATCGCCGTCTCGGTCGGCGGCGCGTCCGCTTTCGTCAAGGCGAAGCGCGTGATCCTCGCGACCGGCGCACTGGAACGGCCGTTTCCGATTCCTGGCTGGACGCTGCCGGGCGTGATGACCGCCGGCGCGGCGCAGACGATGCTGAAATCATCGGCGCTGGTTCCTGATGGCCGCACGGTGATCGCGGGGCAGGGGCCGCTGCTCTGGCTGCTCGCCGCGCAGATCCTGCGCCTCGGCGGTCGCATCGACCGCATCCTTGACACCACCGAGCGCGGCAACTACTTCGCGGCGCTGCCGCACGCCTTCGCCTTCCTGACCTCGCCCTATTTCGCCAAGGGCCTCGCTATGATGCGCGAGGTGAAGGCCAAGGTGCAGGTCGTCTCCGGCGTCACGGAGCTCTCGGCGGCCGGCGACGGCCAGCTCGCCAGCGTCAGCTATGTCGCCGGCAGCAGGCGTGAGACCATTCCTGCTGACCTGCTGCTGCTGCATCAGGGCGTCGTGCCCAACGTCAATCTCGCCATGTCGGCCGGCGTCGAGCATCGCTGGGATGATCTGCAACTGTGCTGGTCGCCGGTGCTAGATGCCGGCGGTAGTTCGTCGGTCGCCGGCATTGCGATCGCCGGCGATGGTGCCGGCATCGGCGGCGCCAATGCCGCCGTGGTGCGCGGCCGCATCGCGGCGCGTGCAGCGGTGGAAGCGCTGGCGCCCGCGGCTGCAGCAAAGCTGCCCGCGATGGCGACACTGCGCGCCGATCTCGCCAAGGCCGAGCGCGGCCGCGTCTTCCTCGACACGCTGTTCCGCCCGGCGCCGCAGTTCCGGATTCCCTCGGGCGACACCATCGTCTGCCGCTGCGAGGAGGTGACGGCAAAGGACGTTCTCGACTCTGTCGCGATCGGCGCGACCGGGCCGAACCAGCTCAAGGCCTATCGCCGCACCGGCATGGGGCCGTGCCAGGGCCGTCTCTGTGGACTCACCGTCACCGAGCTGATGGCGCAAGCGCGCGGCAAGAGCCCGCAGGAGATCGGCTATTACCGGCTGCGCGCGCCGGTCAAGCCAATCACGCTCGCTGAGCTCGCCGCCGTTCCGAAGAGCGAGGCTGACGTCAAGGCGGTGGTGCGCGGATGACAAGATGCGTGGATGCGATCGTCGTCGGCGGCGGCATCCACGGATGCTCTACCGCGTTGCATCTGTGCCTCGCCGGCCTGAAGCCGGTGTTGATCGAGAAGGATTATGCCGGACGCCACGCCTCCGGCGTCAATGCCGGCGGCGTCCGTCAGCTCGCCCGGCATATCCCCGAAATTCCGCTCTCGATCCGCTCGATGGGAATCTGGGAGAAGATCAAGGATCTCCTCGACGACGATTGCAGCTTCGAGAGCCACGGCCAGGTGCTGGTCGCGGAAAACGAAGAGGAGCTCGCGGTCTGCCGTGCGCGCGTGGCCGAGCTCAATGCGCTCGGCTTCACCCACGAAGAGCTGATCGACGCGACTGAATTGCGCCAGCTGGTGCCGGCAGTGGCCGAAACCTGCCCCGGTGGCGTGGTTTCGCGCCGCGACGGTGCGGCCAATCCGGCGCAGACGACGACGGCGTTCCGGCGCAAGGCCCAGCAGCTCGGCGCGACCGTGCGCGAGGGCGTGGCCGCCAGCAACATCCGGTACAGCGATGGGCTCTGGCATGTCGATGTCGGCACTGAAGCCTTTGCCGCGCCGGTGCTGGTCAACGCCGCCGGCGCCTGGGCTGGCAAGATCGCGGCCGCGCTCGGCGAGCCCGTGCCGGTCGAGACCGTGGCGCCGATGCTGATGATCACCTCGCGCGTACCGCACTTCATCGATCCCGTCGTGATCCTGCGCGGGCGAAAGCTCTCCTTCAAGCAGTTCTCCAACGGCACCGTGCTGATCGGCGGCGGTCATCTGGCGACGCCCTATCAGGATCGCAACGAGACGGTGCTGGATTGGAAGAGCCTCGCGACCAGCGCACGCACCGTGTTCGAGCTGTTCCCGGTGATGCGCAGCGCCACCATCGTCCGCGCCTGGGCCGGGATCGAAGCGAAGATGAAGGACGATATTCCCGTGTTCGGGCCGAGCAGCCGTCACAAGGGACTCTATCATCAGTTCGGCTTCTCGCTGCACGGCTTCCAGCTTGGCCCCGGCGCCGGCGCCGTGATGGCGGAGCTGATCGTCAATGGCGGCACCCAGACCCGCGTCGGCGGTCTCGGCATCGACCGCTTCCATCCCTCAACGCCCTAGCAACAAGAGGATATCTCATGAGCATCACCCGCAGCATCCGCACGCCCATCATGCACCGCGCCGTCGAGGCCAATGGCTTCGTCTTCCTCGGCGGTACCATCGCCGATGACACCAGCGTGTCCATGGGCGATCAGACCCGCAACATCCTCGGCAAGATCGCCGGCTATCTGAAGGAAGCCGGCACCGACAAGAGCCGCATCGTCAGTGCCTCGATCTTCGTCACGGATCTCTCCAGGAAGAAGGAGATGGACGCGGCCTGGACCGAGTTCTTCGGCGACAATCTGCCGACCCGCGCCACTGTCGGCGTCGCCGATCTCGGCGGCAGCGCGCTGATCGAAGTGGTGGTCACCGCACTCAAGGGCTGATCGCGACAGGCCGACGAGGGACGTCGGCGCTTCCCGCGCCGTCGTCCCCTCGAACCGCGCCTTGATCTCGCGCTTCGATGGGACTAGTTAGAGGGTCCCCGATCAGGATATTCGCAGCCATGGATTTTACCCCGACCGCAAAGCCCATCCGCCTTGCTCACGGGGAATTCCATGCCTGCTTCAATCATCCTGTCGAATCTGTCGCTGTCCACGCCTGACGGCCGCTCTCTCTTTTCCAATATCGATCTGACGTTCGGCGCCGAGCGGACCGGCCTCGTCGGCCGCAATGGCGTCGGCAAGACAACGCTGCTTGCGTCGATGTCCGGGGAGCGTCTTCCCCAGGCGGGGCGCGTCGTCGTCAACGGAACCGTCGGTTTGCTGCGCCAGGATGTCCAGCTCTTTGCGGGTGCGACGGTGGCCGATCTGTTTGGGTCGCGTGGTCAGCTCGCGCTGCTTCGCCGCGCCGAGCGGGGGGAAGCCTCGGCCGACGACCTCGCCGAGGTCGATTGGACTCTCGAGGCACGCTTACAGGCTGCGCTTGCACGTCTCGGGTTTGATCTCGCTCCCGACACCGAGCTGGAGCGGCTGTCCGGCGGTCAGATCACGCGGGTTCGCCTCGCCGCGCTCGCCTTCGCCGGGCCCGACTTCCTGCTGCTGGATGAGCCCACCAATAATCTGGACCAGGACGGCCGCAAGGCCGTGATCGATCTCCTCGCCGCCTGGCGCGGCGGCGCGATCGTCGTCAGCCACGATCGGCGCCTGCTCGATACGATGGATGCGATTGTCGAGCTGACATCGCTTGGCGCCACGCGATACGGCGGCAATTGGAGCAGGTTTCGCGAACAGAAGGCCGTCGAGCTCGCAGCCGTCAGGCACGACCTCGCGCATGCCGAGAGGCGGCTGTCCGAGATCGACGGGAAGGCGCAGGAGGCCGCGGAGAAGAAAGCGCGCAAGGACAGCGGCGGCAGGAAGAAGCATGCCAAGGGCGACATGCCGCGCATCCTGGCCGGGGCGCGCAAGGATCGCAGCGAGGACACCGGCGGCAAGACCGCGCAAATCGCCGAGCGGCTGCGCGCGGAAGCGCTTGAAGCCGTCGACACGGCGCGCCGGCGCATCGAGATTCTTCAGCCGCTTTCCGTCAAGCTGCCTGCGACCGGCCTGCCGGCGGGCAGGGAGGTGCTTTGGCTGGACCGCGTCAGCGCCGGCTATCGGCCGGAGCAGCCGGTCCTGCGCGATCTCTCACTTGCCGTCGTCGGCCCGGAACGGATCGCGCTGGTCGGGCCCAACGGCTCCGGCAAGACGACGCTGTTGAAACTCATCGACGGCGAGCTGCGTCCCTTCTCGGGCACCCTGCGGGTCAGGCCGGATTTCGCGCGGTTCGACCAGAAGGTCAGCCTGCTCGATCCCTCGATCTCCATCCTGGAGAATTTTGGGCGTCTCAATCCGAAGGCGGGAGCGAACGAATGCCATGCCGCGCTGGCGCGGTTCATGTTTCGCGCCGATGCCGCCTTGCAAGTCGCCGGAAGCCTGAGTGGCGGGCAGATGTTTCGCGCGGGCCTTGCCTGCGTGCTGGGCGGGTCATCGCCGCCGTCGCTGCTGATCCTGGACGAGCCGACCAATCATCTCGACATCGAGTCCATCGAAGCGGTCGAAGCAGGCCTGAGGGCCTATGACGGCGCGCTGCTCGTCGTCAGTCATGACGAAGCGTTCTTGCAGGCGATCGGGATTACGCGGCGGATCGATGTTGCCGCAACGGTGCTGCGCACTCACAGCGGGATCGTCTGATCCCGGCCGGCGGTCCTGATATGGCAGTGATTTTCAAAAACCCGACGCCCTGCCCCCAGCGCGTCGGGTGGAAAAAATGAGTATCAATCCGTGATCCCAACGCAACTGTTGTGACGCGTCCCGCAGCAATTGACCACTCCGGGAAACTACCGCGTCGGAATCGCGCTGAGCCGGCTCGTTTGCAACCTACGATGCTGCGCTCCCGCCCGGCTCCATCGCCTCGCCGATCTCCAGCGGATGGGCCATGGTCTCGTGCAGCGCGTCGCGGTCGAGCTCGCCTTCGGAGATGCTGATGACGACGCAGGCGACGCCGTTGCCGATCAGATTGGTCAGCGCGCGGCATTCGCTCATGAACTTGTCGATGCCGACCAGGATCGCGATCGACTGGATCGGGATGTCAGGCACGATCGACAGTGTCGCGGCGAGCGTGATGAAGCCCGCGCCGGTCACGCCCGAGGCGCCCTTCGAGGTGATCATGGCGATGCCCAAAATGCCGAGCTCCTGCCAGATGGTCAGATGGGTGTTGGTCGCCTGCGCCAGAAACAGCGTCGCCAGCGTCATGTAGATGTTGGTGCCGTCGAGGTTGAAGCTGTAGCCGGTCGGAATCACGAGGCCGACCACGGACCGCGAGGCGCCGAGATGCTCCATCTTCTGGATCATCTGCGGCAGCACCGTCTCGGAGGACGACGTGCCGAGCACGATCAGCAGCTCGTCCTTGATGTAGGCGATGAAGCGCAGGATCGAGAAGCCGGCGAGCCGCGCGATCGCACCTAACACCACGAGCACGAACAGCATGCTGGTGAGATAGAACGTGCCGATCAGGGCGGCGAGATTCAGCAGCGAGCCGAGGCCGTAGGCGCCGACGGTGAAAGCCATCGCGCCAAAGGCGCCGATCGGGGCGACGCGCACGATGATGCGGATGATGCCGAAGAACATCTTCGCGGCCTTGTCGATCGCGTCCGCAATGGGCTCGCCAGCCTTGCCGAGGAAGGCGATGGCGAAGCCCGATAGGATCGAGATCAACAACACCTGGAGCAGGTCGCCCCGCGCAACCGCGCCAAGATAGCTGTCGGGAATGATCGCCATCAGATGGGCGACGATGCCCTCTTCCTTGGCCTTGGTGACGTAGGTCGCGACCGACTTCGGATCGATCGTGGCGGGGTCGATGTTGAAGCCGTGTCCGGGCTGGAGAATCTCGCCGACGAGCAGGCCGACCGCGAGCGCGACGGTCGAGACCGTCTCGAAATAGATCAGCGACTTCAGCCCGACCCGGCCGACGCGCTTGAGGTCGCCCATCGAGGAGATGCCGTGCACCACGGTGCAGAAGATCACCGGCGCGATCATCATCTTGATCAGCGCGATGAAGCCGTCGCCGAGCGGCTTCAAGGCCTTGCCGAGATCGGGATAGAAATAGCCGGTGAGCACGCCGAGCGCGATCGCGATCAGCACCTGCACGTAGAGGATCTTGTACCAGGGCTGGTGCCGGCGATGGATGGCTGGCTGGATCGCGACTTGTGTCATAGAGTGTGCCCCGGAACGCATTGATTTTGCGGGATTTTGATCTTGCACGCCTTGCATCATGTGATGGTCGCCGCAGAAGCGACAATCACATTTTTGTCGGATCGCACGAAGATCGGTCGCTGCACCGCAACTGGGGGAAACATGTCGACTTCATCAGGCTCCGACGAGCAACAGCAAGGCTATTTTCCGCGTTGGACGTTGAAGACCTCGGGCGTGATCATGCCGGAGGACCGGCTGTCATGGGGCCAGACGGTCGTCTCCGGTCTCCAGCATTGCGTCGCAATGTCGGGCTCGACGATCATCGCGCCGCTGCTGATGGGGTTTGATCCCAATGTCGCCGTCCTGTTCTCCGGCGTCGGCACGCTGATCTTCTTCGTCATCGTCGCCGGGCGCGTGCCGAGCTATCTCGGGTCGAGCTTCGCGTTCATCGCCGTCGTGATCGCCGCCACTGGCTATGCCGGGCAGGGGCCGAACCCGAACTTGTCGGTCGCGCTCGGCGGCATCGTTGGCGCCGGGGTGCTCTATGGCGCGATCGCGCTCATCGTGATGTGGTCGGGGGTCGGCTGGATCGAGCGGCTGCTGCCGCCGGCCGTCACCGGTGCTGTGGTCGCGGCGATCGGCCTCAATCTCGCGCCCGTGGCGGTCAAGGCGGTGAGCGCCGGCGCGTTCGATACGGGAATCGGGCTTGCGACCGTTCTGATCATCGGCGTGGTTGCGGTTGCAGCTCCAGGCCTGTGGCGCCGCCTGCCGATCATCCTCGGTGCGATCGGTGGATATCTTCTGTACTTGCTGTTCGCGAACGGCCTCGGCTTCGGCAAGCCGATCGACTTCACTCAGCTTTCGGCCGCGCCGTGGCTCGGCATGCCGAGCTTCACCACGCCGACATTCCAGGCTGATGCGATCTTCCTGATCGCGCCGGTTGCGATCATTCTCGTTGCCGAGAACCTCGGTCACATCAAGGCCGTCGGCGCCATGACGGGCCGGAGCCTGGATGCCTATCTCGGCCGCGCCCTGTTCGCCGACGGTCTCGCGACCATCGTGGCGGCCTGCGGCGGCGGCACCGGCGTCACCACCTATGCCGAGAATATCGGTGTGATGGCGGCGACGAAGGTCTATTCGACCTTGCTGTTCGCCTTCGCCGCCATCGTGTCGATCCTGCTCGGCTTCTCGCCGAAATTCGGCGCGCTGATCCTGTCGATCCCGGGGCCTGTCATCGGCGGTCTCTCGATCGTGCTGTTCGGACTGATCGCGGCGATGGCGGGCCGGATCTGGGTCGAGAACAGGGTCGATTTCGCCAATCCTGCAAACCTGATCACCGTCGCCGTAGCGCTGACCGCCGGTGCGGGCGACCTCACGCTCAGATTCGGTGCATTCACGGTCGGCGGGATCGGCACGGCAACTTTTGGCGCCATCATCCTTTACCAGATCCTGACCTCGCCGCTGGCGCGGCGCGCGGCGTGAATCCCAGCGATGCACGAAAGGGTGGAACAAAACGCCGGTTCCATCGATGATGAGACATCCCGGAGAGAACCCATGCCGCAAACCGATCGCTCGACCTCCTTTCCCTCGCGCCTCGTTGGCCGATACGCCCTGGTGACCGGCGCCTCGCAAGGCATCGGTCGCGCCGTCGCCATCCGGCTCGCCCAGGAAGGTGCGACTGTTGCGATCAATTATTTCGAGAACGAGGAGCGGGCGGAGGAGACGCTGGCGCATGCACGCACGGCATCGGGCGATCGTGGCCATGGCAAGCTCGATCATCTCATCGTCAGGGCCAATGTCGGCAACGAGCAGGAGATCGCCGCGATGTTCGAGACGATTTTGGCGCGCTGGAAGCGCCTCGATTGTCTCGTAAACAATGCCGGCTTCCAGAAGGAATCGCCGAGCGAGGCGCTCGACGTCGAGACCTATCGGCGCATCATCGACGTCAACCTCAACGGCGCCGTGCTCTGCGCGCAGAAGGCGCTCGCGCATTTCGTGGCGCGCGGGGGAGGGGGCTCCATCATCAATTGCTCCAGCGTCCACCAGATCATCCCGAAACCCGGCTATCTCGCTTATTCGATCAGCAAGGGCGGCATGGCCAATCTGACGCGCACGCTGGCGCTGGAGTTCGCCGGCCGCGGCATTCGCGTCAACGCGGTCGGGCCTGGCGCGATCGACACGCCGATCAACGCGGCCTGGACCGGCGATCCCGAGAAGCGCGGCGTCGTCACCAGCCACATTCCCATGGGACGCGTCGGCACGCCGGAGGAGATCGCCGCCGTGTTCGCTTTCCTCGCTTCTGACGAGGCGAGCTACATCACCGGACAGACCATCTATGCCTGCGGAGGCCTGACGCTGTTCCCCGAGTTTCGCGAGAACTGGGCAAGCTAGAGACGTGGGTTCCCGGACGAAATCATAAGCTCATTGACCGCTTCAGAAATCTCCTGCGAGCAGGTCGTAGGAGCCCCTGCTGCCGCGGACATACTTCCTGGCCGCAGCGGCACATATCAAGTCGCGATTGCAATCGAACGCGTTCAGGAGTTCCGATTCGGTCGCATGGGCGCCCGGTTGAATCCGCTTCAACGCGCCTTCGTCGATGAAGAACGAGGCCTCGATGGCGCTGTCGTGTCCCCAGAATCGCACGGCCCGCCGCGTCCGGTCATATGAGCGGCTGTGATTTGGAAAATCGATCATGGTTCGAGCCGATCAGGTTGCAGCTGCCCTGCGCCGGCCTTCACGCCGTTGGAGTCGGGGCACGCTCGGTGGCCGACGCCCGGCTTGCGTACGTCAGGAACACGGACGTTTCATGAGACCTGACAAGAGTGAGCCGGTTGCGCCCCTTTCAAATGATGGTCTGGCACCGAGGTTACAACCAGGTTCGATGCCGATTGCGACGAATAGTTCTCTGCAAGCCTCGCTATTCGGCGAAAGGTGACTATATCTCGCCTATCACCGCTCGCCCCTCGGCCGTTATCGGTGACTGAGAGCATTGCGCTCCCGCCGCGACCAAGAGGCGGTCAATATGTCGGTTTCCCCGGGATTCATCCTTCGCGAGTGGCTCGTACCTCCGGTCGTGCTGCCCATCTTCTTCGTGCTGGTGATCGCCGTTTCGATGTTGATTCAATGGTAGTCGGTTTCGGCGCGCCTTCGCCGTCGGATCAGGCAAGCACCCCATCGGATTCAATTCAGCCGTCGCTCGGTTGCGAGCTGAACTCGAGGGCGATCGACGCCCTCCGTCGAGCCCGCGAGATGCCGTCGGGAGACAAGCGCATGGCGGCAATGCGCAGGGCAGCGATTCTTGGAAATGCCGTTGAAATTCACGCCTATTTCTCGGCAACGAAGGCGCCCAAGCAAGATCAACTCACCGCTGAAATCCCGCCTTCGTAACTGAACGTTCCACTGACATCAGGTCCGGCGAAACCTTCGTGACCCCCTCACCAATGCTCGAGATCGATCTCCGCACGGGCCAGCACCTCGGCGGCGGAGAATCGCATGAGGATGCTCTGGCGGCAGAGAATGTCAGCCTGCGGCTTCTCCTTGCCCAGGCCGAGATCAACACGAGGGGTCTGCTTGCCAGGGCGGGCATCGACGCCAGGGAGCGGGAAACCTCGGACAAGCTGCAAAAGCTGATCCTTGAAGAGCTGCACCACCGCATCAAGAACACGCTCGCGACCGTCTCCGCCATCGTCTCCCAGAGCTTGCGCGGCGAGCAAGGTGTGGCGCACGCACAGCAGGCCATCGCCGGGCGGCTGCTTGCGCTTGGCCGCGCGCACGATCTCCTCGTGCGGGCGAGTTGGTCGAGTGCCGACCTCGGGGCGGTCGTCCGCAGCGCCATCGAAGCTTTCGACGATCCCGCTGAATCGAAGTTCTCGATTTCGGGACCCGATCTCCGGATCAATTCGGGTGCCGTGGTCGCGGTCGCGATGACGCTCAATGAGCTTTGCACGAACGCCACGAAGTATGGAGCCTTTTCGGCTCCAAAAGGGCGCGTCGATCTCCACTGGACGATCGATTCATCGGCGCAACGCTTGCGCCTGACCTGGATCGAGAAGAACGGTCCGTTGATCCAGTCACGCGCAAAGCGCAGCTTCGGAACGCGATTGATCGAGACGCTGGGTCGCGAACTCCAGGGCGACGTGCAATTGACCTACGCGGAGAGAGGCTTCGCGTACACGTTCGACGCTCCATTGGCTTCTCTGAGTGTCCCGATGCCGGCCTAGCCGGCAGGCTGAAATACGCCGAGACTTTCAACGAAAGAAGGCGGCATGTTCAAATTTCTACAGTATCGTGCAAGAGCGGCCGCGTACGGCGAACTGGCCAAGAGTTCGCCCGGCAAGGATGATACCCGCAAATTCGAGAAACTGCAGGACAGCCTTGCATCGCGCGCGGACAACGAGCAGGTCCTCGCGGACCAATACGTGGATGCCGTGAATATCGGCGAGACGGAGCGACTGCGCGGCGCAGCCCTCGCGGCGGAGGAAGAGCGTGTCTTGCGATGTCTCGGTGCGGCCGTCATCATGCAATGGAATTCCCTGCCGACGACGCTTCAGCGGGAGATCTTCGACACCGCCGGATCGGTCGGAACGTTGTTGGACACGGCGGCGCTCCGCGGCCAGATCGCCCGGTTTCTTCACAAGCACAGGCATGACACCGATCCCGGCAAGATCTGACGGGTGACGTGTTCGGGCAGGACAGCGAGCATTCGCCGCCGGCATTCCTCCGGCACGGATCAACCCGTCGCCCGCTTCGGGCCGCCGGCACGGGAGTGATCTGGCAAAATGTCGCGGCGCGGACTACATCTGCGCCATGTCAAATGCTCCGCCGGCAAACCCTCCGCTCCAGGATTTCGTCAACCGGCACGAAAAGCTGTTCGTGCTGACCGGCGCCGGCTGCAGCACCAATTCGGGCATTCCCGACTATCGCGACAGCAACGGCAACTGGAAGCGGACCCAGCCGGTCAACTTCCAGTCCTTCATGTCGGACGAGCATACGCGGCGGCGCTATTGGGCGCGCAGCCTGATCGGCTGGCGGCGGTTCGGCCAGGCGCGGCCGAACGATGCGCATCGTGCCTTGGCCCGGCTCGAGGCGAACGGCCGGTGCGGGATGCTGCTGACCCAGAACGTCGACCGGCTGCATCAGTCCGCCGGCCACCGCGAGGTGATCGACCTGCACGGCCGGCTCGACCTGGTTCGCTGCATGGGCTGCGGAGCGAAGACGCCGCGCGAAGAATTTCAGCACGCGCTTGGTCGCGCGAATGCGGCGTGGCTGACGCTCGATGCGGCCGATGCACCTGATGGCGACGCCGATCTGGAGCACGAGGATTTTTCGTCCTTCCAGGTGCCTCCTTGCGAAGCCTGCGGCGCCATCCTCAAGCCCGACGTGGTGTTCTTCGGCGAGAACGTGCCGCGCGACATCGTCGCCGCCGCACAGGACCATCTGTCGCAGGCCGACGCCATGCTGATCGTCGGCTCATCGCTGATGGTCTATTCCGGATTCCGCTTCGTGCAGGCTGCCGCGCAGCGCAATATCCCGATTGCGGCGGTCAATCTCGGCCGCACCCGCGCCGATGATCTTCTGACTCTGAAGGTCGAGGAGCGCTGCGAAGCGGCGCTTGCATTCCTGCTCTGATCGCGCCGGCGGCGAACACACCTTGCCTATTGCATAGGTGCCAAGCAGAATGGCCGGGCGCGGCGTTGTCCTCGTCGTCCATGGCATGGAAATTGCTGCGCTTTCGACCTCAGTCTTGACGACCAGCGCGGAGAATTTGGAATGCTTGAGGGAGCCGAGGTGCGGCTTGCCGTGGATATCGGTGGCACGTTCACCGACATCGTGCTGGACGTGGGTTTGGATCGCAAGACGCGCAAGCTGCTGACGACGCCGCAGCGCCCCGAGCAGGCGGTGCTGGACGGCATGCGTCTCATTCTCGCTGATGCCCGCGCTCATATCAGCGACATCGACGTCTTCATTCACGGCACCACGCTCGCAACCAACGCGATCATCGAGCGCCGCGGCGCCAAGACGGCGCTGATTGCGACCGAAGGTTTTCGCGACGTGCTCGATATCGGCACCGAGAGCCGCTACGATCAATATGATCTCGGCATCGACAAGCCGAGGCCGTTGGCGCCGCGCAGCCTGCGTTTCACCGTGCCCGAGCGCGTCGACGCCCACGGCGCCGTCCGTCTCGCGCTCGACGAAGCGTCGGTGCGTGCACTCGCGCCGAAATTGCGCGAGCAGGGCGTCGAGAGCGTCGCGATCGCCTTCCTGCACTCCTACGCCAACCCCGAGCACGAGCGTCGCGCCGCCGCGATTCTGGCCGAGGAGATGCCGGGCATCTCCGTGACCGTGTCCTCCGCCGTCTGCCCGGAGATTCGGGAGTATGAGCGCACCTCCACGGCGGTCGCGAACGCCTATGTGCAACCCCTGATCGACGGTTATCTCGCCCGCATGGCCGATGCCCTGCAGGTCGAGCAGTTCCGCGGCGCGATCTATCTGGTCACCTCCGGCGGCGGCGTCACCTCGATCGAGACGGCGCGGCGCTTTCCGGTGCGCCTCGTCGAGTCCGGGCCTGCCGGCGGCGCAATCTTCGCGGCGCAGATCGCAGCGCGTCTCGGCGAGAGCAAGGTGCTGTCCTTCGACATGGGCGGCACCACGGCAAAGATTTGCCTGATCGAAGAATATCAGCCCGAGACCTCGCGCGTGTTCGAGGTCGATCGCGCCGCGCGTTTCCTCAAAGGCTCCGGCCTGCCGGTGCGCATCCCCGTGATCGAGATGGTCGAGATCGGCGCCGGGGGCGGCTCGATCGCGCATGTCGACGCGATGAAGCGCGTCACTGTCGGGCCCGAGAGTGCATCGTCCGAGCCGGGACCGGCCTGCTACGGTCGCGGCGGCCAGCGTCCGGCAGTGACGGACGCGGACGTTGCGCTCGGCATGATCGATCCCGACGCATTTGCCGGCGGTACGATCAAGCTCGATCCGGAGCTTTCGAAACAGGCGCTGCTGCGCAGCGTCGGCGAGCCGCTGGGTCTTTCAGCGGAAACCGCAGCCTATGCGGTACATGAGGTGGTCTGCGAGAACATGGCGAGTGCGGCGCGTGTCCATGCGGTCGAGCGCGGCGAGATCGTCGGCCAGCACACGCTGATCGCCTTTGGCGGCGCGGCACCGCTGCATGCGGCGCGCGTCGCCGAGAAGATCGGCGTCTCCCGGGTGATCGTGCCGTCGAATGCCGGTGTCGGCTCGGCCGTCGGTTTCCTTGCGGCACCGATCGCCTATGAGCTGGTGCGCAGCCGACATGTCCGGCTCGATGATTTCGATACCGAAGCGGTGTCGGATCTCCTGCAGGAGATGGTGACCGAGGCGCGCGCGCTGGTCGAGCCTGGTGCTGCCGGTGCGCCGGTGCGCGAACGACGCGCCGCCTTCATGCGCTATGTCGGCCAGGGCCATGAGATCTCAGTCGAGCTGCCGAACCGGCGGCTGACGGGGGCAGATCTCGCCGGCCTGCGCCAGAAGTTCGAGGCGGACTATTCCGCGATGTTCGAGCGGCCGATCCCGGGTGCCGCGATCGAGGTGTTGAGCTGGTCGGTGCTCGCGACGACGGAGGCGCGTAATCCATCTGCTGTCGCCGCCGTCACGCGCAAGCCTGCCGGCAAGGCTGTCGGCAGCCGCAAATTCTTCGACGGACGGGCCGGCGAGGTGATCGAGATCCCGCTCTATCGCCGCGAGGACATGGCGCCCGGTGCGACCATCGCAGGCCCCGCCGTGATCGCAGAGGACGAGACCTCGACCTTCGTCTCCACCAGTTTTGACGCCCATATCGACGGTGCCGGCAGCATCGTCATGGAACGGAAGGCGGCCTGATCATGAGCAAGGCAAATGGCGCGAGCCTGATCGACCTTCAGATCATGTGGCACCGGCTGATCGCCGTGGTCGAGGAGCAGGCGCAGGTGCTGCTCCGCACCGCCTTCAGCCCGATCGTGCGCGAATGCGGCGACCTCTCGGCCGGGGTGTTCGACCTCAAAGGGCGGATGCTGGCGCAGGCGGTGACCGGCACGCCCGGTCACGTCAACTCGATGGCGGAATCGGTCAAGCACTTCATCAACCACTTCCCGATCGAGACGATGAAGGAGGGTGATGCCTACATCACCAACGATCCCTGGATGGGCACCGGTCATCTCAACGACTTCGTCGTCACCACCCCTTGCTTCAAGGACGGCAAGCCGGTCGCGCTGTTCTCCTGCACCAGCCATCTGATGGACATCGGCGGCATCGGCTTCGGGCCTGACGCCACCGACGTGTTCATGGAGGGGCTCTACATCCCCATGCTGAAGCTGATCGACCAGGGCGTCGTCAACGAGACGCTGATGGCGATGATCCGCACCAATACGCGGCTGCCGATCGACACCGAAGGCGACACCTATTCGCTCGCGGGCTGCAACGACGTCGGCTGCGAGCGCCTGGTCGAGATGATGACCGAGTTCGGCATCGATACGCTCGACGAGCTCGGCGACTACATCTGCGACCGCTCGCGCGAGGCCGTGCTCGCCGAGATCGCAAAGCTGCCGAAGGGCAGCTGGCGCAACACCATGGTGGTCGACGGTTACGATGCCCCGGTCACGCTGGCGGCGACGCTGACGATCTCGGATGCGGGCATCCATGTCGATTTCGACGGCACCTCCGCCGCCTCGAAGTTCGGCATCAACGTGCCCTTGTCCTACACCACCGCCTACACCGTGTTCGGCCTCGGCTGTGTCGTCGCCTCGCAGATCCCGAACAATGCCGGCTCGCTGTCGCCGCTGACGGTATCGGCACCCGCCGGCGCGATCCTGAATGCGCCCAAGCCCGCGCCGGTCGCCTCGCGCCACATCATTGGCCAGATGCTGCCCGACGTCGTGTTCGGCTGCCTGCGCCAGATCATTCCCGAGCGCGTGCCAGCGGAAGGCACCTCGTGCCTGTGGAATCTCAACGTCCGCGGCCAGACCCGCTCCGGCGTCGGCGGCAATTACGGATTCTCGATGGCGGTGACCAGCAACGGCGGCACCGGTGCGCGCTTCGGCAAGGATGGGCTTTCGGCCACCGCCTA
Source organism: Bradyrhizobium sp. TM233 (assembly GCF_036247965.1). NCBI lineage: Bacteria > Pseudomonadati > Pseudomonadota > Alphaproteobacteria > Hyphomicrobiales > Nitrobacteraceae > Bradyrhizobium > Bradyrhizobium sp. TM233. The sequence continues at coordinate 450,220 of NZ_BTIG01000001.1, read as the reverse complement.
TCCCAGCGGCGTGCGCGGCACGCCGGTCGAGATCGCGGAGACGCAGACGCCGCTGATCTTCTGGCGCAAGGAGCTGCGTCCGGATTCCGGCGGGGCAGGGCGCACCCGCGGCGGCCTCGGCCAGATCATCGAGGTCGGCAGCGGCGTCGATGCGCCGTTCGACATCCTGGCCGCGTTCGACCGCATCGATCATCCGCCGCGCGGCCGCGATGGTGGCCACAATGGCGAGGCCGGCTATGTCGGCCTCAAGTCCGGCAAGAAGCTGCGTGGCAAAGGCTTTCAGCAGGTGCCGCCGGACGACCGGCTCGTTGTGCTGACGCCGGGCGGCGCCGGCATCGGCGATCCCGCGACGCGCGAGCGCGGGGCGGTCAAGGAGGATATCGAGAGCGGGCTCGTCTCCGCTGACAATGCGGTTGCAGTCTATGGATACGCGCGCTGACGCGTCGGTACGCTTTGGTAAAGGGAGGGGTGCAATGATCACGCGACGGAACTTCACCACGGGCGCAGCGACGCTGCTTGCCGCAGGCCACATCTCGACCCGCGCGCGGGCGGCGACGGTGAGCTGGGACATGTCGACGGTGTGGCCCGACGGCAATTTCCACACCCAGAACGCGTTTGCCTTCGCGGAAGAAGTGAAGAAGCAGAGCGGCGGCACGGTTGCCATCACCGTGAAGGCGGGCGGCCAGCTCGGCTTCAAGGGCCCCGAGCACTTGCGCGCGGTGCGCGACGGCCTGGTGCCGCTCGCCGACGTCCTCAACATCCAGCAGGTCGGCGACGAGCCCTTCATGGGGGTCGAGAGCATTCCCTTCCTCTGCAGCTCGATGGACGAATTGAAGGTGCTGCACAAATATGTGCGGCCCGAATACGAGAAAGTCGCCGCACGCAACAACCAGAAGATCCTCTACATCGTGCCGTGGCCGACGCAGTATCTGCATCTCAAGGTCAAGGTCGCCGATGTCGACGGATTGAAGAACATCAAGATCCGCGTGCCCGACAAGAACGCCGTCGACATGCTGGCCGTGGTCGGCATGGCGCCGGTGATGATCCCCTGGGGCGAGACCATCCCCGCGCTCGCCTCGGGCGCCGTCGCGGGCGTCTCGACCTCGGCGGTCTCGGGCGTCGACGGCAAGTTCTGGGAATTCCTGAAATACGTCTACCCGACCAATCACGTCTGGTCCTCGCAGATGCTCACCGTCAATCTCGATTCCTGGAAGGCCCTCAGCGCCGACCAACAGCAGATGGTCGCCGGCATCGCCGCGAAGATGGAGCCGGGGTTCTGGGCGAACTCGCTCAAGGCCGATGCCGACAGCCTCAACCGCCTGAAGGAGGGCGGCATGGAGGTGGTGCCGGTCTCGGGCGCGATGATGACGGATATCCGGGCCAAGACCGCGCCGCAGCTCGACGCCTTCCTCAAGCGCGTGCCGGCGGCCGATAAGCCGGTGCGGGCCTATCTCGCCGAAATGAAGCGCTGAGGCCGATATGGTCAGCGTTTCGCCCGCGGCTTCACAAAGTCTCAACGCCGCGGCGCCGGCGCCGCTGCGCATTCTGCTCGACGGCATCGACCGTCTCGGCCGGCTCGACGGCTGGATCGGCGGCGGCTGCCTGTTGACGCTGACACTGCTGATGCTGTGCGAGGTCGCAACGCGTTTCCTGTCGAACTTTCTGTCGTTCTTTCCCCCGACGATCTCGATCGCGTGGGAATACTCATCTTATCTGATGGCGGCGTCGTTCACCTTCGGCGCCGCCATGACCTTGCGTGTTGGCGGCCACATCCGTGTCGTGCTTTTGCTCAAGAACGCGCCGGCACCGTTGCAACGCGCGTTGGAGATATTGTCGGCCGCGGCCGGTTTTGCCTTCATGGCGTTCCTGACCTCGGCCATGGCGAAGTTCGCCTTCGGCGCCTATGTGCGCGGCCAGGTCTCGACCTCGAGCGACACGCCGCTGTGGTTTCCGGAAGCCGTCGTCACCTTCGGCATGCTGCTGCTGACCCTCCAGTTCCTCGCGCGCGCGATCCAGGCTGTGCTCGGCCTGCCGCTGGAGGATCACCGCATGAAGGCCTCGCCCGTCGAATGACAGCTTTGCTCGCTCCCGGATTCCAGATCGCATGACCATCGAAGTCGTCGCCCTCTTCGCGATCCTGTTTGCGCTGCTGGCCTGCGGCGTATGGATCGGCCTCACGCTTGCGCTCACCGCGACGCTGCTGCTGGCGATGTTCCGCTCGATCCCGCTCGACAAGCTGCTGCCGCAATACGCCTGGAACATCCTGACCACGCAGGAGCTGCTGGCGCTGCCGCTGTTCATCCTGATGGGCGAGCTGCTGTTTCGCACCCGCCTGTCGCGCTCGCTGTTTCAGGGGCTGGCGCCCTGGGCGGGGTTGCTGCCCGGCCGATTGCTGCATGTGAACGTGATCGGCTGCACCATCTTCGCGGCGATTTCGGGCTCGTCGGCCGCGACCACGCAGGTGATCGGCCGTATGTCGCTCAACGAGCTGTTGCGCCGCGGCTATTCGCGCGACATCGCGATCGGCTCGCTCGCCGGTGCCGGCACGCTCGGCTTCCTGATCCCGCCATCCAACATCATGATCATCTACGGCGTGCTCGGCGACGTTTCCATTCTCAAGCTCTTTACGGCCGGCGTGCTGCCCGGACTTCTGCTCGCCGCAACCTTCATGGGCTGGGTGATGCTGCACACGAGCCTCAAGCCCGCGATGGTGCCGGAGACGGAAGCAAAGCTCTCGCAGGTGCCCTGGGGCGAGCGCTTCGCCGCGCTGAAGGACCTTGCGCCGGCGCTGTTCCTGATCGCCTGCGTGCTCGGATCGATGTATGGCGGGCTTGCAACGCCGTCGGAGGCCGCCGCCGTCGGCGTGCTCGGCGCGGCGCTGGTCGCCTGGGCGCAGGGCTCGATGTCGCAGCAGGTGATGCGCGACGTGCTGATCGGCTCGGTCGTGACCTGCTCGATGATCGCGCTGATCGTGCTCGGCGCCTCGATCCTCGGCAATGCCGCGGCCTTCCTCGGCATTCCTCAGGCGGTCGCTGCCTTCGTCAAGGGGCTCGGCCTGTCGCCCTTCATGCTGATCGTGGTGCTGATCATCTTCTACCTGATCCTCGGCTGCTTCCTCGACGGCTTCTCGATGATCGTGATGACGCTGCCGATCGTGCTGCCGATCGTGAAGGGCGCGGGCTTCGACGAGATCTGGTTCGGCATCTTCCTGGTGCTTGCCGTCGAGATGGCGCAGATCACCCCGCCGGTCGGCTTCAACCTGTTCGTGATCCAGGGCCTGACCGAAGACGGCCTCGGCTACATCGCCCGCGTCACGATGCCGTACCTGATCATCATGGTCGGCTTCGTGCTGCTGCTGACGCTGTGGCCCGGCATCGTCACGATCCTGCCGCGGGTTCTGTACGGGTAGATCGCCGGCTTGTCTCACCTACCATCCGTTGTGGTGCCCGACGGGCAAAACACGCCAGCGCTGGGTCGAGAGCTCAGCGCAAAAATATTCGAATTTACAGAAGTTCGGTTTTGCCGTACAAATCGCGGCATCCCGCCCGCCACAAGGGGCGTTTCGCGATCGTCACGGGACGCGGGCCGGGATGCGGTGGCCGCGACGGCGTCGGCGCGTGATGTTGGCTGCAGGGCGGGGAAACCCGTGAGCAGCGGCAGGCGCGATACGACACGGCGCTGACAGCGTCCTTGTCCGGCCTCGACGGCGAGCGCACGCCAGCCGTCGGGAATGCGGATGGGGATGTGCGCGGACGGAGAAGTCGTGTGGTCCTGACGCCCGGGGTCTGTGCGTCAAGGCTTGCGGTGATGTGGCGGCCAACCGGTGCGCGCATCTGAAATCCGCAAGGCGACGGGGGCAATAGTGCATCGCTCCCCGAGGAGAGCACGAAGGACACCGTGAAAACCATCGCGCAGGGAAGGCCGGGCGACCGGCACACCTGTCGTCCACCCCGTGCGCGTTCTCCAGCACACGCGGGACTTCGGGTGCCAGCCGGCGCCCGGCCTTCCCTGCGCCCTTGCCTTCAAGGGTGCGAGACGAAAGCAAAGCTCGGGCGAAACAGGCCGCGAGGATGCGAAGGTATGTCTGCGATGCCGTAGGATGGGTAGAGCACTTGCGAAACCCATCGTGTTCAACGTGGAAGAAGCGTCGATGGGTTTCGCTTCGCTCTACCCATCCGACGAACGATCGCGTTGATCGTCCTCGCGCCTCGATGCTGCTGCTGACGCTGTGGCCCGGTATCGTCACGATTTTACCGCGGGTGCCGTGCGGCTAGCTGCGAACGAGAAGCGGCTGCAGCATCTGTGCGAATCAAAGCTGCGAAACCTGTCAGCGAATGCGTGGACCTTGCGAGACCGACTTCGACCATCAGCGGTTGCGGCGGCTTCGCGGTCTCCCGCGCTGGATGCGTTTTTGCCGAAGACCGTGACTCAAAAGTGATTCCACTGATCAGTTCGCTGCTCCTCATTTAGGCAAATTAAATCCTTCGGCGCTTACCTGAAGTTCACAGGTTCGATTTTTGCGAATGTCATTTGGAGGCCCCCATGCGGACCAACCTTCCGGTCTCGGCCGTCGAATATCCGATTACCGACGAAACCCTCATCGTCTCTCACACAGATACGAAAGGGAAGCTGACATACTTCAACGATCAGTTCGTCGAGGCGTCCGGGTTTTCCAGCGCGGAGTTGACGGGGCAGCCTCACAACATCATCCGCCATCCGGAGATGCCGCCTGCAGCCTTCGAAGACCTGTGGGCGACGCTGCAGCAGGGCAAGCCCTGGTCCGGTGCCGTGAAGAACCGGCGCAAGAACGGCGACTTCTACTGGGTGTTGGCGACCGCCTCTCCCATTCGCCAGGACGGGCAGATCGTCGGCTACAGCTCCGTTCGCACCAAGTTGCCTGCCGATCAGCGCGCCGAGGCGGAGCAGGTGTATGCGAAGATCCGTGAGAACAAGCCGCACGACTACAGGCTTGATGCCGGCGTGCTCCGCCGTCGTTCGTTTCGCGACAGATTGGCCATCTTCACGGGCACCCTGAATGCGCGCCTGGTGACGCTCGTCACGATTCTCTCGCTGTTTCTGCTCGCGATCGGCGCTATGGGTTTGCTGGGAACGCGCCAAAGCAATTCGCGATTGAAGTCGATCTACGAGGATCGTGCGGTGCCGCTCGCCCAGCTCTTCGAGATCAACGACCGGATGAGAGACAATACCGTGCTGCTGTTTGAAGCCGCTGCAAACGGACGCGCCGGAAAGCCGGTCGACGACGTCACGGGCAAGGTGAGCGCCAACCTCGAAAAGGTCGGGAAGGCCTGGGCCGAGTACGTGGCGACCTATCTGACGCCGGAAGAGAAAGCTGTCGCCGACAGTTTCACGCCCAGGCGCGTGAGCTATGTCGAGCAAGGATTGAAGCCGGCGCTATCACTCTCTGCCGCGCGAAAGTACGATGAGCTCGGCACCTTGTTGGCAGGACGGGCGCGAGAATTGTACGACGCGGCGAAGGCCGATCTCGACAGGCTCGTGATGATTCAGGTCAAGGAAGCCAAGGCGGAATATGACGCGGCCGAGCACGAATATGCTTGGCTTGCGGGCGTGGCGATCGCCCTCCTCGTGACGAGCATCGCGATCGGTGGGCTCGTCAGTCGGCAGACCATCCGTGCCATCGTTCGCCCGCTCCAGCGCCTGAACGATGCGATGCTCAGCATCAACCAGGGCAAGCTCGACAACCGCATCGTCGTCGAGCGCGACGACGAACTCGGCGCCGCTCTCCGGAACCTGCAGACGCTGCAGGCGATCGTTCGCTTCGATCGCGACGAATTGAAGGCCAGCGAGAGACGGTCGGCTGCGCAGCGCAAGGCGGAGATGATCAAGCTCGCGGGCAATTTCGAGGGCGCGGTGGGCGAGATCATCGAAACCGTCTCGTCGGCCTCGACCGAGCTGGAGGCCTCGGCAAACACGCTGACCTCGACCGCGGAGCGTGGAGAGAAGCTCGCGACCATGGTGGCGGCGGCTTCCGAAGAGGCCTCCACCAACGTGCAATCCGTCGCGAGCGCGACGGAGGAGCTGTCATCGTCCGTCAACGAGATCGGCAGGCAGGTCCAGGAGTCGGCGCGGATGGCCAATGAGGCCGTCGAGCAGGCCCGCCTCACCGATCAGAAAGTGGGCGAGCTCTCCATCGCGGCGGCGCGGATCGGCGACGTCGTGGAGCTCATCAACACGATCGCCGGCCAGACCAATCTGCTCGCATTGAATGCGACGATCGAGGCCGCGCGGGCTGGCGACGCCGGCCGCGGCTTTGCCGTCGTGGCCTCTGAAGTGAAGGCCCTGGCCGAGCAGACCGCCAAAGCCACCGGCGAGATTTCCCAGCAGATCGCCGGCATCCAGGGCGCGACGCAAGATTCGGTCGGTGCCATCAAGATGATCAGCACCACGATCAAGTCCTTGTCGGAGATCTCGTCGACCATCGCGGCGGCGGTCGAGGAGCAGGGCGCAGCGACCCAGGAGATCGCGCGCAACGTCCAGCAGGCCGCTCAAGGCACGCACCATGTCTCCTCGAACATCGCCGACGTCCAGCGGGGGGCAACGGAAACCGGCTCGGCTTCCGCGCAGGTCCTCGACGCGGCGCAAGCGCTTTCGAGCGACAGCAACCGGCTGCGAACGGAGGTCGGTCGCTTTCTCGACAGCGTCCGGGCGGCCTGAACGGGCGCGGCTCTCCATGGTTGCAAACAAGACCTTTGATGCGAAGTCGTTGTCCCGCCGCGTGGGGACAACGACTTGATCGTCACGGCGATGCGGCGTTCAAAACCTAGGCCGCCGCCTTCTTGCGCGCGAGCTCGGCCTTGTACAGCTCGAACTCTTCTGCAACCGCCTTCGCGACCGACGGCCGCTGGCGCAGGCGCTCGTAATAGGCCTTCACGTTCGGCCATTTGGCGAGCTCGATCGGCGGCGTCGCCATGGTCCAGTTGATGACCGTGACCAGATAGGCGTCGGCAACGCTGAAATGGTCGAGCAGGAAGTCGCGCCCCTTCAGGTAGTTGTCGAGATAGTCGAGCCGCGACAGGTTCTTCTCGAGAGCATAGGCCTTGGTCTCCTGCGGGGCCTTGCGATCGAGCACCGGGATGAAGAGGCCCTTGTGAAGTTCGGTGCCGATGAAGCACAGCCATTGATGCAGCCGCGTGCGCTCAATGCCTTCTGCGGCGCCGAGCCCGGATTGCGGGAAGCGGTCGGCGACGTATTGCAGGATTGCCGCGTTCTCGGTCAGAATCACGCCCTCGTCGGTGCGCAGCGTCGGCACCAGGCCGATCGGATTGACGGCGCGGAAGTCGGAGCCGTCGCTCAGCACGGTCTTGGTCGGCGGGTCGACCTCGAGATAGTTCGCCTCGGCGCCGGCTTCATACAGCGCGACGCGGGTCGCCATCGAGCAGGCGAGGGGCGAGAAATAGAGATCCATCTGTAGCCTCCTTGGGCAATTCTTGAGGTTTCGCGCAACCTGGCCAGATTGATTTTTGTACCATCTTGCATAATATGAGGCGGGTCAAGGATTAAATTGCGAAATGGTACAAAAATCGAAGCCGCCACCTGCTGCCAAAGAACCCGAGCGCCGCGGCCAACCCGAGGGCCGCGGCCAACCTAAGCGCCGTGGCCGTCCGCGCGCCTACGAGCCGGATGTCGCGCTCGGCAAGGCGCTGGATCTGTTCCGCACGCAAGGTTTTGCCGCGACCTCGCTCGATGATCTCAGCGAAGCCACCGGGATGAACCGCCCGAGTCTTTACGGCGCCTTCGGCGACAAGCGCGAGCTCTACATCAAGAGCTATCAGCGCTACCGTGAGAACGCGCGGGCTTCGATGGTGGAGATTTTCCGCGAGGAGATGCCGGTGCGCCAGCGGCTGGAGCGCATCTTCGCCTCCGCGCTGAACATCTATCTGTCCGGCGAGACCGGTCCGCGCGGCTGCTTCACGGTGGTGACCGCGGCGTCCGAAGCCGTCGGCGATCCCGAGATCCGCGCCATGGTGCTCGACGGTCTCACCGAGCTCGACAAGGCTTTTGCAAACTGCTTCCGCCGCGCCAAGGAGAAGGGCGAGTTGCCGGCAAGCGCCGATCCGGTCGTGCTGGCACAGATCGCATCAGCCACTGTGCACACCATCGCCATCCGCTCGCGTGCGCGCGTGTCGCGCAAGGAGCTGGAGGCGATCGTGAAGGGGGCGATCGATGTGATGGTGGGGGCCGGCGCCAAGGAATAGTTGTCGTCCCCGCGAACGCGGGGACCCATAACCCCAGGGAGAAGTTTGGCGAAGACTCGGGGTTAAAGACTTGGCGTCAATGGCCTTGGGTACGCGTACCGTGCGCAGTCGATAAATCACGCGGTATGGGTCCCCGCGTTCGCGGGGACGACAGCGAGTATGTAGCCCGATCCCGTCCAACTACGCCGCGCGGATCTGCGCGAGGAAGCGATCCACTTCATCCCGCAGCCGCTGCGACTGCTTCGACAGCTCGATCGCCGAACCCAGCACTTCCTCCGCCGCCGTGCCCGTTGCGGCGATGCCGGCAGTGACGCCGGAGATGTTCTGCGTGACCTCGCCGGTGCGTGCGGCCGCCTGCTGGACGTTCTGTGCGATCTCCTGCGTCGCCGTGCCCTGCTGGCCGACGGCTGCGGCGATCGCAGCCGAGATCTCGTCGACGTGCTGGATCGTCGCGCAGATCGACTGGATGCCATCCACAGCGCCTGATGTCTCGCCCTGCACCGCGTTGACCTGTGCCCCGATCTCCTCGGTCGCCTTCGCCGTCTGCGTCGCCAATGCCTTGACCTCGGAGGCGACCACGGCAAAGCCGCGGCCGGCTTCGCCCGCGCGGGCCGCTTCGATCGTCGCGTTCAGCGCCAGCAGGTTGGTCTGGCCGGCGATGCCGTTGATGAAGGAGACGACGTCGCCGATCTTCTGCGCCGCGTCTGCCAGGCTCTGCACGCGCTCGTTCGAGCGCCGTCCGTCGCTCGCGGCCTTGCCCACCACTTCGGTGGCGTGGGCGAGGCGCCGGCTGATCTCGGTCATCGACGAGGACAATTCCTCGGCTGCTGCCGCGACGGTCTGCACATTTTCCGAGGCCAGCGCCGACGCGGATGATACGGCGCCGGTCTGCTGTCGGGATTGCTCGACGATGGCCGACATCGAGCGCGCCGTATGCTCCATCTCGACCGCAGCCGAGGACACCGTGGTGACGACGTCGCGGATGCTGGCTTCGAAATTGTCGGCAAGCGCGGCGAAGGCGCGCCGCTTCTCGGCTTCGGACTGCGCCTTGGCTTCCAGCTGCTCGGCCTGAAGCTTGCCAAAGTTGACGGCGTTGTCGCGGAACACCGCGACCGCCTTCACCATCGCCCCGACTTCGTCATTCGCCTTGCTGGCGGGGATGGTGACGTCGGTCCGGCCGTCTGCGAGCTCGCGCATGACGGACGTGATGGAGAGGATCGGACGCGAGATGCTGCGGGCGATGAGATAGCCGACGATGGCGGCAAGCACCAGTCCGATCGCGGCGATCGCGATCGCGAGCAGCCAGGCGCGGTCGGCCGAGGCCTCGTAATCGGCATTGTCCATCACCAGCTCGACGGCGCCGAGCGGCTTTCCGGAAAAATCCCTGATCGGTCCGAGCAACGCCGCGACCGGCGTGTTGTCGAGCTTGGCCTGCTTCACGGTGAAGCTGCCTGCGGTAGCGCGGCCGTAATCGGCCGCGTCGAAGAAGCTCTTGCCCTTCAGCGTGCCGCCGAACAGCTTGAAGCCGGAGCCATCGGAGAGGTGGAAGGCGACGTCGACGTGGCGATTGGTCTTGAAATCGTCGAGGAAGGACTGGCCGAAAGTCAGGCCGAATTCGACCGAGCCGAGATGCTTGCCCCCTTGCGCGATCGGCACCACGCCGCGGATCCCGAGCCCGGCGACGCCGCCTTCGAGGCCGACCACGACCTTGCGATCCTGGTTGGCGACGACGACGGTTTTGCGGAACCCGGAGAGGTCGTCGCCGAACTTGGCGGGCTGGTGCACGCGCAGGAACGAGGTCGCGGGCGCCACATGGAACTGGAACTGATCGACGCCGTATTCCGATTTGGTCGCGGCAAAGACCGGTCCGAACAGACCGACCAGGGCGTTGCGGTCCTGTTTGGCCATCGCATCCTGCGTCGCCGGCATCGCGGCCACGATCGCGCTCATGGCGGCGGCCCGGTGCGATTCCTCGGCGATGCGCGACTGAAGAGCGTCATAATGGCTGTGCAGCTCGCGCTGGTCGGCGCGGTCGATGATCCCCGCGATGATCCACATCGCCCCGAGCACGGCAAACAGGGCGGTTGCCGCCGCCGTCACCGCCAGGGCAACCGTGATCCGCATCCTGAGGCCGAGGCTCGCGCGCATATCCGACTCGTTGTTTGAGCGTTGGTTAATGACGCTTATCAACTTCTCGCTAAGAGAGGGTGAACGGGATACCGGCGGAGCGCGGTGGTTGTGGGGGGCAGAGGGCTGGCGGCTGGCGCAATGTGCGCGGGACTGCCGCTAAAACAACGGTGTCGTCCCCGCGAAGGCGGGGACCCATACCGCGGAATCTATCGATGGTCGTTGGTCGCAGTACCGAACTACGACCTGCCGCAAAACTGCTCCCTGTGGTTATGGGTCCCTGCGTTCGCAGGGACGACAGCGAGTATGAGGCGCGCGCCTGCCACCTCCAGGCTACCGAACCTCAATATCCCCGCGCCCGGTCCACCACGTTCTCCAACGCACCGCCGGCCTCGAAGCGTGCGATCTGCTCGGCGACATAGGCCGAGATCGCGTCGGCGTCGGTGTCGGCTGCGTTGTGGGGCGTCAGCACCACCTTGGGGTGGGTCCAGAACCGGCTGTCCGCCGGCTGCGGCTCCTGCACGAAGACGTCGAGGGAGGCTGCGCCCAGCGTGCCGTCGTCGAGGCAGGCGAGGATGTCGGCCTCGTTCTGCAAGCCGCCGCGGCCGGCATTGATCAGCACCGGCGCGCCCAGCGGGCTGTTGCGGTTGAGCTTGGCGAAGACGTCGCGGTTGAGGATGCCGTGCGTCTCGGGCGTCAGCGGCAGCAGGCAGACCAGGATATCGGTCTTGCGCAGGAACGCATCGATCTGGGCCGAGCCGTGGAAGCATTCGACGCCATCGATCGCGCGCGGGCTGCGGCTCCAGCCGGCGACGCGGAAGCCGAGCCGGCGCAGCACGTCGGCCGCATCCGCTCCCAACGTGCCGAGCCCCATGACGCCGACCGTGACCGCGCTCGCCGGCCATTGATATTTCGGCTCCCAGCGTTTCGCGCGCTGCGAGTCCCGCAAATAGAGCTCCTGGCGATGGTGCATCAGCACGTGCAGCACGACATATTCGGTCATGCGGCCGGTCAGGTCGGGCACGGCGACGCGGACCAGCGGCACGTCGGGCAAGCTCTTGTCCGCCATCAGCGCATCGACGCCGGCGCCGAGATTGAAGATCGCCCGCAGATTGGGGAAAGCGCCGAGATCGCCGGGCACCGGCTTCCACACCGTGGCATAGTGCACCTCGGCCGGATCGAGCGTGGAATCCGGCAGCAGCACCACACGGCGGCCGCCGCAGACAGCATCAAACCGGGCCTTCCAGCGCTCCGGCAGCCAGTTCTGCTGCGTGCTGTTGATCAGGACGGCCAGTGTGCCCTTGGTCATTCGAAGTGCCTCGTCGGTTCCGCTTGAGAAGGCCCTCCTTGGCACGACCTGCCGGATTTTTCCTGCTATTTTTTTCCGCAGTCCTGTCGGACCGGGGCATAGTGGATCGTCTTCACAACAAGACCCGAGGAAAATGTCGCCCATGCTTTATGCAATCCTTTGCTATCACGATGAGGACTTCGTCGGCTCCTGGAGCAAGGAGCAGGACGAGGCCGTGATGAAGAAGCTCGCCGTGGTGCAGGAGAAGCTCACCCAGCAGGGCCGGCTCGGGCCGGTCGCGCGGCTGCTGCCGACCACGGCAGCGGCGACCCTGCGCAAGGAAGATCCGCCGCTGGTGCTCGACGGGCCCTATGCCGAGACCAAGGAGCAGCTGCTCGGCTTCTACATCGTCGACTGCAAGAATCTCGACGAAGCGCTCGACGTCGCCCGCGACCTTGGCGCTGCCAATCCCGGCGGCGCCTATGAGGTGCGTCCCGTCGGCGTGTTCAGGCCCGGAGGGAATCTGACGTGAGCGAAGCCGACACCGCCTGGATCGAGACCGCGCTGACCTCGGCGCGCCCGCAGGCGGTCGGTGCGCTGCTGCGTTATTTCCGCGATCTCGATACCGCCGAGGAGGCGTTCCAGAACGCCTCCCTGCGCGCGCTCAAGACCTGGCCGCAGAACGGGCCGCCGCGCGATCCTGCGGCCTGGCTGATCATGGTCGGCCGCAATGCCGCCATCGACGAGGTGCGCCGGACCCGCAAGCAGCAGCCGCTGCCGGAGGACGACCAGGCGATCTCCGATCTCGACGACGCCGAAGGCGCGCTGGCCGAACGGCTGGACGGCTCGCACTATCGCGACGACATCTTGCGGTTGATGTTCATCTGCTGCCATCCGCAATTGCCGGCGACGCAGCAGATCGCGCTGGCGCTGCGCATCGTCTCGGGCCTTACCGTGAAGCAGATCGCGCGCGCCTTCCTGGTTTCGGACGCGGCGATGGAGCAGCGCATCACCCGCGCCAAGGCGAAGGTCGCGGAAGCCGGGACGCCGTTCGAAACGCCCGGCGCAATCGAGCGCTCCGAGCGGCTCGCCGGTGTCGCGGCGATGATCTATTTGATCTTCAACGAGGGCTATTCGGCGAGCGGCGACACCGCGGAGATCCGCAAGCCGCTCTGCGAGGAGGCGATCCGGCTGGGGCGCCTGCTTCTCAGGTTGTTTCCGAGCGAGCCGGAGATCATGGGGCTCACGGCGCTCATCCTGCTGCAGCATGCACGCAGTGCCGCGCGCTTTGCCGCGGATGGCTCGCTGATCCTGCTGGATGACCAGGACCGTTCGCTGTGGAACGGCACCATGATCGCGGAAGGGCTGGCGCTGATCGACAAGGCGATGCGCCACCGCCGCAGCGGGCCCTATCAGATCCAGGCCGCGATCGCCGCGCTGCATGCCCGCGCGTCGAAGCCGGAGGAGACCGACTGGGCGCAGATCGACCTGCTCTACGGCGCGCTCGAAGTTGCGCAGCCGTCTCCCGTGGTGACGCTCAACCGCGCGGTCGCGGTCTCCAAGGTGCGCGGGCCGCAAGCCGCGCTCGATCTGATCGAGCCGCTGGCCTCGAAGCTCGCCAACTATTTCCATTTCTACGGCGTGCGCGGCGCCTTCCTGATGCAACTCGGCCGCAACGACGAGGCGCGTGTCGCCTTCGACCGCGCCATCGCGCTTGCCAACACTTCCGCAGAAGCCGCCCACATTCGCATGCACATCGATCGCCTGATCCGGGACAGCCAGCCGAAGGGTGGGAACGGGAGCGTCAGGCAGGGTGCGAAGGCGAAATAGGCCCGTCCGCCTCCACGTCTCTTCCGTCCGCGCGAAGAACGTGGATGGCCGGGACAAGTCCGGCCATGACGTGAGGTGAGGGCAGTGCCCAAAAAATCCGTTTCCGGATTGTCGGCCCCCGCCGTTCCCGTTCGTCCTTTGCCCGTATCCAGGGAGCCATCCATGCTGAAAGTCATTGCCGTCATCGCCATCGTGTTCGCCGTCGGAATTGCGGGCGTCCTCGCCTTTGCTCTGACGAAACCGGACACCTTTCGCGTCGAGCGCAGCCTCGCGGTGAAGGCGCCGCCGGACGCGATCTATCCGCAGGTCGCCGATTTCCACCGCTGGACCGCTTGGTCGCCCTATGAGGGCCGCGATCCCGCCATGAAGCGCACCTTCGGCGGAACTGCGGAAGGGAAGGGCGCGACCTACGCCTGGGACGGCAACAACAATGTCGGCGCCGGCCGCATGGAGATCCTCGAGGCGAACGCCGCCTCAAAGCTTCGCATCAAGCTCGACTTCGAGCGTCCGTTCGAAGGCCATAACACTGCCGAGTTCACCTTTGCGCCGCAAGGCGATGCCACGCTGGTGACGTGGGGGATGTCCGGTCCGGCCCCGTTCCTGTCCAAGGTCATGCAGGTCTTCATCAACATGGACGATATGATCGGCAAGGATTTCGAGGCCGGCCTCGCCAGCCTGAAGAAGCTCGCCGAGAAGCAATGAACCTCACTGCAAACGAAGAGGAGAGAAACGATGCTCAATCCCTATCTGTTTTACCAGGACAAGTGCGAAGCCGCGTTCAACTTCTACGCCAAGGCACTCGGCGGCAAGATCGATGCGATGATGCGATCGTCGGACGCGCCGCCGGACGTGCCCGCCGCGCCCGGTCGCGAGAAGATGATCATGCATGCGCGGATGTCGCTACCCGACGGCAGCGTGCTGATGGCTTCCGACGTGCCGCCCGAGCATTTCAGCAAGCCGCAGGGCTTCTCGATCTCGTTCACGGTGAAGGACCCCGCGGAAGGCGAACGCAAGTTCAACGCGCTCGCCGATGGCGGATCCGTCACCATGCCGTTCAGCAAGACGTTCTGGGCCAGGGGATTTGGCATGTGTGTCGACAAGTTCGGCATTCCCTGGATGGTGAACTGCCCGGCCGAAGGAATGTGACAGGCGCGACAGCCTGCATCTGTCGAGTCGCGATTCCCTCTCTCCACTGTTGCGGGAGAGGGGACGCCTGAATTTATCGCGTCATACCCGGATCGGTCGTGAGCTCGCTCAACGGATCGATCCGGTGACGTCCTCACCTTGCTGCGGCGACTGAACGCAGCGAGGGCAGATCACGAGCTTGGTGCCGAGCTGCTTGTCGTTCTCCGCTTCGATCTCGTCATGGACCGCCCACCACGCCTCTGAGTATGGCCGCAAGGTGCCGAGCACGCGTTCCCGCTCCTGATTGGGATCACTCGCCGCGGGTGCGGGATTCGTCGCGCCCCGCTTCGCGACATGAGGGCGCCTCGAGCCCTTGTTGGGGTCTTGGCCGAGGCCATCCCATGCGATCGGGCGACGCTCCTGCGCCGGTGCGGCTGCACATCCAAGCAGCGCTGTGCAGAAAGTAAGCAAGATGAAGCCGCGTCGTATCATGCCGGACCCAAAGTTCGATGCGCACTGCGCAAGCTTCCGCACGGGAAACTTGCATCGCGTCGGTCAAATGGAACTTAAGGCAAACGATTGGCCGGCGTGGCCGAGGAATGATCGCACGATTCGCATCACTTTGCGGGAGCAGTGAGGCCGCTTCGTGAAACCATGCGGACTGCATCGCACAACAATTGACGCAATATTGGGCTGTAATCTGCACGTCAGAATCGCTATTGGTGACTCACAAAATCTAAAAAGCTGGGGTGGACGTCACTTGGAAGGGGAGCGACCGATGGCGGCGGCGCTACAGATCAATTTTGCCCTGTGGGGGATGCTTATCTGCGTCAGCATGAAGCTGGGGCCGGTGATCCAGACTCTTTATTGAAGGCAGCCAAAGTGTGATGGTGCAGAGCCCAGTGCGCACATTGCGTGCGAGCACAGGGAACCTGTCGTATGGCCTTGAGCCATCCAAGCAAATGCCTTTCAAACCAAGCGCCCTTCATGTGACGGGGTCACGGAACTCATTCACGTCACAATCGTGTCGGCTGCCAAATTCGTCACCGGCAACGCGGATAGATCGCGGCGAGATCGCGGCCCTTCAACAGCAGCAGCCGTGAGCTCAGGCCGCCGCGGCGGCTGATCCAGTCGCGCACCGGACCGGGATAGGCGGCAAGCACGGCTTCGGACGCCTGGGGTTCGGCATAGAAGCGCCCGCGCCGGTCCACCGAGCGCGCCGCATGGAAGCCGAGCACGGCGCGCTTGGTGACGCAGATACGCTCGCCCGGCACGATGCTCAGCACCAGCGTGCAGGCAGACAGGCAGGGACCGTCGATCACCACGCGCTCGCCGCTCTCGCGCACCTTCTCGAACAAATCGAGGAACGGCCCGACCTGTCCGCCAGGTGACTGGATGATGCGGATTTCAGCTGACGCGGGCGCGGTGGCGAGCAGCGCGGATGCAAGCATCAGGGCTTTGAGCAATGAGATGCGTCGCATGAAGTCTCCACCCTGCGGGACCTACCCGTTTCGGCGCTGGCCGCGCAGGGTCGGCAGGCCGATACCCGCCGCATCGAAGCCGCCATCGACGGCTAAAATTTGTCCGGTGATGTAGCTCGCGCTTGCCGAGCACAGGAAGTAGATCGCTTCCGCAAGCTCTTCCTCCAGGCCGTAGCGATTGAGCGGAATGGCGTCGTGATAGTCGGCGCGGATCTCCTTGGTATGCACCTGCTTCGCCATCGCCGTGTCGACCGGTCCCGGCGCGACCGCGTTGACGCGGATGTTGAGAGAGGCGAGCTCGACCGCGAGCTGCTTGGTCAGGTGCGCGAGCCCGGCCTTGCTGGTGCCGTAGGCCGAGCGCAGCGTCGAGGCGCGCACCGCCGAGATCGAGGTGATGTTGACGATGGCGCCGCCATTACCCTCGCGCATCAGGGGCACCGCGGCCTTGGTGCAGAGGAAGGGGCCGGTGAGGTTGACCTCGAGCACGCGGCGCCAATCGGTCTCGGGCGTCTCCATCAGCGGCGCGAACACCGCGATGCCGGCATTGTTGACCAGCGCATCCAACTGGCCGAACCGCCGTTCGATCGTCGTCATCGCGGCGGCGACCGCAGTTGCGTCCGAGACGTCGCAGGTCAGCGCCAGCGTCGCCTCGCTTTGGTCGATGTCGGCGACCGCTCGGCCGAGCAACTCGCCCTCGATGTCGAGCAGCGCCACGCGCCATCCCTCGGCCAGGAACTTCTTCGCGGTCGCGAGCCCGATGCCGCGGGCGGCTCCGGTGACGAGGGCGACTTTTTGCGGGGCTGGCGGCATTGGCTGATCTGTCCTGTGTCCGGGAGGGGCGCGCGAGTGCGGGCTCCTTTTACTGCGCTTTCGGTCCGGCAAGAAAGGCCTCAAGCCGAAGGCGCGATGTCGGGGCGGCCCCGGATGGATCGTCTTCCAGGGACGTCGTTATTAAGGAGACCCGCAATGTCCGACGACCGCGAACGCCTGATCCGAGACCTCTTCGCCGCCTATCTCGCCAATGACCGGCAGCGGGTCGCCGACGCATTGGCCGACGATTTCCGCTTCACCAGCCCGTTTGACGACGAGCTCGATAAGGCGACCTATTTCGAACGCTGCTGGAGCGACAGCGGCTGGATCGCGCGCCATGACATCGAGCGCGTCTTCGTCCGGGGCGAGGAGGCCTTTGTCACCTATCTCTGCCTTGCGACCGATGGCAGGAGTTTTCGCAACACGGAGTTCTTCACCTTCGCAGGCGGCAAGGTTCGGCGCATCGACGTCTATTTCGGCGCTGCCCGGCAGGATGGACGTTTCCTGCCGCAGCCGCGTTAGGGCCGGGCACCTCAGATTATTTCCGCGGGCGTGTCGGTTCCGCGAGAGGTCATTCGTCTTGAAGGGAAGCGGGCCTGCGCCTCACGGCGCATCCCGGAACCACCGCAGAAGCCAGGACACGACCCATGCGATTCATGATGTTGATGATCCCGCTCGGCTACGAGGCCGCGCCGCCGGACGTCCAGCTCGATCCCGAGCGCGTCGCGGCGATGATGCGCTACAACGAGGCGCTGAAGGACGCGGGCGTGCTGATCACGCTCGACGGCCTGCATCCGCCGTCGACGGGCGCGCGGGTTTCGTTTGCGACCGGCGAGCCCATTGTCACCGACGGCCCTTTCATTGAAGCCAAGGAAGTGCTGGGCGGCTACTGGATGATCGAGGTTGCCTCGCGCGCAGAGGCGATTGCCTGGGCCAGGCAGTGCCCGGCCTCGCCGAACGAAATCATCGAGATCCGGCAGGTCCAGGAGATCAGCGACTTTCCGCCTGACGTGCAGGAGGCAGCCGCCGGCTTTGACGGCCTGAAGCTGTAGCGAAGCGGACCCGCGGAAGATCTCGCGGCTTCGTCAATCCATCAACAAGGGAGAGAACCGATGAGCACCGACACCTATCTCGCCGTTTTCCTCGGCAGCAAGACCAGCCCGAAATGGGCCGCGTGGAACGCGATGTCCGAGACGGAGCGCAAGGCAAAGGAGCAGGAGGGCATGGCGGCCTGGAAGGGCTGGGTCGAAAAGCACCAGGGTGCGATCCAGGCCATGGGTGGCCCGCTCGGCAAGACCAAGAAGGTGGACGGCAACGGCGTCGCCGACATCGCCAACGAGATGGGCGCCTTCACCGTGGTCCGGGCCGCGTCCCATGATGCCGCGGCAAAAATGTTCGAGAACCACCCGCATTTCGCGATCTTCCCGGGCGAGCGCGTCGAGATCATGCCGGTGCTGCCGATCCCGGGCGGTTAGTTATGAGCTTCGTCATTCCGGGGTGCGCGCAAGCGCGAACCCGGAATCTCGAGATTCCGGGTTCGGCTCTTCGAGCCGCCCCGGAATGACAGTTAAAATACGGGTTAACCAATCCGGCCGCCGCTAGTGACCTTCACACGCGGCTCATGTAAAGATTGTTCACATGAGCTGGCGCAAGGAGCACCGCCGCGCCGAGCGCGGCTATCACCACGGCAATCTGAAGGAAGCCCTGTTGCAGGCCGCTCTCGGGCTGATCGCCGAGAAGGGCGCGGCCGGCTTCACCTTCGCCGATGCCGCACGCATGGCTGGCGTCAGTGCGGCGGCGCCCTATCGGCATTTCCGCGACCGCGAGGAGCTGTTGTCCTCGATCGCCCAGCGTGGCTTCGAGCAGTTCGAGCAGCGCCTGACCGCGGCCTGGGACGACGGTCGCCCCGACACGGTCACCGCGTTCGAGCGCGTCGGCAAGGCCTATCTCGCCTTTGCCCGCGAGGAGCCTGCCTTTTACAACGCGATGTTCGAGTCCGGTCTGCCGGTCGATGCCAATCCGGCGCTGCAGGCCGCGAGCGAGCGTGCGTTCAACATCATTCGTGCTGCGGCCGAGCGGCTTGCTGCGCTGGCGCCGCCCGGCACGCCGCGGCCGCCGGCGATGATGATGGCGCTGCACATCTGGTCGATGGCGCACGGCGTAGCCTCGCTGTTTTCGCGCGGTGATGCCGCGCGGCGAAAACTGCCGATGTCGCCGGATGAGCTGCTCGAGGCCGAGGTCCTGATCTACCTGCGCGGTCTCGGCTTCCCGACCGATCGCCGACCCGGCAGGAGCGCCGAGCCGCCGCCGGTGCCGCCGGAGGCATCCTCCGGTTCAGGCGTGCCGCCCGGCGGTCCCTGGGGCAAGCCGAAATAAAATTACGCAAATAATCACTCGGCCGTGTCCAGCGGCCGGCTTGACAAAATCGCGGGATGGTCTAGCTATGTAAATGTTATTTACATTCACAACGGCAGATGCCGTCATGGAGAAGGAAATGGCCTACACCGCTGATGTCAATCGATGGCGCGGCCCTTCGGACCAACACCAACAGTACGAGCGCCCCCACATGCTCGATACGCCGTGGCATCCGGGCTGGATCGCCGTGACCATTCTCGGCTTCATCATCTGGTGGCCGATCGGACTCGCCCTTCTCTTTTTCACACTCGGGAGCAGAAGAATGTCGTGCTGGAGCCACCAGGATCGCTGGCAGAACAAGATGGAAAAGATGCAGTACAAGATGGACCGCATGCGCGGCCGCATGGAGCGCCGCGGCTTCGGCTTTGGCTTCGGCCCGCCGTCCTCCGGCAACCGCGCCTTCGACGAGTACCGCACCGAGACGCTGCAGCGGCTCGAGGAGGAGCAGGTCGAGTTCAAGAACTTCCTCGACCGTCTGCGTCACGCCAAGGACAAGGAAGAGTTCGACCAGTTCATGGCGCAGCACAAGACGCGTCCGACCCCGCCGCCGACCGACCAGCAGCAGGGCTGATCTTCAAGGCTGACACCTCTCAAAGCCTTCAGGCGCATGCCCCCAAAGTCCTGATGGCCCCGAGCCGCCCGTCTGCGCAACCCGCAGGCGGGCGGTTTGGTTTTTGGGATCTGCTTCGATCTCTCTCGCGCGCGCGAGATCGAGCACGGGCCGACTTCGGCCGTCATCCTTGTTCGCATTGCTCGTCGTGACTTTAGCCGCGCCAAGCCCTGTCCCGAGCCGCGGGTTGCAGTTGATCGCGGCGGCAACCGACCATCACTCGCCGGACGTTGCCGCGAATGCCGCCGAACTGCGGCGATGGAGCCTTGCCCCGAAACCGAATCCTCTCTTGCAACCAGAGGGTGCCACGCGTAATCTCGGTACGTTTTCACTCGATGATATTTTGCTGAATATTAGGGAGTGGTTTCGTGCGGATCGTAACGATCGTTCGGAAGGTGGCCCCGCGCTGCTATCCCAATTATCTCAAGGCTTTTGAAGACGGCGACGAGATCTTCGAGCGCTTCAAGATCAACACACCGCTTCGCATCGCGCATTTCCTCGCTCAGGCGCTATATGAGACCGGCCGCGGTACGGTTCTGTTCGAGAGCCTCAAATACAAGACTGCGGCGCGACTTCTCGAGATTTTCGGCATCGGCAATCACAGCGCGGCCATCCGGCCCGATGAGGTCGATCAATATCTCAACAATGATCGCGCCTTGGCCGAGCGCGTCTACGGATTGGGTAATCCGAAGAAGGCGAAGGAGCTCGGCAACACCAAGCAAGGAGACGGATATAAGTACCGCGGCGGCGGCCTGTTGCAGACGACCGGCGGCGCCAACTACCAGCGCATGGGCAAACTCGCAGGCGTGGACTTCTACAATAACCCGGATCTGATTGTCGCACCCGAGGCCGCTCTGCTTCCCGCCCTTCACGAGTGGAATGAGGGAGGCCTGAACGCTTATGCGGATCGGAACGATATCCGTACGATCACGCGGATCATCAACGGTGGCTACAACGGCCTGAGCGGTCGCACGGAGCTCTTTGAGGTCGTGTGGAGCGCAACAGGCAAGAGCGGCGCAAACCAGGTGGCGTGGAAAACCGCAACCGCGTCGGATGAAACGCGCGAGCTTCAGGAGGCCCTGAACGATCTCGGGGCTGAGCCGGCGCTCGTCGTGGATGGACGATATGGTCCCGCCACCGCTCAGGCGGTCGAGTGGTTTCAAAACCACGCCAAGATCCCGGTCGATGGAAATGCCGGCGTGGTGACGCAGGCGGCGTTGAATCTCCGCCTGAATTCCCGGACGGCTTCAGAGCGCTCCTAACAGCGTGCCGCCTTTGACGCGCGAAGTTCGCCGGAGCTTCGCAACTAGATGTCTCGATATTGAGGACCGAATTTTAGCAAGTTTTATCACGCAGAAGGAATTGAGCATGACCGACGGCGAAAAGATGCTGAAGCTGGCCGAGTCCCGTATTGGCGAGAAATACGTCAACGTCTGCGTTCCCAAGAACAACAAGAACTGGCACGGTCCGTGGGACTGTGCGGAGTTCATGTCCTGGCTGGTGTATCAGGTCGGTGGATTCCTCTACGGATGCGTCGACAACAACGGCAATCCTGCAACGGTCGAGGCCTATACGGGCGCCTGGAAGAGCGATTCACAGAAACTTGGAAAGCGCGTGCCGTGGCGGCAGGCCGCTGCAACGGTAGGAGGCATTCTTCTCCGCTATCCGCCCGGACCGGGCATGATGGGGCACATCGTCGTCTGTGACGGCGAGGGCGGCACTGTCGAGGCGATGGGAACGGCCTATGGCGTTCGTCGCGGCAAGGTGACCGGCCGGAATTGGGATACGGGTGTCCTGCTGCCGAACTTTACGTATGGGGCGGCGGGTGGAGCACTCAATCTGGTCGAGCCGAGCCACCTGTATGCGCTGGGGCAGCCGAATATGAAGGCGTCCGTCGTTCGGGACATCCAACGCGCCTTGAAAGAGCTGGGGTTCAATCCAGGGCCGATCAACGGTGAATACAACGACCTGACGGTGGCGGCGGTCGCGGCGTTTCAGGCGACCAAGGGACTCGTTGTCGACGGACAGGTCGGACCGCAGACGGCAAAACGGTTGAAGATCGAACTGTAGGGATCGGCGGGGGCGGTAAAACCCGATCCGTGCGAAAGACGATCAAGCCCTGACAGCGGCCCCCGCGCCGCGTGACGGAGGCGTCCCGGTGGCATGACTGGCGCCGGGCTGCATGGCATGGCGGCTAAAGCGCGATGCGATGCAGGATGAATCGTCATCGCGCTTTAGGTTGTTGTTTTAAGCATGATCCTTTCGGAAAACCCCTGCGCACTTTTGCGGATCATGCTTCAGGTTCAGCGCGCCGTCGCCAGCTGCGCGTGAACCGAAGCCAGGAAGTGTTCGTAGGCGTGATCCACGATCTCGTTGAGCGATCGCGTTCGTGCGAACATCGCCTTGGCCTCGGCGAGGAACTCCTCGCGGGTCGGGATCTTTGGCAGATGCAGGTGTGTCAGCGCGTCGACGCCGTCATGCGCACGATTGAGGATG
This sequence comes from Bradyrhizobium sp. TM233, assembly GCF_036247965.1. Taxonomy (NCBI): domain Bacteria; kingdom Pseudomonadati; phylum Pseudomonadota; class Alphaproteobacteria; order Hyphomicrobiales; family Nitrobacteraceae; genus Bradyrhizobium; species Bradyrhizobium sp. TM233. The sequence continues at coordinate 427,804 of NZ_BTIG01000001.1, read as the reverse complement.
TCGTGCAGCGTCGGCAACTGCAGCTGGGTCGGGTCGGCCCGGTGCAGCGCCGAAGAGATCGCATGTGCGAGCTTCGGTGCGTCGAACCGCCCGGCAAGCTCGCGGGCTGCCCGATTGATGACGCGGGCGCCGAGCGGCTGCTCGTTGCGCAGCACCTGTTCGGGCGGCGCCTTCATGTTCCAGACGATTCCGAACCAGGACAGCGCTTTCAGCACGTAGTAGGTGACGTCGATCTCCCACCAGTAAAAGCCCTGTCGCACGCTGCTCTGATAGGCGTGGTGATTGTTGTGCCAGCCCTCGCCCATGGTGAGCAGCGCCAGCAGCCAGTTGTTGCGGGAATCATCGCCCGTCACGTAGCGCTTGCGTCCGTGCACATGGGCCAGCGAGTTGATGCAGAAGGTCGCGTGATAGACCAGCACCGTGCTCCACAGGAAGCCGACGATCAGACCCGACCACCCCGCTATCAGGAAGCAGAGCGCTGCAAGCACGAAGGCCGGCAGCAGCTCCAGCCGATGCAGCCACATCAGCTCGGGATAGACCGCGAGATCGCCGACTTTCACGAGATCGGTCGCGTCGTGCTCCCGGTAAAAGATCCAGCCGAGATGGCTGTACAGGAAACCGCGCTGGCGCGGCGAATGCACATCCAGTTCGGTGTCGGAATGCAGATGATGATGCCGATGCTTGGCCGCCCACCACAACACGCTCTTCTGCGCGGTGCTTTGTGCAAGGCAGGCCAGGATGAACTGAAACACCCGGCCGGTGGCGAAAGCCCGATGGGAGAAATAGCGGTGATAGCCGGCACCGATCGCAAACATCCGCACGACATACAGCGCCCCGCAGATCGCGACGGCCTGCCACGTGACGCCTGACCAGATCGCCGCAAAGCAGCCGAGATGGACCAGCACGAACGGTATGGCGGAGGGGTACATGACGTCGTCGTGGTGGTCGTCGGCGGGCGCGTTGGGCAACATGTTTCAGCGTGACCTCGGGTAACGGGGATCCGGAATTCGCGTCGGCAGCACCGAGGGCTGCCGGGTACGAAAAACCCGCGGATGGCGGACCACCGCGGGGCTCAAGCGAGCTGCTTTGCGTGTTCATCCCAGCCAAAGCAGCATCAGCAATTCAACTGACTATATGGTCGCGGATGGCTGGCATGCAAGCTCGTAGCCTCACGGGGAGCTGCGGCATGGTGCTCGGGTAGTCACGCTGCCGCGGACGCCGCGTGGCGCGCGGGTCGCCCGCGGCCTATAGTCGACACGTGAAGGAAGCACCAAGCCACCGGAGGCGGCGATGACGGCAGCTGCGACCGCGACGAACGATCGCCTCTGGCAGAACATACGCGAGGAGGCGCAGCGCGCCTGCGCATCCGATCCCGTCTTCGGCAAGTCGCTTGTCGATGAGGTGCTGACGCATGATAGTTTTGCCGCGGCTCTGGCCGATCTGATCGGGCGCAGGCTTGGCGGCAACGCCGCCGGGCAAGCGCGTTTCACGGCCTTTTCCCGCGACGCTTTTCGTGGCGCCCCGGAATTGATCGACGTGTCCGCGCGCGATCTGCAGGCGATCGTGCATAGCGATCCCGCTATCGCCGGCCTGCTGGCGCCGCTGCTGCATTTCAAGGGCTATGTCGCGCTGCAAGCCTGGCGCGTCTCGAACTGGCTCTGGCGTCATGACCATCGCGATGCGGCGCTGCTGTTTCAGAACGAGGCGTCGAACCTCTTGCAGGTCAGCATTCATCCGGCGGCCAGCATCGGCTCGTCCGTGTATCTCGACCACGCCACCGGGATCGTGATCGGCGCCGATGTGGTGATCGGCGACGACGTCACCATCCTCCAGAATGTCAGCATCGGCCGCGGCAGCGAGCTGCCGACGCGCTCGCCGCGCATCGGCCGCGGCGTCTTCATCGGCGCCGGCGCGACCATTTTGGGCGATATCCGGATCGGCGATTTCGCCAGGATCGGCGCCGACACGGTCGTGACTTCCGACGTTCCCGGCGGCTGCACCGCGGTTGGAAATCCTGCTCGGTTGACCAATTGTCCCGCGCCCGCTTCGGCGGCCTGAGGCGCCGTCACGTCATGAGATGCGGCGGGGGCGCGGCCCGATCAGCCGCAAAGGCAGGGTCGCCGAGGTCTGCCCCCGGCGACATCCCGTTGCCTCAGGCGGCGCGGCGATTGCTTTCGCCGTCATGATGGGGCGTGACCGGTTCCGAGCTGGTCTGGCCCGGCGCATCCAGCACCGCGACGTGATGCCGGTAGACCATCTCCCAGCCCTTCCATCCCGTGAACAGGAGGATGCCGACCACGATCAGGGAGAGCACCACGCCCCACGGCTTGATCGCAGCCTCCGTGCCTTGCGCGTAGCGCAGGTAGAAATTGACCAGGGCCAGCACGACCGCCGCGAGATTGCCGACCATATGGTACCAGGCACGTTGAGGCGGCGGATGCGGGGCTCGCTGAAGAAGTCCGCCGCGGCAGCAACCAGCGCCATGACGATGCCGGCGCCGATCAGCCACATCGCCGCCCGGGCCCAGAAACTGTCGCCGGTTCCGAGAAAGGCCAGATCGGCGAGGGGCGCACCGACCAGGCATGCGACGGGGAAGGGGATCAGCATGGGATGAAGCGGGTGATCGCCGATGGCGGCGGTCGTCTTGGGGTTGATGGTCATGGCAGGACCTCGTGGCAGGACCACGTGATTTTCGGGACAATTTTCTGGGGGAGGGGTGGTTCCTCCGGTCGCACGGACACGCGGAACTCTCGTGCCCCGGACGCAGCGCAACGCTGGGGCGTTGCGCTGCGTCCGGGACACGGACCAAGCCTGTCCGCCCATCCCCCTGCGCGGGCTACCTTTCCGGCAACCAAATTCACCCCTGGTAACCCCGCATTAACCAACGCCGGGCTCTGGTAAGGGCGGACAATCGCGCCCAAAGCCCGAAGCCAGGGACCGTCAAGGCCCGGGGCCAAAGGCCCATAGTTTTGACATCTTGGCAGGGAATGCAGACGGCCGGCTCTGGACGAGCCCCTGCACCCAGAAAGACAAGGCTTTGAGCGGGCTTGCCGGCCGCGCCGGTGCTAGCGCGGCCATTGGGGAACCGGCAGCCATTTGCTGGCCGGCACATCGGGTAAACGATCGCCTTGAGAGGATACTGCCTATGAATCCGGCCGACGTGGCTCAGTCAGCCCTTCCGGTTGCCGCTTCCGCGGACGTGTCGCTGATCGCGCTGTTCTGGCAGGCTCACTGGATCGTGAAAGCGGTGATGCTGGGACTTTTGTCCTGCTCAGTCTGGGTCTGGGCGATCGCCATCGACAAGATCTTCCTGTTTGCCCGCACCCGTCGCTCGATGGACCGTTTCGAGCAGGCGTTCTGGTCCGGCGAATCGATCGAGGAGCTCTATCGCACCCTCTCGGCCAAGCCGACGCATTCGATGGCGGCCTGTTTCGTCGCGGCGATGCGCGAGTGGAAGCGCTCGTTCGAGAACCAGGCCCGCTCGGTCGCGGGTCTCCAGATGCGCATCGACAAGGTCATGAACGTCTCGATCGCGCGTGAGGTCGAGCGGCTGGAACGCCGGCTGCTAGTGCTCGCGACCGTCGGCTCCGCCGGCCCCTTCGTCGGCCTGTTCGGCACGGTCTGGGGCATCATGTCGAGCTTCCAGTCGATCGCGGCGTCGAAAAATACCTCTCTGGCGGTGGTGGCTCCGGGCATCGCGGAGGCGCTGTTTGCGACCGCGGTCGGTCTTATCGCCGCCATTCCTGCCACTATTTTCTACAATAAGTTCACCTCCGAGGTGAACCGGCAGGCCCAGCGGCTGGAAGGCTTCGCCGATGAATTTTCCGCCATCCTGTCGCGTCAGATCGACGAGCGGGGCTGATGGACGGCATGTATCGAGCGTTTTCGAGCGAAGTGGATACCGGTTCGCGTGAAGAAAACGCGTCAAGACAAGAATCTAGAGCCCCGTTCCGATTTCATCGGAACGGAATTGGCTCTACTGTGAAGGGCAATTTGGGCACGCGATCATGGCGATGAACGTTGCGAGTTCGTCCGGGGGCGGCGGCCGCCGTGGCCGGCGCAAGCCCGTCGTGGCCGAGATCAACGTCACGCCGATGGTCGACGTGATGCTGGTGCTGCTCATCATCTTCATGGTGTCGGCGCCGATGCTCACGGTCGGCGTGCCGCTCGACCTGCCGCAGACCCAGGCTAAGAGCCTCGAAAACAACGACCAAAAGCCGATCCAGATGTCGATCGACATCAAGGGCAAGGTGTTCATCAACGATTCCGAGATCGCGATCAACGAGCTGATACCCAAGCTGAAGGCGATCACCGACGCGCGCGGCGGGCTCGAGGAGCGCATCTATCTGCGCGCCGACAAGAAGGCGGATTACGGCACGGTGGCCAGGGTGATGGGCCAGTTGTCCGGCGCCGGATTCAAGAAGCTCGCCCTCGTCACGGAAGCGGATCAGGGGTAGGCCGTGAAGGTGAAGGTCGACAAGACACTCGTTGCGTCGATTGCCCTGCATGTCCTCGTGCTGGGATGGGGGCTGGTCACCTTCAGCAGCAAGGCCTACGTCGCGCCGGAAGAGTCGCTCCCGATCGACATCATCTCGACCGATCAGCTCGCGAAGATGATGGCCGGGCAGAAGACCGGCAAGAAGGAAGAGCCCAAGCCCAAGGTCGAGAAGATCGCGGAGCCCAAGCCGGAGGAAGACGCCGTCGGCAAGGTCACCGAGAAGAAAGAGCTGATCAAGACCAATTCGCAGCCAGATCCGCCGCCGAAGCCAGTCGAGAAGCCGGTGGAGAAGAAGCCCGAGCCGCCGAAGCCCGTGGCCGAGGCGAAGCCGAAGGAAGAGCCGAAGCCGCAGGAAAAGAAGCCTGATCCGGCCAAGGAAGATCCGATCGCCGAGCTGCAGAAGAAGCTGGAGACCAAGAAGCCGCCGCCCAAGCCCGTGGAGCAGAAGGTCGCGGCGGTGCAGCCGCAGCAGCAGCCGAAGCCCAAGGAACGCAGCTTCGATCCCGCGCAGATCCAGCGCGACCTCGACAAGCGGGCAGCGACCCGGCACGAACTCACGGGAACGGCGCTGAACGCATCGGCCTCGCTGGGATCGGCGACCGGCACTGCCGCCAACAACATTGCGACCTGGCGCGGTGCGTTCCAGGGCGCGGTCAAGCGCTGCTTCACGCCGACCTATAACGGACAGGATGCCGACCAGTACGAAGCCGACATCGACATTCCGATGAAGATCGACGGATCGCTGGCGTCCGAACCCATCGTGGTCGCGGTAAGGGGACCGTCGCGGTCGATCGCCCAGGCGGTGGCGGAGAGCGCCAAGCGCGCCATCGTGCAGTGTCAGGTCTACTCGTTCATGCCGAAGCAGCAGTACGAGAGCTGGAAGCTCATTCCGATGACTTTCGGCCTGAAAGATATGTTGTGACATCCGAACAAAAGAATTTTGCAATGAATGACGTCCGATCGATGAACCGCCGCCGCTTCATGACCCTGACCGGATCGACCCTCGCGATGCTCGGGGGTGGACGTGCCTTCGCTCAGGACCGGCTCCGCATCGATCCCACGGCATTCCAGCCGATCCCGATCGCGATCACCAATTTTGTGCCGGGCTCGCCCGCCGACGGCGACGTCGGCAATGGCGTCACGCAGGTCATCACCAACAATCTGAAGCGCTCGGGCCTGTTCGCGCCGATCGACCAGGCCGCCTTCATCGAGCGCATCAGCAACATCGACGTCGCGCCGCAATTCCAGAACTGGAAGACGCTCAACGCGCAGGCCCTCGTCACCGGCCGCATGACGCGGCAGTCAGATGGACGGCTCAAGGCCGAATTCCGCCTGTGGGACGTGGTCTCCGGCCAGCAGCTCGCCGGCCAGCAATATTTCACCTCGCCGGAATATTGGCGCCGCATCGCCCACATCATCTCCGACCAGATCTATGAGCGGATGACCGGCGAGAAGGGCTATTTCGACAGCCGCGTGGTGTTTGTGGACGAAAGCGGCCCGAAGGAGCGCCGCGTCAAGCGGCTCGCGATGATGGATCAGGACGGCGCCAATGTGCGCTATTTGACCCGCGGCTCCGATCTCGTGCTGACGCCGCGCTTCTCGCCGAACTCGCAAGAGATCACCTACATGGAGTTCGGCCAGGGCGATCCGAAGGTCTACCTCTTCAACATCGAGACCGGCCAGCGCGAGATCGTCGGCAACTTCCCGGGCATGACCTTTGCGCCGCGGTTCTCGCCGGACGGCCAGCGCGTCATCATGAGCCTGCAGCAGGGCGGCAATTCCAACCTGTTCGTGATGGATCTGCGCTCGCGCTCGACCACGCGCCTCACCGACACGCCGGCGATCGACACGTCTCCATCTTACTCGCCGGACGGCACCCGCATCTGCTTCGAGTCCGATCGCGGCGGCAGGTCGCAGATCTATGTGATGGCGGCGGGCGGCGGACAGGCGCAGCGGATCTCCTTCTCCAAGGACGACACCAACGCCAGCTATTCGACGCCCGTGTGGTCGCCGAAGGGCGATTACATCGCCTTCACCAGACAGGGCGGCGGGCAGTTCTCGATCGGCGTCATGAAGCCGGACGGCTCCGGCGAGCGGCTGCTCACCTCCGGCTTCCACAATGAAGGTCCGACCTTCTCGCCGAACGGGCGCGTGCTGATGTTCTTCCGCGATCCCGGCGGCAGTGGCGGGCCGTCGCTGTACAGCGTCGACATCTCGGGCCGCAACGAGCTCAAGGTGCCGACGCCCGGCTTCGCCTCCGACCCGGCATGGTCGCCGCTGCTATCCTCGACGGCGGGCTGACGAGAGAGCGCTAATACATCGCGCGTTCAGAGGCGCGATGTTGTCGAAAAACGCGTCGATTTTTTCGACTTTTCTGCGCAAAGCAAGCCTTCCTTCACCTTGTGCCCGGCAAGGCTTGCCTAGTTGCTTGATATTTAAGCGGAAATCGGTTCGCTGATACCGAAAAACAACTCGACTTTAACGATGTTCCCTCAGAAAGACTTCATCTGGGCTGGGTAAGACTACGCGCCAAACAGGACGCGTAACAAGCCAATGCAACTGGCCGACCAGAAGCAGAGTGATCGAGACGAGCTGGAGCCGATACTCTACGCCGCTCTCATCAACTCCATGGTGCAGAATTTCTGGGCGATCTTCCTAGGCTCGGCCTCCGCGGCCGTGGCCGCGGTGATGACTGCGTTGAAGACGGGCGATGTCTGGTTGTGGCCGCTCGCGTTCCTGCTGATTGCCATCGGCACCGCGCGCGCCTTCCAGATGCGCGGATATGAAAACCGCACCGAGGTGCTGTCATTCGAAGAGGCCAAGCACCTGGAGCCGCGCTACTGGATCGGCGCGCTGAGCTATGCGGCGGTGCTCGGTCTGTGGGCCTTCGTCGTCATCTACAACAACAACGATCCTGTCGCCGACATGCTCTGTGTCGCCATCGGCATCGGCTACACCGCGGGCGGCGCCGCCCGCAATTACGGGCAGCCCCGGGTGATCCAGTGGCACGTCGCGCTGGCCTGCGGTCCGATGTCGCTCGCCTTGCTGCTGCACGGCGGCTTCTACCACATCGGTCTTGCCATCCTGCTGGTGTTCTTCTTCATCGGGCTCAAGAACATCAACCTCAGCCTGCATGCGATCTTCGTCAAGGCGCTGACCTCGAGCTTCCGCGAATCCGCGCTGGCGAGCCAGTTCGACACCGCGCTCAACAACATGCCGCATGGCCTGTGCATGTTCCGCGCCGACGGCCGCCTTGCGGTGATGAACCACCGTTTCGGCGAGCTGATGGCCTTGCCCGAGGACCTCGTCAAGCGCGGCGCCACTGCCGCCGATATCGCGGCGGCCTGCGTTTCCGCCGGGTCGATCTCGGCGGAGAGCGGCAACCACATCCTGGCCGAGATCGAGCATGCGCGGATCTGCGAGATCGTCACCGCCGATCCGGATTCCTCGCGCGGCCGCACCCTGGCCTGGACGTTCCAGCCGATGACCGGCGGCGGCACGGTGCTGCTGCTGGAAGACATCACCGAACGCACCAATGCGGAAGCCCGCATCAGCCATCTCGCCCGTTATGACGAGCTCACGGCGCTGCCCAACCGGGTCAGCTTTCACGACGAGATCGAGCGGCTGCTGAAGAATTCGCATCATGCCGAGCGGCTCTCCGCGCTGCTCTTCGTCGACCTCGACCAGTTCAAGCAGGTCAACGACACGCTCGGTCATCCCTGTGGCGACCAGCTGCTGTGCGCCGTCGCCAACCGTCTGCGCGAGATGTTGCGCCCCGAAGATTTCGTTGCGCGTTTCGGCGGCGACGAATTCGTCGTGTTCCAGCAGAACATCTCCTCGCCCGAGGACGCCGCAGCGCTTGCCCGCCGCATCGTCGAGCGGCTGAGCGAGCGCTACCGCATCGACAATCATTTGGTCGAGATCGGCGCCAGCGTCGGCATCGCGCTGACCTCGCCGGGCGATGCCAGTGCCGACACGCTGCTCAAGAACGCCGACATGGCGCTGTACCGTGCCAAGGCCGACGGCCGCGGCACCTTCTGCTTCTTCCGCGACGAGATGGCGGCGACCGTCGAGGCCCGCCGCATCCTCGAGCTCGACCTGCGCAAGGCGCTCGCCAACGAGGAATTCGAGCTGTTCTACCAGCCGCTGGTCAATCTGAAGTCCGGCAAGATCACCACGTGCGAGGCGCTGCTGCGCTGGAATCATCCGGTGCGCGGCACGGTCTCGCCGATCGACATCATCCCGGTCGCCGAGGACATGGGCCTGATCGTCGATCTCGGCCGCTGGATCCTGCGCCGCGCCTGCATGGAATGCATGAAGTGGCCGGAGAGCGTCAGCGTCGCCGTCAACTTCTCGCCGCAGCAATTCCACCAGCGCGACGTGCTGAGCGAAATCCGTTACGCGCTGGAGGTGTCGGGCCTGCCGGCGCATCGGCTGGAGATCGAGATCACCGAGTCCTCGCTGCTGCGCAACACCCAGCTCACCCACGATATCCTGTCGCAATTGCATGCGCTCGGCGTGCGCATCTCGCTCGACGATTTCGGCACCGGCTATTCCAGCCTCAGCTACCTGCACAATTTCCCGATGCAGAAGGTGAAGATCGACCGCTCCTTCCTCGAAGGCATCGACACCGACCGCCCGCTGACGCTGCTGCGTGGCGTGGCGCGGCTGTCCGCCGATCTCGGCATGGCCGTCGTGGTCGAGGGCATCGAGACCAACGAGCAGCTCGATCTGATCAGCGCCGACGGCACTGTCTCCGAAGCGCAAGGCTATCTGTTCAGCCGTCCGGTGCCCGCCGTGCGGATGCGCCAGCTGCTCAACGCCTCGCATGGGCGGCGCGGCGAAGGCCAGCTCCACGTCGCCAGCTCGCGCTCCTTCGCTTAAGTCCGTTTCTCGGAACGTCCCATCATTTCAGGCTGTTGCAGGGTACCGTAGTGCTACGGAGGTTAACCCTAACCCTTCGATTGCTTTGCATACTTGTTAAGAAGGTGTTAATAAATCATGGCGCGCGCGTAAGTTGTCTTGCAGGAATTGCCTTCGAATGCCGCGACATGAGTGTGTTTAAGGAGTTGGAATGCAGTCCTCAGCCAGATCTGTCATTTCGGCTGTTGGACGGGGAGCGGAACTCCTGACCGACGTCGACTATCATCTTGCGGAAACCGTCGCGGAGAAGGAGGAGATCTACAATCTCCGCTACCGCGCCTATCTGCGGGAAGGCGCGGTCAAGCCCTCCGCGGATGCGCGGGTGACAGACCGCTACGACGAGCTGCCGAACGCGTGGACCTTCGGCGTCTATCTCCATGGCGAGCTCTGCAGCTCGGTGCGCATCAGCGTGCTGACGTCGGAATGGCGCGAGTCCACCTCGGCCGACGTCTTCCCGGACATCCTGCTGCCGCGGCTCGATCGCGGCGAGGTCATGATCGACCCGACCCGCTTCGTCGCCGATCCCGACCAGGTCAAGCGGGTTCCGGAATTGCCCTATCTGACGACGCGTCTCGCTTACATGGCCTGCGAGCATTTCAATGCCGATCTCGGCCTCGCCATCGTGCGCCCCGAGCATCAGGCCTTCTACCGGCGGGTGTTCCTGCATGAGACCATCGCCGAGCCGCGACTGGTTCCCGGCCTCACCAAGCCGTTCGGACTGATGGCGGCGGACTTCCCGACCTTCCGCAAGAAGGTGTTCGAGCGTTATCCAATCATGCGGTCGACTGCCTTCGAGCGGCGGATGCTGTTCGGGCGAGGCGGCCAGCGCCAGGTGCCGCAGCGGCCGGTGCTCGTGGCGGACGCTGCACACGCGGACGCCGCGCACGCCTGAGTCGGCGATAGTGTGGATGCGGCTCCAGGTTTGAGCCTGGGCTCTGCCCCTTACCCGTCACGCGTCGCCACGCATCGCGCCCTGGGCCCAAAATTCCGGCGAAAGCCGGGTTTTTGCCGGCCGGCGCGGCTTGCCTTCACCCTCGCGCCACATTTACAACCCATTAACCATGACGGGTGCTTTTCGCTGGTTGGGGGCATTTGATCGGCTGAGGCAAGGTTCCGTCAAGGTTGACGGAACGTTCGCTTAACCAACCCCCTGTAGACCGGACAGCAGTGGACTAACGTGAGCGTGGAGGCTCCGGAATGAAACATCCTATGCGTATCCTCCAGGGATTGAAGCTGGTCGCGGTGCTCGCCGTCGCGCTGTCGATGGGCGCCTGCGCCAACAAGAATGCCGCGACGGATGCGATGGCCAATGCGGCAACACCTGGCAGTCAGCAGGATTTCGTCGTCAACGTGGGTGACCGCGTGTTCTTCGAAAGCGACCAGACCGATCTGACCCCGCAGGCGATCGTGACCCTGGAGAAGCAGGCGCAGTGGCTGCAGACCTATCCGCGCTACAGCTTCACCGTCGAAGGCCACGCCGACGAGCGCGGCACCCGCGAATACAACATCGCGCTCGGCGCCCGGCGAGCCCAGTCGGTGCGTTCGTTCCTGGCCTCGCGCGGCATCGATCCGAACCGCATGCGCACGATCTCCTACGGCAAGGAGCGGCCGGTCGCCGTCTGTAACGACATCTCCTGCTGGTCGCAGAACCGTCGTGCCGTCACCGTGCTGAACGCGAGCTCCTGACGCCGAGATACTGACACTCGGTCAGGCGCCGTTCATCTTCCAAAACAGATTATGCCGGCGCCCTCTCGGGCGCCGGTTTCGTTTCAGCAAACCGTGACCTAAAACCCCTTGGTTCAAGTCACGGTTTTGGCGTACTCCCTTCCTCATTGTGTGGCGCGGCGAATGGTCCGCCATGTGCCACGTCGCTTTTGTCGTCAGGGCAAGATGTCATCGAAATTCAAGGCAATTACCGGCACCGTGGCAACCGTCGCGCTGCTCTCTTTGTGCTCGCCCGCAACTGCGCAGTCGGTCTTTGCGCAGTCGGACGATGCCGATCCCGAGATGCGGATCGAGCGGCTGGAGAACCAGCTGCGCCAGCTCACCGGCCAGAACGAAGAGCTGCAATACCGCAACCGCCAGCTCGAAGAGCGGCTGCGGGCGCTCGAGGGCGGCGCGCAAGGCGCGCCCGGACAGGCGCCCAACGTCGCGGCGATGCCGCCCGCCCAGGTCGGACCAGGTCAGGTTGCGCCAGGCTATCGCCAGCAGCCGCAGCAGCAGGCCGTGCAGCCGAATTACGAGCAGCCGCAGAGCGCCGCTTCTGCGCCGATCGTTCAGGAGCAGCCGGCGCCCGGCGCCCCCGGCGCGCGTCGTCGCGGCGATGCCTTCGATCCGAACCAGAACCCGAGCGCGCCGGGTGCGCCGCGCGCGCTCGGCGGCGGCCCGCAGCCGATGCCGTCGGGGGCACCCGGCGGCCGCGGCGCCGGCGAGCCGCTCGATCTCGCCAACACCGCCCCCCGTTATCAGCAGCAGGCCGCTCCCCCGGCCGCCCAGCCCGGCTATCCGCCGGCCGGCGGCGCCGGTCTGACCACCCTGCCGCCCTCGGCAACGCCGCGCGACGAGTTCGACCTCGGCATCGGCTACATGCAGCGCAAGGACTACGCGCTCGCCGAGCAGACCATGAAGAACTTCACGCAGAAATATCCGAGCGACCCGCTGCTCGGCGACGCGCAATACTGGCTCGGCGAGAGCTACTTCCAGCGCCAGCAATATCGGGACTCCGCGGAAGCCTTCCTCGCCGTCACCACCAAATACGAGAAATCGGCCAAGGCCCCGGATGCGCTGCTGCGGCTCGGCCAGTCGCTCGCCGCGCTGAAGGAGAAGGAGGCCGCCTGCGCCGCCTTCGGCGAGGTCGGCCGCAAATATCCGCGCGCCTCCGCCGGCGTCAAAGCCGCGGTCGACCGCGAGCAGAAACGGGTGAAGTGCTGACGTCGGGGTCCTGACAATGCGGATGGTGCTGCGCTAGACATCGTAACCATCCGTCTGCGACTGTCAGGGCCGCTTCATGCCAGACGACGACAATTCTCCGATCTCGACACGCGAGGCGAGGCGACTCTTCGCCGGCCTGAAGAGCGCGCCGGCGCTGGTGCTCGCCGTGTCGGGCGGGCCCGACTCGGTCGCGCTGATGTGGCTTGCGGCGCGCTGGCGGCACAGTCTCGCGCGCGGCCCGCGTCTCACCGTCGTCACGATCGATCACGGCCTGCGGCGAGAGGCGGCGCGTGAGGCGCGCGAGGTCAAGCGGCTCGCCACTGAGCTCGGATTGCCGCACCGGACCCTGCGCTGGCGCGGCGCAAAGCCGAAGACCGGACTGCCGGCGGCGGCGCGCGAGGCCCGCTACCGCCTGCTCGCGCAGGCCGCGCGTGCCGTCGGCGCGAGCCACGTGCTGACTGCCCACACCCGCGACGACCAGGCCGAGACCCTGTTGATGCGCCTGTTGCGGGGCAGCGGACTTGCCGGGCTGTCGGCAATGGCCTCCCTCAGCGAGCGCGACGGGATCGTGCTGGCGCGTCCGCTGCTCGACGTCCCGAAGGCGCAGCTGATTGCGACCTTGAAGCGGGCCAGGATCGGCTTTGCCGACGATCCCACCAACCGCGACACCGCCTTCACCCGACCGCGGCTGCGCGCGCTGCTGCCGCTCCTTGCGGCCGAGGGCGGCGATGCCCGCACGTTGGTGCGGCTCGCGGCCCGGCTGGCGCGGGCCAATGCGGCGGTCGAGTTGCTGGCCGACGGCGCCGAGCGCTTCCTCCATTTGAGGGATCGCGGCGATGCGCCGCAGGTCGGCGTTCGAAGCTTCGAGGCCTCGGCCTTTGCCGTCCTGCCGGAGGAGGTCCGGCTGCGCCTCCTGCTGCGGGCCATCAACGCGCTCGGGCATGAAGGGCCGGCGGAACTCGGCAAGGTTGAGACCCTCCTGGCCGCGCTCGACCAGGCCCTCGCCGCAAGCCCTCGCACGGGCGCAAATGGCCGGCAGGCCCTGAGGCAGACCCTTGCGGGAGCCTTGATCAGCCTTGCCGGCGGGCGTATCCACATCGCACCGGCGCCGGTCAGGCGTCGCAAGGGCGGATAGGCGCGGACGAGGGCGGATCATGACACCGGCCAATTCGGCCCCGCGCCGTCAGGACACCTTAACCAGGCAGGAGAAACCCCGCTTCGGACGCCATTATTTCAGCGGGAATCGCTCTAAGATGGGATAAATAGTCCCACCTCGTTCCCTTGGCAGCGACCGGGACGGCACCTAAATTGTATGCGTCTAACGATGAGGATTCCTTGGGGATTTCCTCGTAGAGCCCAAGGATGAGGCCGCGATCCGCGCGACCACGAAGGAAGATCGATGAACGCCAATCTGCGCAATTTCGCCCTCTGGGTCATCATTGTCTTGCTGCTGTTGGCGTTGTTCACGCTCTTCCAGAATCCGGGTCAGCGGGCCTCCTCGCAGGACATCGCGTTCTCGCAGCTCCTGAGCGAGGTTGACCGCGGCAATGTGCGCGACGTCGTGATCCAGGGGCCGGACATCCACGGCACCTTCACCAACGGCTCCAGCTTCCAGACTTATGCGCCGAGCGACCCGACGCTGGTGAAGCGCCTGTACGACAGCAAGGTGCAGATCACCGCGAAGCCGCCCGGCGACAACGTGCCGTGGTTCGTCTCGCTGCTGGTCTCCTGGTTGCCGTTCATCGCCCTGATCGGCGTGTGGATCTTCCTGTCGCGGCAGATGCAGGGCGGCGCCGGCAAGGCGATGGGCTTTGGCAAGTCGCGCGCCAAGATGCTGACCGAAGCGCATGGCCGCGTCACCTTCGAGGACGTCGCCGGTGTCGACGAAGCCAAGCAGGACCTTCAGGAGATCGTCGAATTCCTGCGCGATCCCGGCAAATTCCAGCGCCTCGGCGGCCGCATTCCGCGCGGCGTGCTGCTGGTCGGCCCTCCCGGCACCGGTAAGACCCTGATCGCGCGTGCGGTCGCGGGTGAAGCCAACGTGCCGTTCTTCACCATCTCCGGCTCTGACTTCGTCGAGATGTTCGTCGGCGTCGGCGCGAGCCGCGTCCGCGACATGTTCGAACAGGCCAAGAAGAACGCGCCCTGCATCATCTTCATCGACGAAATCGATGCGGTCGGTCGTCACCGCGGCGCCGGCCTCGGCGGCGGCAACGACGAGCGCGAGCAGACGCTGAACCAGCTGCTGGTCGAGATGGACGGCTTCGAGGCGAACGAGGGCGTGATCCTGATCGCCGCGACCAACCGTCCCGACGTGCTCGATCCCGCGCTGCTGCGTCCGGGCCGCTTCGACCGCCAGGTCGTGGTGCCCAATCCTGATGTCGTCGGCCGCGAGCAGATCCTCAAGGTCCACGTCCGCAAGGTGCCGCTGGCCCCGGATATCAACCTCAAGACCATCGCGCGCGGCACGCCGGGCTTCTCCGGCGCCGACCTGATGAACCTCGTCAACGAGGCTGCGCTGACCGCCGCCCGCCGCAACAAGCGGATGGTGACGCAGGCCGAGTTCGAAGAGGCCAAGGACAAGGTGATGATGGGCGCCGAGCGCAAATCGCTCGTCATGACCGAGGAAGAGAAGCTGCTGACGGCCTATCACGAGGGCGGCCACGCCATCGTCGGCCTCAACGTCGTCGCGACCGACCCGATCCACAAGGCGACCATCATTCCGCGCGGCCGTGCGCTCGGCATGGTCATGCAGCTCCCCGAGCGCGACAAGCTGTCGATGTCGCTGGAGCAGATGACCTCGCGGCTCGCGATCATGATGGGCGGCCGTGTCGCCGAAGAGCTGATCTTCGGCCGCGAGAAGGTGACCTCGGGTGCGTCTTCCGACATCGAGCAGGCGACACGCCTGGCCCGGATGATGGTGACGCGCTGGGGCCTGTCCGAGGCGCTCGGCACCGTGTCCTATGGCGAAAACCAGGACGAGGTTTTCCTGGGCATGTCGGTGTCGCGCACCCAGAACGCATCGGAGGCGACGGTCCAGAAGATCGACACCGAGATCCGGCGTTTCGTGGAAGAGGGCTACAACGAAGCGACGCGTATTCTCACCGAGAAGCGCGCCGATCTCGAAGCGCTCGCCAAGGGCCTGCTCGAGTTCGAGACGCTGAGCGGCGACGAGATCGTCGATCTGCTCAAGGGCAAGAAGCCGAACCGCGAGTCCGTGCTCGAGCCGAGCACGCCGCGCGCCTCCGCGGTGCCCCCGGCCGGCAAGTCGCCGCGCCCGCGGCCCGATGCGGATCCCGGCCTGGAGCCGCAGCCGCAGGCGTAATCGCGAGCGCCAGATGAGATTGCAAAACGCGGCGGAAACGCCGCGTTTTTTGTTGGCCGGCGGTTCGCGGATGCGGGGCGTCGCCGGCGCGAGCGAGGTGCGCGGCTTCCGGGGCAAACGCGGGAATCACTAAAGAAGAACTTAACGCTTGCGTCCTATTTTGGCCCGCCATGACTGACCAGGTCGTCCACAGCGCGGTTCAACCGTTTTCGGCACGTGCAGCGCTCCCTTGGGCCGTGGGCCTCGGTGTCTATGCCCTGCTGCTGATCGTTGGGCCGTGGCTGCTCGGTGATCCCGACAGCTATTCTCATATCGAGGTCGGGCGCTGGATCATCGCGCATGGCACCCTGCCGGAGAGCGATCCCTTTTCGTTTTCGAAGCATGGCGCGCGCTGGATCACGTTCGAATGGCTCTCGGAAGTCGTCTACGCCGGAGCCTACGCATTGTCCGGCTGGCCCGGTGTCGTCGTCGTCGCGGCAGCCGCGATAGCGCTCGCCTTTGGCCTGTTCACCTTCTTCCTGCTGCGCGAGCTCTCGCCGGCCCTGACGCTGCTCATGGTGATCGCGGCCGTCATCCTGTTGGCGCCGCATATGCTGGCGCGGCCACATGTCCTCGTGCTGCCGGTGATGGTGACCTGGGCGGCTGCCCTGGTGCGCTGCATGGATCGCGGCGGGCCTCCGCCATATTGGGCGCTGCCGCTGCTGGTCTTGTGGACCAATCTGCATGGCAGCGTCGTGCTGGCGCTCGGGCTGATCGGCCCGGCGGTGCTCGAGGCGCTGCTGCGTGAGGAGCGACGCGAATGGCCGCGCGTGCTGCTGCGCTGGCTGCCATTCTCGGCGCTTGCCCTCGCAGCATCATGCCTGACACCGCACGGGCCGGAACCGCTGCTGATGCCGCTGACGACGCTCGGCCTCGGCTCCGCGCTCGCCTGGATCGGGGAATGGCGGCCGCAGGATTTCAGCCACATCGGCGGCTTCGAGTTACTATTGCTGGGGGGCATCTTCGCGCTCGCGCGCGGCGTGACGCTGCCGGTCGTGCGGGCCCTGGTGGTGATCGGCCTGCTCCATTTCGCACTGGCGCAGGTGCGCAATGCGGATCTGCTGGCCATGCTGGCGCCGCTCTATCTGGCGGCCCCCTTGGGCCGGAAGTTCGGCGGGCGGATCACGGACGATGCGGAGGGCGCGTCGCGCGGCCTGAATCTGGCCGCGTTCGGTGTCTTGATCGCAATGAGCGGAGCGGCGCTGGCGCGCGACATTCGGCCGGCTCCCGTCATCACCCCCCAGGCTGCCATCGCGCAAGCCGACCTCGCCAAGGCGGGGCGCGTGCTCAACGATTATTCCTTCGGCGGCTATTTGATCTTTGCCGGCATTCCCACCTTCATCGATGGTCGCGGCGAATTGTACGGGGGACCGTTCATCGACCGCTACAATCGTGCCCTGGCGCTGGTCGACCTCGCAGATCTTCTCAAGCTGCTCGACGAATACAACATCGACGCGACGCTGCTCGCGCCGCGGACGCCGGCAGTCGCGATGCTCGACCGGCTGCCGCAGTGGCAGCGCGTCTACAGCGACGACGTGGCGGTCGTGCACAAGCGGCGGGATACGCCGCAAAGATAGGTCAGGCGGACCCGAAGGCCGCGTACTGGCCGCCGAGCGACACGCCGCTCAGGGCATCTTCGAGGCGACGCGCCGGTTTGGTGTCCCAGGGGAGCAGCAGGAAATGGCGCGCGCCGATCTCGCGCAGGCCGCCCGCAGCCATCAACTTTCGGGTTTTGCCGGCACTGAGCAGGACGGCGTCCCGGTCGAACTCACAGCGCGCAACGGCCAGACGTGTCAGCGGATTGTACGGATTGTGCTCGATCACGCAGACGAGCCCCCCCGGGCGCACCACCCGCCGCATCTCGCTGATGAAATGCGTCCATTCGGCCGGCAGGATGTGGTGCATCACGCAGATGGCTGTAACCAGATCGAAGCTGGCGTCCTCGAAGGGAAAAGTGCGCCCGTCAAACTCGCGGTACTCGACCTCGCTATTGGCCGCGCGGGCCTGCGCCAGGCTGGCCGACGAAACGTCGATACCGCTCAAGCGGCCGACCATGCCGTGCAGCAGCGGATGAAGGCTGCCCACGCCGCAGCCGACGTCCAGCATGTCGGGCCTCTCCGTATTCAGCCGCTGCGCGATCAGATCGCCCAGCAGATCAGCCTTCGCGCGCATGAAGAAATCATGCGGCAAGCCGGAGAAGTCGATCGAGGATTGGACAACGTCACGGTAGTTGGCGTGATAACCGTCGAAGAGCTCAGTCATGCGCCGGGTCACTCGTTGACGGCGTGGATAGCAGGTGCTGCCGCCACCTCGTTGCGATCGAAGCCGGCGCGCGTCTGCACCACATAGAGCGGGCGGCGTTTCACCTCGGCATGGATGCGGCCGACATAGAGCCCCACGATACCGGTCATCAGCATGTTGATTCCACACAGCAGGGACACGACGACGATCGTCGACGACCAGCCGGTCACGAGATGGCTGTCCTTGCTGAGCCACAGCAGGATCACCCAGCCGCCGTAGAGCAGCGCCAGTCCCGACACCGTCAATCCGCACCAGATCGCAAGCCGCAAGGGCAGATCGGAAAAGCCGAGCGCGGCGTTCACCGCGAGCCGCACCATCTTGAACAGCGGGTATTTGGTTTCGCCCGCGGCTCGCTCGAGGCGGTGGAAGGCGACTTCGGCCTGCCGGAAGCCGAGCCAGGCGATCATGCCGCGCACGAAGCGGTCCTGCTCCGGCATCTGCCTGAGTGCGTCGAGCACCTTGCGATCGATCAGGCGGAAGTCGCCGACATCGGCGGGGATACCGACGGAGGACATCCTGCCGAGAACCCGGTAGAACAGATGCGCGGTCGCACGCTTGAATCGGCTTTCGCCTTCCCGCGACAGGCGGCGGGCGTGGACGACGTCGTTGCCTTCCTGCCATTTTGCGATCAATTGCTCGATCACTTCGGGCGGATCCTGCAAATCGGCGTCCATAACGATGATCGCGTCACCTTGCGCGGCGTCCATGCCGGCGGTGATGGCGACCTGATGTCCGAAGTTTCGCGACAGGCCGATATAGCGAAAGCGCGGATCGCGCTTGGCGAGCGCCTGAAGGACGATCGAGCTGGAATCTTTGCTGCCGTCGTCGACGAAGATTGCTTCTGCCGGCCCGTCGAGCCGGGACAAGACCTGGTCGAGCCGGCGCAGCAGGACCGGCAGCACGGCTTCCTCGTTGAACACGGGGATGACGAGGCTGTAGCGGATCGATCTGGAATTGGCCGCCATGCGAGAGATTCCGGCTGGGTTGCAGGGGCGGGAGTCTAGTTCGGCGGTGGTTAAGGTCGCCTTGCCGCAACCGTTAAGGATCTAGGGCCCTGGGGTGGCTGAGGGCGGGAGGCGGGACGGGATGGTGATCCCCGATTAACCATGCGGTGCAGCCCCAGCTTCGGTCTAGGATCTGCGGCGGATCTTGTAGAGAACAAATCGCTCCGAGGTGTCCAGCGCCTCCAGCAGATCCGGCAGCGGGTTCGCGGCCGGCGGGCCGAGCACATAGAGATAGTCGTAGTCCTGGTACCAGGTGCGGATGAACGGCGGAACATCCGCCGGCGGCTGGCCTGTCGCAATCGCGGTGAGCAGCTCCGACGGCACCGGCCCTCCGTAGGGAATGGCAAGACGGCGCACGGCCTCGCGTGGCCGCACCGGCTGCTTGCCCGCTTCCGTGAATAAATTGGGCACGAACGCGTTGGCATAGTGCACGGCCAGCGTCGGCGCGTAATACATCGGATACGAGGTGAGATCGGCGAAGGGCGGGTCTCCATTGTCGCCGGTGCTACCGACAAGGATGCGGGAGCCGCGATCGATCTTGTGGAACGAGGCGATCATGGCCGCATAGTCGGCGCGGTAAGGCAGCCACACCGCGAGGACGACGGCGAGATTGATCAGTGTGATGCCGCTGATCGCGGCGAGCGCAGCCGATCTCCAGGCACGGCTGGGCAGCGACAGCGAGCAGAAGGCCGGCAGGATCAGAGCTGCAGCGGGAATCACGCGAAGGTCGACAAAGGCGGTCCCGAACAGCTTCGAGGGGATGACCAGGTAGAGCAGCGCAAAGCCGATCGCGAGCCAGAGCCCGGCCGGCTCGAGCTTGAGGACGCCGCGCCTTGCGGCGAAAAGCAACGGGATCATCAGCGCCAGTCCGGTCACTGCCGATGCCGTCAGGCTGTAGCCGTTCAGGATGCGCAACGGCCAGATCGGCTTGAATCCGAGGAACCAGCTCGTCCCTTCGCTTCCGATCGAGCCCGCAGTCATTTGCATGATCCCAAACAACACGAGCGCCGGCAGGGCCAGCGCGCTGAGTCGCGCGGCCGCAACCAGGTACGATGTGCGCTGCTGACGAATGCGCGAGAGCTCGTAGAGGCCGAGCGTCGCGCCGTAGATACCGAGCGAGAAGAAATGTGCCGCATACAGCGCAGCGACGAACAGCAAATTGGCGACGAAACGCAGCGGCCATGGGCCCTCGGCCAGCATCAGGTAGATTGCGATGCCCCAGAGGGCGAGGCCGAGGCCAAACTCGAAATTCACGAAGCCCCAGCTGAACGGCAGACAGTAGAGGAAAGCGAGCGCAGCGAAGCCGGCAAGATGAACCCGCCCCTTCCGGGCCCATTCCAGCAGCAGCGCGCCCCCGACGATCAGCAATTGGCTCAGCAGCAGAAACAGCCGTGTGGCGTCCTCGACGCTCATCAGCCGCGCCAGCTGCGGGACCAGCAGATCCATTCCAAGGTTGGGATAGAAGGCCCAGGCCACCTCGTAATACGGATTGGCGTCGGCGGTGCCGTTCCGGCTCAGAATGTACATGCGAGCGAGGTGATTGGGATAATCCACCATCGCCGGAATGGGGCTCAGCAGCACCGGCAGAAACGAGACGGCCGCCAGCACCGCAAGAACGGCGATCGCCACCGACCTCTCCGAGCCGTACCGAGCCGGGATTGTCAAACTCGGCCTGTCAAAAGAAGACATGTCGTGGGATCGCTGATGTCTGAGCGCGGTGTGCCAGGTCGAGTCCGCGTCGCATTTGGAAGGACGTCTCACGGTTACGAATACGCGCCCGCAAGTAGGTACTCACTTCGAAGGCGTCGCGGTCGCGCTGTCCGCATGGTCTCGCACATGGATCACGGCGATGTCGTCCGTATAGATCCGCTTCCAGCCCTTGAGCTGGTCGAGGATCTGCGGGCCCGGCGCATCGGCAACCAGCAGCGTCGCGTCGATCTTGTACTCGTCGAGCAGGCGCGGCAGCAATTCGGGCTTCTTGCCCTCCGTCGCCTTGAAGAAGTCCATGACGAATTTCTCGCCATAGAGCTCGGCACGGCCATCGACGAAGACCGGAATATCGCGCGAGATCAGATAACCGCCAAACTGGTAGGCATTGAAGATGCGCTGCACCTTGCGTTGCTCGAGCAGGTCGACGGCCGCAACCGGCGTGTGCGTCGTCGTGAAGGTGAAGCGGTGGTGCGCCATGTAGAGCGACGTCGAGGTCCAGCTCGCCGCCACGATCATCAGCGCGCCGAGCGCGGTGACATAGCGGGCGGGCCAGCGCCCGGCACCGGCGTCAGGCGCCGGGCGCTGGAACATCTCGCCGAGCGGCTTTGCCAGCACCAGCGGCACCAGGAACGCAAATGCCTCGATGCTCCTGATATGGGTCAGCGCGCTCCAGGTCAGGAACAGGATCAGGAAGATCCGGGGCGCCGACAGCACCAGGCCGCGATAATAGCCGAATGCGATCAAGCCGAGCAGGGCGCCTTCGAATGGGGTGAACGTGGAGAAGTTCGCCGGCATCCATTCGAAGATCAGCGACAGCAGCTCGCCGAGGCCGAGGATGTTGGTCGCGCCCAGCAGCGTCCGCCAGCCATATGGCGTGCAGCAGCTCGCGATCAGCGCGCCGATCCCGAACAGCACCCAGCGCAGGAACAGCTGGAGCCGGCGTCCCTTCTCGGCATGCTCGACGGCCTCGAGCGAGATCGGGCCGATCAGCGCAAGGCCCAGCACGAAGCCGCCATGCAAATTCGCCCAGAGCGCCATCAGCGGCAGCCAATACCAGGACGGCGCGCTCTTGCGGTCGGCAGCCGCCATCAGCAGGCCGACCCACGCCACCATGACGGGCAGCGCCAGGATATGCGGACGCGCCAGCACATGATGGGTCGACAGCAGCAGCGCCAGCATCGCGAACAGGACAGCGCGTGGTGCCTCGATCTGCGCGTCGAGCAGATGGACGAAGATCGCGACCGTGATCGCGACCGCGACCGCGGTGAGGATGACGGGGCCTGCCCAGTCCCATTGGGCATGGGAATAGGCGAACAGCACCTGTGACAGCCACGACGTCGAGATCCATGGCGCGCCCGTTCGCGTGAAGGAATAGAAGTCGGTGGTGGGCATGGTGCGGTGATCGAGGATCCATTGCCCGATCTTCACCTGCCAGAACGAGTCGGAGTCCTGTAGCCGCGTGTCGCCGAGGTAGAGGAAGAACAGATAGACGCCGGCACCGACGCACAGCGGCACCAGGGCCCTCGCGCGGCTCTGCGCCGCGATGCTGTTGGCAAAGGAAAGGGACATGCCGCCTCGTCGTCCTGTTGTTCTTGTCGGTCGGGCACGATCTGGATCCGGAGGGCCGCGTTAAGCGCAAAGTGTGGTGCGGCTTTCCGAGAAGTTCATGCTCGAGCGATCACCTGACGCGCGATGAACGATTCATCTCGTCGCGTGTCAGTCCGAGTGGGCGGCATTGGACCACGGGCGGTCATAACTTCGGGTAAACCGGCAGGCCACGCCGGTTTCATGTCCCGACAAATTTAACGGATTGTTTTAGATTCCAATTTACCATCGGCGAATACACGCAAACCGTTCGGTGTTTACGCAGTCGAATTAACTGCGGCGCAATTCTTTGCCTCTACGTTCGGTTCCATGGTCGGGCGGCGCTGGGAAGCCGAAAAGACCAGATCAGTTGTAGCCTCGTGTACTCATTTGGAGCACTCTATGAAGAACCTCGTTGCGCGTTTCCTGAAGGATGAATCCGGCGCCACCGCCATTGAATACGGCCTGATCGCTGCCGGCATCGCGCTGGCGATCATCACCGTCGTCAACAATCTCGGCACCACGCTGAACACCAAGTTCACCGCGATCTCGACCGGCCTCAAGTAAGACCGGACGAACTGCGAATTTCTGAGAGCCTCGTCCCTGACGGGGCTCTTTTCTTTTGGGCGAGGCCGGCAAGGCCCGTAACGAAGCCGGCGCTGCGGACCCAGACGCCGGATCCGCAAGCTCGCCTTTGACGATCCGGTGGCCATAGGCGGCCGCGAGCAGCGGCGCCCCGCGCATTTGCTTCTTGTCATCCTTCCTGAATAGTTGTTCAGTCCTTGCGGGGCGATTTGCATCTTTTGACGTGACGAAGCGTTTAGCCGCAGGGCGTGCGGCAGGCGTGTGGGACAGGAAGCGCGCCATGGTTTATCGGCGGACGCATCAAGTGGTGAAGCGCCTTGCGGCGCGGCGCAGTGCGATCTTGACGGCGGCACGGGAGACGGCGGCGGAAGGCGGGATGGCGGCGGTGCAGATCGCGCCGGTCGCGGTCCGGGCCAATGTCGCGGCCGGCACGGTCTACCGCTACTTCCCCTCCAAGGCCGAGCTGATTTCCGAACTCATTGCCGAGGTCTCCCGCGACGAGCTCGCGGCGATCCGCCGGGCGGCCGATGCCGCGCCGGGGCCGTCCTCGGCGCTGGCGGCCGCCGTCACCACCGTGGCGGTCCATACCCTGTCGCAGCGGCGGCTGGCCTGGGGCATTCTGGCCGAACCTGTCGATGTCGATGTCAGCGCCTCGCGCCTTGCCAGCCGGCGCGAGATTGCCGGCGAGATTGCCGCCCGGATCGACGCCGCCGTGCGTGCCGGTCACCTGCCGGCGCAGGACACCGCACTCGCCGCCACCGCCTTGCTCGGCGCGCTGCATGAGGCCCTTGTCGGTCCGCTTGCGCCTGACAATCTCGACGATCCCGTCAAGATGCGCGATGCGGTGCAGACCGTGACGCTGCTGGCGCTGCGTGCGGTCGGCGTCATGGACGCCCGCGCCCGCGGTCTGGTGGTGCAGCAGACGCTGCTGCCGACCGCGAAGGCGCTCGTTGGGGCGTAAAATCGTCCTGCGCACGAAGTGGCCGGCCTGACGGCGCTCAGGTCGTTGGCTGAGCGAGCCTTTTCGCAAGATCGCAGCAGGCTCGCCGGACCCTCTGGCTACTTTGCATGGGGTTGTTTTTCGATTTTTTGTTTGGCGCGCTCTGCGGGCCTACATGTTCGCGTCGCCCTCGGGGCCGACCGAGGCGATGCGCACCATGTTGGTGGTGCCGGGGATGCCGAGCGGCACGCCGGCGACGATGATGACGCGCTGGCCGGCGCGGACGAAGCCGTCGCGGAACGCGATCTGGCCGGCGCGGCTCACCATGTCGTCCTGGTCGCGCGCATCTTCCGCCACCACGCAATGCACGCCCCAGACCACCGCGAGCCGGCGGCCGGCGGTGATGTTCGGCGTGATCGCCACGATCGGCGGCTTCGGCCGCTCGCGCGCCACCCGCACTGCGGTCGAGCCCGATGAGGTCCAGCAGATCAGGGCGGGAAGGTCGAGCGTCTCGGCGATCTGCCGCGCGGCGTCGGCGATGGCATCGCCCGCGGTGGATTCCGGCGCGGGGCGCTGCGCGGTGAGCACGGAACGATAAATCGGGTCGCGCTCGACCTCCTCGCCGATGCGGTTCATGGTCGAGACCGCCTCGACCGGGAATTTGCCGGCCGCCGATTCCGCCGACAGCATGATGGCGTCGGCGCCCTCATAGACGGCCGTGGCGACGTCCGAGACCTCGGCGCGGGTCGGCACCGGCGACTGGATCATCGATTCCAGCATCTGGGTTGCGATCACAACCGGCTTGCCGGCGCGGCGCGCCATCCGCGTCATCTGCTTCTGCAGGCTCGGCACGCGCTCGAGCGGCAATTCGACGCCGAGGTCGCCGCGGGCCACCATCAGCGCGTCGGAAGCCTCGATGATGTCGGCGAGGCGGTCGATCGCCTGCGGCTTCTCGATCTTGGCCATGACCGCGGCGCGGCCGCGGATCATCTTCTTGGCTTCGATCACGTCGTCGGCGCGCTGCACGAAGGATAGCGCGATCCAGTCGATGCCGGTGACGAGCGCCGCCTCGAGGTCGGCGCGGTCCTTCGACGTCATGGCGGAGACCGGCAGGTCGGTGTCGGGCAGGCTGACGCCCTTGCGGTCGCTCATCTTGCCGCCGACCACGACCCGCGTCACCGCGTGCTCCTTCGACGTCTCCTCCGCGATCAGCCGCACCTTGCCGTCGTCGAGCAGCAGCGCATGGCCGGGACGGAGCGCGGCCAGGATTTCCGGATGCGGCAGGTGGACGCGCGTGGTATCGCCCGGGGCCTTGTCCGAATCCAGCGTGAAGGTCTGGCCGTTCTGCAGCTGCACCGAGCCTTCGGCGAAGGCGCCGAGCCTGAGCTTCGGGCCCTGGAGGTCGACCAGGATGCCGATCGGCCGGCCATAGCTGCTCTCGACGTTGCGGATCGTCGCCACCAGCTCCCGCATCTTGTCATGCGAGGTGTGGCTCATGTTGATGCGAAACAGGTCGGCGCCGGCCTCGAACAGGCGGCGGATCATCGCGAGATCTGAAGAGGCCGGGCCCAGGGTCGCGAGAATCTTGATACGGCGAAGACGCCTCATGGCTTATTTCCAGACGGGGGCGAGGGAGCTGGCGGGAGGCCAGGCGCGGCGGGGGGCGTACCACCGGGCGGGCTATTGGGCAAACCAGGAACCCCGCCTGGGCCAACCGGACCGGGCAGGCCGGGTACGCGTTGCTGCGCCGGCTGTTCGTTGGCATCAGTAAGCTGCACTGTCCACGCCCGCTGCTCACCGGTGTCGACCTCGAAATAGCCGGTCCGGTCATAGCCGCGCGCGAGGCAATCCTCGGTGCCGCGGATGGTGAACTCCTTGTCGCGCGAGCACATGAAGGCCTGCCCCGACCACTCGCCGCCGCGGTCATAGTCGATGGCGTAGATGTAATAGTAACGGGCGACCAACGTTCCCCGCAGCAGCGTCTCGCAGGAGCGGGACGAGATGTTCCACCAGCCCTCGGTGGTCCAGCCCTCGGCGTCCTTGTAGCCGAGCGCAATGCCGACCCGGCTCGAGGTGTTGTTGCAGAGACGGAAATCGGCGGAGGCCGGGCTACTCCACAAGCACAGCAGGCCAACCGCCAGCACCGGGACCAACCGGGCGAGCATGCGAAGGGGGGAGCGGGGAGATTCGGCGATCATTGTCGCGGAAGCTATATCAGATCATTGACGATTTGGCGTAGGGGGCCGGGGAACTGCCCCAAGGCCGGGTTCAGGTCCGTTTGCGCCGGGATATGGCAAAATCTGTGACAGGGCCCACCTGATCCCGTAAGGGTGACCGCCATCGGGGCAGGCCCAAGGGATACAGCCATGGCAATCGACGACAAAACCAGAACGGAGCTCGAGGCGGCGGCTTTCCGCCGTCTGGTCGATCACCTGAAGTCGCGGACGGATGTCCAGAACATCGACATGATGAATCTGGCGGGCTTCTGCCGCAACTGCCTGTCCAACTGGCTCAAGGAAGCCGCCGACGCCCAAGGCGTCGCCTTGAGCAAGGACGAGAGCCGGGAGGCCGTCTACGGCATGCCCTATGAAGCCTGGAAGTCGAAATACCAGGGCACGGCCACGCCCGAGCAGCTCGAGACGATGAAGAAGGTCCATCCCCACGGCCACGGGCACTGAGCGGCCCTGCGAGCCACGTCCTGAGTCGCATCACACAACAGCTTTCTTGGCCTCGCCGCAGGAAGGTGTGGGCGCGCTGTGGACGAGCGCGATGCTGCCTTGAACGCAGTCGGGACCGACCCTAAGGGTCTATCAGCACGCGCGGTGAGGATGCCGGCGTCACCTCGTTTTGCCAGTTCCATTTGGAGTACCAAGATGGCCACCACCGCCGCCGTCCGCGACGACGAGCCCGCGACGAAATTTGCCAAGGACCAGCTCAAGTCCATCATCGAGCGCATCGAGCGGCTGGAGGAAGAGAAGAAGGCGATCTCCGACGATATCCGCGACGTCTATGCCGAGAGCAAGGGCAACGGCTACGACGTCAAGGCACTGCGCACCATCGTGCGCATGCGCAAGCAGGACCCGAACGAGCGCGCCGAGGCCGAGACGATTCTCGAGACCTACATGCAGGCGCTGGGCATGCTCTGAGGCGTTAACGCCTCAAGCACGACTGCCCTAGCCCGGATGGAGTGACAGCGAAATCCGGGTGTTGCAGCTTGCCTCGTCCCCCCGGATTACGCTCGCGCTCCATCCGGGCTACAAATCGCGCGTGTTGCACTTCGTTTGTGAACGGAGACGCGAATGATTACGCCGAGGCTGCCGCGCGAGGTCGACCGTGCCTTCGCGGCTCTTCCGGCGGCGATCGGCAAGCGGCTGCTTCAGGTGCGCGAGCTGATCTTCGCCACCGCCGCGGCGCATGACGAGGTCGGCAAGCTCACCGAAACGCTGAAATGGGGTGAGCCGGCTTATCTGACGGATGAGAGCGGCAGTGGCTCCACGATCCGGCTCGGCCGTCTGAAGGACTCCGACCATGCCGCCATTCTCTTCAACTGCAAGACGACGCTGGTCGACAGCTTTCGCGAGCGCTTTGGCGATCAGTTCGAGTACCGGCAGACCAGGGCCTTATTGTTGCCGGTGGCCGGCAAACTGCCGAGGCAGCCGCTCACCATCTGCCTGTCGCTGGCGCTGACGTATCATCTGGAGCGGCGAGCGAGGAAAGCGCGGTAGCGGACTACGAGACGCAAACAATTGGAAGCAGTGAAGGCTACCAGCCTCAACGCAGAGCCGCGGTGCGAACGACGAACGATGTCGTCTGGAGCTTCGCGGTCGCGCTGCCCGAAAAACTGTCGCAGGACAGGCCGTGCATCGGGTCGTCGACAAAGCCCATCGCGATCACGGCCTGCGGCTTGACGAAATAGGCGCGCAGCGCGGCCGTATCGAGCTCGCCCATCAGCGTGACCGACATCGCGCGGCTGGCGCTCGGCGACAGCATCACGATCTTGAGCCAGATGCTCTCGCTCTTGGCGGCGGAGAGGCGGGATGCGGTCGCGACCGCGCCGTCGACGCTCTTGCCGACCACCGTGTTGATTTCGGTCGCCTGAGCAAGGCTGCGCGACGCGGGACGGGCGGAGCGCGGGATCGGCGCGGAGGCGGCGACGACATTGGCGCGATCGACCGGGGAGGCGGCCGGCGCGTAAGCCAGCGCCTGAAGGGCTGCGTTGGGCACGCTCGCGGTTGCCTGCGGATCGGTGGCAGAGGCGAGCGCCTGGCGCGCCTTCAGAGCAGCGATTTGCGCCGGCGTCGCCTGCTGCGGCGTGGCCGGATTATCCCAGAAGCCGCGGGCATTGATGATGTCGGCCGGGGTCTCCGGCTTGCCATCCGCAGATTTGGGTGCCGGCTTGTCAGCCACGGCCGCGGGCTTCGGCTTGGGCGGCGCGACGAGCTGCGCGTCGGCCGAGGCGAGCTGGATCGTGGCGGCAATCTGCGGCTTGGCGCGCGGCGTCGGCACTGGATCGGCGGGCTTGGCTGCGGCCGCGACCACGGTCGGCGCGGCTGCCGGCTTGGCGGCCGGGGCGGGCGCGCCCTCGTCATCCTCGTCGCTGCTGGCGGCCGGGACCGATTTGCCCTTGAACAAGGCGGCGAAGAAATTCGGCTTGCTGCCGGAATCGTCGCCATTGCCGCGGCGCTCGATGTCGGCCTTGGCGAGCTCATATCCCTTCAGCGGCACGCCGTCGGTCGGCAGATGCACCGTCTTGCCGTCCGGGAACACGCGGGCGAGCTGGTCATGCGTCATGCGCGGCCAGTGCCGGATGCTGCCGGTGTCCAGATGCACGAAGGGCGAGCCTGAGGTCGGATAGAAGCCGACGCCGCCGCGCTGCAGGCGCAGGCCGGCGAAGCGGATCTGCTCCAGCGGCACGCCCGGAATGTAGAAGTCCATCGCATGTCCCAGCATGTGCTGGCTGAAGCGCGCCACGCCGGAGGAGCGGCGGCGGAGCATGGCGTTGGTGGCGGGGGAGCGGTAGGAGGAGATGATCTGGATCGGCTGCTTGGCGTCGACGTCGCGATAGACGTCCCAGAGGATGTCGAAGAGGTGACGGTCCATGACCGTCTCGTCCTGGGTGCGCCAGTCGCGCAGGAAGTGGTTGAGCTGCTTCAGCGCCGCTTCGTCGTAGCGGCCCTCGCGCTTGAAGGTGACGGTCAGGTCTTCGCCGGAATGGGTGTGGTGGAAGGAGAGCGTCTTGGTTTCGCTCAGCGCGGCGGCGTTATGGACTGAACCTGCGGCAGCAAGCAGCAACACGGCAGCGAGGCCGATCCGGGATCCGGCCTTCACTCCCGCATGGGACAACGACAGCACAGTAAATTCGCGTGCGAGACCAGTCAGCACGTATGAGCCCACCCAGTCGACGAGCGTTCAAAATGGACTCTCCCGCCAACCCCGTTAGCGCGCGAAAGAGGATGAACGCTTTCTTAAAGCAAGAAGGTTAATTCGAGGTTGACCTTCCCGCCCCCAAACCAAGTCAGAATACAAACCTAACCGGTTGAGTGTGGCAAAAAAACGCCCGCTGCCCGGAGCCGGGTGGACAATGGTTAACGTTAAACGGCCCCATCCAGGGGACGGGGCCGTTGATATCGTTGCAGAATTCGAAAAGCCGAGGTCCCGCAGCCTTACCGGGTGAACACCCGCTGCTGCTGGGACCGGCGGCCGACCGGAGCCGGCGGCGGGGTCGGCGCCCCGCCTCCGAACAGCCGTTCGAAGAAGTTCGGGCCCGACGAGCCGAAGCCACCGCCATTGTTGGCCACGGCCACGCCTGAGGGCAGGGTCGTCGCCGGGCGCGAATAGCTCGGCTGCGAGTGCGCAACGACGGCCTCGAGATCCTTGCCGCGGTTGTTCTTCAGGATGTTGATCATGGTCGCGTCGCGGCCATAGACGTCCTTGCGGAATTGAAGCTTGCCGGCATCGTCCACGAAGGCGGTCTGATAGGTGATGTTGACCGGGACCGGCGTCGGGAATTTCAGGTCGATCTCGCTCTTGCCGTACATGCTGCGCACGCGCTCGGGCGTGTACTTCTCGTTCGGCATGGCGATGTTGAGCAGCACGGACGCGTACTGATCCGGATTCTGCACGCGCATGCAGCCATGGCTGAAGGCGCGATCTTCCCTGGCGAACAGGTTCTTGTCCGGGGTGTCGTGCTGATAGACCAGGAACTTGTTCGGGAAGTTGAAGCGGATGCGGCCGAGCGCGTTGGCTTCACCGGGCGGCTGCGAGATGTGCACCGAGCCATCGCGGTTCTGTTCGAGCTTGAGACCCATGCGCTGCAGCACGGTCGGATCCTGCTGAAGCGCCGGCAGGTACTCGTTGTAGACGATCGAGGGCGGCACGTTCCAGGTCGGATTGACCGTGATGTACTTCATCGTCTCGGTGAGCAGCGGGGTCGCATGCGTGCCCGGCTTGCCGGTGACGACGCGGGTGGTCCAGACCTGCTGGCCGCGCTGCATCACCTTTAGCGTGTAGTCGGGAATGTTGAGGATCACATAGGCATCGCCCAGCGCGGGCGCGCCGAGATCGCGCGGCAGCCAGCGCCAGCGCTCCATGTTCACCAGCACCACGTCGATCTGCTTGTCACGCTTGGGGGTGTTGAGCGCCTTGACCGTCTTGTCGTCGAGGATGCCGGTCGCCTTCATCTCGGCGCCGCTCTGGAATTTTCGCACGGCGTCGGCGACCGCTGCGTCATAGCGGGTGTCGCTGGCGTTCTCGGCAAGGCCGAGCTTGGCGCGGAGCTGCGGCACGCGCGCATCTTCCACGACGATCTCAGCCTGCTTCTTGCCGGCCGGGGTGTATTTCAGCGCCGGACCGTCGGCGATCTCGATCACCGGGCCGTTGCCTTGACCGCGAAGCTCCGCGAGCTTGGCCTTCAGCTCCTTGTAGAGCTTGTGCGGCGGATTGTAGCTGTCGAGCGCAGTGGAGGCATCCGTCGCGGTCGTGACCTTGGCGAGCACCTCGTTCGGGTCGACCGGATGCTCGGGATAGAGGATGTCGCCGCTGACCTGCGACCAATGCATGCGGCCGCTCTGGGCCTGGCGCGCATAGTCGAACATGCTGGCGGTGAGCTTGAGCTCGGCATCGGCCAGCGCATCGGGCGTGGTGGCGCTGGCGAAATCCGGCACCGGATAATCGGTGGGATTGAGGCCGTCGGACGCCGCGTCCTTCAGCCGCGCGATGACGCCCTTGGCCGCGGCGGTCAGGCTGCCGCCCTGGGTCCAGACCGGCGCGAAGTCGCGTGCGCCATAAAACTTCTCGATCGCCGCGCGCTCGTTCTTGCGGTCGAAATGGCGCGAAGTCTTGGCGCCGATGATGTCCTTGAGCTTGTCGGCGACCGGCTGGTCGGCGGCGGGAATGTTGCTCGCGGCCTTCACCGGCTCGGCGGCCGGAGCCGCTGCCGTGGCGGGTGCCGCGGGCGCAGCCGGCGTGGCGGTCTCGCTCTTCGGCGCCTCGGTGGCGGGCGTGGTGGCGACCTCGGAAGGCTTGGTCTCGACTTTGTCGGGGGCCGGCGCAACGTCAGCCTTTACGGGCTCCTTCGCCGGCTCCTTGGCGGAGTCCTGAACCGTGGCAGTCGTGTCGAGCTTGATGTCGGATGCGGTCGGCGGTGGGACGTTGGCCGGCTCCGGACGCGGGATCGCGGCTTCGATCGCGAGCTCGGCGGCGCTGCTGCGCGCCTGATCCTGCGCCAGGGCTGAGCTGGCCGACACCGTGAGGAAGGTTGCCGCGACCGTCATCAAGACACGGTCGAAGCCCGCACGGTGGTTCAAACAGTCACGCATTGTGTCGCACCCCTCGGGTGAACTGTCCCTCGTGGAACAGCTTCGTTATCGCCTATTGAGCTTCGGCTAAATCGCGCCGGCCTCTCGAAAGTTGCACGCCTGCACGCAACGATTCATACGCAGACGATATACAGGCCCCGGTTTTGCAGCCAGCGCTAACCGGGACAACTCACGTCAAACTGACTTCAAGGGAGCCTCTTGGCAACGGATTGTGCGCCTGCACAGCGCGCTTTTCCCTGTGTCTGTCACTTCCAAGTCACGGTTCAAGCCGCAGTGGAATTCTGTCGTCATGCGAACGGCTTACAGCCGGTCCCGCGTCGTCCCGCGAACCTCCGTTCGCATGAGGCTCAGTGCGTCTCCTCGCCGCTTTTCCCGCCATGTCCGGGAACCCCGGCCTCGTCGAGTTTGCGGTAGAGGGTGGAGCGGCCGATTTTGAGGCGGCGAGCCACCTCGGACATCTGGCCGCGGTAGTGCGAGATCGCGAAGCGGATGATCTCGTTCTCCATGTCCTCCAGCGAGCGGACGTCGCCGGTCGGGGTGAGCAGGGCGAGCGAGCCCACCGCCGGGAGTGGCGCGATCGGTATTTCATTACCCGATACCACAGACGGGGTCGCCGCCGGCTCGAGCATCAGCGGGGCGGTCGGAATCTCCGTCATGGGATGCGGGTGCGAGGCGAGCAGAGGGAAATCGCCGAGGCCGAGCTGGTCGCCGTCGCTCATCACCACCGCACGGTAGACCGCGTTCTCGAGCTGGCGGATGTTGCCGGGCCAGTCGAGCTGGGCAAGATGGGTCATGGCCTCGCCGCTGATGCCGGTGATCGCGCGGTTCTCCTCGGCAGCAAAGCGCGCCAGGAAGTGACGCAGCAGATGCGGGATGTCCTCGCGCCGGCTCCTGAGCGAGGGGATCGTCAGCGGCAGCACGTGCAGGCGATAGAACAGGTCTTCCCGGAAATGTCCCTGCTTCACCCGCTCCAGCAGCCGGCGATTGGTTGCCGAGACGATGCGGACGTCGACCTTGACGGGCTTGCGGCCGCCGACTGCCTCGACTGCGCCTTCCTGGAGCGCGCGCAGCAGCTTGACCTGCGCGGTCAGCGGCAGCTCGCTGACCTCGTCCAGAAACAGCGTGCCGCCATGGGCCTCGACGAACTTGCCCATGTGTCGCTCGGTCGCGCCGGTGAAAGCGCCCTTCTCGTGGCCGAACAGAATGGACTCGACGAGATTGTCGGGGATCGCGCCGCAATTGACGGCGACGAAGGGCTTGGCCTTGCGCTCGCCGCTGCCATGGATGGCGCGCGCGAACATCTCCTTGCCGACGCCAGACTCGCCTTCGATCAGAACGGGAATCGCCGAGTTCGCCGCCTTCTGCGCGGCGCGCATCGCGGGTGCCATCGCCTCGGCGCGGGTGATGATGTCGGAGAAGGTCAGCCGGCCCTCGCGGCTGTGCCGGATGCGCTGCAATTCGCCCTTGAGCGCGGAGGCGTTGAGCGCGTTGCGAAGCGAGACCTGGAGCCGCTCCACACCAACCGGCTTGACCACGAAATCGGCCGCGCCGGCGCGCATCGCCGAGATCACGTTGTCGATGCCGCCATGGGCGGTCTGCACGATGACGGGGACGCTGAGGCCCGCCTCGCGGATTTTCGCCAGCACGCCCATGCCGTCGAGGCCGGGCATCACGAGATCGAGGATGACGGCGTCGATGGCGGGAGCATCGGGAGCGGTAAGGGCGGCGATCGCGGCGTCGCCGGAGTCCACGACGACCGTCTCATAGCCGCATTTCTGCACCATGTTCTCGACCAGCCGGCGGGCTACAGCGTCGTCGTCGGCGATCAAAATACTGGCAGCCATGGTGTTCCCCGCACGCTACTACTATCTGTCTCGAATCGGGGCACTCTGGCCGAAGCCGATTAACGCACTCTTAAACCTTGATGCCCCCGCCCGCCGCCGCGCTTGTTGAACACAGGTTTCCCACACAATGAATTCGCGCTCCAAGACTGCTCTCCGCAAGCCTGCCGCCAAAACATCCGCCGCCAAGAAATCCGCCGCCAAGAAATCCGCCGCCAAGGCAAAGTCCTCCAAAACGCCGCGCGCAAAGCCTGCGAGCAAGACCGGCAAGCTTCCGGAGTGGAACCTTGCCGATCTCTATTCCGGGATCGATGCGCCGGAAGTGGCGCGCGATCTCGAAAAGATGGATGCCGACTGCGTCGCCTTCGAGACCGACTACAAGGGCAAGCTGGCGACAGGGACAGCAAACGAAGATGGCGGAAAATGGCTCGCGAAAGCCGTGCGACGCTATGAGGCAATCGACGATCTTGCCGGCCGGCTCGGTTCCTATGCCGGCCTCGTCCACGCCGGCGACAGCGTGGACCCTGCGATTTCAAAGTTTTACGGCGATGTCTCCGAGCGGCTGACGGCGGCGTCCACGCATTTGCTGTTCTTCGCGCTCGAGCTCAATCGCGTCGATGACGATATTTTGAACCGCGCCATGCAGGCGCCCGAGCTCGCGCACTACCGTCCCTGGATCGAGGATCTGCGCAAGGAGAAGCCCTATCAGCTCGAGGACAAGCTCGAGCAGCTTTTCCTGGAGAAGGCGCAGACCGGCTATTCCGCCTTCAATCGGCTGTTCGACCAGACCATCTCCGGACTGCGCTTCAAGGTCGGGGCCAAGGAGCTGGCGATCGAGCCGACGCTCAATCTGTTGCAGGACCGCGACGGCGCCAAGCGCAAGAGCGCAGCCGAGGCACTGGCAAAGACCTTCAAGGCCAATGAGCGCACCTTTGCGCTGATCACCAACACGCTCGCCAAGGACAAGGACATCTCCGACCGCTGGCGCGGTTTTCAGGACGTCGCGGATTCCCGCCATCTGAACAACCGTGTCGAGCGCGAAGTGGTGGATGCGCTGGTCGCCTCGGTGCGGGCGGCCTATCCAAAGCTGTCGCATCGCTATTATGCGTTGAAGGCGAGGTGGTTCGGCAAGAAGCGGCTGGCTTATTGGGATCGCAACGCGCCGCTGCCCTTTGCCGCGACCGATACCATCGGCTGGCCCGACGCGCGCAACATGGTGCTGACGGCCTATCGCGGCTTCTCCCCCAAAATGGCCGATATCGCCGAGCGCTTCTTCACCGATCGCTGGATCGACGCGCCGGTGCGGCCGGGCAAGGCGCCGGGCGCGTTCTCGCATCCGACCACCCCGTCGGCGCATCCCTATGTCCTGATGAACTACCAGGGCAAGCCGCGCGACGTGATGACGCTCGCCCACGAGCTCGGCCATGGCGTGCATCAGGTGCTGGCGGCGAAGAACGGTGCGCTGATGGCGCCGACGCCGCTGACGCTGGCCGAGACCGCCAGTGTGTTCGGCGAGATGCTGACCTTCCGGCGGCTGCTGGCGCAGACCAAGAGCGCCAAGCAGCGCCAGGCGCTGCTCGCCGGCAAGGTCGAGGACATGATCAACACCGTGGTGCGGCAGATCGCGTTCTATTCGTTCGAGCGCGCGGTCCACACCGAGCGCAAGAACGGCGAGCTCACCGCGACGCGGCTCGGCGAGATCTGGCTGTCGGTCCAAGGCGAGAGCCTCGGTCCGGCGATCGAGATCAAGGCGGGCTATGAGAGCTACTGGATGTACATCCCGCATTTCATCCACTCGCCGTTCTACGTTTACGCCTATGCCTTCGGCGATTGCCTCGTGAACTCGCTCTATGCGGTCTACGAGAACGCGGCCGAGGGTTTTGCCGAGCGCTATCTCGACATGCTCGCCGCCGGCGGCACCAAGCATTATTCCGAGCTGCTGCGGCCGTTCGGGCTCGATGCCAAGGACCCAAAATTCTGGGACGGCGGTCTCTCGGTCATCGCCGGGATGATCGACGAGCTCGAGGCGATGGGCTGAGGCGGGGCGCCTTTGTCCACGGAGGCGCATGTAAAACATCCGTTGAACTGTATCTCTGGCGATGTTATACATGTGTATAACGTGCTGGAGCCGAGCCCATGAAGATAGAGATCAAGAAGATCGGCAATTCCGACGGTCTGTTGTTGCCGCGCGAGCTGATGCAGCGGCTCGATCTCAAGCGCGGGCAGCAATTGCACATCGTGGAATTGCCCGGCGGTGGCTTCCAGGCGCTGCCCTACGATCCCGACTTCGAGCGGACGATGGAAATCGCCGACGAGGTGATGGACAAGTATCGCGACACGCTCGCGGCGCTTGCGAAATAGTCGGCCATGCAATGAGCGATCCTCAGGAGCCGCTCTGGATCACTTACGAGCAGGCCGTCGCCACTCACAGTCGGCAACTCCGACGCTTCGGAGGTGCGCCCGGACTGCGTGACGAAGGCATGTTGCGGTCGGCGCTCGATCGCCCGATCAACAAATGGCGCTACGAGCAGGCGCCGCTGGACGAGCTTGCCGCAGCCTATGCATTCGGGCTCGCGAAGAATCGTGCATTTGTCGATGGAAACAAGCGCATTGCCTTCATGGCGATGATGATTTTTCTGCACAAGAATGGTGTGGCGTTCAATCCAGATCCGGCGGAAGCGACAACCATCATCCTCTCCCTTGCCGCCGGCGAAGTCAGCGAGCAGAGTCACACGCGCT
Organism: Bradyrhizobium sp. TM233; assembly: GCF_036247965.1. NCBI lineage: Bacteria > Pseudomonadati > Pseudomonadota > Alphaproteobacteria > Hyphomicrobiales > Nitrobacteraceae > Bradyrhizobium > Bradyrhizobium sp. TM233. The sequence continues at coordinate 391,567 of NZ_BTIG01000001.1, read as the reverse complement.
GGATCCGCGACAATCGGGATTCCAAATGAGCCGATTTGCGGGAAAACCGCTGCCCAGCGCCGTTGCCCTGCCCGAAAGATTAAGGTATCCCAGCCCAAGAATTCGACTTTCGACTGGGGACAATCCATGGCTGATCATAGCGAAGTGGCGTACAGCACCGCCGACGGCAACGACTACGTTGCCCACGAGCAGACCTACGAGGGCTTCATCAAGCTGGTGAAGTACGGCACGGCCTCGGTCGCGCTCATCGTGATCTTGATGGCGATCTTCCTGACCTGATCTATCGGCGGCTGCACACGCCAGCGGCAGCAGCTGCCTACAATATTTGCATCCAAGCCGGTGCCAAAACCGGTATCGAACGCCGCGGGAGTAACGCCTAAGTTTGCGCGCGCGCTGTCCCGCGCCGCCGGAGGACCTATGAAGATCGCCGTTGCCAAGGAAATCGATCCGCTCGAGCCGCGAGTCGCCGCTTCGCCCGATACGGTGAAGAAGTTCAAGGCGCTGGGCGCCGAGATCGCCGTCGAGCCGGGCGCCGGCCTCAAATCGGGCCTGCCGGATTCCGAATTCACAGCCGTAGGTGCCACCGTCAGCGCGGACGCGCTGAAGGATGCCGACATCATCATCAAGGTTAAGCGTCCTGAAGCCTCCGAGCTCGCGCAGTACAAGCGCGGCGCGCTCGTCATCGCCATCATGGACCCCTACGGCAACGAGGCCGCGCTGAAGACGATCGCCGATGCCGGCGTCTCCGCCTTCGCGATGGAATTGATGCCGCGCATCACGCGCGCGCAGGTGATGGACGTGCTGTCCTCGCAGGCGAACCTCGCCGGCTACCGCGCCGTGATCGAGGGAGCCGAGGCGTTCGGCCGCGCCTTCCCGATGATGATGACCGCTGCCGGCACCGTGCCTGCGGCGAAAGTGTTCGTGATGGGCGTCGGCGTCGCCGGCCTCCAGGCGATCGCGACCGCGCGCCGTCTCGGCGCCATCGTGACCGCGACCGACGTGCGGCCCGCGACCAAAGAGCAGGTCGAATCGCTCGGCGCGAAATTCCTCGCCGTCGAGGACGAGGAGTTCAAGAACGCGCAGACCGCCGGCGGCTACGCCAAGGAGATGTCCAAGGAATACCAGGCCAAGCAGGCCGCGCTCACCGCCGAGCACATCAAGAAGCAGGACATCGTGATCACCACGGCGCTGATCCCGGGCCGGCCCGCGCCGAAGCTCGTCTCCGGCGAGATGGTCAAGTCGATGAAGCCGGGCTCGGTGCTGGTCGATCTCGCCGTCGAGCGCGGCGGCAATGTCGAAGGCGCCAAGGCCGGCGAGGTCGTCGACCTCGATGGCATCAAGATCGTCGGCTACACCAACGTCGCCGGCCGCGTCGCGGCCTCGGCCTCCAGCCTCTACGCGCGCAACCTGTTCTCCTTCATCGAGACCATGGTCGACAAGAAAGAGAAGAAGCTCGCCGTGAACTGGGACGACGAGCTGGTCAAGGCGACCGCGCTCACGAAAGACGGCGCCGTCATCCACCCGAACTTCCAGCCGAAGGTTTAAGGAGACCCGCCATGGAGCATGCTGCACAGGTCGTCGACCCCTTCATCTTCCGGCTGTCGATCTTCGTCCTCGCCGTCTTCGTCGGCTATTTCGTGGTGTGGTCGGTGACACCGGCCCTGCACACGCCGCTGATGAGCGTGACCAACGCGATCTCCTCGGTGATCGTGGTCGGCGCGCTGCTCGCTGTCGGCGTCGCAAACGTATCGAGCGGCTCGGGCTGGGCGCGCGGCTTCGGCTTCGTCGCGCTCATATTCGCCTGCGTGAACATCTTTGGCGGCTTCCTTGTCACCCAGCGCATGCTGGCGATGTACAAGAAGAAGTCGAAGTAAGCGGCCACCTCGGGCTGAAGGATTAATGGGGACCTGAGATGAGCGCCAACCTCTCTGCATTCTTGTATCTCGTGGCGGGGGTGCTGTTCATCCTGTCGCTGCGCGGGCTGTCGAGCCCGGCTTCGTCGCGCCAGGGCAATCTGTTCGGCATGGTCGGCATGGCGATCGCCGTCGCCACCACGCTCGCGAGCCATCCGCCGGCCGACGGCGTGGCCTGGGTGCTGGTCATCCTCGCGGTCGCGATCGGCGGCGGCATCGGCGCGGTGATCGCCCGTCGCGTGCCGATGACCTCGATGCCGGAGCTGGTCGCCGCCTTCCACTCGCTGGTCGGCATGGCCGCGGTGCTGGTCGCCGCCGGCGCGTTCTACGCGCCCGAGGCCTTCGACATCGGCACCCCCGGCAACATCCATCCGCAGAGCCTGGTCGAGATGTCGCTCGGCGTCGCCATCGGCGCGCTGACCTTCACCGGCTCGGTGATCGCGTTCCTGAAGCTGTCCGCGCGCATGAGCGGCGCGCCGATCATCCTGCCGTTCCGCCATATCATCAACATCGCGCTGGCTCTCGCGCTGGTGTTCTTTGTCGTTCGTCTCGTCCTTACCGGCGGCGCGCTCGACTTCTGGCTGATCGTCATCCTGGCGCTGGCGCTCGGCGTGCTCATGATCATCCCGATCGGCGGCGCCGACATGCCGGTCGTGATCTCGATGCTGAACTCCTACTCCGGCTGGGCTGCGGCCGGCATCGGCTTCACGCTCGGCAATTCCGCGCTGATCATCACCGGCGCGCTGGTCGGCTCGTCGGGCGCGATCCTGTCCTACATCATGTGCCACGCGATGAACCGGTCCTTCATCTCGGTCATCCTCGGCGGCTTCGGCGGCGAGACCGCCGCGGCCGGCGGTGGCGGCGGCGAGCAGAAGCCCGCCAAGCTCGGCTCGGCGGATGATGCGGCCTTCATCATGAAGAATGCCCAGAAGGTCATCATCGTGCCCGGCTACGGCATGGCGGTGGCGCAGGCCCAGCACGCGCTGCGCGAGATGGGCGACATCCTGAAGAAGGAAGGCGTCGAGGTGAAGTACGCCATTCACCCGGTCGCCGGCCGCATGCCCGGCCACATGAACGTGCTGCTGGCCGAAGCCAACGTTCCCTACGACGAGGTGTTCGAGCTCGAGGACATCAACTCCGAATTCGCGCAGGCCGACATCGCCTTCGTGATCGGCGCCAACGACGTCACCAACCCGGCGGCCGAAGAGGACAAGACCTCGCCGATCTACGGCATGCCCGTGCTTCAGGTCTGGAAGGCCGGCACCGTGATGTTCATCAAGCGCTCGCTCGCCTCCGGCTATGCCGGCATCGACAATCCGCTGTTCTACCGCGACAACACCATGATGCTGCTCGGCGACGCCAAGAAGGTCACCGAGAACATCGTCAAGGCGATGTAGCACGCGAAGGAAACGGGACCGTGGCCTCAACAGGGAATGGCACCGGTCTCATCGCATGCCGCTCAAGGCGACGCGCGAGCAGCGCGTCGCATGGCACGCCGCCCACAAGTTGGCGTGCGGCTGCCGCGACGTCCCTGCGAGCCTCCGGCCCGACGTCATGAAATTGCTGCGGAGCCGTCGCAAGCCCTGAGCCTGAACCGGGGGCCGGCCGCGCAATGATCACCATCGCCAAATGGACCGTCATCCTGCTCGCGACCGTCTATCTCGCCGGGCTCGTCGCGCTCTATGCCCGGCAGCGCGAGATGCTGTTTCCGATACCGACCGCCAAGCGGACCCCGCCTGAGGCGGCAAATTGTCCCGAGGCGGAGGAGCATGTCCTGGCCACCTCGGATGGCGAGAAGATCATCGTCTGGCATGTGCCGGCGAGGCCCGGTCGTCCCGTGATCCTGTATTTTCCGGGCAATGGCGATTTTCTCGCCGGCCGTGTCAGCCGCTTCAAGGCCATGACGGCTGATGGCACCGGCTTGGTGGCGCTGTCCTACCGCGGCTATGCCGGCTCGAGCGGCGCGCCGAGCGAGGAGGGGTTGCTGCGCGATGCCGCTGCCGCCTATGCCTTCACCACCGCCCGCTACACGGCGGAACGAATCGTCGCCTGGGGCTTCTCGCTCGGGACCGGCGTGGCGGTTGCGCTCGCCTCGGAACAGCGTGTTGGAAAGCTCGTCCTGGAGGCTCCCTATACGTCGACGGCCGACATTGCATCTTCGTCATTCTGGTTCGTGCCGGTGCGCCTCTTGATGCGCGATCCGTTCCCTTCCGACGAGCGGATCGCGCGCGTCACGGTGCCGCTCCTGGTGATGCATGGCACCAATGACCTTGTCATTTCGATCGTGTTCGGAGAGCGTCTGTTCGCGCTCGCGCATGAACCGAAGCAGTTCGTTCGCTTTGCGGGCGGCGGACACGACAATCTCGATGCGTTCGGTGCGATCGAAACGGCAAGGCGCTTCATTGGATCCTGAACGGCTCGTCTCCCGGCTGTGGGGCGTATCCCTCGCCGCCATCCTCGCTTTGTTGCCGCAGCAGGCCTGGGCCGCAACCGGCCTCGATGGTGCGGCGATGCGCTGGCCCTATGCGCTTCCCTTTGCCGGCCTGTTGCTGTCGATCGCGCTCGGACCGCTGCTGTTCGCAAAAGTCTGGCACCATCATTACGGCAAGATCGCTGCTGCCTGGTCGCTGCTGGCGCTGGCCTCGCTCGTCATTTTTGCCGGGAGCATGGCGACGCTGGCGGCGTTCGTCCATGCCATGCTCGCTGAATATCTCGGCTTCATCGTGCTGCTGTTCGCGCTCTATGTCGTGGCCGGAGGCATTCTCATTACCGGCGACATTAAGGCCACGCCGGCGACGAATGCCGGCATCCTCGCGCTCGGCACCTTGATGGCAAGCATCGTCGGCACCACGGGGGCCGCGATGATCCTGGTCCGTCCGCTGATCCGCGCCAACCGGCCGCGGCGCCACAACGCCCATGTCATCATCTTCTTCATCATCCTGGTCGCCAATGTCGGCGGCGCGCTGAGCCCGCTCGGCGATCCCCCGCTGTTCGTCGGTTTCCTGCACGGCGTCGACTTCTTCTGGACCACGCGGAGCATCTGGTTGCAGACCGCGATCGTCGCCGGATTGCTGGTCGCGATCTTCATCGCCATCGATTCCTGGCGCTTCCGCAGCGAGCCCGCGCTCCGCGACGCCGGTCCTGCGGATCCGGTCCGCATCCGCGGTCTGGTCAACCTCGTGCTGATCGCAGCCATCGTCGCGAGCCTGCTGGCCTCGGCGATGTGGAAGCCCGCTATCGCCTTCGACATTCTCGGAACGAAGCTGGAGCTGGAAGACATCGCGCGCAATTTGGCGCTGCTTTCCATTGCGGCGCTGTCGGTGTGGCTGACGCCGGACGAGCACAGGCTGGCCAACGGCTTCACCTGGGAGCCGATCCGCGAGGTCGCAAAACTGTTCGCGGGCATTTTTGTCGCCATCATCCCGGTCATTGCCATGCTCAATGCCGGCCATCATGGTGCCTTTGCCTGGCTGTTGTCGGCCGTGACGGCACCGGACGGCACGCCGCGCGAGGTCGCCTATTTCTGGTTCACCGGCCTGATGTCGGCGTTTCTCGACAATGCGCCGACCTATCTCTTGTTCTTCCAGCTTGCCGGCGGCGATCCGCAAATGCTGATGCATCAGCTGTCGGGCACGCTGGCGTCGATCTCGATGGGCGCGGTCTACATGGGAGCGCTGACCTATATCGGCAATGCGCCGAACTTCATGGTCAGCAGCATTGCCAGCGAGAACGGGATCAAGATGCCGAGCTTCTTTGGCTATCTCGTGCGCGCCGGCGCGGTGCTGATCCCGCTGTTCATGCTGCTGACGCTGCTGCCGGTCGCGCCGATCCTGCGCTGGCATTGAATCCGCCGGCCGATTTGCTTGCGCCCTCGACAAGGAGCTCGAGCTCGGCCTCAACGCCCGGGGGGCTGCGTGCTCTTGCTACCGACCTTCGTCCTGAGCATGCCGACCTTCGGCACGGGCAGGACAAACGTCCTGTTCGGGCTGGTCGATGTGATGGTATTTGGCGTCTACGTATTCATGGTTTCGTGCCCTGAACCCACTTTGCGCTCACGCGGCCCTTCGGGGCCAGGATCGCGTCCCAGGAGAGGTCCCAATGCTTGCCGCCAGATCCGAGGTTCAGGTCGACAACGAGGAGGTCCGGGTGACGGAATGGCGGCTCGGTCCGGGCAGCGCCACGGGGCATCACACCCACGGCATGGACTATGTGATTGTTCCCGTCGTCGCGGGCGAAATGACCATCGTGGCGCCGGGCGGCGAGCGGTCCAAGGCGCAGCTGGCAGCCGGGAAATCCTATTTCCGCAAGGCGGGCGTCCAACATGACGTACTTAACGAAACCTCAACCGAGATCGTGTTCCTTGAGATCGAGCTGAAGCCGTAGGTCCGGCCTCACAACTTGCCATCGATCCGTCGCAGTTGATCCCTTACAATGCCCCAAAGTTCCCGCATCAGATCGCGCGGGGAGTGGCCGGAATGCTGAAATACCTCGCTAAAATTTCAATGGATATTTTCCCCTCGGTGCTCGCGACGATCATCGGGGCGTACATCGTTAACCACTACATCAACGCCAAGCCGGCGGCTGACACCCCTGCGGCCGTCGTGGCCCCTGCCGAGGCCGGCAAGAACGGCAAGCCTGCCGATGTGGCCAATCTCCCAGCGCCCGGCGTCAAGGCCAAAGGCATCCCCGAGAAGAGCGTGACGGACAAGCCGGCGGCTGAAAAGGCTGCCGATCAGCCGTCTGCCGAGCACAAGGCTGCGGATGTGGCTCCGGCCGAGGCCAGCCCACGTGGCAAGCCGTCGGCGCGCGAGAAGGCGGTCGCCAAGTCGACCCCGACGTCTACCCCGGCCGCCAGCACGCCCGCTCCCGCCGCTCCGGTGGTTGAGGCCAATTCGGCGCCGGCTGCCGCGGCTCCGGCCCCCGACGCCAACGACCTCGTGCGTGCCGCGATCGAGCGTCTGCGCAAATCTCCTGAGGGCAAGTCGTCTGAGGGCAAGTCGTCTGAGGGCAAGTCGTCTGAGAGCAAGTCCGCCGAGACCAAGCCTGCCGAGGTCAGGCCGTCCGAGACCAAGTCAGCCGAGAAGCCGACCGAGCCTGCCGTGCGGGAAGCCGCCCGCACGCCGGAGGCCCCGCGGGTCATCAGCATGGAGCCGGCTACGGTCCGTCCGCTGCCGCCGCCGATCACGGTATCGACGCCCTCACCAGAGGCCTATGGCAAGGATGGCTCCTCGCCGGCCAATCCGTCCTATACGGCCTCGGTCGGCAACGATGATCCGAATCGGATGACGCCGCCGGCTGACATTCCCGTGCCTGTGATCGCGCCACCGCTCGATCTGCGCGCCGACGCCGGCGGCTCCATGCCGCGGCCCAAGAAGACCAATGTCGCCGACGAAATGCTGTCGGGCATGAAGTCGATGTTCCACTCGGTTCTGCCGAAGAGCGCCACCCCCGATTGAGACGGTGCCAGAACCGTCAGCCGCCGACGCGGGCGAGGCCGCTGCGCGCGGCATCGTCGCGTGGACGAAGCGAGACAGCCCTGGTGTAGGACGCCGCCGCCTTGGCCCTGTCGCCCAGCCGCTCATAAGCCTGTCCCCGCGCGGTCCAGACCTGCGCGTTGTGCGGATCGGCCTCTGAGGCCTCATCCAGATCGGCCGTGGCCTCCTTGACCTTGCCGAGCGCGAGATAGCTGGTGGCGCGGCCGAGCAGCGGCTCGACCTTCTGGGGATTGAGCCCGCTCGCAGCGCTGAAATCTGCGATCGCGAAGTCGTGCTGATTGTTGCTCTGGTAGATCAGGGCACGGCCATACAGCGCCTGCGCATTGTAGGGATCGAGCCCGACCGCGCGATTGAACTCGTCGAGCGCCGCCGCGACCTCGCCTGACTTGGCCAGGGATTGGGCTTTTGCGGTGTGGGCCTGAGCCTCGGTGACGTTGGCGGCGCTCACCGCGCGCTCGGCGGGCGCGGCGGCCTTGGGCGCCTCCTGCGGCTTGTCCTTCTCCGGCATCAGCGATCCCAGATCGAACGAGCAGCCGCACAACGCAATCCCCATGAGCGCCAGCGCGAACGGCGGCTGCCAGATCCGGCGTAGCCACGCCAAGCCGTGCTGGGGGAGGGGGGAGGCCATCTACGGTTCGCTCGCGCTAGAGCATGATCCGGACCCGAAGGGCCGCGTTGGCGAAAAGTATGCAGCGGTTTTCCCACGCGACAAACGCGCAATGCGTTTGCGTAGAGATTGCTCAAACAACAAACTAAAGCGCGACGACCTTCAATCCAAATCTCATCGCGCTTGCGTGCCGCATCCGTGGTGCCCGACCCGGAAAGGCCCCGCGCACAAACAATAACGCGGGCCAGAGGCCCGCGTCATCGAAACTGAAATCTTGCAAAATTCGGTAAATCAGCGCGGTCCGCGCGGACCAGCACCTGCACCCGGGCCACGACCGCCGCGATCACCGCCGGGACCGGCGCCGAACACCGGCTTCGGCTTCATCGGCAGCAGGCCTTCGCGCTGCAGCTTCTTGCGGGCCAGCTTGCGCGCGCGGCGCACAGCTTCGGCCTTTTCGCGGGCCTTCTTCTCGGAGGGCTTCTCGTAATGACCGCGGAGCTTCATCTCGCGGAAAATTCCCTCGCGCTGCATCTTCTTCTTCAGCGCCTTGAGGGCTTGGTCGACATTGTTATCGCGAACGAGAACCTGCACGCGGCATCCTCTTCAGTGGATCGGATTTGAATTCTGGTAAGACGAAGGGGATGGCGAAAACGCGCAAGCCCTTAACCTTGAGGGCGCGGATGTATCAGACAAATCCCGGGATGTCCACCGGACAAGCGGGCTTTCGGGCCAAGTTCAGCCATTAAATGAGGCGAAAATACCTCCGCGCGGCCCTGATTTGGGCGATTCGACGCCAGGGATGGGGCCGTTTCCGGAGCTTGTTCCGGAATCTTTGAAAGCAGGGGACGACATATGGATATCAAGAAATACGCCGCTGAAGCCATCGGCACCTTCTGGCTCACATTCGCAGGCTGCGGAAGCGCGGTGATCGCTGCCGGCTTCCCACAGGTCGGAATCGGTCTGGTCGGTGTCTCCCTCGCATTCGGACTGAGCGTGGTCACCATGGCCTATGCGATCGGTCATATCTCCGGCTGCCATCTCAACCCGGCCGTCACGGTCGGTCTTGCCGCCGGCGGGCGTTTTCCCACCGGGCAGATCCTGCCCTATGTGATCGCGCAGGTGGCCGGCGCGATCGTGGCCGCCTGGCTCCTCTACGTCATCGCGAGCGGAGCTCCCGGATTCGATGTCAGCAAGGGCTTCGCATCCAACGGATATGATGCGCATTCACCCGGCCAGTACAGCATGATCGTATGCTTCCTCACCGAGGTGGTGATGACCATGATGTTCCTGTTCATCATCATGGGCGCGACCCATGGCCGCGCGCCCGTGGGCTTCGCGCCGCTCGCAATCGGGCTCGCGCTGGTGATGATTCATCTCGTCAGCATCCCCGTCACCAATACCTCGGTGAACCCGGCGCGCAGCACGGGCCCTGCGCTGTTCGTCGGCGGCTGGGCGACGGCGCAGCTCTGGCTGTTCTGGGTCGCACCGCTGATCGGCGGCGCGTTGGGCGGGGTGATCTATCGCTGGCTCAGCGCGGAGCCCACGGGCGTCGTCGCGGGCGCGAAGACGGCCTAAAGCGTTTTCGAGCGAAGCGGGATCGCAGCGATTGCTGCGGTCCCCTCACTTGCCTTTCGTCGGCCTGACCTCGGTGACGTGGCCCATCTTCCGGCCGGGGCGCGGCGCACCCTTGCCGTAGATGTGCACGGTCGCGCCGGGCACGCTCAGCCACTTTTCGTAATCGTTGATCTCGTCGCCGATCAGATTGGTCATGGTGACGACCTCGCCGTGGCGCACGGGCTTGCCGAGCGGCCAGCCGGCGATGGCGCGGATGTGCTGCTCGAACTGCGAGACCGACGCGCCGTCGAGCGTCCAATGCCCGGAATTGTGCACGCGCGGGGCGATCTCATTGACCAGCACCTTCGGGCCTGTGCCATTGGCGAGCACGAACATCTCGACAGCGAGCACGCCGACATAGTCGAGCGCGCTTGCGATCTTTCCGGCGATGCTGCGTGCTTCCTCGGCGAGCGCAGCCGGGATCGGCGCGGGCGCGCGCGATATCTTCAGGATATGGTCGCGGTGCTCGTTCTCGGTGACGTCGAAACACTCGACCTGGCCTGTGACCGAGCGTGCGGCGATCACGGAGATCTCGCGCTCGAACGGCACGAAGGCTTCCAGGATCGCCGATTTGGTGGCGAGGCTGGTCCACACCTTGGCGATGTCGTCGCCCTCGCGGATGATGGCCTGGCCCTTGCCGTCATAACCGAAGCGGCGGGTCTTGAGCACCGCCGGAAGGCCGATCCGGGCGATCGCCTCGCGCAGCGAGGACACGGAGGCGACGTCGGCATAGGCTGCGGTGCCGATGCCGAGCCGCGTCACGAAATCCTTCTCGGCGAGCCGGTCCTGGGTGGTCTCGAGGATCTTGCGGTTGGGCAGCACGGGTCGGCGCGCGTCCAGCACCATCGCGGCGGCCGATGGCACGTTCTCGAATTCGTAGGTGATGACGTCGACGTCGTTGGCGAACAGATCGAGCGCTTCGACGTCGGCATATTCGGCGCAGGTCGCATTCAATACGACGTCGAAGGCCGGCGAGTCCGGATCGGGCGAGAACACCTGGCAGCGCAGGCCGAGCCGCGCCGCAGCCATGGCCAGCATCCGGCCCAATTGTCCGCCGCCGAGGATTCCGATGGTGTCACCGGGCTTCAGCTTCACCTGCCTGGTGTCGGTCACGCCTTGTCCTCCGGGCGCTCGGCGACCGCCTCGGTCTGCGCCTTGCGCCAGGCGGCGAGGCGATCGGCCAAGGCCGGGTCGGACAACGCCAGGACGGCCGCTGCCAGCAGTGCGGCGTTGGTTGCCCCGGCCTTGCCGATGGAGAGGGTGCCGACCGGGATGCCGGCGGGCATCTGGACGATCGAATAGAGCGAATCGAGGCCCTTGAGCGTCTTGGATTCGACGGGAACGCCGAACACCGGGAGTTCGGTCAGCGCCGCCGCCATGCCGGGCAGGTGTGCAGCGCCACCGGCGCCCGCGATGATGACCTTGTAACCCGCGGCCTTGGCGCCCTTGGCGAAAGCAAACAGACGGTCAGGGGTGCGGTGGGCCGAGACGATGCGGGTATCGGCGGCGACGCCGAGCGCGGCAAGCGTGTCGGCGGCATGCCGCATCGTGTCCCAGTCCGACTGGCTTCCCATGATGATGGCGATCGGCGCGGTCATGACGTTAATTGTGCCCGAAAAACAGAAAGATAGGCCAGATTAACGGTTCCGGCCGGCGGCTCGCAAGGCGGTGGCAAGGAGAAGGGAATCCACTATCCTGTCTTGGTGAATCCCCGCAAGCCTTCATTGAGCAGGATGCCCATGAAGAAACCAAAAAGGGCGGGCGCTGCGAAGGCCAAAAAGGGCCGGAAAACCAGTGCCGGCCGACCCAAAGCCGCCCCAAAACGGCTGACCAGGCGTTCGGCGAGGCCGCCGACGCGCGGCGCGTCGGGCGATGATGGAGCCAAGGATGCCGTCAGGACGACGATCCGGGGCTTGCGGACCAAGCTCAAGGAGGCGCAGCGCCGGGTCGCGGAACTGGAAGCTGCGGCCGACACCGATTTCCTGCTGGATATTCCGAACCGGCGCGGCTTCGAGCGCGAGCTCGGGCGCGCCATCGCCTACATGAAGCGCTACCGCGCCAGTGGGGCGCTGATCGTGCTCGACGTCGATCGGTTGAAGCCGATCAACGATTCGTTCGGTCATGGCGCCGGCGACGAGGTGCTCAAGGCGATTGCCGCCACGCTGACGCGGCAGGTCCGTGCCTCCGACGTGGTCGGCCGGCTCGGGGGCGACGAGTTCGCGCTACTGCTCTGGAATCTCAGCGAGACCGACGCCAAGGCGAAGGCGGTCGCCTTCGAGCAGGCGGTCGACGAATTGTCCTTTGTCTTTCGCGGCCAGCCCGTGAACGCGGGCGCCTCCGCCGGTGTCGCGCTGCTGGGGGCGCAGTCCGACGCGGGCCGCGCCCTGGAGGAGGCGGATGCTGCCATGTATGTGCGCAAGGCACAGCGGCGGCACGAGCCGCGGATCAGGCTGTTCGGCAGCTAAAGCGCGCTGAGATCTGGCGGTACGCTGCCGAATTTCCGCAGCAATTTTGCGTCGCCAAACTCGCCGGTCAGGGGATCGCCGCTGCGGCTGAACGCGACGGCGCCGATATGGCCGGCGCCGTGCGCAAGCATTTCCGCACGACGCAGGGCGGCAGCCGATGTCTGACATTCCTCGGCCGCACCCGCCACCGGCGATCCATCCTCATCGGTCAGGAAGGGCAATGCAACGTAGTAGGTGACGTCGGGCATGGGTCGGCTCCGATAGCTGACGGTTCAGGCGGCGCTGCTCTTGCTCCGCATCTTGCTGCGCGAAGTGTCCGGAATGCAGCCGGCGGAAATCGCCGCCTGCAATTCCTCCAGCTCGGCCTCCAGATATTCGTTGGCCATGATCAGCGCCTTGATGGTGCTGCGCAGATTGCCGTCGCACATCGCGATCGCCTGATCGCAGGCCTGTTCATAATGGCTGTTGTCGAGAAGGGCGGCTGTCGACATCTGCATTGTCCTTGTCAGTTGTCCTGGGCGTTTCCTGGGGGCGCGGGGGTGCTCAAATGTTCCTATTTTGTTCTTTTCGAGTCAAGCGGATTCATGCGCGCGAGGAAAAGCCGGCTCGCAGGTCAGGCGATGATGTCGGGGGTGATCTGGTCTTCGATGAACGCGATGCGGTCTCGTAACAACAGCTTGCGCTTCTTCAACCGCTGTAACCGCAATAGGTCGGGGGCGGGCGATTGATGCAGTGCATCGATCGCCGCATCAAGATCTCGGTGTTCCTGCTGCAACCGGGTGAGCTCGGCTTCGAGCTCACGCTCGTCTTCATTGGTCATGTCTGCGGTGGCCGAAAACCGATAGGCGTGGGATTAAGGCTGTGGATGCCCTCTGGAAATTATCGTCCTTGCGCGGCGTGATCGCAAGCGATCTGCGACCACCGTTTGCCGATCTCCAGCGACATATTTCCGCTGATCGCCGCGACGCTGCGCAAGCGCATTGATATCATGGATTTTTCCCGCGCGGTTCCTTTACTCACGCTTCGTTACATATGAATTTTCAAAAATGAAGATGCGATGACGGATACCCATCGACAGAACGAATCGGTGATGTAGACTTGCTTGTCCGGATCGAATCCTGAGGTTCAACCCTACCGAGGAGGTTTCGAATGACAATTCAGGCACATCTCGTTGAATTGGAGCGGAAGCACAAACTTCTCGAAAACGAATTGCACGAAGCCCTCGTGCACCTTTCAACAGACGACCTGCAAATTGTTGAGTTGAAGCGCCGGAAGTTGATGGTCAAGGACCAGATCGAGCGTCTGAGGCACGGCGACACGCTCCACTAGTAACCCCCGTAAACAGCGTAGAGTTGATCGTACCCTTATCCGCAGGGGTGAGAGTTCTTGCGCTCATCCCTGCCGCAAGGTCCGCACCGTGCAAAGAAGTTTGCGCGGTGTTTAGTTTTTGTCTGAGCGCGTTGTCTCGACGCGAACCGGTATCCGCTTCGCTCGACAACGCTTCAGACGTCTGCGAGCTCGGCGACGTGATCTGCGATCGCGAGCGACGATGTCAGCCCCGGCGATTCGATGCCGAACAGGTTGATCAGGCCAGCGACGCCGTGATCGCGCGGGCCCTGCATCAGGAAGTCCTGCGTGGCCACAGCGGGCGGTACGATTTTCGGCCGGATGCCTGAATAGCTCGGCATCAACGCGCCGTCAGGCAGCGTCGGCCAGTATTTGCGGATCGCCGGGTAGAACCGCTCGGCGCGTGACGGGTCGACCTCGTAGTCGATCGTCTCGATCCACTCGACGTCAGGGCCGAAGCGCGCCTGCCCAGCCATGTCCAGCGTCAGATGCACCCCTAGCCCGCCGGGTTCGGGCACCGGGTAGATCAGGCGCGAGAACGGCGCCTTGGCATTGCAGCTGAAGTAATTTCCCTTGGCGAGATAGGCGCGCGGAATTCGGTCCAGCGGCATGCCGTCGATGTTGCGCGCCACATTCGTCGCCGAGAGCCCCGCGGCGTTGACGAGGAGGCTGCATTGCAGCGTCATTGGCGCCTCGCCGCCGGCGTCGATCTCGACCAGGCCGTTCGCCGCCTTGGCGCGGATCAGCGGAGTGCGAAACGCGAACGCCGTGCCGGCTTCCTCGGCTTCGCCGCGCAGCGAGAGCATGTAGGCGTGGCTGTCGATGATGCCCGTCGATGGCGACAGCAGCGCGGCGTCGCAGGCCAGCGCGGGCTCCAGCGCGCGTGCCGCCTCGCCCGTGAGCTGCTGCATGTCGAGCACGCCATTGGCCTCGGCATGCGCCTTGATCGATTGCAGCTTCTCGGTCTCTTTCGGATTGGTCGCGACGATCAGCTTGCCGCAATTCTTGTGCGGGATGCCGCGCTCGGCGCAGTAGCGGTAGAGCGCGTGCTTGCCGTCGACGCACATGCGCGCCATCCAGGTCCCGGCGCGGTAGTAGATGCCGGCATGGATCACCTCGCTGTTGCGCGAGGAGGTGACGGTGCCGATCGCCTCGGTCTCCTCGAGCACGATGACTTCGCGTCCGGCCTGCGCAAGCTTTCGAGCCACCGCGAGCCCGACCACGCCGGCTCCGATGACGACGCAATCGACCCTATCCATGGTTGGGCAGGATGTCCGCTGGAAGCGCCGGTGGCATCAGGCCTGGAAAGAATGGCGCGGGGCCGTTTTCCGTTAAGGAAGAATTTATCATGTCAGGGCAATTGCCGTATTTCACGTCACATTTTTCTGTTGCGCGTACAGGCGTTTACCCGATCCAAACGCGTGAAGCCAGACAATCCGACGTTGAAATCGCGGGTGGCTGATGGCTGAGAAGAACTGGCACGAGGGCAGCACGCTTCCGATTGCTGTGCAGGCCGTTGTGTGCCTGGCCGGCACGGTTGCGCCCGCGCGCGCCTTTGCGCTGTCGGACAGCTTTGCCGCGCCGAGCTATCTCGGCCAGCTCGATCCCAACGTGGTCTGGGAGGTCCTGATCGCGGGCATCGTCGTCTGCGCGTTCCTCGCCGCGATCGCGCTGTGGATCCATTCCTCGCTGCGCCGGACCAGGCGTTTGCAGTTGCGGCGCAACGCCTTCGTCTCCTCCGCCATGAACAATCTCAATCAGGGCGTGGTGATGACGGATGCGCAGCGCCGCATCATCTTCTGCAACGACCGATATCTCGAGATCTACGGCCTGATGCGGTCGGAACTCTGGGCCAATATGGACGGCTATGAGCTTCTTAAGCTCCGGCGCAAGCGCGGGGTGCTCGGCGGCATCTCCGACGACGAATTCTACGAGAAGGCGGCAAGCCACAACGGCCTGATCACCGAGCTGCCGGACGGCCGAGCCATCCTGGTGAAGTTTTTCGTGCTGCCGAACGGCGGCTCGGTGGCGACGCATCTGGACGTCAGCGAGCAGCGCAAGCTGTCGCGACAGCTCGCTTCCACCAAGCAATTCCTGGAATCGGTGCTGGACCATGTGCCGGCCTGCGTGGCCGCGAAGAACATCGAGGACGGCTGCTACATCTTCGCTAACAGCGCCTATGAGCGGTTCTGGGGGTTCTCGCGGGATCACGCCGTCGGCAAGAACGCACGCGAGCTGTTTGCGCCGGTCTCGGCAGCCAGTATCGAGGCGACCGACCGGGCGGCGCTCAACTCCCCGGACGGCCAGTTCCGTAACGAGTTCGAGGTCGACCGCGGCGGCGAGCGACGCATGGTCGCCTCGATTCGGATCGTGGTCCGCAACGAGAGCAACAAGCCCGAGTTTCTGCTGCTGGTGTTCGAGGACATCACCGACCGCCGGTCGCTGTCGCAGGAGCTGGAGAGCACCAAGAAGTTCCTCGAGCTCGTGGTCGACAACATCCCGGTGGCGCTGATCGTCGAGCAGGTCAAGGACGGCCGCTATTTGCTCGCCAATCGCAGCGCGGAGACGATCCTCAACCGCCGGCGCGAGGAGGCCACGGGCCTGACCGCGTCCGACATCTTCAACCCCAAGGAAGCCAAGCTGATCATCGCGCGCGACGAGGCCGCGATCAAGAAACGCGGGATGATCACCGAGGAGCATCCGATCTCCACCAAGGACGGCCTGCGGCTGTTCCTGACCCGCCGCGCCACCGTGCTCGGTGATACCGGCGAGCCGCAATATCTGATCAAGACCCACGAGGACGTCACCGACCGCCGGCAGACCGAGTCGCGCATGGCGCACATGGCCTATCACGACGGCCTCACCGATCTGCCGAACCGCGCCGCCTTCCTTCAGGCGCTGACCCAGATGATCGAGGCCTGCGAAGGCACCGGCGAGGAGTTCGCCGTCCTCTGCGTCGACCTCGACGGCCTCAAGGAGGTCAACGACGTCTTCGGTCATGCGCTCGGCGACAAGCTGCTGATCGAGGTGGCCCAGCGCCTCCAGGACTCCGCCCGTGGCGGCGTGGTGGCGCGCCTGTCCGGCGACGAATTCGGCCTGATCATCGATGGCAAGCAGCCGGACGCGGGTCTTGCGCTGGCGCAGCAGATCGGCGACGCCGTCGCGAAGGACTTCCAGATCGACGGCCGGCCGGTCCGCGCCGCCGTGACCACCGGCATGTCGATCTTCCCGCACAATGGCGCCGATGGCGCTTCGCTGCTCGCCAATGCCGGTGCTGCGCTGTTCCGCGCCAAGCAGAAGTCGCGCGGCACGATCAGCCTCTATCAGCCCGAGATGGACCAGCAGATCCGCGATCGCCGCGTGCTGCACCAGGACCTGTCGATGGCGATCAAGAACGGCGAGCTCTCGCTTGCCTTCCAGCCGCAGGGGGCCGCCGGCCACAGCGTCGCCGAGAGCGAGATCATCGGCTTCGAGGCGCTGGCGCGCTGGCAGCATCCGGTACGCGGCCAGGTCTCGCCGGCCGAATTCATCCCGATCGCCGAGGAGAGCGGCCTGATCGTCGAGATGGGCGAGTGGATCCTGCGTGAGGCCTGCCGCGAGGCGGCGTCCTGGCCGAAGCCGCTCCAGGTCGCGGTCAATCTGTCGCCGGCGCAGTTCATGCACGGCGACGTGGTTGGCCTCGTCCATTCGATCCTGATCGAGACCGGCCTTGCACCCGGCCGGCTCGAGCTGGAGATCACCGAGGGCGTGCTGATCGAGGATTTCGACCGGGGCCTTGCGCTGCTGCGCCGCCTGAAGGCGCTCGGCGTGCGCATCTCCATGGACGATTTCGGCAGCGGTTACTCCTCGCTGAGCTACCT
This sequence comes from Bradyrhizobium sp. TM233, assembly GCF_036247965.1. Taxonomy (NCBI): domain Bacteria; kingdom Pseudomonadati; phylum Pseudomonadota; class Alphaproteobacteria; order Hyphomicrobiales; family Nitrobacteraceae; genus Bradyrhizobium; species Bradyrhizobium sp. TM233. Next base: position 374,266 of record NZ_BTIG01000001.1, on the reverse strand, counting down.
CCAGGCGTTCCCGTTCGACAAGATCAAGATCGACCGGGCCTTCATCATCAATCTCGGCCGCAATCCGCAATCGGCTGCGATCGTTCGCGCGGTGATTGATCTCGGCCACGGCCTCGAAATGTCGATCATCGCCGAGGGCGTCGAGACGGTCGAGCAACTCGCCTTCCTCGCCAAGGAGGGCTGTGACGGCGTGCAAGGCTATCTGCTCGGCAAGCCCCTCCCGATCGGGAAATATGCCGGGCTCGTCGGCCGCGCTGAAGTCATGGAGCTTGCGCTCAAGACGGGCTAGAGCGTTCGAGCGAAGTGGACACCGGTTCGCGTCAAGAAAAAGCGTCAGAATAAGAATCTAGAGCCCCGTTCCGATTTCATCGGAACGGAAATGGCTCTAGTGATGATGGGGCGCTTGGCTCCCATTCGACGGCTTCATGGCGGATTACGATCTCGCGATCATCGGTGGCGGCCTGAACGGTGTCAGCCTCGCGCGCGATGCGGCAGGCCGCGGCCTGCGGGTGATCCTGTTCGAGCAGGGCGATCTCGGCGGCGCGGCATCCTCGGCAACACCGCGGCTGATCCACGGCGATCTGTCGGTGCTGGAGCGGCGCGGGTTCCGGCGGGTCCGTCGGGCCTTGTCCGAGCGCCGGACCTGGCTCCGGATCGCGCCGCATCTGGTCCGGCCGATGCGCTTCGTGATCCCCGCGCATTCCGACGAGCGGCCGCCATGGGTGCTGCGTGCCGGCCTGTATGTCTATGACGGTCTCACGAACCGGGGCGGCCTGCCGCCATCGGCCACCATCGACATCACGCATCATCCGGTCGGCAACGCACTGAAGCGCCCGTTCGGCACGGCGTTCGAATATTCGGACTGCGTCGTCGACGACTCTCGCCTGGTGGTGCTGACGGCGCTGGATGCCGCTGAGCATGGCGCGGCGATCCGGACCGGTGCGCGTTGCGTCCGTGCGGACAGAACCGATACCTGGCGGCTCGCGGTGGTCGATCGCGGCCACCGCCGCACCATCACGGCGCGGGCGCTGGCCAACGCCACCGGCGGCTGGACGCCAATGGTCGCTGATACCGTGCTGCGGCAGCCGCAGCCCGCGATGGCGGCCACGCAGATGAGCCAGATCATCGTGCCCAGGCTGTTCGATTCCGAGAACGTCTACGTCTTTCAGAACAATGATGGACGGCTGATCTTCGCCCGGCCGTTCGAGCGCGACTTCACGCTGATCGGCACGGTCACGCACGCCTTCACCGGCGATCCCGCAATTGTGGCGATGCCGGGGGCCGACATCGGCTATCTCTGCGAAGCGGCGAGCCGCTATTTTCGTGAGCGCGTCACCCCGACCGACGTGGTCCGGACAGTCTCCGGCGTCAACCTGACGCTGGCGTCCGCGCGCGGACGCGACGGAACGATGCTGTTCCATGCGCGCCGGCGCAAGGCGCCGCTGCTCACGATGTTCGGCGGCGACGTCACCACCTCGCGCCTGCGCGCGGAGTGGGCGGTGACGAAGCTGACACCGTTCTATCCGATGTCGCCGCCCTGGACGGCCGGCGCCGCGCTGCCCGGCGGAGATTTTGCCTGGGACCGTTTCGACACCGAAGCCGACCTCGCGCGCGACCGCTGGCGGTTTCTCTCGGAGCCAGAGGCCCAGCGTCTGGTCGGGGCCTATGGCTCGCGGTTGTCCGCAGTGCTCGGTGACGCCAGGAGCCGCGACGATCTCGGCCCGGGCTTCGGTCCCGAACTGACCGGCGCCGAGGTCCGCTACCTGATGGCTCGCGAATGGGCCCGCTTCCCCGAGGACGTCCTGTGGCGCCGCTCCAAGCTGGGCTTGACCATTCCAGCGGCGGACCGCGACGCGCTGGCGTCGTTCATGGCGAATGTGATGTGAACGATCTCTCCTGGCACGGTTGAGCTAGGGACGATCGGCGGCTAGCGTGCGGCGGAATCGGGGTTGGCAGGATCATGACGGACGAGTTGCCCAGAACAGGCGCCGCGGCTGATGCGGCCGGCGGAGATGCGCTTCCTGCGGCGGGTCAGCCGCTGCTGCGCATCGAGGGCGTCGCCAAGACCTTTGGCACCTTCCGCGCCGTGGATGGCGTCTCGCTCGACATCAAGGCCGGCGAGTTCTTCGCGCTGCTCGGGCCGAGCGGCTGCGGCAAGACCACGCTGCTGCGTATGCTCGCCGGCTTCGAGGCGCCGGATGAAGGGCGCATCCTGCTCGGGGATAAGGACATCGCGCAGGCGCTGCCGCACGAGCGCCCGATCAACATGATGTTCCAGAACTACGCGTTGTTTCCGCATCTGTCGGTGCGCGACAACATTGCCTTCGGCCTGAAGCGCGCCGGCATGGCACGCGCCGACATCGCCGCCCGTGTGGCCGAGATGGTCGCCCTCGTGAAGCTCGAAGGGCTCGAGAAGCGCAAGCCGGATCAGCTCTCCGGCGGCCAGCGCCAGCGCGTGGCGCTCGCCCGTGCACTGGCGCGCCGCCCGCAACTGCTGCTACTCGACGAGCCGCTCGCAGCGCTCGACAAGAAACTGCGCGAGAATACGCAAGGCGAGCTGATGGAGCTGCAGCGCCGGCTCGGCATGACCTTCATCGTCGTCACCCACGACCAGGAGGAAGCCATGACGATGGCGAGCCGGATCGGCGTGATGAACGCCGGCAGGCTTGCTCAGGTCGCGAGCCCCCGCGAACTTTACGAAGCGCCGCGCTCGCGCTGGATCGCGGAATTCGTCGGCGACGTCAATGTGTTCGACGGCGAGACCAGATTGCGCGACGGTCATCGTCTGGTCGTTGGCACGCGTGATGCGGGTGCGCTGGTGGTGGCCGAGCCGCGCGAACCGGTCGGTGCGGGAAAATTCTCGATCGCGATTCGTCCCGAGAAGATCAAGCTGTCGCGCCGCGCCCCGGTGAGCCAAGCCGGTCGTGAAACCACGATCAACAGCCTAGATGGCGTGATCGCGGACATCTGCTATCTCGGCGGCACCACCACCTATAAAGTGAAGCTCGATACCGGCGGAATCGTACGGGCCTCCGTCGCCAACAGCGCGCGTCTGGACGTCGACGCCTATAGCGTGGGCCAGCAAATCGTCGCCTGGTTCACGCCCGATGATTGCGTGGTGCTGCCGTCATGAGCTCCCGCCGCATCTTCGCGCGCCCGGCGCGCTTTGCCGCGATCGCGCCCTATGTCTGGATGGCGCTGTTCTTCCTGGTGCCGTTCGCCTTCGTGCTGAAGATCAGCCTGTCGCAGACGGCGATCGCGCAGCCGCCTTACGAGCCGGTATTCGACCTGATGGCGGGGTGGGACGCGCTCAAGGCGGCCTTTACCGCACTGTCGACCGACAATTTCAAGCTGCTCGTCTCCGACGACATCTATGTGTTCGCCTATGTGCGCAGCCTCACCGTCGCTGTGACCGCGACCGCGCTGTTGCTGCTGATCGGCTATCCCATCGCCTACGGCATGGCGCGGCTGCCGAAGAGCTGGCAGGCGGTGGCGATGGTGCTGGTGATCGTGCCGTTCTGGACCTCGTTCCTGATCCGCATCTATGCCTGGATCAACATCCTCCAGCACGACGGGCTGCTGAACCAGATCCTGCTGGCGCTACATCTGGTCAGCCAGCCCGTGGTCTGGCTTTCCACGGACAGCGCGATGTATATCGGCATCGTCTATTCCTATCTGCCGTTCATGATCCTGCCGCTCTACGCCACGCTCGCCAAGATGGAGCCAGCGCTGGAGGAGGCGGCTGGCGATCTCGGCGCGCCACCGTGGCAGGTGTTCTGGCTCGTCACCTTCCCGCTGTCGCTGCCCGGCGTCGGTGCCGGCGTGCTGCTGTGCTTCATTCCCATCGTCGGCGAATTCGTGATCCCGGACCTTCTGGCCGGCTCCACTTCGCTGATGATCGGCCAGACCCTGTGGCTCGAATTCTTCACCAACAAGGACTGGCCGGTCGCCTCTGCCGCCGCCATCGTGCTGCTGGTGGTGCTACTGGTGCCGCTGCTGCTGTATGAACGGCTCCAGAAGCGGCAGCTGGAACAGGGGCGGTGAGGCGATGCGGAAGGTCTCACGCCTGTCCCGTTTTAACATCGCCTCGCTCGCGCTCGGGCTGGCGTTCCTTTACTTGCCGATCCTCATCCTCGTCATCTACTCCTTCAATGCCTCGCGGCTGGTGACGGTGTGGGGCGGCTGGTCGCTGCGCTGGTATCACGAGTTCTTCAACGACCGCGCCATGATCGAGGCGGCCTGGATGAGTCTTCGCGTCGCGGTCTCCTCCGCGACCATCGCCACGCTGCTGGGCACGCTCGCTGCGGTCGCATTGTCACGCGGCGAGCGCTTCCGCGGCCGCACGCTGTTCTCCGGCATGCTCTACGCCCCGCTGGTGATGCCCGAGGTGATCACGGGGCTGTCGCTGCTGCTGCTGTTCGTCGCGCTGAACGCCGAGCGCGGCTTCTGGACGGTGACGATCGCCCATACCACGCTGACGATGTGTTTCGTCGCCGTGGTCGTGCAGTCCCGCCTCGGCTCGCTCGACCGTTCGCTGGAGGAGGCGGCGATGGACCTTGGCTGCGACCCGGTCCGCGCCTTTCTTTCGGTGACGCTGCCGTTGATCGCCCCCGCGATCGTCGCAGGCTGGATGCTGGCCTTCACGCTGTCGCTGGACGATCTCGTCATCGCGAGCTTCACGACCGGGCCGGGCTCCGCGACCTTGCCGATCCGGATCTATTCCGAGGTGCGGCTGGGCGTGAAGCCGGAGATCAACGCGATCTGCACGCTGGTGATCGCCCTGATCGCGGTGGTCATCGTGATCGCCTCGCTCGCTTCGAAACTGTCGAGCTCGCAGGGCGAGAGCGCGGCGCCGCTGTAGCCGTTCGTGCAGCGTGCCATCCTCGCGCCGCGCCATGCACCGCCGCGCCGAGCTGCCGCAATGCCAGGGCGTCGAGCGGAAATTCCAGCAGGATATGGATCAGGCTCAGCGCCAGCAGGAAGGTGAAGCCGAACGCGTAGTCGTAGAAATAGAGCGCGGTGGATGCGGTACTGGCGGCGGCCATCGCTGCCAGCCGCGCCTTCGGGACTGCGGTCCAGCGGATGACGTCGGCTTTAATGAACCAGTTGAGGTAGTGATAGGTGTAGACGAAGGCGAGCAGGCTCGTCAGCCTGGTGTCGAGGACGAGACCGGGCACGCCGAACAGCCGGCTGAGCGCCGGGCCGACATTGCCGAAATAATCCTGTCCGACCCGGGCGAAGCTTGCGATCCGGACTTCGGCGGTTGGCGGCAGCAGCAGGATCGTAGCAATCGCGACGAGGTAGACAGCCACCAGCGCAGCCTGTACGCGGCTGCCGGATCGGTGCGCTCCGAGCACCATGAAGATCAGCGTGAACAGCGAGACGTGGATCAGGGTCGGAATCAGGATGCCGATCACGGCGAGCGAGGATCCGCTCGAATACATGAGCGCGGACAGTGCGATCGCCGTCAAGAACAGCAACATGCTCTCGATCGCCGAGGTGGTGGCCGCGAGCATGGCGCAGACGATCAGCGCGCCCCACATTGCAAAGCCGAACCAGGAGGCGTTGTCGATCAGGGCCGCGACCACGGCGATGATTGCGAGGGCTGCCGCAATCCCGCGATGTGGCAGGTAGTAGCTGCGGTCGTGCAGCCACGAAATCTCGGTGAAGTAGTGCGCCGGGCCGAGCACGACATAAGCCAGCAGCAACAGCTCGAACGGCATCAGATAGGCCGCCGCGAGCGCCAGCAGCATCAGGCCGAGATGGATCGCGTCGTTGCTGCGCATGATGCCGTGCCCCGCATTGGGGCACGGAGGTTAGAGCAGGCGTGGACAACCCGCAATTGTCCACGTTGTCGCTCGAACGTCCTGCTTGCGGCGACTCGATGCGTCCTGTCGCGTCAGGACTTCACCGCACCCGCCGTGAGCCCGCCCACCATGTAGCGGCGGAAGGCATAGTAGATCGCGGCCGGCGGCAGTGCGTAGATGAAGCCGGTCGTCATCAACAGCTCCCACGGCGAGTCGTCGGCGGCGAGGAAGTTGCCGAGCGCGACGGGGAGGGTGATCTCGCGGTCGTTCGAGAGCAGCAGGAACGCGTAGAGATATTCGTTCCAGGCCAGCAGCACCGCATAAGTGCCGATCGCGACCAGCGAGGGCATCATCAGCGGCAGGTAGACCAGGCGGAAGATCTGGAGCGTCGTCGCACCGTCCATCACGGCGGCTTCGTCCAATTCGACCGGCAGCTTGTCGGAGGCCTGCTTGAGCACCCAGATCGCGTAGGGGCTGGCGATGGTCACCATCGCCAGGATCAGCGCCCAGTGATTGTTGAGCAGGCCGTAATTGCCCATGGTGCGGTACATCGGCACGGCAAGGAACGCCGCCGGGATGAAATAGGTGAACAGCGCGAGATTCATCACGACCCGTCCGCCCGGCACCTTCAGCCGCGAGATCGAGAACGCCGCGGCGGTGGCGATGAACAGCGTCAGCACGCCGACGGATGCCGCGATCACCAGCGAGTTCCAGAACTGCACGTAGAAGTCGCGCAGGAAGTAGTGCTGCTGCTTGAACACGATTTCGAAATTGTGCAGCGTCGGATGGTCCGGCCACAGCTTGCCGGAGAATGCGTCCTCCTTCGGCGAGATAGCGAACAGGAACATGTGGTAGATCGGAATCATCGTCCAGAGGAAGACGGGAATGCCGATCAGCAGCAACCGCGCTTCGGTTGCGACTTCGCGCAGGGTGGGGAGCTTCATCGCGACAACCGTTTCATCATGAAGTACACGAGCGGCAGGACGAACGGCATTGCGCAGACGATCGATGCCATGGCCAGGCTGAGCTGGTCGAGCCGGAGATAGCGGATGCCGAGGGTCGACAGCACATGCGTGAGGTCGGCCGGGCCACCGCCGGTGAGCAGATAGACGCTGTTGAAGTCGCCGAGCGTCCAGATCATCGAGAGCAGCGTGCAGGTGACGTAGAGCGTCTGCATCGACGGCCAGGTGATGTAGCGGAATTTCTGCCACCAGCTCGCACCGTCGACCTCGGCGGCCTCGAACAGATCGTGCGAGATCGCAAGGCGGCCGGTGATCAGGATCAGCGTCCAGAACGGCAGCGACTTCCAGATGTGCACCGCGATCGCCATGCTGAGCGCCACGGTGGGGTCGTTGAGCCAGTTCGGGCCGTCATCGCCGGTCAGGGAGAAGATGAGGTGATTGACCATGCCCCATTCGGGATTGAGCATGAACCGAACCGACAGGATGGTCGGGATCGACGGCACCGCCCAGGGCAGGATGAAGATCACCGAGAGCCATTTGATCCAGGGGCGCTGCACCGCGAAGAAGCCGGACAGGAACAGCGCGATCAGCATCTTGATGTTGATGCCGATGACCAGGAAGATCAGCGTGTTGACCGCGGCGCGCGCGAAGATCGGATCGTTGTAGAGCGCGACATAATTCGACGGGGCCCGCGCCAGCCACAGCCCGTAGCCGACGGGATAGACGACGAAGGCGAGGAAAACGAGCAGGTAGGGCGCAAGCAGCACGATGCCCCAGACCTGCGGCGGGGTCAGCCGCGACGACAGGGGCGGGGCGGGGATTGCCTGGTCGCCAGAGAGCGTGATCGCCATTCTTTTCGGACTCTTCAAAGAGATGCCGGCCGCGAAACGCGGCCGGTGTTGTTCTAGCACCTCTCCCCGCGAGGCGGGGAGAGGCAGGATGATTTAGCCCGCGACCTGCTTGATGCGGGCGATCAGTTCGTCGACGGCCTTGTCGACCGGAACCTTCTCGCTGACGACGCGATTCATCGCCTTCGCCCACACGTTCTCGTTGTTGAGGATCGTGAACTTCCAGTTCTTGGTGAAGTCGAACGCCGCGGTGCCGCCCTTGAACTGCGTGTAGACGGCCTTGCGGTGCTTGTCAGCCTGCCAGAACGGGCTTTCCTGGCTTTCCTTCGTCACCGGGAACCAGCGGCCGAGCGCGCCCTCGATGTAGGGACGGACGTTCTCTTCCTGGAGCAGGAAGCTGATGAACTGCTTGGCCTCGGCCTTGTTCTTGGCCGCGGTGAAGACCAGCCCGGTCTTGACGTCGGAGCGGTAGCGGATGGTCGAACCATCCGGCGCCTTCGGGAAGGACGCGGTCACGATGTCCTGCTCGTAGGCCTTCTTGCCGGCTTCGCGCTGTTCGGGCGTGAGTGCCTGGTTCTGGGAGTCCTCGAACCATTTCGCAGCGATCGAGATCGTGAAATTGTGGGTCATCACGATGGTCTTGTTGTGGAAGGCGACGTTGTTGTCGGGATCCTTCCAGGTCGTGGAGGACGGCGGCGTGCAACCCTTGATGTAGGTGTCGGTGTAATCCTTCATCGCCTTGATCAGGTTCTCGCGAACCGTGGGATCGTCGACCGTGAGCTTGCCGTCGTCGTCGACCAGCTTGACGTGGTAGGCGTCCATGAAGGTGTAGAACGACTGGAAGGCGTCGGTGGATTCCACGCCCATCGGCTGGCCGACGGCATAGATGCGCTGGCCGGTGGCCTTGCGGATCCCCGGCTGCACCTTGTCGCACCAGAACGTCCAGTAGCCCGTCCAGTCGTTCGGGATGTCGGCGAGCTTGAAGCCGGACTTCTCCAGCATGTCGTTCCAGATCTGGACGTGCATGCTCTGCTGCTTCAGCGGGAAGCCGTAATAGGCCTTCTTCTTGGTGACGTCGTTGTAGAGGATCGACGCATCCAGCGTGTTCTGCACGAACCGGCCCTTGATCGGCTCCATCACGTCGGAGAGATCCTCGAGCTTGCCTTCATAGGCCCACTTGCCCTGCGCCTGCACGTCATAAGAGTCGGAATAGGCGACATCGGGCACGGTGCCGGCATCGAGAGCGGCGACCGTCTTCGGAATCATGTCCTGGATCGCGTATTGCGACAATTCGACCTTGATGCCGGTCTTGGCTTCGAACTTCTTGATCGTCTCGATCAGTGCGTCGTCCTCGGAGCGATAGAAGCCCTTGCCCCACCAGACCGTGATCGTCTTCTGCTGCGCAAATGCGGGTGCAGCGGCTGCAAACAGCCCGGCCGCAGCGACCGCCAGTGATACTGCGCCAATAACCTTGGATTTCACGTTTTTCTCCCTCAAACGGCCGGTGTTTTTAACCGGTCGTATAAAACACTAGCGCATGGCGATAAGCCGATCTAGCGGCATGTTGTCAGACATAGGTCGCGGGGATGGGCCTTGCGGAGATCCTTAACGCGTGCATCGATCCAATCGCCGCATCAATTCGCCCTGATCAATTCGCGCCTTCCGAGGAACTCCAGTTTGGGGAACGGTCTCGTCCCGCTCGGGCGAGCCGTCAGCGTTTCCGCTTTAGACCCGTCGATATCGTGTTCGAACTTGCCTCAGCGGATCGGGGCCGCGGCTTGCCATGCCCGCTGGCTCGAGAAGGAGAGCGCCATGCCTCGAGGAGCATCTTCAAAAACTGGCTGGCATGCGGCGATAGCGTCGCCCCGCGCCTGCGCACAATTCCGATCGTCCGCGACACTTCCGGCTCGATCAGCCGGACGGTGTGAATGATCGGATGACCGGCGGCGGGTGTCGCGAGCCTTGGCAGCACGGCGATGCCTAATCCCTCTTCGACCAGGCCAAGCGAGCCGGAGAGGTGGGCGACTTCATAGGACCAGTTCAGCTGCAGGCCCTGCCGCGCCAGCGCATTGTCGATCAACGCGCGATTGCCGCTGTTGCGACCGACGGTGATGACCCGGTGCGACACGATCTCCGACCAACTCACCTGCTTGCGCGATGCCAGCGGATGGTCATGACGGCAGGCCAGGACGAAAGGGTCCTCAACCAATTTCTCGAATTCGATTTCGGCATGCGAAGCGCCGATGAAATTAATGCCGAAGTCGACTTCTCCGCGCGCCACCGCTTCCAGCCCCTCATTGGCGCCGATATCCAGAATGCGGATGCGGATGCGCGGATACGCTTCGGCGAACCGGCCGATCGCTCGCGGAAGAAAATAGAACACCGCTGTCGGCACCGCGGCTACCGAGACCAGGCCCGAACTTCGCGCGCCGATATCATGGATGGCGAGCACCGAGGTCTCGAACTCGTCGATGAGACGGCGGACCTTCGGCAGGAAGTCGCGGCCCGTCATGGTGAGATTGACGTGGCGCGTGGACCGTTCGAGCAGCGGCGCTCCGAGACTTTCCTCCAGCTTCTGAATGCGCCGGCTGAGCGCCGGCTGGGACAGGTTCAGCGCCTTCGCGGTGCGGACGAAGCTGCCCATCTCCGCGACGGTGATGAATGCCTTGAGGTCGAGCAATTCGGCGTTCATGGCAAGGCTCCATTATGTCGATTGACGAAATAATACCTCAGATATTTGCATTTCACAAAAGAGTTCGGAGGGAGGATGCTCTGGTTCAGGCGAACATGTCGCCGAACGGAAGAACATCATGAACGATCAGATTGCCATTCCCTGTGTGGTTATGCGCGGTGGGACCTCGCGCGGACCGTTTTTCCTGGCCCGCGACCTTCCTGCCGACCCCAGCTCGCGCGATGCGGTCCTGTTGTCGGTGATGGGAGGTGGGCACGATCTTGGAATCGATGGAATCGGCGGCGGCAATGCCGTGATCAACAAGGTCGCGATCATCGGACCGGCAACGGTGCCCGGCGCCGATGTCGACTACCTGTTTGCCCAGGTGCGCGTTCGTGAAGGGATCGTCGATACCTCGCCGAACTGCGGAAACATGCTGGCCGCCGTCGGGCCGTTCGCAATCGAAGCTGGCCTGGTCGCCGCTACCGCAGATCGCACCCATGTGCGCATCCATAATGTCAACACCGGCAAGCTGATCGATGCGACGGTCGCCACTCCCGGAGGACGGGTGACCTATGAGGGCGAAGCGCGGATCGACGGGGTACCGGGAACGGCCGCGCCCATCGAACTGTCGTTCCCCAACGCCGCCGGCGCACGCACCGGTCGCCTGCTGCCGACAGGACGTCCGCTCGATCGCATCGGAGGGATCGACGTGACCTGCATCGACGCAGCCATGCCCGTCATGCTGGTCCGCGCGGCAGATCTCGGATGGACCGGCCGCGAGGCGCCTCCGGCCTTCGCCGACGGCGCCTTCCGCGGGCGGCTCGAACATTTGCGCATCGAGGCTGGACGCCGGATGGGTTTTCCGGATTCCGCGTCAATGGTGATTCCGAAACCGGTTCTGATCGCGCCCGCAAGCGAGGCGACGTTGAACGTCAGGTACTTCATGCCGCATGACTGCCATAGCGCGCTGGCGGTGACCGGCGCCGTCGCGATCGCGACCGCCTGTGTGACGCCCGGGACGATCGCCGCAGAGATGGTTGGATCGCTGGCGCCGCCGGTGCCGATCACGCTCGCCCATCCCTCCGGCCAGCTCGTGGTTCGGCTGGAGCCCGGCCCGGTCGCCCGGGTGCAGCGGACAGCCCGGCGAATTCTCGAGGGCCATGTCTTCGCCCGTCGATCGCACGTCCCTCATTCAGTCCTGGCAGCCTGAAGCCGGACCGCTTTCAAAGCCTTCAAAAATCAGAGCCTTCAAAAATCAGAGCCATGGGAGAAACGAGAATGCAGAAGCAAGCGCTGGTCGGGCCCGTGAACAGTGAGACGCGAAAGCCCTTCTACCGGATCCTCTACGTCCAGGTGCTGATCGGTCTCATGTTGGGCGTCCTCACCGGCCATCTCTGGCCTGAGTTCGGTGCCGCGCTGAAGCCCTTCGGCGACGGCTTCGTGAAGCTGGTCAAGATGATGATCGCGCCGATCGTGTTCTGCACCATCGTCAGCGGCATCAACAGCATCAGCGATTCCCGCGAGGTCGGCCGCACGCTGGTGAAATCCATGGCGCTGTTCTACCTGCTGACCGTGCTCGCACTGCTGGCCGGGCTGGTCGCCGTGTTGCTGATCCAGCCGGGCGTCGGCATGCATGTGTCCGTCAGCACGCTGGATCCGTCGGTGGCCGCGAAATTCACCAAGCAGGCGAGTGCGACCGGATTTGCGGACTTCATGCTGCACATCATCCCGCATTCCTTCTTTGGCGCGTTTGCCGACGGCGAAGTGCTGCCGGTCCTGCTGGTCTCCATCCTGATCGCCTTTGGCCTGAGCCGTGCCGGCGATGGGGGCGCGGTGGTTACGAAGGCGGTCGATTCCTTCTCTCAGGTCCTGTTCGTGTCCTTTGGCTTCGTCATGAAGCTCGCTCCGCTCGGCGCCTTTGGCGCCATGGCGTTCACGGTGGGCCGCTACGGCATTCGATCGATTGGCTCGCTCGGACTGCTGATCCTGACATTCTATATCGCCTGCTCCGTCTTCGTGGTCGTCGTGCTCGGCACGCTGGCGCGGCTGAACGGCTTCAGCCTGTGGAAGACCATTCGCTACTTCAAGGAAGAGCTGCTGATCGTGCTCGGCACATCATCGTCGGAACCTGCGCTGCCGGGAGCGCTGCGCAAGCTGGAGCAGCTCGGATGCCGGAAAGGCGTGTCCGGCCTCGTGTTGCCCATGGGCTATTCCTTCAATCTGGACGGCAGCGCCATCTATCTCACCTTGGCCTCCATCTTCATCGCGCAGGCCTGCGACATCCACCTGTCGTGGGGGCAGATTGCGGCGATGCTCGGACTGATGCTGCTGACGTCCAAAGGCGCGGCTGGCGTCACCGGCAGCGGCTTCGTGGCGCTCGTCGCGACCCTCTCCGTCATGCCGGATCTGCCCGTGACCGGCGTGGCGCTGCTTGTCGGCATCGACCGTTTCATGTCGGAAGCGCGGGCGCTGACCAGCATGATCAGCAACTGCGTCGCAGCCATTACCGTTTCGCTGTGGGAGGACGCCTGTGACCGCGAGGTGTTGGCTCGCGAACTGGGAGGAAGCGGCGCTCTCAAGGTCGCGGCCGGATCGCAGATCGGTGGAGGAGCCGTGCTGCAGGGGGACACGGCCTGGATTTCGACGACCCAATCGGCCGCTTAACGCCACCTCCGGGATGCAATCGGCCGCACTGCTCGATTTGGATTTGGCAAGTCGCTGGCATGTCGAGCTTGTTGAGCTCGGGCTACCGAAATCCGCGAAGGCTGCGTTGATCAGCCTAGTTGGATTTGGCGTTTTCCTTCGCGTTCTCTTTGGCGTTCTCCGCCGTCGGCGATTCCGCCGGTGGAGGACGCTTTCCGCTGCCGGTGATGCGTTCGATCGCGGAGCGCACGGCGTCGCCCCCCTTGCGATCCTTGAGCATGTCGAGCAGCGGCGCGGAGGCCGGCGAGCGGCGGATCAGGCTTTCCGGATCGGGGAAGATCAGGGGATCGTCCCAGGGGCCCTGCACCACGAATGGCAATTCGAAGCCCGACGTGCTGTTGAGGCTCGCCACGCCCTTCATGTCGTATTCGCGCGTCGGCACCGAGGCGGTGCCGGTGAGCGTGATCTTCGCCGCCGGTCCTTCGACACGGATGTCCTCGGCGGTGGCGACCCCATCGGAGAATTTCACCGCGATGGTGAGATTGTTGTACGGCGTCGAACCATTGCGGAAATTGCCGCCGCCCGACAGCGGCCGCCGCTCCAGGCGCTTCAGCAGCTGCTCGGCATTGAAGCCCGAGATCGCGCCGTCATGACCGGTGACGGTGGCGCTACCGTCGAGCGACTGCACGAGGCCGAACGGGCTCGAGCCCGAGGCGAAGAGCGACACGTTGATGTTGCCGCGGCCGGATAGCTTGTTGAGGCCGAACAGTTCGGTGGCGCAGGCCTGGAGATCGACGTCGGTGAACTGGAATTGCGCCTTGATGTCGGCGACGGTGTCGGAACGCGCGATGCCGAACGAGCCCTTGGCGATGCCGCCATAGACCTGCGCCTCGCCGACCGAGAGCGCCAGCGTGCCGTTGCGCAAATTGGCGCCGATCGCGGTGCGGCCGAGCCTGGTCGGACCGACCGTGAGCTTTGCTGCCGACAGGCGCATGTCGAGGTCGGTCGTCGACAATCCGTTGAGATCGAACAGCTGCCTGTTCCAGTCCCGCGCGCCGCTCGCGAGCAGGCGGAAGGTGGAGATATAAGGCGTGAAGTCGAGCGCGTCGGCGGCAAGCGTCGCCTGCAGCGTCTGCCGGCCGTTATTGGCGTAGGTCATGACGCCCTCGGCGGCATTGCCGTCGAGCTCGACATTGACGTTGGTGAGGGCGATCGAGGCGCCGACGACGTTGGCGCGCGCCTTCAGCACGAAGCGGCCGAAGCCGCCGCTGGCGGGCTGTGGCTGCCCGGTCCAGCGCAGCGCGTTGCGCAAGGAGGGGCTGTCGATCGTCAGCGTGCCCTCCATCATCGGGCTGGTGCGGTTGGCGACGCTGCCGTCGAAGGCGAGCTTGAGCGGCGCGCTGGCGATCCGCGCCTTCAACCCCGAGCGCTCGCCGGAGAGGGCGGCGACGAAATCGGAAAAGCTGATCGAGCCGTCGACACGCTCGCCGCGCCAGTCGAACTGTCCGGTCGCGGCGAAGGAGCGCGAGATCGAAGGCCAGGCCAGCGACAGGTCGATGTCCTCGAACTTCTCGGTGCCGTGCGTGGCGGCGTCCTCGTAGTCGAGCACGCCGTCCTGGATCCGGATTTCGGAGAACGAGACCTGGTTCTCGGCCCCGGGCTTCATGGTGCGCGCGATGGTCTGGATGAAGGGCGTCCAGTTGCTCTGGCCGTCCGGCTTCAGGCTGACATGGATGCGGGGCCGCAGCAGCGTCAGGTCGGAGATCTCGAACCGTTGCAGCAGCAAAGGCAGCAGCCGCAGATTGGCGGTGAGCACGTCGACCTGGAGCGCGGGATCGCTGGTGCCGCCGCCCTTGAGGCCGACGTCACGGAAGGAGATGTAGCTTGCCGGCAGCACGGAAATGTCGATTGCGCCTGCGACACTGAGCTCGAGCCCGGTGACGTCGCGGATCTGCGCTTCGACCGCCCTGCGCAGCGCGTCGCGGTTGATGAGCCATGAGGTCGCGATCAGGGCGATCAGCGCGACACCGAGCAGCGCCGCGATCGGCGTCCCGAGGCGCTTCATTCCTTGGGCCATGGTCAATGGCATGTCCTGATCGGGTTGGTCGTTGGAGCCAGAAGGGCGGGTCGGGAAACCTGCGTGCCCACGCCCAACCCCCGCAACTTGATGGTTTTTCTTGTCGCTTTCAAGGCCGCGGACGGTTCTGCCCACGGTGTGGGCAGCTTCTATCACCCGGGCGCGGTGCGGAGAACCCCGTATCATTGACGGCTTTGGAGGATTTCGCCTAATAATCGCCGCCAATAGGGCGCGACGCCTCCAAGCCGAAGGTTCAGTCGAAGGTTATTTGCATGAACAAGGTCTATCCCGACGCCAAGTCGGCTCTCGACGGCATTTTGAAAGACAACATGATGATCATGTCGGGAGGCTTCGGCCTCTGCGGCATCGCCGAGGAGCTCTCGGACGCGATCCGCGAGTCCGGCGTCAAGGGCCTGACGGTGGTCTCCAACAATGCCGGCGTCGACGGCATCGGGCTCAGCCGCCTCTTGGAAACCCGGCAGATCAAGAAGATGATCTCGTCCTATGTCGGCGAGAACAAGCTGTTCGCCCAGCAATTCCTCGCCGGCGAGCTGGAACTCGAATTCAATCCGCAGGGCACGCTCGCCGAGCGTATCCGCGCCGGCGGCGCCGGCATTCCGGCCTTCTACACCAAGACCGGCGTCGGCACGCTGATCGCCGAAGGCAAGGAAGTGAAGGAGTTCGACGGCGAGAAGTATCTGATGGAACGCGGCCTGTTCGCCGACCTTGCCATCGTGCATGCCTGGAAGGGCGACACCGCCGGTAACCTCATCTACCGCAAGACCGCGCGCAATTTTAACCCGATGATGGCGACCGCCGCCAAGATCACGGTGGCCGAGGTCGAGCATCTGGTTCCGGCCGGTGAACTCAATCCCGACCACATCCATACGCCCGGCATCTTCGTGAAGCGCATCGTCGAGGTCGGCACGGCCAAGAAGCGCATCGAATTCCGCAACACCCGCCCGCGTACCGCCGCTTAAGCGTATCAGGAGACACACATGGCCTGGACCCGTGAACAGATGGCCGCGCGCGCCGCGAAGGAACTGCGTGACGGCTACTACGTCAATCTCGGCATCGGCATCCCGACGCTGGTTTCGAACTTCATCCCCGACGGGGTCGATGTCAGCCTGCAAAGCGAGAACGGCATGCTCGGCATGGGCCCGTTCCCCTATGAAGACGAGGTGGACGCGGACCTGATCAACGCCGGCAAGCAGACGGTGAGCGAGCTGCCCTCGACCTCGTATTTCTCGAGCGCGGATTCTTTCGGCATGATCCGCGGCGGCCACATGGACCTGTCGATCCTCGGTGCCATGCAGGTCGCCCAGAACGGCGATCTCGCCAACTGGATGATCCCCGGCAAGATGGTCAAGGGCATGGGCGGCGCGATGGACCTCGTCGCCGGCGTCAAGCGCGTCGTCGTGGTGATGGAGCATTCGGCCAAGGACGGCTCCAAGCTCCTCAAGAAGTGCAACCTTCCGCTGACCGGCGAGCGCGCCGTCGACATGGTCGTCACGGATCTGGCGGTCTTCACCATCGACAAGCACGGCGACGGCGGCATGGCCCTGATCGAGCTCGCCGACGGCGTCTCGCTCGACGAGGTCAAGGCCAAGACCGAAGCCGAATTCCGCGTGGCGCTGAAGAACAGCTGAGTTAACGATCCGCGAACAATGGGAAATGGCCGGGCTTTGTCCCGGCCATTTTCATTGAATGTACCGACGCGCACTACTTCCACATCGCAATGACGGAGTATGAGGCGCGGCCGAGACTCTGCTATTTCGGGAGTCAGGCCCGGCTAAGACCTCACCGCCCACACCTTGCTCCACCGCGCCGACACGCTGGCGACCCAGGAGGCCTCCTCGCGCACCAGGCGGAAGCCGAGATTGGCGGGCGGCACGCCCTGGGCGCAGCCGCCGGCACGGGCGTCGCGGATGAAATCGGTGACATAGGCGCGGTGAGCGCCCTCGGCGACACGCACGCCGCAGTTCACGGTGGGCCGGCCGGCATTGCCGGCGGCGTCGACACGCGAGCGCACGAAGCAGGTCGAGGTCCATTCCCAGACGTTGCCGGCGAGGTCTTCGACGCCGTGCTCGTTCGGGCCGAACTTGCCGAGCGGATAGGCCGTGGTGTCGGAAAGGTCGCGTTCGGATTCGCGCTCATAGCGGCTGATCCAGCGCTTCGAAGGATCGTCTGCATCGACCGCTGTACCATCATCCCTGAATCTGGATCCGGCCGCAAAGGCCCATTCAGCATCGCTCGGCAGACGGTAATGGTGACCCGTCTTGCGCGACAGCCAGCCTGCATAAGCCTCGGCATCGTGCCAGCTCACCTGCACCGCGGGGCGATCGGCGGCGACCGCGACATCGCGATCGAGCGCGCGGCAGGCGCCGTCCTGCACGCAAAGCTGATAGTCAGATGAGGAGACCTGATTTCGCATGATGTGGAGCGGCCGGTCGACGCGCATCGCGCGGAGTGGCGCTTCCGCCTGCTGCCCGCCGCGTGTGAAATCGCCGGCCTCGCGATAGGACAGGCTGCCCGGTGCGACCCTGACGATCGCAGGCTCCGACGCCGAGCCGTGCACGGCCATGTCCGAGACCAGCGGCGCCATCGCGATCGGACCTGCGAGCCCCGCGGCGCAGGCGAGGGCCAGTTTGAGCTTGAATGCGATCAGCATGGTCGTTCCCCGAAGGAAGAAGGGGCCGGTGATGACCGGCCCCTTGTCGCGTCTAGTTGGTGTTGGCCGCCGGTATTTCGGCAGGTGCCTTTACCTGCATCATCAGATCGTCGTTCCACTTGCCTTCGACCTTGAAGTGCGCGGTGGCGCCGAGGTCTGCGGCCTCGATCAGATTGTGCGTGACGTAGGCATAGATGCCGGGCTGCATGAACTTGTACAGCGCAGCTCCCGCCGAGCCGCCGCGGATGAACCAGGTCTCGAGCCCGACTTCGGGTGCATTGCCGAACTTGCCGGTCTCCCAGACATAGTCGCCATGGCCTCCGATCAGATGCGGACGGCTGTCGCGATTGGCCTGCGAATGCACGATCAGCACGTTCTCGCCGACCTTGGCGGTCAGTGCGTTCTTGCCGGTGAGCGCGCCGACCTTGCCGTTGAACACGACGTGAGAGGGGATCAGCTTCTTCATCACCTCTTCAGTGTCGGTGAAGGCTTCGCCCGGCGAGTCGTAGGACTTGAAATTGCCCTTCTCGTCACGCGGCACATACATGTCCTGCTCGCCGACATAGTAGACCTTGTCGTACTTCAGCGCGTGGCCCTTGCCGTCGTTCAGCCCGTCGCGCGGCAGCACCATCACGGCGCCGTTCATGCCGGAGACGACGTGCCAGGGGATCATCGGGCCGCCCGGGGCGCAGTGGTAGACGAACACGCCGGTCTTGGTTGCCTTCCAGCGCAGCACGACCTGCTCGCCGGGATTGACCAGGGTGAGCGCGCCGCCGCCGAGTGCGCCGGTCGCGGAATGGAAGTCGATGTTGTGCGGCATGGTGTTGGTCGCGGGATTGACCAGCGTCGTTTCGACGTAGTCGCCTTCATGCACGACCATCAGCGGGCCGGGCATCGAACCGTTGAAGGTCATCGCCTGGAACGTGGTGCCCTTCTCGTCGATGACGACCTTCTTCTCCTCGATCGTGAGCTTGAACTCGATGATCTTGGGGCCTTGCTTGGTCGCCTGCTCGTGCGCATGCACGAAGGGCGGAGCGACCAGCTCGACCTTTTGACGCGGCAGTTTGAGATCATCGGCCGCGAAGGCGGGGGTCGCCAGCATCAGCGCGGTCGCGGCGGCGCTGATCAATGCGGCTCTGCGGGTGAACATCGGAAGCATCCTTCATCTGGAAAGGTTTTTGATGACGGATGCAGTGTGCGCTGATCGCGGCAAGAGTGTTTGCGCTGCGACAAGGTTTTGCCGGATTCGGCTCCGCAACAGTACTTAGGTGTCTCAACGGAGCAGGATCGGTGACACCACGTTAACCGCATCCGACGGCGTGATGCGGATGTCGAGGCCGAGCGACCAGCGGCCGGACAGCGGCGCCGACATTCTGACTCGCCACTGATCGTTGCCGACGCGTTCGGCGCTTGCGGTGATCGGCGCCACGCCATGCTCGGGATTGCCGAGCGTGACCTCAACGGCGTCTGCACTCAGCGGCAGTTCGTTCGCATCCTCGAGCTGGATCGCAATCTCGACTGGACCGGCGCGCCCCGGCGAGACTGTGACGTTGGCCATGGCCTTCTCAGCATGGAGATGCGTGAAGAAGCTCTCGTCCGCGTCGGATGTCGCGGCGGCAGGGACCGCCACCTGCTCCGCGCGATGCGCAGGCTCTGCGGCCGCCGTTGTCTTCGTGCTTTCGGGAGCCTGTGCGCCGATGGCCTGCACGTCCAGCGTCACTTTCACCGCGCCGGCGTGCTCGAACGACAACATCACGGGCATCTGGTCGCCGGCATGGAGCGGCACATCGAGACCGATGAACATCAGATGTCCGCCGCCGGGCGCAAGCGTCACGATTTGCCCGGGTGCGATGACAAGCCCCTTGTCGAGCGGGCGCATGGTCATGACACCGTCGTTGACGGCCATCTCGTGGATCTCGGTTCGAAGCGCATGGGCGGCCGATGCGGCCTGCAGCCGCTCCGCCGTGTGGCCCCTGTTCTCGATCGTCAGATAGCCGCCGGCGACCTTGGCTCCGCCGGGCGTCGCCCGGCTCCAGGCCCTGGTGATGACGAGATCGCCGCTGGTCGTGTCGGCTGCGAAGGCGGGCGCCCCGACGAGGCATGTCAGGATGACCGCGCCGGCGACGGCGCGCTTGGATGAGATCATGATCGGGCCCCGGAGAGGACGAGATTAGAAGAGATGTGTGGCAAGCCAGACCGCTGCCCAGATCACCAGCGACAGCACGGCGAAGACACCGATGGCTGCGGCCAGAGCGCCCACGGTGCCGGCCGGGGCCGGTGCGACCGGGGTCGGCCGGAAGTCGTCGAAACGCGGGATATGGCCGCGGACGTCGAGCAAGGAGAGAAACAGTTCGAGTGCAAGAAGCCTCATGGGCAAACGCTCCGGATGGCGTGCGAATTGCCATGATCATGGTCTGGAACCGGCCGCTGTGCTTTGCGCGAGCGCAATGTCCGGGGCACCCCGGCCGACTTTGCGCGAGCGCAAGGTCGCCTCCTCGGATCCGAGGTAGTGGAGTGTATTCCGGGATTTGCCGTGAGGTCTGCACACGGCGGAAATTTACGAATGGGTAAGACATGAGAGCTGATCTTGCGGCGAGCTACGGCGAAGAACGATTGCCACGCTACACGAGCTATCCGACCGCACCGCATTTCTCGACGGCGATCGGAGAAGGCGCCTACGCCAGATGGCTGGCGGAGCTGCCGGCGGGCGCCAGCGCGTCCCTCTATCTTCACGTGCCGTTCTGCCGCGAGATGTGCTGGTATTGCGGCTGCCATACCCAGATCGTCCGCCGCGACGAGCTCATCGCCGGCTATCAGCGGACGCTGCGCAACGAAATCGCGCAGGTCGCCGAAACCATCGGCCGTCGCATCAAGGTGGAGCACATCCATTTCGGCGGCGGCACGCCGACGATCATGCAGCCGGAAGCCTTCGCCGAGTTGATGGCGACGATGCGCCAGAAGTTCTTCGTGCTGCCCTCGGCCGAGATCGCGGTCGAGATCGATCCCCGCACGTTGACCGCCGACATGGTCGAGGCCATGCGGCTCTCCGGCGTCAACCGCGGGAGCCTTGGCGTGCAGAGCTTCGATCCCGTGGTGCAGCGGGCGATCAACCGCGTGCAGAGCTTCGAGCAGACGGCTTCCGTGGTCGACATGCTCCGGGGCGCGGGCATCGAGGGACTCAATTTCGACCTGATCTACGGGCTGCCGCACCAGACCGTCGCGTCGTGTCTGGATACAGTCCGGCGCAGCCTCACGCTCGCGCCCGACCGCTTCTCTGTGTTCGGCTATGCTCATGTGCCGAGCTTCAAGAAGCACCAGCAGATGATCAACGAGGCTGTGTTGCCGGACGGCCTCGCGCGCCACGACCAGGCCTGCGCGATCGCGAATGCATTGAAGGAGGCCGGTTACGTGCAGATCGGGCTCGATCATTTCGCGCGACCAGGCGATTCCATGGCCGTGGCGTTCGAGGAACGGACGCTGCGGCGCAATTTTCAGGGCTACACCACTGACAAGGGCGAAGTGCTGCTCGGTTTCGGCGCGAGCGCGATCGGGCATTTGCCGCAGGGTTACGTCCAGAACGAGGTGCAGATCGGCGCCTATGCGCAAAGCATCGCCGCCGGCCGTCTCGCCACCGCCAAGGGCTATGGGCTCACCGACGACGACCGGCTGCGCGCGGACATCATCGAACGCATCATGTGCGAGTTCAGCGCCGATCTCGGCGACATCTGCGCGCGCCATGGCGCAGAGGCGGGGGCGATGCTGAACTCGGCATCGCGACTGAAGCCGCTGATCTCCGACGGCGTCGTGAGGCTGGACGGCAACCGCCTCGCAGTCGCAAAGGACTCGCGCTTCCTGGTCCGCAGCGTCGCGGCCGCGTTTGACGCGCATCTCAATCCGGCGAAGCAGCTGCACAGCCGGGCTGTGTAGTTCCTCTCTCCGTCATTCCGGCTCGCGCCTCCTGGCGCGAGCGCGAAATCCATTTCAACATCTGATTTGCTGCGCGATGAATTCCGGCTCGTGCTCCGCACGCTCCGGAAATGACGACATTGCTTGCGCTTCGACAAGGAGCCTCCGGTCCGTTCTGCTATCGTCGTTTCGGAACGGAGTTGCCCATGTCTTTCGGATCCGACGATCTGGTCGATGACATCATGCGCACGGCGCCGCACACGATCCGCGTGTTCCTGGCCTTCAGGATGGCTTGTGTCGGTTGCCCGATCGCAACCTTCCACACGGTGGATGATGCCTGCCGCGAGCATGGCATCGACCGCGAAAAATTCCTCGCCGCGTTGTGCGATTGCGTGCCGGCGTGAAGCGGTCTGGAATTCGCGCGGGCGCGCGCGGATTCCCGGGTGAGGGACGGTTTTCGCCGTAAGCGGAAGCGCCCCTCACCCCTATCTCTTCTCCATTCGTATTGGGCGGAGACGCCTTCGCGCGGCTGTCACGCCGCGCCGCTGTCGGCGCTGCGCTCCGCCAATACGACGATCCTGTGCGGATCGCGCAGGATGATGCGCTGACGGCCACTCTCGACGAGCCCTTGGCTCTCCCAGCCGCTCAGGATGCGGCTGACAGTGTGCAGCGTGGTGCCGGTCATCTGGGCGATGTCCTGGCGGCTGATCGGGAAGTCGATCTCGATGCCGTGGTCGAGCTTCTTGCCGGATTGCTTGGCGAGGCGCAGCAGCGCATGCGCGACGCGCTGCTCGACCTGCTGGGTCGACATTTCCAGGATGCGGGTGTGGCTCTCCTGGAGGCGCGTGCCGACGGTCTGGAGCGTGTTAGCGGCCAGCGAAGGAAATCGCTCGACCAGCCGCGGCCAGGCCGAGGTTGGCCAGATCAGCACCACGCTGTCATCGACCGCGATCGCGGTCGCCGGATACTGCACGGCTCCGATCGCCATGGCGAGCCCGAACGTTTCGCCGGGCGCGACGTAGCGGACCACGATCTGCTCGCCGGTCGGCGTGGTCTTGGCGGCGCGGACATGGCCGTGCAGCAGCAGGAAGAAGGACTGTGCGTCCGCGCCCTGTTCGAAGATGGCACTGTTCTTGGGATAGCGCGCCGACCGGGCCTCCCGCAGGATCTCGTCCAGAGCTTCCGGCGTGACCCCGGCAAACAGCGGCAAATGCGCAACCAGCGATGTGTCGACCTTGGCCATTCTGCCTCCTTGGCGCTCGGGAGTGTGATGGCACCTGCAATCGTCTCGCAGTTTGCGATAGCGCAAAACGGGACGGCCGGGTGGCAGTATTTTTCCAGACAACGGCTGATTTTATTGGAGTTGACCCCATGGCTGGCGCCCGATCCCGCAACTTTGAGGGCTGGCCGCTGTTTGCGAACAGTTTTCGGCCCTTTTTCCTGCTCGCCGCGATCCAGGCGGGGCTATCGATCCTGGCCTGGCTGCCGATGTTCTACGGCGAATTGTCGGTGAGTTCCGCGTTCGTGCCGCGCGACTGGCACGTCCACGAGATGCTCTACGGCTTCCTGCCGGCGGTGGTCACCGGGTTCCTGTTCACGGCCATCCCGAACTGGACAGGGCGGCTGCCGATCCAGGGCACCTCGCTGGGGGCGTTAGTGATGGTCTGGCTTGCCGGACGTATCGCGGTGACGTTGTCGGCCGATACCGGCTGGGCGTTCGCGCTTCTCGTCGATGCCGCCTTCCTGGCGCTGGTCGTCGCCGCCGCCGCGCGCGAGATCATCGCAGGCGGCAACTGGCGCAACCTGCCCGTGGTGGCGCTGGTGTCCGTTCTGCTCGCCGGCAATGTCGCTTTTCACCTCGAGGCGCATTACCAGGGCGCGGCCGATGTCAGCATCCGCGTCGGCATCGGTGTGGTCATCCTGCTGATCTCGCTGATCGGAGGCCGCATCATTCCGAGCTTCACCCGCAACTGGCTGGTCAAGTTCAATCCCGGCCGTCTGCCGGTGCCGTTCGGACGCTTCGACGGCGCAGTGATCGGATGCAGCGCGCTCGCGCTCATCTTCTGGATCGTGGCGCCGCTGAATGCCGTCACCGGTGTCCTGATGGCGCTGGTCGGCGGACTGCATCTGGTGCGGCTTGCGCGCTGGGCCGGCGATCGCACTTTTCGCGAGCGACTGCTGGTGATCCTGCATATTGGCTACGTCTTCGTGCCGCTCGGCTTCATCCTGCACGCACTGGCGGTTCTCGGTGTGCTGCCGCCGAGCGCCGGCATCCACGCCTGGATGACGGGTGCGGCGGGAACCATGACGCTGGCGGTGATGACCCGCGCGAGCCTCGGCCATACCGGACAGGCATTGACGGCTTCGCCGGCGACCCAGGGAATCTACGCTGCAATCATCATCGCGGCCTTGGCGCGGGTCGCCGCCGTGGTGTTGCCCGCGCACAGCGATGTGTTGTTGCACATCGCCGCCTGCGGCTGGCTGGTCGCGTTCCTCGGATTTGCCATCGCGTTCGGCCCGCTGCTCGCCGGCAGCCGGCGGCGTGCCCTTGCCACGATGGGCGTGCCCGCTCCGGCGCGCTGAACTCAAGCTGCGGTCGCCGAGGGCGCATCGGGCGGTGCCGGAGGCCGCACGCCCTTGCGCCAGTCGGTGACGGTGCAGCCGAACCGGCCGCGGAACCAGCGCGCCATGGCGCTCTGCGCGGAGAAGCCGAGCTGGGTAGCGATGTCAGCCAGCGGCCGGTCGAGGTCCTCGATCAACTGGATCACGAGATCGGCGCGTTGCGCATCCAGGATGGCCGAGAAGCTGGTGCCGGCTTCGGCCAGATGCCGGTGGATGGTACGGCGGGTGCAGGCAAGATGCTCGGCGACGCGCTCGACCGTGCAGTCGCCGCCGGCGAGCAGGGTCCGCACGACCTCGTCGACCTTCCCTTCCCAACTCGCCGGCCGGGTCTCGATCGCCTCGATCCGCTTGCGCAGATAAGTCGCGATCAGCGGATGCGCGCTCGGAATCCGGCGCTCCATGTCGCGCGCCGACAGCAGGATCGCATCGTCATCGGCGTTGAAGGTCACGCGGCAGCCGTAGAATTCTCGGTAGCGCTTGCGGTCGCGCGGCGGTGGGTAATGCAGGTGGACCTCCTGCGGCCGCCAGTCATGGCCGTACAGCGATTGGATGATGCGGTGGATGCTGCCGAGCGCCATGTCGATCGCCTGGCGCGGCGCGCTCGGCTGCCGGCCGCGCAGGTGCAGCGTGACCGTCACGATCTGCCTGTCGCGCGCAACGTCCAGCCGCATGCCGTCATGATGGATGTGGATGAAGCGCGAGAATGCTTCGATCGCCTCGCCGACGGTTGCCTGTTCGCGCACGATCAGGCCGACCGCACCGAAATTGGTCAGGCCGCCGCGCTCGGCGAGGCGCAAGCCGAAATCTTCGGCGCCGGACGCCGCTGCCGACAATTCGAGCAGACGGCGCAGGCCGGCGACGGCGATGGGTGTGTCGGGCTTGTCGAGGCAGGCCAGCGGCAGCCTGGCCTTGCGCATCATCTGTTTGGGATCGAGCCCGACCGACCGGGCGATTTCCGGGTAATAGCTCAAGCCTGCGCTGCGAACGAGGTCGGTCATGCGAACCGTTCCTGCCAGCCATTCCCGCAGATGTCCCGAAATGTAAAGTTTCTGTCTCGATCCGTCAAATCCAGGAACCGGCCGGAACATACATAGGGGAAACCGAAGCATTGGCGTGAATGCCATGCTCACGACGGCGCGGCAGGGCGATGCGGCCCGCTTTCCGTCTCGGACCATTTGACCAAGACATTGCTGGATCGGAATTATGCCGGGGAACATGCTTTCCAAGGGCGAGGTATTCGTCATCGACACCGACGCTGCCTCCCGCGAACAACTTTCGACCGCGCTCCAACAGAGCGCCTATGACGTGATCTGCTTCGCTGACGGTGCCTCACTTCTGTCCGAAGCGAAGGCGCGGATGCCGGCCTGCGTGCTGATGGAGCTGCCGCCCGATCGCTCCGGCCTCGATATGCTGAGGCGGCTGCGCGAGGAAAACTGCATGGCGCCGGTGCTGGTGACCTCGGCGAATGGCAGCATCGCGATGGCGGTCGACGCCATCAAGAGCGGCGCGGCTGACTTCATCGAAAAGCCGTTCCGCACCCACGATATCATCGGCCGGATCGATGCCGCCATCGACGAATTCGCGCAGCCCGGCACGAACCGGCAGCGCTGGCTGCCCGGCTGCGAGCCCTTGACCGCGCGTGAAGGCGACGTGCTCGAGCACCTCGCCGCCGGCCTCACCAACAAGGAGATCGCCCGGCGCATGCATCTGAGCGCACGGACCGTCGAGGGCTATCGCGCCGGCATCCTGAAGAAAGCCGGGGCCAAGAACGTGACCGACCTGCTCCGCCGCATCTTCGGGCAGGGGTCGCCGACCCAGGCCTGAGACCTGCCGCGGGGCTGCCATACGTTCCGCGGCCTTGGTGCCGCCGCCGCGGCGCCCCACGGAAACCCCAATCGAACCAGTTCCTTCCCTGCCGCGTCCAACCATGTTGGCGAGGCATTTGATCGCGCGCGTCCGGCTGGCGGCGCGGCGATACGGCAGGAGGGACTTCATGCGCATCACCGCAAGATATTTGGCAACGACGAGCCTGGTTCTGGTCACCATGGCGGCGGCGTCGCCATCATGGGCCGCCGATCTGGACGCCACATCGGCGATCGATACGGTCACGGTTTACCCCGATGGCGCCACCGTCACCCGCATCATCACGGTCGACCTGCCGTCCGGGGATTCGACGCTGGTTGCCAAGGACTTCCCGCTTGGTCTCGATGCCTCCTCCATCCGCGTCGAGGGTGAGAGCGGCGCAAAGCTCACCATCGGCACGATCGATGCGCGGTCGCCGCGCGCCGCGCCGGTCAATCTGCCCGAGCTGGAAAAGCGCATCGAGGCCTTGAACGATCAGCGCGCCGATCTGCAAGGCGCGATCGACTCGGCGAATGCGCGGCGCAAGTTTGCGGAGCACTTTGCGGAAACCTCCCCCGCGGGGATCGGCGACAAGGGCGAGGCGCGGCCGATCGCCGAATGGCGCGCGGCCTTTGCTGCGGTCGGCGAAGAAATTGCGAGCGCCGATACCGCCGTCCGTGACGCCACGCGCAAGACGCGCGAGATCGACCGGCAGATCGCCCAACTCGAGGTCGAGCGCAAGGCCAAGCCGCCGAGCAAGCTCGAGGTTCGCATGGATGTTGCCGCGACTGCCGCGACGAAGGCGACGTTGCGCGTGACGTATGCCGTGCGCAATGCGCGCTGGATGCCGCTCTATGACGCCCGGCTCGACACCGGCGCCAAGGACCGCAAGCCGCAGCTCGAGCTGGTCCGCCGCGCCGAGATCACGCAATCGACTGGCGAGGACTGGCCGAACGTGACGCTCGGCGTCTCCACGACGCGCATCAGCCGCGGCGGCAGCGCGCCGGAGCTGCATTCGCTGGTCGCGCAATATCCACAAGTGCCGAGGCCGCTGGCAGCAGGCTCGGTCTCCGATCTGGCGCGGCCCGCCGCTCCCGCACCAATGCTGCGAAAGATGGAAACCGGCGAGTACGCGGCGAGGTCGAGGGCAGACCTCAATATAGCCGAGCGCGCCGAAGAGCAGCAGGCTGTCGCCGAGATCGGCGACTTCCAGGCCACCTTCAAAATCCCCGGCCGTGTCAGCCTCGGCGCCGCCGAGGGCGCCAAGAGCCTTCGGATTGCGTCGATGACCGTGCCTGCCGATCTCGCGGTGCGCGCCGCGCCGGTGATGGATACCACCGCCTTCCTCGAAGCCAGCTTCAAGCAGACCGATGACTCGGCTCTGCTGCCCGGCAAGGTCGCGATCTACCGCGACGGCGTCTTCGTCGGCCGCGGCAAGCTCTCCGCTTCCGCCAAGGACGACATCGTGCGGCTCGGCTTCGGCGCCGACGACAAGGTCAGAATCGAGCGCGCCGTGCTCAAGCGCAACGAGGGCTCGGCCGGTCTCCTGGTCACGACGTCCAAGACCGACGAGCGCACGTTCAAGACCACCATCCGCAACGGTCATGATTTCCCGATCAAGGTCGCGATCGAGGATCAGTTGCCGGTCAGCGAGAGCGAGGACATCGTCGTCGAGATGCTGCCCGCGACCACGCCGCCGACCGCCAGCAACATCCGTGACCGCCGCGGCGTGCTGGAATGGTCGTTCGACGCCAAGCCCGGCGAGGTCAAGGATATCAACTTCGCCTGGCGCATCCGCTGGCCGAAGGACAAGAGCATGGTGATAGTCCCGGCGGGGTAGGTTGTCCGCCCCGAGCGAGATTCGCTCCCTCTCCCGCAAGCGGGGGAGGGAGCGCACCGTCTTTGCAGAAACAGGATTGGCTAAATTTCAATCTGAACTGCCCGCATCGATTGTGGCAACACGTAAGGCACGCCGTCGTCGCCTTGATGGACGACGGCATCGATCTCGAAGATCTCGCGGATGATCTCGCGGGTGACGACATCCGCGCGCGGACCGTCGGCCGTGAGCCTGCCACCCGCCAGCACGACCAGCCGGTCGGCAAAGCGGATCGCGAGATTGAGGTCGTGCAGGATCGCAATCACGGCCGTGCCGCCGGCCGCACGGCGGCGCGCCGCTTCGACGAGGTCGATCTGGTGACGCAGATCCAGACTCGAGGTCGGCTCGTCCAGCAGCAGAAGTCCCGGACCATGCTCGGCTTCGCCGCAGGCGAGCTGCACCAGCACGCGGGCGAAATGGGCGCGCTGCTGCTCGCCGCCTGATAGCGTCGGTAATTGCCGTTCGCGGAAATGCGCGAGCCCAACCTCGTCGAGGGCAGCGTCGACGAGCGAGCCTGCCTCACGCCCGCTGCGTTCGCCCGCGCCCATCAGCACGATCTCCTCGACGGTGAAGGGGAAGGTGACGTTGATGTGCTGGGACAGCATGGCGCGGCGCGCGGCGAGTTCGCGCGGCGCATAGCTGCTGATATCGCGCTGTTTCAGGCGTACCGCACCCGCGTTCGGGCGGAGATCGCCGGAGAGCAGCCGCAGCAGCGTCGACTTGCCGGCGCCGTTCGGGCCGATGATCGCGACCATCTCGCCGGCCGCAACCGTCAGGCCGACGCCATCGAGTAGCGTCGCGCGGCCGGCGCGCTTGCTCAAGGCATGCGCCTCGACCACGGCACTCATAGCGGAGCGAGCTCGCGCTGCCGCAGCAGGATGAAGAGGAAGACCGGCGCGCCGACCGCCGCGGTCAGGATGCCCGATCGGCATCTCCGCCGGCGCCACGATCGTGCGCGCCAGCGTGTCGGCGCCGACCATCAGGATCGCACCTGATAGCACCGAGGCCGGCAACAATAGCCGATGCGTAGGTCCAATGACGAGACGGAGCAGATGCGGCACGACGATGCCGACGAAGCCGATGACGCCGCTGATCGACACTGCGACGCCGGTCATGGCGGAGACCATGACGATCGAGATCCGTTTGAGGCGCTCGACGTCAACACCGCCATGAAAGGCGTCGGCCTCGCCGAGCACCAGGAGATCGAGGCCGCGTGCGATGAAGGTACAGGTGGCAAGCCCGACGATGAGGATCGGCGCCAGCACGGCGGCCTTGGTCCAGGTCGCCCCGCTCATGGAGCCCAGCAGCCAGAACGTGATGTCGCGGAGCTGGCGGTCGTCGGCGATGAACACCAGAAGCCCGATGCCGGCATTGGCGATGGCGGTGATGGCGACGCCGGCTAGCAGGAAGACCGCGATCGAGGTGCGCCCCGAGCGGCTCGAGATGCCGTAGAGGATCGCGGTCGTGGCCAGCGATCCCGCGAATGCCGCGAGCGGCAGGAGCTCGGTCTGGAGGAAGCGCAGCGTCTCGCCGAAGCGCGAATCGGTGAAGACGATCGCGCTTGCGGCTGCCAGCGCGCCGCCGCTGGAGACGCCGACCAGCGCGGGATCGGCGAGCGGGTTACGAAACAGCCCTTGCATGATCGCGCCGGCGGCGGCGAGCAGGCCACCGACCATCGCCGCCGCGGCGATCCGGGGGACGCGGATCGACCACAGCACGAGCTGGTCGCGGCCCGTCATGGCCGTGCCTTCGCCTGATAGCCCGAGTGCGGCAGGCAGGCGGGAGAGGGGGATGCCGGCGGCGCCGAAGCTCAGCGCGACGATCGCGGCGACCGCGAGCACCGCAATCAGGAGAGGGATCGCGATCGATGCGGACCGCCGTCTCGCGCTGGCGCGTCGTCCCAGGCTGCGCGCTTCCGTGCCGATCGCCACGCTCATTGCCGGCAATTCGCCGCCGGCAGCGCCGAAGTGAATGCAGCGCCCGGTTCTGCCAATGCCGGATAGAGTTTTACCGAGAGATCGCGCGCCGCCGCTGCCGTCCGTGGCCCGAAGCCAAGCAGGTAGAGCCCGTCCATGGTGATGAGGCTCTTGTTGGCCGCGACCGGCGTCAGGGCGAAGCCGGGATGGGCATAGATCGCGTCGGCAGGAAGCGAGTCCTTGCCGCGCTCGATCGACAGCACCACATCGGGTCTCGCCGCCGCGATCGCCTCGTCACCGATGATCTTGTAGCCGTCGAAATCGTCGACGGCGTTGGCGGCGCCGGCGAGCTGGATGATCTCGTCGGCCGCGGTCTTGTGACCCGCGACCATGGCGCGCCCGTTCTGCAGCGACATCACGAACATCACGCGCACCGGCTTGGTCACCTTGGCGCGCAGGGTGCGCAGCTGAGCAAAATCGGCGCCGACCGCGGCGCTCAGGCACGCGGCGCGCGCGTCGACGCCCATGGCGTGGCCGACCAGTCTTATCTTCTCGATCAGGCCGTCCTCGGAGAAGGTGTCGGGCACCAGCACCAACGGCACCTTCGCCGTTTCCAGGATCTCCATGGTAGCGTGCGGGCCCGAGCCCTGGATCGCCAGGATCAGAGTGGGGTTGAGGCCCAACACGCCTTCGGCAGAGATCTGGCGCATATAGCCGACATTGGGTTTGTCTTGTAGTGCCGCCGCTGGATAAAGGCTCGTGGTGTCGACGCCGACCAGCCGGCTCTCGAGCCCGAGCGCATAGATGATCTCGGTGATGGCGCCGCCGATCGAGACCGTGCGCGCGAAGTCGGTCACGGCGATGTCGCGATTGCGCGCGTCATGCACGGTGATGCCGGCGGCGTGCGCGACAGAGGCGAGCGCGATCGCACTGGAGAGCAAGAGGCTTGTGAGGGTGCGACAAAATGTCATTTAAGGCTACTTCGTCAGGATCAGCTTGTTCTGCGAGGTCAGGCGAAGCCGATAGCTGTCCTCGCCATGCGCGATGATGATCTCGCGCTCGGCCGCAAACAGCTCGCGGCTGTCGATCCGGCTCCCTCGCATGGTGAGCGTTCTCGTTGTCGCAGAAGAGCTTCCTGCCGACTCCGCTGCGCCGCCGCCGCTGTCTCCTGATGTTGCTGACATGTTGGGTGTGATGCGCTTTCGAAACTCTGGAGTGCTGCTTGTTTGTATAAGCGGCACGAAGCGCATTCCAACGGCTGCAATTTACAATCGATATAAACTGCAACCTTGTGACATTGACCGTCAGAGTGTTGCCACGTAACCAATTATGGCGGCAGGGCGACTTGCCCGCGTCTTGAGAAAATCAGCCAGCCAGTCGTTCGCGTTGCGAACGCACGCCAGCCAAAAGACCTGAAAAACAGAGTGAAGTGCAGGCTGGGGCTGATATGGCTGACGGGGCTAGGTATTCGTGCGCCTTGATTTTGGGCGCGTCGGTGGTTTCATTTGCGGCAATGACGACGGAGAGCGGTCTTGCGCAGACCGCATCGCCGCAAGCCGAAAGTGCGTCGACGGAACGGCCGAAGCAGGCCAAGCGCAAGCAGGCGAAGCCGCCAGTTGCACAGCAGGCAACGCCGGAGATGATGAACGCCCGAGCCCAGGCCGGCGGCACGACGCCGGTTCAGGCGCTCGACACCATCACCGCAGCCGCAACGAAGACCAAGGAGCGCGCCATCGACTCGCTCGCGCCGGTCAGTTCGATCTCGCTCGACCAGATTCAGGGACTTCAGCCGAACCGGCTGTCGGGCATCTTCTATGCTGTCCCCGGCGTGTCTTTCCAGGAGCGCGGCGACGATCCCGCGACCGTCATCAACATCCGCGGCCTGCAGGAGTTCGGGCGCGTTGCGGTGGTCGTCGATGGTGCGCGCCAGAACTACCAGCGCACCGGTCATAACGCCAGCGGCTCCTTCTTCCTCGATCCTGAATTGGTCGGCGGCGTCGACGTCGTGCGCGGCCCGACCGCCAACATCTACGGCTCCGGCGCGATCGGCGGCCTGGTCTCGTTCCGCACCAAGGACATCGACGATGTGCTGCGTCCCGGCGAGCGCTGGGGCGTCGATCTCTCGGGCTCCTACGGCTCCAACAACAATCGCGGCCTCGGCTCGGTCTTCGGCGGCGTGCGCGCCACACCGGACGTCGATATCTTCGGCGGGGCGGTCTATCGCACGCAAGGCAATTACAAGGACGGCAACGGCACCGAGATCGGCAATACCGGCAACCAGGTCGAGAGTGGGCTGATGAAGCTCACGGTGCGTCCCGCCCTCGGCCACGAGGTCAAGTTCGGCGCCATCTTCCAGGACTATCAATACGATGTCGGCCAGTTCAACAGGGGGCCCGTCGCGACCGCCGCCCAGCGCGCGCTCTATCAGGGCTCGTCGGTCTACGCTTCCGATGCCAAGAACTACACCGGAACGATCACCTGGAATTATGCGCTGCCGAGTGACAATTTGTTCGACTGGCACATGTCAGTCTACGGCAACCGCGTCGATAACGACCAGACCAAGACCTACCACTATTCGACCTCGGGTGCGGCTTTGTGCGGCACCGGCAATTTCGGCAACAACATCTCCGGCTGCGTCGGCGACAAGCGCGGCTATGTCCTCAATACCTACGGCATCGACGCCAACAACACCACGCGGTTCAACGTCGGTGACTGGCGCAACGCACTCACCGTGGGCTTCGATGCGTTTCAGGATGATGTGATCACGACCGACAGCCGCGGCAATTCCAACATCACCACGCCGAGCGGCATCCGCACCGTGTCGGGCGGTTTCCTGCAGTTGAAGCAGAACTACAGCACCTGGTTCGAGGCCGTGAGCGCGATCCGTTACGATCGCTACGATCTGGAGTCGGGCAAGACCAACGGCAGCGGCGACCGCTTCTCGCCGAAGATCACCCTTGGCGTCACGCCCGTTCCCGGCTTCCAGCCCTATGTCAGCTACGCCGAAGGCTATCGCGCTCCGTCGATCACCGAGACCGTGATCTCAGGCGCGCATGCGACCGGTGGCGGGCCGGCCTTCTTCCCCTGTCCTGACGGGACCGTCGGTCTGTTCTGCTTCCTGCCGAACCCGAACCTTCGACCCGAGGTCGGCAAGAACAAGGAGGTCGGCTTCAATCTGAAGTACGACAACATCTTCAGCGCCAGTGACTCCTTCCGCGGCAAGATCAATCTGTTCCGCAACGATGTCAGCGATTACATCGACCTCGTCGCCTCGGCGCCGGTCCCGACCGGGTTTGGCTCGTTCAGCCAGTTCTACCAGTACCAGAACATCGCGCAGGCCCGGATCCAGGGTTTTGAGGCGGAGACGATGTACGATGCCGGCAGCTGGTTCATCGGTGTCGCCGGCCATTACATCCAGGGCAAGAACGCTGTGACCAATGTCGGGCTCGCGACCATTACCCCGCGCAAGGTCGTCACGACCGGCGGTGTCCGCCTGCTCGACCGCACGCTGATCCTGACGGCGCAGTGGGCCTCGTTCGGTGCCAACAACGACGTACCCGCCGGCTATCTGCCTGCAACCGGGTACGAGCTGGTCAATCTGTACATGACCTACAACGCGACGAAGGACATCGTGTTCTCGGCGTCGATCGACAATCTCTTGAACCAGTACTACCGGCCTTACGCCATTCCCGGCACGTCGACCGACGGCACCACGCAGAACGACGTACTGTGGTCGAGCCCCGGACCGGGCCGGGTCTACAAGGCCGGCATGAAGATCCATTTTGGAGGTGCGTAGCCGCCAGCTTCGCAGCACCACATCTCCGCCAGGCCGCGCTGATGCTCCAGCGCGGCTTCAGTGCGCTTCGTTTTGATCAGAAGGAGAGACTTCGATGTTCATCGCTATGAATCGTTTCCAGGTGAAGAAGGGCGCGGAGACCGCGTTCGAAACCGTCTGGGCCACGCGCGAATCCTATCTTGGCAGCATGCCGGGCTTCGTCGAGTTTCACCTGCTGAAGGGCCCGGAGGCCGAGGACCACACGCTCTATTCGTCGCACACCAGCTGGGTCGACAAGGCGGCGTTCGAGGCCTGGACGCGCTCGGACCAATTTCGTCGTGCCCATGCCCGCGCCGACAACCCGACCGGCGAGAGCCTGTATCTCGGCCATCCCAGGTTCGAAGGCTTCGAGGTAATCCAGAGCGAGCGCAAGGCCGCGGCCGCCTAGATCGCAATGGCAGAGGAGCCGGACATGTTGAGCACCGATCTTGCCGACCTCAGGGTCCATATGGCCGACAATCCGGGCGGGGTGATCGAGGACGTTGCGCGTGAGCGCAACGTCAGCCCGCGCGCGGTGATCGAGGCGCTGCCATCCGCCATGGTGCGGATCGGTGGCGGCGAGCACTTTGCCACCGCCATGCAGGACATCGCGGAGTGGGGCGAGGTCACGCTGATCGTGCACACCGATGATGCGATCTTCGAATTCACGGGCGCCATTCCCGCCGGCGAGATCGGCCGCGGCTATTTCAACCTGATGCAGCCGAAGGGTCTGCACGGCCATCTTCGCCACGAGCGTTGCGCAGGCGTCGCCTTCGTCGAGCGCCCGTTCATGGGCAAGTCGTCGGCCTTCGTCGCGTTCGTGAACGCCGATGGCGGCATCATGTTCAAGGTGTTCGTCGGCCGCGACGAGACAAGGGCGCTGCGGACGGATCAGCTGACGCGGTTCCGGCAGCTTGCGGCCCGGATCGCGGAGCAGTCGGCTGCGTAGCTTTCTCTGTCTATCGGGAGATCAGGATGCAGGGCATTTTTGGGCTTCGGCGCGTGATCGGATCCATCCTGCTGGCTGCACTTGCGCCGACACCGGCCTTCGCGATCGACGAAGCCCTGTTGCCGCGCAATCTGTCGCCCTGGGGCATGTTCGCCAGTGCCGACATCGTTGTGAAGACAGTGATGGTCGGGCTCGCCGTCGCCTCGCTGGCGACATGGACGGTGTGGCTCGCCAAGACCATCGAGCTGCGTCGCAAGGGGGCGCTCGCCTTGCAGCGGACGCGCGCGCTCGAAGGCAATATGACGCTGGCCGAGGCATCGGCACGGGCCGGTGACGCGCATGACGCCGTCGCCCAACTGATCCAGTCCTGCGCCAGGGAAGCCGAGCTCTCCGGCGGCATTCTCGACGACGGCCTCCAGGAGCGGGTCGCGCTGCGGCTCGAGCGGGTTGAAGCGGCGATGTCCAGGCAGATCGCGCGCGGCACCGGCGTGCTCGCGACCATCGGCGCCACTGCGCCCTTCGTCGGGCTGTTCGGGACCGTCTGGGGCATCATGAACGCCTTCATCGGCATCTCCGAGAGCCACACCACCAGCCTCGCGGTGGTCGCGCCCGGCATCGCGGAGGCGTTGCTCGCCACCGCACTCGGCCTCGTCGCGGCGATCCCGGCGGTCGTGATCTACAATCATCTCGTCCGCGGCATCGCCAATTATCGCGCCCTGCTCGGCGATGCCTCGGCGCAGCTCATGTTGCTGGTCAGCCGCCAGCGCGACCACAGAGAATTCCGCCTGGCACGGGCGGCGGAGTAGGCCATGGGCGCAAAGCTCGGCGCACGCTCGCCGCTCAAGCGTGGCGACCCCGATGATCTCGACGTCACGCACGAGATCAACGTCACGCCCTTCATCGACGTGATGCTGGTGCTCCTGATCATCTTCATGGTGGCAGCCCCGCTCGCCACCGTCGACATCGGCGTCGATCTGCCGGCAACCGCCGCCGAGCCGGCGCCGCGGCCCGACAAGCCGGTCTTCGTCACCGTCAAGGCGGACATGTCCATCGCAGTTGGCGAAGACGTTGTCGCCCGCGACGCACTCAGCACCTCGCTCGACACCGCCACCAAAGGCCGCAAGGACGAGCGCATCTATCTGCGCGCCGACAAGGCGGTCTCCTACGGTGACCTGATGGAGGTGATGAACACCCTGCGCAACGCCGGTTATCTCAAGGTCGCGCTGGTCGGCCTCGACGGACGTAGCTGATGAGTGCCAACACCTTCGCCCTGCACGAGCCGCTTCGAGAGCGTGAAGCCACGCGCTGGGGCCTTTCGGCGGTGGTGATCGTGATGTTGCATGCGGTTGTCGCGCTGCTTGCGATGAATTGGATCAGGTCGCAACCGGAACAGGGCGTCAGCCTGCCGGCGATCATGGTCGACATGGCACAGGTGACCTCGGCGCCGCAGTCGACGCAGGATGATGTTGCGCCGGGACCGGCGATGCAGGAGGCCGACGCCTCGCCGCCGGAGCCCGTGCAGCAGCAGATGGCAGAGGAGACGATCGCGCCGACGCCGCCGCAGGAGAAGCCGGATGTCGTGGCGCCGCCGGAGCAGAAGCCGGAGCCGACCCCTGCCAGGCCGGAGCCCGCGAAGATCGTGCCGGTCGAAAAGCCGGCCCCGGTGAAGCCGAAGGTGGTTCGCCGCGAGGCCAAGAAGCCCTCGGAGGCGACGCCCGCGCCGCGCACCAGCGCACCACCGCGCGCCGAGCGCGAGGCGCCGTTGGCATCGGCCCAGAGCGCCGGCGCGGCGGCCTCCGTGATTGCATCCTACAATCAACGCGTCCGCGCGCATTTGATGCGCTTTCACCAATATCCGTCCGCCGGTGGCGGCGCGCGCGGTATTGCGAGATTGAGCTTCACGCTCAGCCGGAGCGGGCAGGTCACGTCCAGCCGCCTTGCCGGCTCATCCGGCGTGGCCGCCTTTGATGCCCAGGCGATGTCGATGGTGCGTCAGGCCTCACCATTTCCGCCGGTGCCGGACGAGATCAGGAATGGGTCGATGAGCTTTTCGATCCCCGTGGAGTTCACGGTGCGGTAGTCGGCCGTCCCAACAAACTCAGCCGTCGTCCCGGACAAGCGCGCCCTAAGCGCGCGCAGATCCGGGACCCATAACCACAGGGGCGCGTTTGACGAAGATTCGTCGCCACCATCTCGTGCCACAATCCCGCCTGGGGTTAGGGGTCCCGGATCTGCGCTTGCGCTTGTCCGGGACGACGGCGGAGTTTGTGGCGGCTGAAGAGCGACCGTTGCCCTACTTCGCCTTCAGGAAATCCGCGACCTCGAGCAGCATG
Organism: Bradyrhizobium sp. TM233; assembly: GCF_036247965.1. NCBI lineage: Bacteria > Pseudomonadati > Pseudomonadota > Alphaproteobacteria > Hyphomicrobiales > Nitrobacteraceae > Bradyrhizobium > Bradyrhizobium sp. TM233. The sequence continues at coordinate 337,326 of NZ_BTIG01000001.1, read as the reverse complement.
AACTCGTCGTCGTCGGCCTTGTTGGGATCGCGGCTGGAGGAGAACGGCAGATTGTTGTCGTTGCCGACGATGATGTGGGTGTCGTCGACGCGATCGACGTTCTCGATGGTGAAGAACGGGAAGGTGTAGACGCCGTCGTTGAGCGGCTTCCTCGCCTTCTTGTCGGGATCCTTGATCTTCATGAGGTCGATATAGCCGATCTTGCGCACGGGCTTGCCGACATTGGCCTCCGTGAGCTCGATCTTGTAGATGCGCTTGAACTTGGCGAGATCCGGGAAGCAGTTCTCGCCGCGCTGGCCTTGCGGGCAGGCCTTGTCCGCCGTGCCTTCGCCGTTGTCGCGCTCGATGATGAGGCCGGAGGCCTGATCGATCATGTTGAAATCGCCGATGGCGTTGCCGTTCTGCTCGAACACATACTGCCAATAGCGGCCGGTGAACTTCTCCGCAGCGACGTCGAATTCGAGGATGCGGGAGGCTTCCTTGCCGTCGACCTTCTCCCAGTCCTTCTTCTCGGCATCCCATAGCGGTCCCTCGAGCAGGCCGTAGAGGAACTTGCCGTCCTTGGAGGACGCAAAGCCCTCATAGCCCTTGGAGCGGCGGAGGTTGACGTTGGTGTAGGTCGCGCCCGGCGCACCCGGCGTCGCCACGGCCCAATTGTCCGGCGAACGCACCGGCTTGCCATCGGCCACCGTGTCGAACACGGCCAGGATCTTGCCCGATTTGTCGGCCTTCAGGATGTAGGGGCCGAATTCGTCGCCGATCCAGAAGGTGTCGCCGATGAGCTGGAAGCCTTCGGTGTCGAAGTCGGAGCCGGTGAGATAGCGCTTCTGCGTGTCCTCGTGCACGATGCGGAACGGGACCTTCTTGTCGGGATCGTGCAGGAAGATCGTTTCCAGCCGCTCGATCTTGCCGCCGGCCCAGTCCATCTTGTAGCGGTTCAAATACAGCATCGAATCCGGCGAGTTGGCGCGCGCGCCCATGCCGTTGTCGGTGATGACCCAGAAGCTGCCGTCGGGCATGGTCTTGATGCCGGAATGGCCCTGCAGCGGCTGGCCCTTGAACGGCAGCGACACGCCGGTCGGGCGCTCATAGGACTTGCCCATCACGGTGCCGAGCGCATCGACGCGCTTGCCGGTGGTGTATTTGCCTGAAGTCTTGAGATCGGCGGGGGCATCGGCGGGGGCGTCGATGAAGGTGGCGGCCGGCATCACCACGTGGCCGGCGAGCTTGGCGGGGAATTCACCTTCGCTCTGCGCGAGCGCTGGGCTCGCGGCGAGAATGATCGTTGCGACGGTAGCAAGAAAAGTCGCGCGCATGTGCGTCTCCTGTTGGCGGACGCACGCGTTATGCGGATCGCGTGTTGCAGTTTTGTGAAACCGGGCCAAACGCCGCAGCGCTCTCCCGTACCTTGCCCGGATCCAGCGAGGCTGCCGCACACGCCGCAGCCTCGCGGCAACCCGGGCGGGCGTCAGGCAATCTTGCGGGTGAGGAAATCGCGGATCAGGGGCGTGACCTCGTCGAACCTGTCCTCGAGCAGGAAATGACCGGAGTTGATTAGATGAAACTCCGCCTGAGGCAGATCGCGCTTGTAGGGATGGGCGCCGTCCGCGGGAAAGATGAAATCGTTCTTGCCCCAGACGATCAGCGTCGGTGGCTTGTGCTTGCGGAAATAGGCCTGCACCGCCGGATAGAGCGGCAGATTGGTCCGGTAATCGTAGAACATGTCGAGCTGGACGTCGTTGTTGCCCGGCCGGTCCAGCAGCGCTTGGTCATGAACCCAGTTGTCGGGCGAGATCCGGGCCACGTCCGACATGCCGTCGGTGTACTGGAATTTGGTCGTCTCCAGCGTCAGCAGCTTCATCAAGGCCTGACGGCTCGTCGCTGACCCGTCGGCCCAGTATTGCTTGATCGGATTCCAGAACTCCTTCAGCCCCTCGTCATAGGCGTTGCCGTTCTGGATGATCAGGCCGGTGACGCGCTCGGGATGCTTCAGTGCCAGGCGCCAGCCGACCGGAGCACCGTAATCCATCACGTACATCGTATAGCGCTTGACGCCGAGCTGGTCGAGCAGGCCGTCGACGAGCTCGCCGAAGCGATCGAACGTGTACTTGAACGACTCGCGCGGTGGCATGTCGCTCTGGCCGTAGCCGGGATAATCGGGAGCGATCACGTGGTAGCGATCCGCGAGCGCCGGGATGAGGTTGCGGAACATGTGGGAGGAGGTGGGAAAGCCGTGCAGCAGAAGCACCACGGGAGCGTCCTTCGGCCCGGCTTCGCGGTAGAATATCTTGATGCCGTCCACGGTTTTGGTCCGGTGGTAAGTGACCGGATAGCCGCCGTCAGCGCGTTGTGGCTTCGCCGCGGCTGCTGGCGCCGCCGCTGCAACGGCAATTCCGGACAGGCCAAGGACGAGGTGCCGGCGGTCGAGGTTGGTCGATGGGCGCGTGCTTTCGGTGCTCATGTCGATCTCCAGTGAAAGTTTGTGATGATTTCGTGCATCGGCTGCCGCGAACTCGGGGCCGGTCCTGATTGAGTCGCGCTGTATCCCGGGGCCGGCCCGGTCCTACACGCCCTCGTAGACGAGCCTGGTGAAGAAGCCGGGATCGATGACGAACTGGCCGAATTTCGCGTCGAACGCCGCAGTGGGCTTGGCGGCAACCGTTTCGTCCCGCGTCTTTCCCTGCTTCTTGAGGTTGCCGACATTGTCTCGGATGGCGACCAGCATGTCGCGGAATTCCTGGAGCTCGGCCCTGTTGCTGACCGGCTTGCCGTGACCGGGAATGATGATCGTGTCGTTCTTTGCCACGGCCAGATTGGCGTCGGACGCCGCGATCATGCCGTCGATGCTGCCGCCGGTCGAATAGTCGATGAAAGGATAGATACCGTTCCAGAAGGTGTCGCCGACGTGCAGGACGTTAGCCTCAGTGAACATGACCGAAATGTCGCTGTCGGTATGTGCCGGCCCGTAATATTTCAGCGCGAGCGACGCGCCGTTGAGCTTGAGATGGTGCTCTTTCGCGAAGACCTGGGACGGGATGGCCTTGGCGGGCAAGGCGAGGAAATTGTAGTCCCAATCCTCGACGCGCTGAACCACGGAGAGGTGCTTGCGGGTGTTTTCGTGCGCAATGATCTTCGCGCCGGCCGCCTGCAGCCATTCATTGCCGTCGGCATGGTCGAAGTGCCAGTGGGTGTTGATCAGGTGCGCGACCGGCTCGTTGCCAAGCTCCGCCAGCGCCTTGCTGAGCTGAGGGCGTGAGACGCCGATGCCGGCATCGACCAGAAGCTTTCCGTCGGTGCCTGTGAGGACGGCAATGTTGCCGCCTGACCCTTCGAGGACACTGATATTGTTGCGGAGCTTGTGGGTCGCAATCGGCGACGTTGCCGCGCTATCCTTGATGAGGCTGACGAGGCCGCGCGCTTCGGCGTAGGCCTCGCGCGGCGTGAGCCATCCGGCGGAGGCGGCGAACGTCGCGCCGCCGACGCAACACAGGCAAAAGCCGCGTCGGGATAACGAATTGAGTTTTGGCGTTGCCATGCAATTCTCGCTTTCTGGAGCGAGTATCGGTAGCGCCAATGCTCCCCCCGCCGCCGGTGCAGCAGGTAGCACCAGAGCAGGCATGCGATCTATCGCGATTGCACGATCGTCGCGTGCAACCGCCGTCTACTCTTTGACCGCGCCGGTCAGCGAGGACACGTAATAGTCCACGAACAGCGAGTAGAAGATCGCGACCGGCAGCGATCCCAGTAGCGAGCCCGCCATCAGCGCGCCCCATTGGTAGACGTCGCCGGTGACGAGTTCGGTCAGGATCGCGACCGGCACGGTCTTGTTGGCGCCGCTCTGGATGAAGGCGAGCGCGTAGATGAACTCGTTCCAGGACAGCGTGAAGGAGAAAATGCCGGCCGAGATCAGCCCGGGCACCGCGAGCGGCAGCGTGATCCGCCGCAGGATCTGGAGCCGCGTGGCGCCGTCGACCAGCGCGCATTCCTCGAGCTCGTAGGGGATCGACTTGAAGTAGCCGATCAGGAGCCAGGTGCAGAACGGCACCAGGAAAGTCGGATAGACCAGGATCAAGGCAAGCGGTGAGTCGAAGAGGCCGAACTGCACGATCACGGTTGCCAGCGGAATGAACAGGATCGAGGGCGGCACGAGATAGGCGAGATAAATGCCGAGGCCCACATAGGGACTGCCGCGGAAACGCAGGCGCTCGATCGCATAGGCGGCGAGCGTGCTCGCGATCAGGGACAGCGTGGTCGAGCCGATCGCCACCGTCATCGTCGTCCACAGCCAGCGCGGATAGGCCGTGTCGAACAGCAGATGCTTGATGTGCGCCAGCGTCGGCGAGGAAATCCAGAACGGATTATGCTCCTTGTAGTTCAGCAGCTCCGCGTTCGGCTTGAACGAGGTGATCGCCATCCAGTAGAACGGGAACAGCAGGATCAGCACGAAGCAGCTGAGCGGCAAATAGATCATCATCAGCCGCCGCAGCCCGGAATCCCAAGCCATGGTGTCCGGTGCCGCTTTCGCGTCGGCCACAGTGGCGGTTTGCGCGACGGTGTCAGTCATTGGCCTCTCCCTGCTGCCATTTGCGGCGCGCCAGGCCGAAATAGGAGAACAGCGTCGCGAAGATCAGGAACGGGATCATCGACACCGCGATCGCCGCACCTTCGCCGAGCTCGCCGCCGGCGATGCCGCGCTGAAACGCCAGCGTCGCCAGCAGATGGGTCGAGTTGACGGGCCCGCCGCGGGTGATGGCGTAGACCAGCTGGAAGTCGGTGAAGGTGAAGATGATCGAGAAGGTCATGACGATGGCGAGGATCGGCATCATCATCGGGAAGGTGATGTAGCGGAAGCGCTGCCAGGCGCTGGCGCCGTCGAGCATCGCGGCCTCGTAGAGCGAGGGCGAGATGGTCTGCAGGCCCGCGAGCAGCGAGATCGCGACGAAGGGAATGCCGCGCCAGATGTTGGCGGCGATCAGCGAGAAGCGCGCCGGCCAGGGCGAGCCGAGGAAGTCGACATTGCCCGATCGCCAGTGCAGCACGTCGACCAGCAGGTAGGAGATGATCGAGAACTGCGGATCGTAGATCCACCAGAACGCCAGCGCCGAGAGCACGGTCGGCACGATCCAGGGCAGCAGGATGATCGCACGCAGGATGCTCTTGAACGGAAAATGGTTGTTGAGCAGCAGCGCGAGCCAGAAGCCGAGCGCGAACTTCCCGAAGGTCGCGATGCCCGTATAGACCACGCTGTAGAACACGGCGTTCCACCACAGGGGATCGGTGAGCAGATACTGGAAATTCTCCAGGCCCACGAAGACGCCGCGCCGCCCGATCGTGGTGTCGGTGAAGGCGAGCCAGATGCCGAGGCCGAGCGGATAGGTCAGGAACACCGAGAGCAGCCCGATTGCGGGCGCCAGGCACATCACGATCAGGAACGGCTTGTAGTCGAACAGCCGCACCAGCCACGACGGCTGCCGCTGCGCCAGTGCGGGAGAGGAAAGCGTGGTCACGGACATCAGTTTGTTGTCCTGTCTGTGAAAGTCACCACATCGTCATTGCGAGGAGCCGTGACAAAATTGCGGAGCAATTTTGCACTGGTGCGACGAAGCAATCCAGATTGTCTCCGCGGACACGCTCTGGATTGCTTCGCTTCGCTCGCAATGACGGACACTCTGTCGGCGCTATTTCTGCCGCCGGAAGTACCGCTTGCAGCGCTGCTCGGCTTCCGCGGCGGCGGCCTCCGGCGTAGCCGCACCGGTCGCAACGGACGCGCACATCTGAATCAGCACGTAGTCGGCGCTGACGGCTCCGGTCGCCGTCGAGATCGGGCCCTTGTAGCCGTCGTAGTAGGTGCTGTTCATCGTGTCCTTGAACAGCTTCACCTTGGGATCCTGCGACCACACCGCGGCCTCGGCATAGGCGGCCAGCGGCTGGGACCAGTAGCCGGAGTTGGCGTTGAGCCAGGGCTCGTACTGGTCTTTTTCCAGCATGTATTGCAGGAAGGCCTTTGCGGCGTTGGGGTACTGGCTGTGCTTGAACACCATGGCATTGAGCGTCAGGCCCGCCATCGGAGAGACCTTGGCCAGGCCCTTGGGCAGCAGCTGATGCTCGCTGTCCTCGGCGATCGCCTTGGTCGCCGGGTCGTTCTTGAGCGAGAAGTACAGCGAGACGCCGTTGGCGGTCAGGGAGATCTCCTGCGAGGAATAGGCGCGGTTGTTGCTGACGTCGTTCCACGACGGCGTGCCGGCGATGAAGGTCGGGTACAGCTCCTTGACCCAGTTCAGCGCGGCGATCGTCTCCTTGCTGTTGATGACGACATTGCCTTCCTCGTCGAGCAGGGACGCGTTGTGCGACCACAGCGCCCAATTGGCGAAGCCGTTGCCGTCGCCCTTGGCGTTGCCGAGCGCGAAGCCGGCCGGCTTGCCGGCCTTGTGCAGCTTGCGGCAAAGGTCGACGACGCCGGCATGATCCTCCGGCACCTTGTCGAAGCCGACCGATTGCAGGATCGACTTGCGGTAGATCAGGGGACCTGCGGTGGCGCCGAACGGCAGGCCGATCCAGGACTCGCTCTTGCTCTTCTTGCCGTATTTCTGCGCCAGCGGCAGCCAGCCGCCGTAGCGCTTGCCGAGATAATCGGCGACGTCGGTCAGCTCGATCAGCTTGTCGACGTAGATGTGGGGAGCGTCGGAGAAGCCGATGATGATGTCGGGGCCCGCGCCGGAGTTCGAGGTGACCGCGGTCTGCTGGTTGATGTCCTCCCAGCCGACGAAATCGACCTTGACCTCGACGCCGGTCTCCTTGGTGAACTTTGCTGCATTGGCGCGGAACACATCCTCGTCGGCCTGCACGAAGCGCACCGGGCGCAGCATGCGCAAGGATGCGCCCTTCTCGATCGCAAGCTTGGGCGCCGCCACGTCGGCGGCCTTGATCGTTGACGGCTGTGTTTGCGCTGCAGCACCGGTGGCAGCGAGCGTTGCAGCGGACAGGCCCAGCGCCAAGGCATCACGACGCGTGATGTCGTTCCTCATCAGTTCCTCCCTATGATGTCTCCTTCCCGGCGTTGATCGCCGGTGAAGGGCCTTTTCGGTCGTTGGCGCCTTTGCGCCGGCCGCCTAGCTGTTCGGCCCGCGATCCATGCTGACGGGTTGCCAGCGGCGGAGCGTGGTGTCTTGCAGCACCGACGGATTGACGCAGCTTACCGGCCACATGCCCTGAAGCACCAGTGACAATTCGTAGCCCACGCGGCGCTTGCGCGCTTCGTCAAACCGTGCCGAGGCCGAAGCGACGTGAGCGGTCAGGGTCACGTTCTCCATGCCGAGCAGGGGATTGTTGTGCGAGGGCGGCTCCTTCTCCAGCACGTCGAGGGCCGCGTGTGCGATCCAGCCCTCCTGCAACGCCTTGATCAGGCTCTCCTCGTCCACGGTGGCGCCGCGCCCGGTGTTGATGAAGATCGAGCCCTTCTTCATCTGCCGAAAGTGCTTCTCGGTCAGCATGTGGTGCACCTCGGGCCTTGCCGGCGCATGCATCGAGACGAAGTCGGATTGCGACAGCACCTCGTTCAGCGTCGCCGGGATCACACCGTGGTCGTACATCAGCGTTTCCTGGATGAACGGATCGTAGGCCATCATGCGCAGGCCGAACGGCGCCGCGCGTTTCGCAACTGCACGGGCCACGCGGCCGAACGAGACGAAGCCGAGCGTCTGGCCCATCAGCCTCGGAACCTTGAGCAGCGCCGGCCGGCCCTCGGCCCAGCGGCCGCTGCGCACCATGCGGTCCTGCTCGACCAGGCGGCGGAAGCCGGCGAGCAGCAGCATCATGGCGTGATCGGCGACCTCCTCGATAAAGGTGTCCGGGATGTTGGTGACGGGAATGCCGCGCGCGGTGGCGGCCTTGACGTCGACGCTGTCGACGCCGACCGAGCCGAGCGTGATGACCTTGCAGGTCTGCAGGCTGTCGATGATGGTCTTGGTGATCGGGATGCCCTTGGCATAGATGGCGTCCGCGGTCCTTGCGGCGGCGATGAACCCGGCCTCGTCGGCGGGGGCCTCGATGATCTCGGCGTCGATCGGATCGAGCGCTTCGCGCTCATAGGAATAGTCGCTGCCCGCGACCGTGAAGCTCGCGCCCTTCGGCGTCACCACCCTGTATTTCGGCATTTTCTCGCTCCCGATTTGGTTTGTCGGTTCTTGTTGTGACCCGCCTCCGCGGGCGGGCCTTTGCGTCTTTTACGCGAAATCGGGGCGGCCGCGTACAATCGTCGGTTGCCGGCGCGGGGATCAAGTGCCGTTTTTTACGGCTGCGTCCGGGCTTCTACGGAGGCACGTAAGTAACTTGCTAAGGCTCTCTCCCTAAAAGTTGTTTCGATTTCGATCGATCTGTCGCGCGCCCGTATCCCATTATTGCCGGAGCTAATCGTGAAATTGAGCAATCTGAAGATCGCCCCGAAGCTCGGCATCCTTGTCGGCGTCACCCTGTTCGGCCTGTGTATCTCCGGTGTCCTCGCCGGCTATCTGATGAAGCAGGAGATGGTGAATGCGCGCATCGATCAGGCCAAGGCGATCGTCGAGCTGGCACGCAACTACGCGGGCGCTCTGAAGAAGCGGGTCGATGCCGGCGAGCTGACGAAGGACGCGGCCATGGCCGATCTTCGGCGCTACGGCAATTCGATGACCTATGACAACGGCGCGGGCTACCTGTTCGGTACGTCGTACGACGGCATCACCCAGCTTGCGCCCGATCCCAAGCAGATCGGCGCCAACCGCATGGACGTCGTGACCAACGGCCGCAAACTGTCGGTCGAGCTGATGGACGGCGTCAAGGCCAACGGGTCGATCCTGCTGTACTATGAATATATGAAGCCCGGTCAGCCGACGCCGATCCGCAAGATCGGCTACGCGGTGGCAGTGCCCGGCTTCGACATGTATCTCGGCACCGGCGCTTATCTCGACGACATCGACGCCAAGATGGGCCCGGTCTATTGGATGCTCGGCTTTGCCATGCTCGGCATCTTCATTGTCGCCGGCAGCGTCGCCTGGCTGATCGGCCGCGGCATCAGCCGCCCGCTGGCGCTGCTTGGCGCCCGCATGAAAGATCTCGCCGACGGCAAGCTCGAGGGCGACATTCCCGGCGTTGGCCGCGGCGACGAGGTCGGCGCGATGGCCTCCACCGTCCAGATCTTCAAGGACAACGCGGTCCGCATCCGCGACCTCGAAAAGACCGAAGCCGATGCCAAGGAGCGCGTTGCGGCGGAACGTCGCAGCGCGATGGAGGGCATCGCCAACGACTTCGAACGCAGCGTCAACGGCATCGTCCGCTCGGTCTCCTCGGCCGCGGCTGGCATGCAGACGACGGCGCAGTCGATGACAGCGACCGCCAGCGACGCCTCTTCGCGCGCGGCGACGGTCGGCGCTGCCTCGCAAAAAGCCTCCGGCAATGTCGGCACGGTCGCGGCGGCCGCCGAAGAGCTGTCGAGCTCGGTTGCGGAAATTTCCCGCCAGGTCACCCGCTCGACCGAAGTCGCCAGCCGTGCCGTCAGCGACGCCGAGCGTACCAATGCCACCGTGCAGGTGCTCTCGACCGGCGCCGAGAAGATCGGCGAAGTCGTCAAGCTGATCCATTCGATCGCCGCGCAGACCAATTTGCTCGCGCTCAACGCCACCATCGAGGCGGCACGTGCCGGTGAATCCGGCCGCGGTTTCGCGGTCGTCGCCTCCGAGGTCAAGGCGCTGGCCAACCAGACCGCCAAGGCGACCGAGGAGATTTCCGCGCAGGTCGCGGCGATGCAGACCTCGACCAGCGACGCGGTCACGGCCATCTCCGGCATCACTCAGACCATCGCCGAGATGAGCGAGATCACCGCCGGTATTTCCGCATCGATCGAGCAGCAGGGTGAGGCGACCCGCGAGATCGCCCGCAACATCCAGTCGGTCGCGGCCGGTTCGAACGAGATCAACGCCAATATCGGCAGCGTCACCTCGGCCGCGGAAGCGACCGGCACGGCGGCAACCGACGTGCTCACCAACGCCCGCGAACTGGACAGCCAGTCCGGCGCGCTGCGCAGCGCCGTCGACGGCTTCCTCGCCAAGGTGCGCGCGGCGTAAGGCCAAACGCTCGAAATTCGTAGGGTGGGCAAAGGCGCGGAAGCGCCGTGCCCACCTTTCTTTTTTGCGACGGCCTAACGGTGGGCACGCTTCGCTTTGCCCAACCTACGAGAGCCGTGCCCCGGGCTCAGCGCCGCGTCCGGGACACGATACTTTCCTACTGCTTCTCGATCTTGGCGTTGGTGATCAGCTTCTCCCACAGCACGAGCTGCTCATTCACGAACGTGCCGAGCTGCTCCGGCGTGCCCGAAAACGCGTCCATGCCGAGGGTGGCGAGCTGGGCCTTGATCTCCGGCTTCTCGACGATCTTCCGGATCTCGGCGTTGAGCCTGGTCACGATCTCCTTCGGCATGCCGGCGGGGCCGAAATAGCCCTGCCAGGACGAGATGTCGAAATCCGGCACGCCGGCCTCCTGCATCGAGGGCAGGTTCGGCACCAGCGGCGAGCGGTCCTTGGTGGTGACGGCGAGCGCGCGAAGCGCGTTGCCGTTGACGTGAGGCAGGCCGGTCAGGATGTCGACGAACATCATCGAGACGCGGCCGCCCATGACGTCGTTGAGCGCCGGCGGCGAGCTCTTGTAGGGCACGTGCAGCAGGTCGAGCCCGGCATTGTGCGCAAAGGTCGCACCCGACACGATCGCGGAGGACGATCCCGAGGCGTAGCTCAGCTTGCCCGGATTGGCCTTGCCGTAGGCGACGAGCTCGCCGACGGTCTTGGCCGGCACTTCCGGATTGACGACCAGCATGAAGGGCAGGTCGCCGGTGCGCGCGATCGGCGTGAAATCCTTGACCGGATCGTAGGTCAGGCTCTTGAGCAGATAGGGATTGGCCGAATGCGTGGTGTTGGTCGTCACCAGCAGCGTGTAGCCGTCGGGGGCGGCCTTCGCGACATAGCTTGCGGCGAGCATGCCATTGGCGCCCGCCTTGTTCTCGATCACGATGCCGACCCCGAGCGCCTGCGACAGATGCTGCGAGATCAGCCGTGTCGTCGTGTCGGTGCCGCTGCCGGCCGCGAACGGCAGCACCAGCGTGATGTTTCGGCTCGGCCAGGTATCGGCCTGCGCAGCGGATGCGGCGGCGAGGCACAACGCGGCCGCGCCGGCGGTCCACAGGTTTCGAATCAGCCCTGAAAGCATCTTGAGACGTTCCCTCTTTTTCGTTGGCGGGGAACCTAGCTGCTCTTCGTTGAAATCGGAAGACGGGAGTTAACTTGCTCCCGGACCCCGTGCCCCGGGCGCAGTGCAGCGCGCCGCCCTTCGCGGCGTGATGCGCTGCTGAACCGGGGCCCATGCTGCGGCAAACTGGGTCCCGGCTCTGCGCAGCGTCACTGCGTGCCGCAGCGCGCCCGGGATAAGAGCACGCGCCGTCCGCGCTACGGAATTACTTCACCGCGGAGCCCTGGCGTGAGGCGATCACGACGCCGGCGAGCACCAGCGCGTAGCCGATCAGGTGGAACGGCTGCAGCTTTTCGCCGAGCAGCAGGATCGCCATCGCCGAGCCGAACACCGGCACCAGATGGAAGAACGGCGCGGCGCGGTTCGGGCCGATCAGCGCGACGCCGCGGTTGAAGAACAGATAGGCCAGCGTCGAGGGAAAGATCAGGATGTAGCCCAGCGTTGCCAGCGTCGTCCCGTCGAATTGCAGCACGCGGCCACTTGCTGCCTCCCAGATCGCGGTCGGCAGCAGCATCGTCGCGCCGCAGCAGGTGGTGAAGGACAGGAAGGAGAGCTGGTGGATCTTGGGCCGGCGCGGGATGAAGGCCGAGTAGATCCCGAACGCCACCAGGGAGGAGGCGAACATGATGTCGCCCCTGTTGAAGCTGATGCTCGCAAGCGCGGCGAGATCGCCGCGCAGGATGATGATCAGCACGCCGACAAGCGAGATCGCGATGCCGGCGAACTGGGCACCCGTCAGCCGCACCCCGAACAGCACCAGCGACCACAGCGCCACGAACAGGGGACCTGCCGACTGGATCAGCAGCGCGTTCAGCGCCTCCGTGTACTGCATCGCCCAGTACGAGATCGCATTGTTGAAGGCGAAGCCCACCAGCGACAGGAACAGCATCAGCGGCAGGCTCTTGCGCAAGGCGGGCCAGTCGCGCTTGAGATGCGGCCAGGCGAACGGCAACAGGATCAGGAAAACGCCGAACCAGCGGATCGTGGTCACCGTCAGCGGCGGCACATGCGCGCCGACATGACGTGCGAGCACGATGTTGCCGGCCCAGAACAGCGAGCTCAGGCTGAGCAGCAGATAAGGCTGGTTGTTGAGCCAGCTGGCCGGACTGGAGGCAGGTGGCGCGGGCGAGGCAATCGTCATTGGCGTTGGATACGAGCTTGCGCCGGATTGGCGTCGCGGCACAAGTCACGCGGCCGCAATGCTACAATGCAGGCAAGCCCTGAGGAGGCGCTTTTGGCGGCTAATATGTTGACCTCTCGCTGGTCCTACGTCGCCTGCTTCCGTGACGCCACGAACACGCCGGACAGCACCAGCGCAAATCCGATGAAGTGGAAGGCCTGCGGGTGCTCGCCCAGGAACGCCATCGCCATGATCGAGCCGAACACCGGCACGACGTGGAAGAACGGCGCGGCGCGGTTGGCGCCGATCAGGCGCACGCCGCGATTGAAGCAGAGATAGGCCAGCGTCGAGGGAAACACCGCGACGTAAAACAGCGTCAAGAGGTTCGGTCCGTCGAGCTTCATGACCGGGCGCGCGGACAATTCCCAGATCTCCAGCGGAAGGAGGCAGGCCGCGCCGACCCCGAAGGTGAAGGCGAGGAACGACAGGCCGTGCATCGGCGGCCGCTTCAGCGTCAGCACCGAATACAGCGCGAAGATGACCAGGGCGACGATGAAGATGAGATCGCCCTTGTTGAAGTCGATACTCGACAGCGTGGTGAAGTCGCCGTGCAGCAGAATGGTCAGCACGCCGCACATCGACAGCAGCACGCCGAACGCCTGCGCCGCGGTGAGGCGGATGCCGAGGATGGCCAGCGACCACAGCGCCACGACCAGCGGCGCGGCCGACTGCAGCAGCAGCGTGTTGAGTGCCTGGGTATGCTCCAGCGCCCAATATTGCAGCGTGTTGAAGGCGCCGATGCCGGTGACCGAGAGCGTGATCATCAGGCCGAGCCTGCTGCGGATCGCCGGCCAGTCCTGGGCGAGATGTTTCCAGGCGAACGGCAGCACCAGCAGGAAGGCGAAGAACCAGCGCAGGAACGACAGCGTGACCGGCGGGATGTGGCCGGCGGCGAGCCGCCCGACGATGGCATTGCCGGCCCAGCACAACGCAGTGATGCTGAGCAGCAGATAAGGCTGGTTGGCGATCCAGCTGTGACCGGATGTCTCCGCGCTCGTGGTCTGGCCGGTGGCGGACATTGTGATTGTGATGGCCCCGTGTCGTGCGCCGAGGCTGCCGCCCGGCCGTGTCCGGGCCGGCTCATCACCCGGCCTGGCTCAAAGACACGGAAATGCGCTGGACATCAATGGGGTGAAGGCGCATCGCCTCCATGCGCGGGCTTGATGCGGCCGGAACCCCGTTTTCCTCTTCGCGCCGCACGGATCGCGAACGGCTTCAACAGCTCGGCGCAGGCGAGATAGAGCACGACGAGAAGCGCGATGCCGGCCATCACGACCGGCGGCGGTGCGACGAAGCCGAACCAGGTCCCCAGCGGCGTGAACGGCAGCACCATCGCGACCAGCAGGGCGATCAGCGAGGACGCCGCGAGCGCCGGATCGGGCCAGTTGCGCCAGGGCCGGCCGTTGGTGCGGATGATGAAGATGACGAGGATCTGCGTCGCCATCGATTCGACGAACCAGGCGGTGCGGAATTCCTCCGGCGAGGCCTTGAACAGGTACAGCAGCGCGACGAAGGTCAGCACGTCGAACACCGACGACAGCGGTCCCATGATCGCGGCGAAGCGCACCAGGTGCGACATGCTCCACACCTGCGGCTGTGCCGTTGCCTGCGCCGATACCCGGTCGAACGGAATGCCGAGCTCGGAGAGATCGTAGAGCAGGTTGTTGAGCAGGATCTGCGTCGGCAGCATCGGCAGGAACGGCAGCGCGATCGAGGCCGCGGCCATCGACAGCATGTTGCCGAAATTCGAGCTGGCGCCCATGCGGACATATTTGAGGATGTTGGCGAAGGTACGCCGTCCCTCCGCGACGCCGTCGGCGACGACCTCGAGGTCCGAGGCCAGCAGGATCATGTCGGCGGCGGCCTGCGCCACGCCGGTCGCGCAATCGACCGAGAGGCCGACATCGGCAACTTTCAGGGCCGGTGCGTCGTTGATGCCGTCGCCGAGGAAGCCAACCACCTCGCCGCCTGCCTGCAGCGCCTTCACGATGCGCGACTTCTGGTCCGGCGCGAGCCGGCCGAACGCGTCGGTGGAGCGCACTTGCACGGCCAGCGCCTCGTCGCTGAGCTCGGCGATGTCGGCCCCCGACAGCACGCGCTCGGGGTTCAGCCCGACCAGGCCCGCAAGCCGCTTCACCACCACGGGATCGTCGCCCGAGAGGATTTTTAGGTCGACGCCGCTCGCCGCGAGCCGGGAAATGGCTGCCGCCGCTGTTGGCTTCGGCGGATCGGCGAAGGCGCAAAAGCCTTCGAAGACGAGATCGGTCTCGTCGTCGGTCTCGACCTCCCGCAATGGGCCGCGCCATGTCCGCGAAGCGATGGCGACGGTGCGCAGGCCCTCGCCGGCGAGCTCATGCGCGCGGGCCATCGCAGCACTACGTGCGCCCTCGTCCATCGTGCACAATGCGAGCACGGCTTCCGGCGCGCCCTTGACGATGAGCAGCGCGCCTTCGGGGCCGGTTGCGAGCACCGATCCCAGCCGGCGCGAGAAGTCGAACGCCTGCCGGCCGGCCAGCGTCCAGCCTTGCGCAGCGTCCGGCCGTCCGGCGACGAGCGCGGCATCGAGCGAGCCGCGGTCGCCGCCGAGCGATGCTGCGATGGCGCCGAGTTCGGCGGCGCGGGCGTCATCCTTGCCTTCGGCGTCGAGGCTCCCCGCGAGCGTGATCTCGGCCGAGGTCAGCGTGCCCGTCTTGTCCGTGCACAGCACGGTCATGGCGCCGAGATCGTGGATCGCGGCCAGCCGCTTCACGATCACCTTGCGCCCGGCCATGCGCAGCGCGCCGCGCGACAGCGTCACCGTGGTGATCATCGGCAGCAGCTCCGGCGTCAGGCCGACCGCGAGCGCGACCGCGAACAGCAGCGAGTCGAGCACCTCGCGGCCGAACAGCACGCGGACGGTGAGCACGACCAGCACCAGCGCCAGCGTGGCGCGCGCGACCACGAGGCCGAATTCGTGCAAATCGCGCTCGAAGGGCGAGGGCGCCTGCGTCTCCGCCAGCGCGGAGGCCGCCGCTCCGAAGACGGTGTCGCGGCCGGTGTGCACGGCGAACGCGATCGCCTCGCCGGTCTGCGCCACCGCGCCACGGAATAACGCGTTGGAGGTGTCGTCGGCAGCGGCCGCAGGGCCGGCGCGTTTCTGCACCGGATAGGGCTCGCCCGTGAGCGCAGCTTCGCCCGCGGTGAAGGCGGTGCTCTCCAGGATCAGCGCGTCGGCCGGGATGATGTCGCCGGCGCGGATGCGCAGGAGATCGCCGGGTACGACGTGATCGACATCGATGTCGCAGAAGACGCCGTCGCGCCTGACCTCGGCCTTCAGCGCCACCGAGCGGCGGAGAAGCTCGGCGGCGCGGACCGCATGGCCCTCCTGGACGGTGTCGAGCCCGATCGAGAGCGCCAGGATCAGGACGATGATGAGCCCGCCGATGTCGTCGCCGGTCAGCATCGAGACGATGCCGGCAACCAGCAGGATCAGCGACAGCGGCTCCAGCAGCCGGCGCAGGATCGCGCGCATGGCGCCCTCGATGCGCGGCGGCGCGTCGCTGTTCGGCCCGAATCGGACGAGGCGGTCTGCGGCTTCACGCGCGGTAAGGCCCTGCAAGGAGCAGCCGAGCCGGGTGCAGAGCGCGTCGGTCGACAGGCGCCAGAATTGGCTCGAGGATTGGCTCGCCTGGCTGTTCAGTGGCTTGGTCACGGCATGTCCGACATGGAGGCTTCAGGGCCGGGGGAGGGTAAGCTGCGGAGGTGACAGTCATCCCTTGGCGCAATCGCCCCCCGGAACGGTTGATGCGTGTCAATTCTGCCGCCCTCAGATCCCGAAGGTTTCGAGATTTTAAGGGGATATCAAAGGCTTGGAGTAGCCTCGAAGCCCTGAAAATGCCCCGTTCTTGCTTGCCTAGAGAGGCTGCTTCCTTTATCCGGTTGGGCTGCCTCGCGTGCGAACGGCCTCTGGCCGGGAATTGGGCTGGGCGCAGGCATGATTCCGGAAAAGTGGGTACCAATTTTCCGTTCGGATCATGCCACCTACAGAGAAATCTTCGAAGGATTACGCGCGAATGGCCAATGTTGTCGTCGTCGGCGCCCAGTGGGGCGACGAAGGAAAGGGCAAGATCGTCGACTGGTTGTCGGAGCAGGCGGACATCGTCGTCCGCTTCCAGGGCGGTCATAACGCCGGCCACACGCTGGTGATCAACGGCAAGACCTACAAGCTCGCGCTGCTGCCCTCCGGCGTGCTGCGCGAGGGCAAGCTGTCGGTGATCGGCAATGGCGTGGTGTTCGATCCCGCCGCCTTCCTCGACGAGGTCACCAAGCTGCGCTCGCAGGGCGTCGCGGTCTCTCCGGAGAATCTGCGCGTGGCGGAGAACGTCACCCTGATCCTGCCGCTGCACCGCGAGCTCGATGCGCACCGCGAATCCGCCAATGCAGCGACCGCGATCGGCACCACCCGCCGCGGCATTGGACCTGCCTATGAGGACAAGGTCGGCCGCCGCGCCATCCGCCTGATGGACCTCGCCGACCTCGACACGCTCCCGCACAAGATCGACCGGCTGCTTGCCCACCACAACGCGCTTCGCCGTGGTCTCGGCCTGCCCGAATTCGACGGCAAGGATATCCTGAAGGAATTGACCGCGCTGGCGCCGGAGCTGCTGCCCTACGCCGAGACGGTGTGGCGGCTGCTCGACATCAAGCGGCGCGAAGGCAAGCGCATGCTGTTCGAAGGCGCGCAAGGCGCGCTGCTCGACGTCGACCACGGCACCTATCCCTACGTCACCTCGTCCAACACGGTGGCGGCGCAGGCGGCGACCGGCTCGGGCCTCGGACCCGGCGCGGTCGGCTATGTGCTCGGCCTGTGCAAGGCCTACACGACCCGCGTCGGCCAGGGCCCGTTCCCCACCGAGCAGGACAACGAGACCGGCCGCCGGATCGGCGAGCGCGGCCGCGAGTTCGGCACCAATACCGGCCGTCCGCGCCGCTGCGGCTGGTTCGACGCCGTGCTGGTCCGCCAGGCGGTCCGGACCTGCGGCATCAACGGCCTGGCGCTGACCAAGCTCGACATCCTCGACGGCTTCGACACGATCGAGGTCTGCACCGGCTACAAGCTCGACGGCAAGGAGATCGACCACTTCCCCGCCGGCGAGGGCGCCCAGGCCCGGGTCGAGCCGATCTACGAGACCATCGAGGGCTGGAAGGAGCCGACCGCCAATGCGCGGTCCTGGGCCGACCTGCCGGCTCAGGCCATCAAATATGTCCGGCGGATCGAGGAATTGGTGGGGTGCCCGGTTGCGCTGCTTTCCACCAGCCCCGAACGCGAAGATACTATCCTGGTGCAAAATCCGTTTGAGGCTTAACGATATCTTACCGGGACGCGCGTATAGTTGAGTTGAAATGGCTGATTACTATCCGCTGATCGCCCGCGCTATTGCCGCCCTGGACCCGAACGCTCCCGGCGAAAGCCGTCGCGCGCTCTATGAGCGGGCGCGCACGGCGTTGATCGCGCAGTTGCGCAGCGTGCAGCCGCCGCTCTCCGAATCCGAGATCACCCGCGAAAGGTTGTCGCTGGAGGAGGCCGTCCGCAAGGTCGAATCGGAAGCTGCCCAGCGTGCCCGCGAGGCCTCGCGCCCCGGTGGCGGCGCCCGCGGCGGCAGCAGCGGCGATGCCTTTCGCCGCGCCAGCACCCGAGCCGCCGAAGGCAGCCCGGCTGCGGGCGCGCCGGCCCCGCCGCGGACGCGTCCGGCTCCGCCGCCGCCGCGCGCCGACCGTCCCTCCTTCAACGTCGATGACCAAGGCGAGCCCCCGCGTCCGCCGCGCGCTCCCCGTTTCGACGCCCCGCGCCAACCGGGACCGTCCGCCCCGCCACCGATGCCGGAGCCGGCGGCCGGGCGCGATCGCGCCGGTGCGCGTCGCCCGCCCGATGCGGGACCTCCGCCGCCGCTGCCGCCGGCACCGGGCGTGCGCGGCTTCCGCGACATCACGGCCGACGCCAACGATCTCGGCGGCGCTGCCGCGCAGGCCAGCCGCGCCGCGCGCCGCACTTACGCCAACGTGCCCTCGCCCTCGCCGGAATTCGACCGGCTCGAGCCGAGCCTGGAAAACCGCGCCGGCGAGCAGGACGCGCCCTATTCCTACGACGAGTCGATCGAGGAGGCCGAGCGCTACGCGCCGCAGCCGCCGTCGCCGCGTCCGCGCATCGCGCCCGAGCGCGACGCCAAGAAGCGCGCCCGCACGCGCTCCACCTTCCCGTTCAAGAGCGCGATCGCCGTCGGCATCGTGCTGATCCTGGTCGGTGCCGGCATCCTCTGGGGCAAGCAACTGGCCCAGATCGCGACCAACCTGTTCAAGTCCTCGCCGACCCAGGTCGTGGAGGCGCCGAAGGATCCGTCCCAGCCGCAGAGCAAGCCGAAGATTCCCGATCGCGTCGGCCAGCCCTCGGCCAGCGACCAGCCGGTCGCGCCGGTGGCGCAGAAGGTCGTGCTCTATGACGAGGATCCGTCCGATCCGAAGGGCAAGCAATATGTCGGCTCGGTGGTGTGGCGGCTGGAGCCGATCAAGGCCTCGGGCAACCAGAAGGCCGACGTCGCCGTGCGCGCCGACATCGAGATCCCCGACCGCAAGTTCAAGATGACGATGTCGTTCCGCCGCAACACCGACTCGTCGCTGCCGGCGAGCCACACGGCGGAGCTGACCTTCATCCTGCCGCCGGATTTTCCGGGCGGCAGCGTCTCCAACGTGCCGGGCATCCTGATGAAGTCGAACGAGCAGGCGCGCGGCACGCCGCTGGCAGGCCTCGCGGTCAAGGTCACCGACGGCTTCTTCCTGGTCGGCCTGTCCAATGTCGACGCCGACCGCTCCCGCAACGTCCAGCTCCTGAAGGAGCGCTCGTGGTTCGACGTGCCGCTGGTCTATGCCAACCAGCGCCGCGCCATCATCGCCATCGAGAAGGGCGCCCCCGGCGAGCGCGCCTTCAACGACGCCTTTGCGCAGTGGGGCGACTGAGGCGCTGCTGTCATTCCGGGGCGTGTGAAGCACGAGCTCAGGTGCGCAATTGCGCACCTGAGAATCCATTGCGCAGCACGTGACGTTGAGAAATGGATTCCGGGCTCGGTGCTGCGCACCGCCCCGGAATGACATTCTGCATGAATTACTACTGCGCCGCCGCTTCCCGCTTGCGCGATGCTGATGCCGCGGCTTCGCGGTCCATCACGGCGCGGCACCCGGGGCTGACCTGGGCCTTGTTCCGCACCATGCAGGCCCTGACCCTGGGAATGTCGGGGATCTCACTTGAGCACAGCCGCATCGCATCGCCCGTGCACATCTGCTGCGCTTCGGACGAGAAGGCGAGGCCGGGTGAGGTCTGGAGTGCGATGGCGGTGGTTGCGACGGCCAACAGCGAAGCGGTGGTCTTGAGCGGCGAAGCGATGGTCTGATAGCGTGTCATGCAGGATGCGTCCCCGATTTCCGTGGGCTTGAGCCACTTGGTTTTTGGGGCGCCGCACGCGGCTTGATCTGCCGCATGTCACAGCCTTCACGTCGGGAACTCTGGTCCCGCATGTGGTCGCTCGATTTCTTGATGTTCGAATCGAAAAGTGCTGCGCCGCCCGAGCGAAGTATGCGCCATTGTCACGCGGCTGCAATGGCAGGTGCAAAGGAATTTGCAGCTGTTGCGTGGACGTCACGCACAATGCGTGTGCGTGCGATCAGATCATCCGATCGAAGGACGCGCTCGCTTGTTCCACATCGCTTGCGCCGAGCGCGGCGGCGTGTTCCTCGACGGCGGTGACGCCTTTGGCCGTCAGCTCGAACAGATCGCCGTCCTTCATCACGTAGCCGTCGGCGATGAGCTCGCCGATCTTGCCGTGGCGGTCGTCGGCGAAGGCAACGGACTGGCAGATGTCCCGCAGGATCGAGAGCTGTTCGTCGCGCAACATGGCTTCACTCTCCGTTTCGCTGGGGATGGTCGCAATCCTCACATGCCGTGGCTCTGAAACACCTTGCTGCAAGAACGCGACAGCTTGGCCCGGTTGGCTTGCAGGCAACTCTGCACGGCGCCGTCATTGCCGAGGTCCTTGCGACAGAAGCGCGAGGCGTCGCGCGAGCAGGCCTGCTGTTCCTGCGGCGAGCCCATGTGGCCTTGCGCAAGAGCGGGTACGTTCGACAGGCCACTCAGGGCTGCCAGCGTGATCGTCGCCAGGAGAAATTTGCGGGCCATCGGCGGCTCCAATCTGACAGGGATAATTCAGGTCCTGTCTGAACTCGTCGCCTTGCCACTTGTTCCTCCAAAGGCAGAGCTCGCCCCGCTATTCAAGGTTCCCGCGGCGCTGCTATAACACCGGCGAAACGTGAGGTGTTTGATGAAACGCTATCTGGTGTTTGCGCTGGTTGGCCCGTTCGTCGGCGGGTTCCTGCTGCTGCTGACGACGACCTATCAGTCCGGCTATTGGGCCCAGACCAGTCTCGGCGAAGTCGGCAAGCTGTTCGCGGTGTTCTTCAAGACCCTGCAATACAGCTATCTGTTCGGCTTCCTGCCTTCGCTGATGATCGGCGCAGTCGATGACATCCTGACCCATGTCAGGCGGATCGGCCCGGGCTTGCGGATGCTCCTGGTCGGCCTGTTCGCCTTCGTGCTGGCCTCGCTCACCTACAGCTCGCGCGGGCCGGATTCGGGCGCGGTGCAGTTCATCCTGTATGGCCTCGTCGGGTTCGTGCCGGCGGTGATTTCGTCCTGGCTCGTGCATAAATACATCAAGGAGCCGCACCCGGTGGCGGCGCCGACCTGAGCGCGCGACGTTCGGACGCGGCGCAGCAACCTCCGCCTCGTTCGCGCGTTCCCTGAAGGCCATGACCATGTCCGACGACGACATCCTTGCTCCACGCAGATCCCGTTCGGGGAGCGGCTCGCGCGCGACCTCTTCCGGCAGCGAGGCACGCCGGCCGATCATCGACCAGTACGGCCGGGAAATCCGCCCCGAGACGCTGGAGCAGGGGTTTCGCGAGTTCGGTTTCGAGCTTGGCAAGGACAATCCGTTCGCCGGGAGCCCGTTCGGCAATCTGACGCGCGAGCAGCGGATCGCGCGGATCGAGGCGATCGCAAAGCTGCTCGACGTCGCCTTCGTCCTGCCCGGCACCAACATCCGCTACGGCATCGACGGGCTGATAGGCCTGATCCCCGTCGTCGGCGACATCATCACCACGGCGATCTCGCTGTGGCTGGTGCGGGAGGCCCGCGCGCTGGGCGCGCCCTGGTACATCACCACCCGCATGCTCGGCAATGTCGCGCTCGACGGCGTGGTCGGCATGGTCCCGTTCGCGGGCGACGCTTTCGACGTGATGTTCCGCGCCAATATGCGCAACGTGCGCCTTTTGCGCCGCTGGCTCGACAAGCAGCCGCGAATCTAGCAGCGGCGGCTGAGAGCGCTCGCCGCGAGTTCATTGGTCGATAATGCGCTGGTTTCCCCCGCGCTCGCAATGACGGCAGAGAAAGCCGCAAAACGCAGAAAGCGCGACAGCCTTTCGGCCGTCGCGCTTTCTGCGCACATCGGAAGGCTCAGCGAAAACTTAGGCCGCGTCGGCGGCGTCGGTCTCGGCCGGCGCCGGCTTGGGTCGGCGGGGCAACGGGAAGGCTTCACTCTCATAGAGCGAGCGGATGCCGTTCTGGTCGAAACGCGCTTCCTCGACCTGGAGATAGGCGCCGTTCAGCGAATCCGTCGGCAATTGCTCCATCGCGAACTGCACGGCTTCGGCCGCGGTGCCGAACCGGCGATAGGTGAAGCCTGCGCGCTTCTTCTTGCGGATCGCGGCGGGGAAGAGTTCGGCGGAGGTGTTGAAGTTGAACGGACGCAGTGGACGCATGGTCAAAGACCTCGTGATCTTCTCTGGGGCTTTAAGCGCGTGGGGTTTGGGAGGGCAGGGGCCGCAATCGAGCGAGCCCGCCGCACATGCCATTTCGCCCTCTAATATAGGCCGATTTGACAAAAATGCGACCCCTGCGATGGGAGATGATGAATCCGCGCATGGCAGCCCCGCAGGCGAAATTATTCAAATAATTTCAATGCCTTATATGGCTTACAGTTTGCCAAGAAGCAGCAGGACGATCAGGACCGCCAGCACGACGCCGCCGATCCCCATGCCGGAATGGCCCATGCCATAGCCATAACCGCCGACGCGGCCGGACAGGCCGCCGAGCAGATAGATGATCACCAGGATGATCAGGACGGTCCCGAGTGACATGGCATCCTCCCTGGCGGCCGCCGAATGCGATGATCGGCCGCACCGCCAGACAAGAAAAGCACATCGCGCGGCCGGGTTCCATGAAGGAACCGGGCCGCGCGCAACCTTATTTCGGCTCCAGCTTCAGCGCGGCCGAGTTGATGCAGTAGCGCAGGCCGGTCGGCCCGGGGCCGTCGGGGAAGACGTGGCCGAGATGGCCGCTGCATTTGGAGCAGAGCACCTCGGTGCGGATCATGCCGTGGCTCACGTCCCGCTCCTCGTCGATGTGGCTCTCGACGGCGGGCTGGGTGAAGCTCGGCCAGCCGCAGCCGGAATCGAACTTGGCGTCGGACTCGAACAGCACATTGCCGCAGCCGGCGCACGTGTAGGTGCCGGCGCGGTGGTCGTGCTCATACTCGCCGGAGAAGGGACGCTCGGTCGCCTTCTCGCGCAGCACCGCGTACTGCATCGGCGACAATTCGCGCCGCCACTGCTCTTCGCTCTTGATGACCTTGTTATCAGTGGTTTTCGTCTTGGTGTCGGGCATGGGTCTCCCGTTTGTTTCGGTGATCTCGCGATCAGTTGGTGGCCTTGCTGGCGCTCACCAGCGTCGGCTTTTCAATGTAGTTATCCGCGAACAGCTTTTTCAGGTTCTCGACCTTGGGCAGGTCGTTATAGGCGATGTAGGGCTGGTTCGGGTGCAGCGTCAGATAGTCCTGGTGGTAGGCCTCCGCCGGGTAGAACGCCTCCAGCGCGCCGACCTTGGTCACGATCGGCTTGCTGAAGACCTTGGCGCCGTTGAGTTGGGCGATATAGGCCTCCGCCACCTTCTTCTGCTCGTCGGAGGTGGTGAAGACGGCCGAGCGATATTGCGTGCCGACGTCGGGGCCCTGGCGGTTGAGCTGGGTCGGGTCGTGCGCCACCGAGAAGTAGATCTGGAGGATTTTTCCGTAGGAGATCTTCTTCGGGTCGAACTTGATCTCGACCGCCTCGGCGTGGCCGGTCCGGCCGCTCGAGACCGTCTGGTAGTCGGCGGTCGCCTTGGTGCCGCCGGCATAGCCGGAGACCGCGTTGACGACGCCCGCGGTGTGCTGGAAGACGCCCTGGACCCCCCAGAAGCAGCCGCCGGCGATCACGGCGGTCTGCATCCCGCTCGCAGGGGCCGCATCCATGGCGGGGGCGGGGATCACGACCGCATCCTCCGCGGCCCGGGACGGCGCGGCAAAGGCCAGCGCAAAGGTTAGCGAAAGGGCGGTGGTTGCGGCGAGCAGGGAGGCGAGGGCAGGTCGGCGCATGGCGGATCCTCTTTCGGAAGGTCTGACAGTCTAGGGCGGTCGGGGCCGGACGAACAGTTGCCCGGCCCGCGTTTTCGCACCATCCGAGGTACGGACGCAGGCGCCGATTGTTACGGCGGGACGGACACGAGTCTGTGAAATGAGCCGCGCGGGATAGCCGGGCGACTGCGGCTTGGCGAGACCGGGAACTCCGCGCTAGATGAACCGGTGCGATCGATGATCGACTTAAGAAGAATCTGGCTGGAGCAGGCCTGACCCATGCTGCGCGTCGTTTCCCTGACCCTCGTCATCCTGACCGCCGGCCTGTTCAGCGCGGCGGCCGACCCGCAGGCCGACGATCTCACCCTCTGCCGCGACCGCCAGGCGGAGGCCCAGGCCCGCGCGAGCGCTTGCGACAATCTGCTGAAGGCCGACACGCTCAGCGGCAAGGACAAGGCCATCGCGCTCTCCGTGCGCGGCAACACGCTGATCAACAAGCGCGATTACGACCACGCGATCGAGACCCTGTCCATCGCGGTCGATCTCGATCCGGACTACGTCATTGCTCTCAACCTGCGCGGCCTCGCCTATGAGCGCAAGGGCCAGGATGACCTCGCCATGGCGGACTACAACCTCGCCCTTCAGAAGCGCCCGGCCTACGGCGTCCCCTACAACAATCGGGGCGTCATCTACGCGCGCCGCGGCGCGCTGCAAAGCGCGATCGACGATTTCAGCCTGTCGATCAAATACACGCCGAAATTCCTGCTCGGCTGGACCAATCGCGCCCGCGCGCGCACGCTGATGAAGGATTTCGACGGCGCGATCGCCGATTTCGCGGAGGCCGAGAAGATCGACCCGGCCGCGCCGCAGATCGCCAGCAACCGCTGCATCACTTACGGCATGATGGGCAAGTATGCGCAGGCCCTTGCCGACTGCAACGGCCTGATCGAGCGGCAGCCGAAAAACGTCTACGCGATCAACAACCGCGCCGATGTCAGCATGATGAAGGGCGACCTCGATGCCGCGCTGAAGGATTACAACACGGCGATCCAGATCAATCCGAACAACATCCGCGCGCATTCCGGCCGCGGACAGATCTACGAGCGGAAGAAGGATCTCGCGCAGGCGCGCGCCGATTACCGCGCGGCCGCCTATTCGCTGACCAAGTTCGACGAGCCCGACGTCGCCCGCGCCCGTGCCGTCGCGCAGGAGCGGCTCGCGGCGCTGACGCCGCAGGCGCCGGCCGGGGCAACCGGGCGCCGCGTGGCGCTGGTGATCGGCAACGGCGCCTACAAGAACGTTCATGCCTTGCCCAATCCGCCGCGCGATTCCAAACTGATCGCGAGCGTGCTGCGCGACGTTGGCTTCCAGACCGTGATTTCCGTCAGTGATCTCACCCGCGACAAGTTCTTTGACGCGTTGAAGGCCTTCGCGGAGGAAGCGGAGAAGGCCGACTGGGCCGTGGTCTATTACGCCGGCCACGGCTTCGAGATCGGCGGGGTGAACTATCTCGTTCCCGTCGATGCCAAGCTCGCCGCCGACAAGGACGCCGAGACCCAGGCGGTCGCTCTCGAGCAGGTGATCGCTGCGGTCGGTGCCGCGCGAAAAATGCGTCTCGTGGTTCTGGATGCCTGCCGCGACAATCCGTTCGCACCGACGATGCAGCGCACGCTGTCGCTGAAGCTGGTCGACAAGGGCTTCTCCAACATCGAGCCCGGCGCCGGCTTCATGGTGGTCTATGCCGCAAAGCACGGCGAGACCGCGATGGACGGCGACGGCAGTGCCAACAGCCCGTTCGCCACCGCGCTCGCCCGCGAGATCAAGCAGCCCCGCATCGAGATCCGGAAGCTGTTCGACATCATCCGCGACGACGTCTGGGCCGCCACCAGGCACGAGCAGCAGCCGTTCACCTACGGCTCGCCGCCGGGACGGGAGGATTTTTATTTCGTAGCGGGGAAGTAACTGAGCGTGAGGCGCGGCAACGCCACCTCATAACCGCTGTCGTCCCCGCGAACGCGGGGACCCATAACCCCAGGGAGGAGCGTGAGGCAAAACTCCCACTCCGAGTCTTCGTCAATCATCTTCCTGTGGGTATGGGTCCCGGATCGGCGCTCCGCTTCGCTGCGCTTGTCCGGGACGACAGCGGAGGTCGAGGCTCGGGCCTCGGCACCTAAACCACGATGCTCAACCTTTTCGCCGCCCGCGTGATGCCCGTGTACAGCCACCGCGCGCGGCTGTCCTGAAACGCAAAGCTCTCGTCGAACAGCACGACGTCGTCCCATTGCGAGCCCTGCGACTTATGCACGGTGAGCACGTAGCCGTAGTCGAACTCGTCATAGGGCTTGCGCTGCTCCCAGGCGATCTGCTCGACGCCGCCCTCGAAGCAATCGGCGCGCACCGAGACCTTGGTCACCTTGTGGCCGAAATCCTCGTCGGGCGACAGCCGCATCGAAAGGATGCGCGATTTCGAGCGCGAGGTGTTGCGCGACTTCACGCGCCACAGGCCACCGTTGAACAGGCCCTTCTTGCGGTTGTTGCGCAGGCACACCAGCTTGTCGCCGGCGACCGGAAAGACGTCCTCGATGTTCTGGCGCTGGCGCACCCGCATGTTGTAGGCGCGCCTTGTGTTGTTGCGGCCGACCAGGACCTGGTCGGCGCCCATGACCCTGTCAGGGTCGAGCTCCTTGCGCGAGACCACCTCGCTGTCGCCGTAACGGCCGATGTCGAGCTCGCGTCCCTCGCGGACGTCCATTGACATCCGCACGATCGGATCGTCCTGCGCCTGGCGGTGCACCTCAGTCAGCATCGCGTCCGGCTCGGTGTTGGTGAAGAAGCCGCCGCCCTGGATCGGCGGCAGCTGCGCGGGATCACCCAGCACCAGCAGCGGGCAGTCGAACGACATCAGGTCGCGCCCCAATTCGGCGTCGACCATAGAGCATTCGTCGATCACGATCAGCTTCGCCTTCGAGGCCGGAGCGTCGTCCCACAATTCGAAGCTCGGTTGCTCCTCGCCGGATTCGCGGGCGCGGTAGATCAGGGAGTGGATGGTGGAGGCGTCGTCGCACCCCTTGTTGCGCATGACGAGGGCGGCCTTGCCGGTGAAGGCGGCGAACTTCACTTCGCCGTCGACGCCGTCGGCGATGTGCCGTGCCAGCGTGGTCTTGCCGGTGCCGGCAAAGCCGAACAGGCGGAACACCGGCGGTGTGCCGTTACGGCCGGGCTTGGCCTTGAGCCAGTCGCCAACGGCCTTCAGAGCGGCATCCTGATGCGGGGTGAATGTCGGCATGTCTGTCTTGAGGGAGGGCGAAAAGGCGGCGATTCGCCTCGCTCCAAGTTAACCATTCGACCCCCGCTTTCAAGACGGCTGCAGCAGCGAAGATCGAGGCGTCTGCGGCCGTCCTCGCGCCCCTCAAATCGCTGCAGCAGATCCGCCCTTTTGAGGGCGGTCGTCGGCCTGCGGTGGACGCCTCATTGCTCGCGAACCCGCCTCATCACGTCGGGGATGAAGGTGAAGCAAACACCTTGCCCGGTTTGCGCAATTTCGTGCGGCAAACGACATGCAGGTTAATCGTTGCTTACGCGCGTTCGCGACGCCGGTTGATCTAGCGCAATGCAACATGGACAGCGCGAACCTATGGTCCGCAGCGGTGACAACGGCGTCGACCGAGATGTGCCCGATGGGGCGCATTCTCCTGGAAAATTCCTCAACACGGGTCTGCCCGTGAGGATTCGGATATGCCGAGACCTATGTCACGACGCTCACTGTTTTCTGCCGTTCTGCCTTTCGCATCCGGCCGCGACGCGCTTGCGCCGCGCGTGAACGAGTCGTGCCCCGAACAGGTGGCGACCGTCTCCAGCGCGAGCGCCTGCGTCGAAAGACACGGTGTGGTCTGCCGCCGCTGCGTCGAAGCCTGTGAGCATTCCGCCATCCGCATTCTCGCGCGCGAGAAGCTCGGCGCCGTCATCGATGCCGCGGCCTGCACCGGCTGCGGCGACTGTATCCCGGTCTGCCCGGTCGAAGCCATCGCGCTCGCGCCGCGCGACCGGATCGCGCTGGTATCCGAACTTGCAAACCTGGTCGTGCACAATGGCTGAATCCACCAACATCTGCGGCGTTGCCGTCTATCTCGCACCGGATGCCGCGGGCGGTCTGACGGACCGGATCCTGGCGCTGCCCGGCGTCGAGCTCGAGGCCGTATCCGGCGAGAACCGGCTTGCGCTGACCGTCGTCGATACGCCGGCCTCGCTGGCGATCGACCAGATCGCCGCGATGCATCGCCTGCCGGGCGTCGTGAGTGCCTCGCTGATCTTTCACGCCTTCGATGCGCCCGACGACGAGAGCGCGATCGAGACCGAGCCGGCCGCCTGCTGCGGCGGCCTCTGCCAGAATTCCGGCGCGCACGCGCGCCCTTCCGCAATTTGAGATTCGTTGAGCCGGAGAGACCGACGATGGTTACGAAGTTGACGAACGGAAATGAAGCCACGGCGACCCGCCGCGATGCGTTGAAGGCAGCCGCAGCGGTTTCTGCCGCCTCGACCATCGGTGTGACGCTGCCGGATGCGGCGATCGCGCAGCCGGGCAAGACCGACGGCATCCGCTGGGACAAGGGCGTGTGCCGCTTCTGCGGCACCGGCTGCGGCGTGATCGTCGGCACCAAGAACGGCAAGGTCGTGGCGACGCAAGGCGATCCCGATGCGCCGGTCAATCGCGGCCTCAACTGCATCAAGGGCTACTTCCTGTCCAAGATCATGTACGGCGAGGACCGGCTGACCCAGCCGATGCTGCGCATGAAGAACGGCAAGTTCGACAAGAACGGCGAGTTCACGCCGATCTCGTGGGACGACGCCTTCAAGCTCATGGCCGAGAAATGGAAGACCGCGTTGAAGGCCGGTGGCCCCTCGACCGTCGGCATGTTCGGCTCGGGCCAGTGGACCATCTGGGAAGGCTACGCCGCCGCAAAGCTCTACAAGGCCGGCTTCCGCTCCAACAACCTCGATCCGAACGCGCGCCATTGCATGGCCTCGGCCGTCACCGGCTTCATGCGCACCTTCGGCATCGACGAGCCGATGGGCTGCTACGACGACATCGAGCACGCCGATGCGTTCGTGCTGTGGGGCTCGAACATGGCGGAGATGCATCCGATCCTGTGGTCGCGCCTGACCGACCGCCGTCTGACGCACGAGGGCTGCGAGGTCCACGTGCTCTCCACCTTCGAGCACCGCTCGTTCGAGCTCGCCGACAATCCGCTGGTGTTCACCCCGCAGACCGACATGGCGATCCTCAACTACATCCAGAACTACATCGTCAACTCCGGTGCGACGAACAAGGACTTCGTCGAGAAGCACGTCGAGTTCGCATCGACCGTCACCGACATCGGCTACGGATTGCGGCCGACGCACGCGCTCGAGATCAAGGCGCTCAACGCCTCGCACAAGGCCGGCAAGGACGGCGCGCTCGATCCGGCCGGCTTCAAGGACAAGATCGGCTTCGACGAGTACAAGAGGCTGCTCGAGCCCTATACGCTCGACTACGCCCACAAGATGTCGGGCGTGCCGAAGGAGAATCTCGAACGGCTCGCAAAGCTCTATGCCGATCCCAAGAAGAAGGTCGTCTCCTACTGGACGATGGGCTTCAACCAGCATGCACGCGGCACGTGGGTCAATAACATGATCTACAACGTGCACCTCTTGATGGGTAAGATCTCGGAGCCCGGCAACGGCCCGTTCTCGCTGACCGGCCAGCCCTCGGCCTGCGGCACCGCGCGCGAGGTCGGCACCTTTGCCCATCGCCTGCCGGCCGATCTGGTCGTCACCAACCCGAAGCACCGCGAGACGGCCGAGAAGGTCTGGCAGCTGCCCGAGGGCACCATCCCGGGCAACATCGGCTACCATGCCGTGCTGCAGAACCGGATGCTGAAGGACGGCAAGCTCAACGCCTATTGGGTCCAGTGCAACAACAACATGCAGACGGCCCCGAACATGAACGAGGAGGGCTATCCCGGTTATCGCAATCCGGCCGCCTTCGTCGTCGTCTCCGATCCCTATCCGACCGTGACTACGCTGGCCGCGGACCTCATCCTGCCGACGGCGATGTGGATGGAGAAGGAGGGCGCCTATGGCAATGCCGAGCGGCGCACCCAGTTCTGGCGCCAGCAGGTGAAGGCGCCGGGCGAGGCGCGCTCCGATCTCTGGCAGGTGATGGAGTTCTCCAAGTACTTCAAGATCGAGGAAGTGTGGCCGGAGGAGCTGATCGCCAAGAAGCCGGAGGTGCGCGGCAAGACGCTGTTCGACGTGCTCTATGCCAATAGCGAGGTGAACAAGTTCCCGATCACCGAATGCCAGAAGGGCTTTGACAATTCGGAGAGCGCCGCATTCGGCTTCTACGTGCAGAAGGGCCTGTTCGAGGAGTACGCCAAGTTCGGCCGCGGTCACGGCCACGATCTGGCGGATTTCGAGCAGTATCACCAGGCGCGCGGCCTGCGCTGGCCGGTCGTCAGCAACAAGGAGACGCTCTGGCGCTTCCGCGAGGGCTACGATCCCTACGTCAAGCCGGGCGAGGGCGTGTCGTTCTACGGCAAGCCGGACAAGAAGGCGCGCATCATCTTCTGTCCGTTCGAGCCGGCGGCCGAAACGCCCGACAAGGAGTTCGATCTGTGGCTGTGCACCGGCCGCGTGCTGGAGCACTGGCATTCCGGCTCGATGACGCGCCGCGTCCCCGAGCTGCACCGTGCCGTGCCGGCCGCGACGCTGTTCATGCATCCGGACGACGCGGCCGAGCGCAAGCTGTTGCGCGGACAGCCGGTGAAGATCCAGACGCGGCGCGGCGAGGTGGTCACGCGGGTCGAGACCAAGGGCCGCAACAAGCCGCCGCGGGGCCTCGTCTACTTCCCGTTCTTCGACGAAAGCCAGCTCGCCAACCAGCTCACGCTCGATGCGACCTGTCCGATCTCGAAGGAGACCGACTTCAAGAAGTGCGCCTGCCGCGTGACGTCGGCCTAAACCCTCGATGGACGAGCCATGTCGGATTCCAGCTCAGGCATCCCGCGCGATCCGCGCCGCCGCAAGGCGCTGCAGGATATGACGCGTTTCGGCGGCGGCGCAGCCGTCGCCGCAACGATGCTGACGGCATTCGGCGTGTCCTCGCGGGCCAAGCCCGCGCAGACGCTGCGGCCGCCGGGTGCGCTGCCCGAGAAGGATTTTCTGGCGGCCTGCGTCCGTTGCGGCCTGTGCGTTCGCGACTGTCCTTACGACACCCTGAAGCTCGCGGATTGGGCCGACGGGCCCGCGATGGGAACGCCGTTCTACGTCGCCCGCAACGTGCCTTGCGAGATGTGCGACACCATTCCCTGCGTCAAGGCCTGCCCGACCGGCGCGCTCGAGCATGCGCTGACCGACATCGCGAAGGCCAAGATGGGCGTCGCGGTGATCACCAGCCGCGAGACCTGCCTCAATCTGCAGGGCTTGCGCTGCGACGTCTGCTATCGGGTCTGTCCGGCCATCGACAAGGCGATCACGCTCGAGGTCTCGCACAACGCGCGCACGACCAAGCACGCGATCTTCGAGCCGGTCGTTCACGCCGAGTACTGCACCGGCTGCGGCAAGTGCGAGAAGTCCTGCGTGCTGACCGATGCCGCCATCAAGGTGCTTCCGATCGAGGTCGCCGCGCTGAGGCAAGATGCGCACTACAAGCGCGGCTGGGAAGAGAAGTCCAAGGCCGGCGGAGCCCTGGTCGATGCGCCGCTCAAGCTGCCGGTGCGCAGACCCGAGGGAGGCACGCCATGACGGCGAATGCCAGGCCTTATGTCGAAGCGCGCGCGGTCAAGGGACTTTGGGTCGCCTCGCGGTTTCTGGTGCTGCGGCGGGCGAGCCAGCTGTTCTTCCTCGCGCTGTTCCTGTCGGGGCCGCTTCTGGGCGTCTGGATCGCCAAGGGCACGCTGGCCTCGTCGATGACGCTCGGCACGCTGCCCCTTACCGATCCCTTCGTCTTCTTGCAATCGCTCGCGGCGCGCCATTGGCCCGAAGGCCTCTCGGTGATCGGCGCCGCCATCGTGCTCGCCGCCTATCTGCTGTTCGGCGGCCGGACCTATTGCTCCTGGGTCTGCCCGGTCAATCCGGCGACCGATCTTGCGGCCTGGCTGCGGCGGCGGCTGGGCATCACCTTCACGGCCAAGATCCGCCCGGAGCTCAGGCTCTATTTCGTCGGCGCGGTCTTCGCGGCCTCCGCACTATCAGGGTCGATCGCCTGGGAGCTGATCAACCCGGTGACGGCGCTGCATCGCGCGCTGGTGTTCGGTCTCTGGTTCGGCGCCGGCGGCACGGCGGCGATCTTCGTGTTCGATCTCCTCGTCGCCAGGCACGGTTGGTGCGGCCATCTTTGTCCCGTCGGGGCGTTCTACGGTCAGATCGGCAAGGTCGCGCTGCTGCGCGTCACCGCCGACAACCGTGCCGCCTGCAACGACTGCATGGATTGCTTCGCCGTCTGTCCGGAGCCGCATGTCATCGGCCCCGCGCTCAGGGGCGAGCGCAGCGGCGCCACGCCGGTCATCATCGCGGGCGATTGCACGCTCTGCGGAGCCTGCATCGACGTCTGCTCCAAGCAGGTCTTTCATCTCGGTCTGCGCGGCCGCAATGCGGCGCGTCCGGACCCCTCCATGACCGCGCCATCGCCAGCGGCGCGCGTCGTCTCTTCCCAGCCGGCCGTCCTTGAAAGGGACCTCCCATGACGTTTGTTCGACTGATTCCGTTGATCGCGGCGGCGGCCGTCGCCGTCGCAGTTGCAATTCCGTTCGCGGTGTCGGGCCCGCTTGCGCAGGAGGCCAAGCAGCCCAAGGCGCTGCGCGAGGCCCCGCTGACCGAGATGTCGGCGCCGCCCGACGTGACCAAGCAGTCCGTGCCGGCGAGCGGTTTCGAGCGCGCCTATCGCCAGCAGCCGCCGCTGATCCCCCACAAGATCGACGGCTACCAGATCACGACGGAGAACAACGCGTGCATGGGCTGCCACGACTGGCCCGGCAATACCCGCGTCAACGCGCCGAAGATATCGGAGACGCATTACGTCGACCGCCAGGGCGTGCGGCTCGATAAGGTCGCCGGCACGCGTTACTTCTGCCAGCAATGCCACGTGCCGCAGGCCGACGCGAAGCCGCTGGTCGGCAACATCTTCCAGAACGCGACGCAGGCGAAGTGAGGCTGACATGCAGGACACCAGCACTTCTGCCGCCGTCGCAGCAGCGCAGCCGGGTCGCCTGAAACGGCTGTGGCGATGGTTCTTCTCGCCGACCGCGCGCTACGCCTGGGGACTGATCGCCATCGTCGCATTCGCCGGCGGCGTCCTGTTCTGGGGCGGCTTCAACTGGGCGATGGAGATGACGAACAACGAGCAGTTCTGCATCTCCTGTCACGAGATGAAGGAAAACGTCTATCTCGAATACCGCAACACGGTTCACTATTCGAACCGCACCGGCGTGCGCGCCAGCTGTCCGGATTGCCACGTGCCGAAGGAATGGAGCCACAAGGTCGTCCGCAAGATCCAGGCCTCGAACGAGGTGCTGCACAAGATCCTCGGCACCATCGGCACGCCCGAGAAGTTCAACGCCCACCGCATCGACCTTGCCAAGAGCGTGTGGCGCGGCATGAAGACGACGGATTCGCGTGAGTGCCGCAACTGCCACAAGTTCGACCACATGGAGTATGCGGTGCAGGAGCCGCGCGCCTCCAAGCTGCACCAGACCGCGTTCGCGCAGGGCAAGACCTGCATCGATTGCCACCAGGGCATCGCGCACAAGCTGCCGCCCAAGGCGCAGGAGGGATATCGCGATATGCTCGAGCATATCGACGAGGTCGGCCCCGTGCAGCGCATGATCGACTTCCTGCAGGATGCCGACGTCGCCAAGGCGAAGGCGGCGAGGTGATGGACATGCTTCAGCAATCCCGCGATACGGCGGATAGCGCGCCCCGGCCTTCCGCCGCCGTCAGCGTTGCCCTGGTCTATGATTCGGGCCCGGCCGTGAACCGGTGGTTCGCCGGTCTCGTCACCGAGCTTCGCGGCTCGGGCAAGAGCCTGGCCGGCCTGATCCAGGAGGACGTGCCGCAGCCGGGTCGCACACGTTGCGACATGGTTCTGCACGAGCTCGCCACCGGTCGGTCGATGTCGATATCCGAGGATCTCGGCGCGGGTGCGACCTCCTGCCGTCTGTCCACGCCGCGCCTGCTCGAAGCGGCGCAACTGGTCGAAGCCCAGCTCGCCGACGCCGAGATCGTGTTTCTCAACAAGTTCGGCAAGGCCGAGGCGGAGGGCGGAGGGTTGCGCGACCTGATTGCCCATTGCATCGAGTCCGGCAAGAGCCTCGTGATCGGCGTTCCCAGCGGCAATCAGCAAGCCTGGACCGATTTCTCCGGCGAGTATTTCAGGACGGTCGCGGCAACGCCGGAGCCGCGCCAGGAGGCGATCGCGGCTCTTGCAGCTCTGCTCGGTCAGCCTCCGGCTGGCAGCGAGCACCTGCACGTGGTCTGAGGCCGCATCCCGGCTCGTCCCGCCGGACGGGCGGGCGCCATTGCTCCCGCTGGTTCAAGCGGGGGCAGAAGCGCTATTGCCAGCCGGGAACGCCGCGCATGTCGGGCAGCTTGTGGGCAATGCCCTTGTGGCAATCGATGCAGGTCTTCTCGCCGCTGAACAGGTAGCGTTGATGGGCAACCGAGGCCCGCGGCGACTGCTTCGTGATGTCCATGGAATCCGCGCTGTGGCAGTTGCGGCATTCCAGTGAATCGTTGGCCTTGAAGCGCGCCCATTCATGCGCGGCCAGCTCGAGCCGGTGATCCACGAATTTCTCGCGGGTGTCGATCGTGCCGAAGATCTTGCCCCAGACTTCCTTGGAAGCCTGCATCTTGCGCGCGATCTTGTCGGTCCAGTTGTGCGGCACGTGGCAGTCCGGACAGGTGGCGCGGACACCGGAGCGGTTGGAGAAGTGGATGGTGGACTTCAGCTCCGCATAGACGTTGTCCTTCATTTCGTGACAGCCGGTGCAGAACTTTTCGGTGTTGGTCAGTTCCAGCGCGGTGTTGAAGCCGCCCCAGAAGATGACACCCGCCACGAAGCCTGCGAGCACCAGCGTGCCGAGCGCGAACACAGAGCTCGGGCGCCTCAGCACGCCCCAGAGCTCGAGCACAAAGCTCCAGGTTCGCGCGATGAAGCCGCGCCTGGGCTTGGACTCCTCCGTGGTCGCGCTCATCGGCGGCCACCGGGGCTTGCGCGCGAGAGCAGCGTGTCGATGTCGACGAAGTCGTTGCTCACGGGCGGATTGGCGGTGTTCTGCGGCACGTGACACTCCGTGCAGAAGAAGCGCCGCGGCGAGATCGAGGCCAGGAACTGGCCGTCGCGGTCCATGAAGTGGGTGATCGAGACCATCGGCGCCTGCGACTCCGCCGTGCGCGCGCGGGCATGGCAGGACAGGCACTTGTTGCCGTTGAGGTCGATCTGGTAGCCGTCGATCGTATGCGGGATCACCGGCGGCTGCTCCGGATAGTTGCGCACCTCCTTCTCGGAGGTGTTGCGGTTCGGCAGCATCGTCGGCGCCGGCCCTTCGTCGTTAAGCGGGGTCGGACCGCGCAGGCCCGAATTGAGCGTCTGCGCGGTCAGCGCGCTCGCACCCGCGGCAATCGCGAGCGCCAGCACGGCAATGCCAAGTCGCTTCATCATGGCTCACACCCGCTCGATGCGCACGGCGCATTTCTTGTAGTCGGTTTGCAGCGAGATCGGATCGGTGGCGTCCAGCGTCACCTTGTTGATCAGCTTGGATTCGTCGAACCACGGCACGAAGACCAGCCCACGCGGCGGCCGGTCGCGGCCGCGTGTCTCGACACGGGCGCGGATGAAGCCGCGCCGCGAGACCACCTTCACTTCGTCGCCGCGACGGAGCTTGGCCTCCTGCGCATCGTCCGGGTGCATGAAGCACACGGCCTCGGGGAAGGCCTTGTAGAGCTCGGGCACCCGGCGCGTCATGGTGCCGGAATGCCAGTGCTCCAGCACGCGGCCGGTCGAGAGCCAGAATGGATATTCGCCGTCGGGCGATTCCGCCGGCGGCTCGTAGGGCAGGGCGAAGATGCGCGCCTTGCCGTCCGGATAGCCGTAGAACTGCACGTCGGTGCCCTGCTTGACGTAGGGGTCGCTGCCCTCGCGGAAGCGCCATTTGGTTTCCTGGCCGTTGACGACAGGCCAGCGCAGGCCGCGCTCGCGGTGATAGGTCTCGAACGGCGCGAGGTCGTGGCCGTGGCCGCGGCCGAACGAGGCGTATTCTTCGAAGAGCCCCTTCTGCACGTAGAAGCCGAATGCCTTGGATTCCTCGTTGGCGTAGCCCTCCTCGATCTCGGAGGTCGGGAATTTGTCGACCTGGCCGTTCTTGTAGAGCACGTCGAACAGGGTCTTGCCGCGAACCTCGGGTTTCTTGGCGATCAGCTCCTCGGGCCAGACCTCCTCGATCCTGAAGCGCTTGGAAAACTCCATGAGCTGCCAGAGATCGGATTTCGACTCGCCGGGGGCGTTGACGAGCTGATGCCAGAACTGCGTGCGCCGCTCGGCATTGCCGTAAGCGCCTTCCTTCTCCACCCACATCGCGGTCGGCAGGATCAAATCGGCAGCCAGCGCCGTCACCGACGGATAGGCGTCCGAGACCACGATGAAATTGTCGGGATTGCGGAAGCCCGGATAGGTCTCCTCGTTGGAGTTGGGGCCGGCCTGGAGGTTGTTGTTGACCTGCACCCAATAGGCGTTGATCAGGCCGTCCTTCAGCATCCGGCTCTGCAGCACGGCGTGGGCGCCGGGCTTGTCGGGAATGGTGCCTTCCGGCAGCAGCCAGAGGTGCTCGGTCTTGGTGCGGTGCTCCTTGTTGGTCACCACCATGTCGGCGGGGAGGCGGTGCGAGAAGGTGCCGACCTCGCGCGCGGTGCCGCAGGCGGAAGGCTGCCCGGTCAGCGAGAACGGGCTGTTGCCCGGCGAGGAGATCTTTCCGGTCAACAGATGGATGTTGTAGACGAGGTTGTTGCACCAGACGCCGCGGGTGTGCTGGTTGAAGCCCATGGTCCAGAACGAGACCACCTTGGTCTTCGGGTCGGCATAGAGCTCGGCCAGCGCCTCGAGGCGGTTCAGCGGCACGCCGGACATCTCCGCCGCTTTCTCCAGCGTGTAGTCCGAGACGAATTTGACGAATTCGTCGTAGCTCATGTCGGTGGAGTCGTTGGCCTTCGCCGCGCCCGTCGCCTTCTTCTGCAGCGGATGCTCGGGCCGCAGGCCGTAGCCGATGTCGGTCTGGCCGCGCCTGAAGATGGTATGCGCGGCGACGAAGTCCTTGTGGACCCGGCCGGTCTTGATGATGTGATGGGCGATGGCGTTGAGAATGTAGAGGTCGGTTTGCGGCTTGAACACCATGCCGATGTCGGCGAGGTCGAACGAGCGGTGCTCGAAGGTCGAGAGCACGGCGACGCGGACATGCGGCGCCGAGAGCCGGCGGTCGGCGAGGCGCGTCCACAGGATGGGGTGCATCTCCGCCATGTTGGAGCCCCACAGCACGAAGGCGTCGGTCGCCTCGATGTCGTCGTAGCAGCCGGCCGGCTCGTCGATGCCGAAGGTGCGCATCATGCCGGCGACGGCCGACGCCATGCAGTGCCGCGCGTTGGGGTCAATGTTGTTGGTGCGGAAGCCGGCCTTGAACAGTTTCGAGGCGGCATAGCCTTCCCAGATCGTCCACTGGCCCGAGCCGAACATGGCGACACCGTTCGGTCCGCGCTTCTTCATCGCCTCCTTCCACTTCACCTCCATGATGTCGAAGGCTTCGGTCCAGGACACGGGCGTGAACTCGCCGTTCTTGTCGTATTTGCCGTTGGCCTTGCGCAGCATCGGCTGCGTCAGGCGGTCGTGGCCGTACATGATCTTGGAGAGGAAATAGCCTTTGACGCAGTTGAGGCCGCGATTGACCTCGGCCTTGATGTCGCCGTGGGTCGCGACCACGCGGTTGTCCTTGGTGGCGACCATCACGGAGCAGCCGGTGCCGCAGAAACGGCAGGCGGCCTTGTCCCATTTCAATTCGCTCGCCTCCCGCTCGGCGGCGAGATTGGCGGCGAGCGCCGGGACTGGCATGCCGGCAGCGGCGGCCGCGATCGCGGCAGCCTCCAGCTTCAGCATCT
This sequence comes from Bradyrhizobium sp. TM233, assembly GCF_036247965.1. Taxonomy (NCBI): domain Bacteria; kingdom Pseudomonadati; phylum Pseudomonadota; class Alphaproteobacteria; order Hyphomicrobiales; family Nitrobacteraceae; genus Bradyrhizobium; species Bradyrhizobium sp. TM233. The sequence continues at coordinate 299,226 of NZ_BTIG01000001.1, read as the reverse complement.
GGCGGCGGTCGAGCTTTGGCGATGTCATGATGGCTCTCCCGGCCCTTAGGCGGTTTCGATGGCGTGGAAGACGAGCGCCGCGGAATAGACGTGCCGCAGGGACTGGATGGTGTTGAGCATGGTGCCGAGGCTGCCGGCGTCCAGCGCCTCGGCCACGACCACGAGCTTGCCACGCACGTCGCGGCCGTAGATCTCGCAGCCTGCGAGGGCGGTGATGTCGGCTTCGACCTCCGCGAGATGCTCGGGGCGCGCCTGCACCACGATACTGGCAATCTCGCACCCGGGCGGGGGCACGATGCGGTCGGCGCCGAGCACCTGTCCCGTGATTAGCGCACGACGGTTGAGTTTGGCTTGGGCCATATGCCTGCCTTTCTGGATATCAATGCGGGGTCGGAGGCGGGCCGGGCGGGCCCGCGAACATCTGGTAGATCCACACGGCCAGCCCGTAGCTGCCGACGGTCCCGACCGCGAGGGCGGGCATCACGACCGCCGTCAGGAACAGGAACGCGAAAATCTCCATGCGCCGTCGGCGCGTATGGTCAGTCGTATCGTCGCCAGGGGCCGACATATTCGGTCTCACTGAATCTCGTTGGAATCAAAACGGCATCCGGGCCGTTGCCTTACGGGCAGCTTACGTGAACGAGCCCTACCATGGCTCGCTTGATATGAATCAACACGTATTACGACACATTTTGTCGCACTGATTCGTATCGTAGACTCAAGTTAGCGTTGGGTAAATCCGGCTTGTCTCGTGACGCGGAAATTGCACCGTGATGGACAGCGGGGCCTCGTCCACTAAGATGAAAGTAACAAGAACAATCTGAGAGATTTGGGAGAGGCGTCATGAAGTTCGGCATCTTCTACGAGCTGCAGCTGCCGCGGCCCTGGGTGGCGGGCGACGAGCTCGCCCTCTATCAGAACGCGCTCTCGCAGATGGAGCTTGCCGACAAGCTCGGCTACGACCATGCCTGGGTGGTCGAGCATCACTTCCTCGAGGAATATTCGCACTCGCCCTCGCCGGAATCCTTCCTCGCCGCGGCGAGCCAGCGCACCAGGAACATCCGGCTCGGACACGGCATCCTGCAGCTCACCACCAATCATCCGGCGCGCGTTGCCGAGCGCGTTGCGGTGCTGGATCTGCTCAGCAACGGCCGCTGCGAGTTCGGCATGGGCGAGAGCGCGTCCATCACCGAGTTGACGCCGTTCGGCCGCGACATGGAGACCAAGAAGGAGGTGTTCGAGGAGGCGGTTGCCGCGATCTTCCCGATGTTCAGGGATGCGGGCTCCGAGCACCACGGCAAGTATTTCGACATTCCCCTGCGCAACGTCGTGCCCAAGCCGGTGCAGAAGCCGCATCCGCCGCTATGGATGGCCTGCTCGCAGCTGCCGACCATCGAGCGCGCCGGCCGCCACGGCTTTGGCGCGCTCGGCTTCCAGTTCGTCAGTGCGGATGCCGCCCACGCCTGGGTCTACGCCTATTACAACGCGATGACCAAGCGGCTGCACAAGCTCGCGGACTATCAGATCAACCCGAACATGGCGCTGGTCTCGTTCTTCATGTGCGCCAAGACCGACGAGGAGGCGCGTGCGCGCGCCGACGGTGCCACCTTCTTCCAGTTCGCGCTGCGCTTCTACGGCGCCTCGCAGAACCGCCAGCGTCCGGCGCCCTACACCGTCAACATGTGGGACGAGTACAACAAGTGGAAGCGCGACAATCCGGAGGCGCAGGAGGCAGCCTTGCGCGGCGGCCTGATCGGCTCTCCGGAGACAATCCGCAAGAAGCTGAAGCGCTTCCAGTCCTCGCATATTGACCAGGTCATCCTGCTCAACCAAGCCGGCAAGAACAGCCACGAGCACATCTGCGAATCGCTGGAGCTGTTCGGCCGCGAGGTGATGCCGGAGTTCCAGAACGACCCGGCGCAGGCAGCCTGGAAGCAGGGCGTGATGAGCGGCGAGATCAAGCTGGAGGAGATCGACACCGAGGCCTTTACGGACCGCTACGGCAAGCTGGCGATCAGTGTCGCTCCGGCGAAGGCGGCGGCGGGGTAGGGGGCTCCGTTGCCAAAGCACCGGATCTACACGACCAGCTTCGCCAGCGTTTACCCGCTCTATGTTGCGAAGGCGGAGAAGAAAGGGCGCTCGAAGGCCGAGGTCGATCAGATCATCTCTTGGTTGACGGGCTATGGTCCGAAGGAGCTGCAAGTCCAACTGGAAGGACAGACGGATTTTGAGACCTTCTTTGCAGAGGCCCCTGCAATCAACCCCTCGCGCGCCCTCATCAGAGGCGCGGTGTGTGGCGTTCGAGTGGAGGACATCAAGGAGCCAACGATGCGGGAAATCCGTTACTTGGATAAGCTGATCGACGAACTGGCCCGGGGAAAGACAATGGACCAGATTCTGCGAAGAAAGTGATTTCGAGCGGCTACGGTCCATTCGGCTCAGCGACGTTCGCGCAATCTGCCACGCAGGGCGGCCTTCCGGCGCGCCGCCATTGCTGGTAGACCACGTCAAAAGCGACAGGGAGAAGACGATGCGCCCTTGCGGGACGTCCACAACTGCAGCGGCAGGCGATATCGCGCCCGCGGTGCTCGCCATCGGCCGCCCCGATTTCCCAAAAGTCCTGATCGACACGCTGCGCCGCCACGCCGATGTCGGCCATTGCATGGTGTTCGCGCTGAGCCGTGCCGGTACCGCGACCTGCCTGCTCGATGCCGGCAACATCCCGATCGGCGGCGATCTCGGCGCGGCCTATGCCGGACAGTTCCACGAATCCGATCCCAACCGCGATGCGCTGTTCGAAGGTGAGGGCCCTGCGCCGATCATGCTGCCGTCGTTCGCGCCGCGCATGTATGGTGCGCGCTACCGCAAGATCTTCTTCCACGATTCCGGCATCGTCGACAAATGCGCGACCGCGATCTGGACCGGCGGCACCTGCTTCTATGTCAATTTCTACCGCATCACGGCCCAGGGCCGTTTCAGTGCCGCCCAGCGCGAGCGGCTGCAGGCGATCGCACCGGCGATCGGCGCCAGCGTCGCCCGCCACTTCCAACAGACCGCGACCGCGACGCCTGACCAGAACCTCGCCACATTGTTCGCCACGCGCGCGCCGCTCTCCACGCTGACACCGCGTGAGCAGGAGGTCTGCCGCCGCATCCTGCTCGGTTTCAGCTCCGAGGCAATCTCGCAAGAACTCGGCATCAGCCTGCATTCGACCCTGACCTACCGCAAGCGCGCCTATCAGCGGCTCGGCATCTCCTCGCAGAACGAATTGTTTTCGATCGTGCTGGGTCTGCTCGCGGGGCCTCACGGCCTGAACTGAGGGGAGCTTGGAGTTCGCGATACCTGCTCCGATAGCGGAGCCGACGATCAGCATCCCCGCTCGCCGATACGAAATGCGGCTTTGCTAATCTTCAGACAAACCTGACGATTCGCGACGGCTCAAAACCGGCATTAACCGAATCTTTGCGAAATCCAGAGCGCTGTTCAATTTCGAGTTGCGATATGCAACCTCTGTTTACCGAATACAACGTAACGACGCTGATCCGGTGATTGAAGAGGCTTGCCGCAATGTCCCTCGCCGCCATGGCTGCGGAACAGAAGCTCGTACGTGTTCCGCTGTCGGTCAAGATCGCGTTCAGTGCCTTCATGGCTGTTTTGGTGCCCGTCTATGTCTATTGGTACGGCCCGACCAATTTTCTCTATTTCTGCGACGTCAGCTTGATCCTGACGTTGATCGGAATATGGACGGAAAGTGCGCTGCTGATCTCGATGTGCGCCGTGGGCCTTTTGCTGCCGCAAGCATTCTGGGTGCTGGACTTCGTCGCCCGTTTCAGCGGCTACTCGCTGGTCGGCATGACCGACTACATGTTCATCTCGGAGCACTCGCTCTTCCTCCGCTTTCTGTCCGGCTTCCACGGCTGGTTGCCGCTGCTGCTTGTCTTCCTGATCTGGCGGCTAGGTTATGACCCACGCGCATTGTTCAGGTGGAGCGTGCTGGCGTGGGTGCTCCTGCTCGTCTGTTATTTCCTGATGCCATCGCCGACCCCCAATCCCGGCATGACGCCGGTCAACATCAACTACGTCTTCGGGCCGAGTGATGCCGCTCCCCAGGCCTTCGTGCCGCCGCTGGTCTGGCTGGCCGGCCTCATGATTGGTCTTCCGCTGCTCGCGTTCATCCCGACGCATTTCATTTTGTTGCGTCTTGCACCTCGAGCCGTGCCGGTTGACCGACGTAGATATGGAGACGGCGCGTAGCCGATCTTTCGTTTAGGATTGCTGTACCATGTCGGGGGGATTTTGATTGACGATATCGCGACGAAGCGTCCTCAAGGGAGGACTTGCCCTGGCGGTGTCCGGCGCGGTGCCGGCCCGTGCCGATTTCACTCCCCGGGCCATCATCAATGATGCCAGCCGGCTGAATCCGACGGCGGTTGCGCGGCATATCGCCTTCAAGGCATCGCCCACTGACGACGTCGTCGGGCGAATTCGGAAAGAAATTGCCGCCGCCGCCGCGGAGGGGCGTCCCTTCGCCATCGGCACGGCGCGGCACTCCATGGGCGGCCAATCGATCCCGAAAGATGGCGTTGCCGTCACCTTGACCGGTGGGCACATCGAGCTCGACAAGGCGCAGATGACGTATCGCGTCAGCGCCGGCATGCGCTGGTTCGAGGTGATCCGCGCACTCGACGCGCAAGGTTTCTCACCGGCCGTGATGCAGTCCAACAGCGACTTCGGCGTCGGGTCGACGTTCTGTGTCAATTCGCATGGCTGGCCGACGCGTTACGGTCCGTTCGGCTCTACGGTCCGTTCAGTGCAGATCGTGACGGCCGACGGCCAGCTCGTGAAATGCTCGCGCACGGAAAACGCCGAGCTGTTTGCGCTCGCGATGGGCGGCTACGGTTTGTTCGGCGCGATCGTCGAAGCCGAACTCGATATGGTGCCGAATATGTCGCTCGAACCGTCTTACGTCCGGATGGCTCCGTCGCGTTTTGCGGACGCTTTCATCAAGGCGGTCGAAACCGATCCGGCGGTACGGATGGCCTATGGCCGGCTTTCGGTTGCGCGCGAGAGTCTGTTCGACGAAGCGCTGTTGATCACCTATCGTCCGGCCGCGACACAGCCGTCCCCGCTACCGGCCGCAGTCGATCATTTCGCGTTGAGCGGATTTGCTCGCAATGTCTACCGGGCGCAGACCGGGCATGAATGGGCAAAGAATTTCCGCTGGTTCATGGAAGCCTCCGTCAGCCCGTCGATTGCGGGTGCAGCCACGCGCAACACGCTGATGGTGGAGCCGGTCGTCAATCTGGCGTCCGGAGACCAGACGCGCACCGACATCCTGCACGAATATTTCGTGCCGCCGGATCGCTTCGCAGGTTTTGTCGATCTGTGCCGGGCCGTCATCCCGAAGGCCAAGGCTGAATTTCTCAATGTCACCTTGCGGTACGTCGACGCGGATCCGGTCGCGGTGCTGGCCTACGCGCCGCAGAAGCGCATCGCGGCCGTGATGTCGTTCTCGCAGGAGATCAGCCCCGAAGGCGAAGTCGACATGATGACGATGACGGAAGCGCTGATCGAAGGCGTCAAGGACCTGGGTGGTGCATTCTACCTTCCTTACCGCCTGCATGCCCGGCGCGATCAGGTCCGCTCGATCTATCCGCGCACGGAGGACTTCATTGCGGCCAAACGCAGGCTCGATCCGTCGTTATTGTTCCGTAACATGATGTGGGACGCCTATTTCGCGTGAGGATAGCAGGATGATGGATCGATCTCGTTTGGCCGCCGGTCTGCTCGGAGCGGCGCTCCTGTTCGCGGCCGCGACCGACTACATTCCGGCCTTCATCGACTCCGAGGGGCGGGTGTTCGGGCTGTTCCATCTCGACATCTACAAGGATGCATTGCATCTGGCCTCCGCGGCGTGGGCTATCGCCGCGGCCCTGATCTCGCGATCCGCGGCGATCTTCTTCCTGAGGGTGTTCGGGACACTCTATTTCCTCGACGGCGTCATGGGCGTGTTCACAGGATCCGGATATCTCGATCTCAGCATCTTCATCGACGGTATTCGTTCGACGTCGACATACGTGAAGATCGCATCCAGCGTACCGCACCTTGCGCTTGGCGCTTTCGGGATCGCGACCGGCTTCACCGCACAGAAGCGCCCGGCATGAAGTGGCTTCGACGGATCGCGGCCGTCTTCGGCCTCTGCCTTCTCGTGTTCGCTGCGACGTGCACCTGGGAGATCCTCAATATTCAGTACGGCTGCAAGCCGGAAGGATCAGCTGCGGGTGTGACGACCGGATTTGGTATCGACGACGCGAAATATGTGCGGGCGGAAGGTGATAGCTTCCTGACCTATCCGGAATGGTACATCGTCTACGCCTATTCCGACCTCGCCGGCGTGGCGCGTGCATCGTCGGAATCGTCCTTCGACTATTTCGGCAGCATTGGCGGGTTTTGGTCCAGCCTTTGCGGTGCGCGGCGCTCGACCTCGTTGCAACGGCCGCCGACGCAAGATCAGATGATCACCGACTATATCATCGGATCGAGCTTCACCGCCGAGATGGCGGTGCAAGGAATCTACGAACTCACGGTCGGTGCGCTGACTGTCGCCTTGCGCGGTTCGGGTCGCACCAAGGAAGATGACTTCAATCTGGCACTGTTGGACGACTACGCGAAATTCCTCGAACAGACGCCGTGGTACCGTTTTCCTTTCGCCGACAAGCTGTCGGCGCTCTGGCACGACGTTCCGTTCGAGCCGTCGGTGCGCTCGATCGAGCGCCGCTTCTCGCTGTCCCTGCAATACGGCGCCAAGTCGATCTACGCGAAAGGCATCGAAGCGCTCGCCGGCCTGTCCCCGGCCGACCTCGAGATATCGAGTATCGTGCTGGTTCCGTCGGCGCAGGCGCTGCCCGGCGATAACCGAATTAGGCCGTTGCGCGAGGTTCGGGCGACGGACGGTCGTCAGGGCGTGTTGATGATCACCCCTCGTTATCGCGAATTCAGCAGCGTGATCCGCGAGGTCGGCGCCAAGGGCCTGTCGTTTGCGGAGATCGCCGGCAACACACGGATCTTGACGACGGTGCTCGTCCCCCCGGGGGATCTGCCGCCCCCGAGCGGAGCCAAGCAGATCTTCGAGACCAGCGTGCAGTCGATGCCCGGATGGCGCAGGGTGGGTTACGATACGCAGGTTTCCGCCGTGGCTGCACTTCCGGCCGCCGTCGAGGCGCGCGGAGCCAAGTTCGAACATGCCTATGATTACTAAGGCGCGCCGTCGTCTGCTGCCCTTTGCCGGAGGTGCCGCCGCCGTGCTCGCGGTCTGGTTCGCCGGCATGGCTGCTGCCGCCGTCGTTGTCACGCCGACCATTGTCGTCGCGTTCGGAGACCCGGCCCGGCTTGCGGGTGCCGATGGTGATCTGCTCGCATCCGGCCGCGGTTTCCTGGCGATGCGAACCGGTAGCACCGGTACGGTCAAATCACTTTATGAACATGGAGCCTGGTTGGTGTGGCCGGTCCTCACTGCCGGATGCGGTCGTCGATGATGTGCTGGATCCGCCGGGTCGCGCTTGTTGTCGTCGTTCTCATCGCTTGCGCGATCGCGAGCCTGGCCTCGTTGCGATTGGCGGCCTATCTGCGGGAGAATGAAAGCGCCGCTGCCGCGGCCCCCGCGGACGGCAGATTCGTCGAGAGTGGCCATGGACGCATGTTCGTCATGGACCCGGGACCGAAAGACGGTGTTCCCGTCATTCTGTTTCATGGGACTGCCGCCTGGAGCAAGCTTTGGTGGCGTACGACAGCCGCGTTGAAGAATGAAGGCTATCGACCGATCGTTCCGGACCTTCCTCCCTTCGGTTACTCCGAGAGGCAGGGCGGCTACAGCCGCCTTGAACAGGCGGCCCGCATCGACGGCATGATGACGACGCTCGGCACTGGGCGCGCAATTGTGGTGGGGCATTCCTTTGGTGCCGGTGCCGCCCTCGAATATGTCGTGCGGCATCCTGATCGCGTCATCGGGTTGGTGCTCGTCGACGCTGCGCTTGGACTGACGCAGACGCCGGCAGATGCATCGGCCATTCTGAACTACGGTCCAGTGCGTCAGCTCCTCGTTTCGGCGACCGCGACCAATCCATTGGCGACTCGTTTTCTGCTATCCAAGCTGATCTACCGCCAGGAAGCCGCCACCGACGCGACCCTCGACATCCTGAAGGCCCCGATGCGCGTGGAAGGCACGACGTCGCACATCGCCGACTGGTTGCTTTATTTCGCGGGCTCCGACCGATCCGCCTTGAGCGCATCGCGCGATGAGGTTGCCAGGATCGAGCTTCCGGTATCGATCATCTGGGGCGATCGCGATGACGTCACACCGCTCGCCCAGGCAAATGACCTGCGTTCGCTCATTCCGTCCGCTTCACTTCATGTCATGCGGAACGTCGGGCACATTCCGCAGATCGAGGATCCGGACGCATTCAATGCCGCCCTGCTCGCGGCGATCCGCGAGGTAATATCGGCAAATACCGTCACTTCATCTGACAATTTGCGGCGAGGACATTGAGCGCTGGAAGCGCCGGCTCGTCTGGGTGATTCAGGCGTTCCCTGAGAGTTCGGCGTTAACCATCACCGACGGTTCCCGTCTGAACGGCATCGCTTCGAAGTTTCTTAAATTTTGCTGGGTACCTCTTCAGGCACAGTGACCCCTGGAGAAAGATATGGCTAAGCGGGCCAAGGCCAAACGTGGGAAGGCGGAGACGCTCGCAATCCCGATGGCCGCGAGGGTTGCAATTGGCACCGTGGCCGTCGCCGCGTTGGGGTACGGTTTGCTGTCCGGCCAGGCGAGCGTGCAACCGGCACGGAAGCCGGCCGCGCAGGACGTCCGGGCATCGTCCTCTCCTGTCTACGTGGCGCCTCCAGTTCATGCCGCAGCGGCGGTTCCGGCCCCGGCTGCAGCTCCGATTCCGGCACCGGTTCCGGCGCCTCTGGCCGAACCGCCCAAAGCCGACGCTGATGCTCCTGGAGCATTGGTGCGGCAGGTGGTCGACTATGCCAGCCGCCAGGCGCCTGGCACCGTGATCATCGATACCGGAAACACGTTCCTCTATTTCGTCCTGAACGACAGGCAGGCGATGCGCTACGGCATCGGTGTCGGCCGCGAAGGTTTCACGTGGTCCGGCGAGCAGACCGTGGCCCGCAAAGCCGAATGGCCGGATTGGCATCCGCCCGTGGAGATGGTCTCGCGTCAGCCTTATCTGCCGCGGTTCATGGCAGGCGGTCCCGGCAACCCGCTCGGTGCTCGCGCGATGTATCTCGGCGAGACCGAATATCGGATTCACGGCACCAACAACCCCGCTACGATCGGCAAGCGCGTTTCGTCCGGCTGCATCCGGCTCACCAATGACGACGTCACGGACCTCTATGAACGGGTGAAGGTCGGCGCGAAAGTGATCGTGCTTCCGGCAAATGGTGCCCGCCGGCCGTCCCCGGGCGCGCCCGACGCCGCGTCCCGGTCGCCGGACCCGGCGCCGCCGTCGAGCCGCCCCTCGGCAGCCAACGCGCAGATGCTCCCATCTGGACCGAAGATCGCCGAGGCGCGATAGCTCAGTCCGTCCCTATCGCTAGGGACAGACGCCGGCCGCGGAGTTCGCTAGTCTGGCCTGAAGGATAAGACAATCCGGGGAGGCCGCTTTGAGCACCGCGCCGCGCATCGACATCGACCCTGTCGCGTTCTGGGCCGATCCCTATCCGATGCTTGCGACAATGCGGAAAGAGGCGCCGATCGCGTTCGTGCCGCAGCTCGGCTCGACGCTGCTGACCAGCCGCGACGACATCTCGATCTCCGAGAAGCAGATCGACGTGTTCTCCTCGCACCAGCCTGCGGGCCTGATGAACCGGCTGATGGGTCACAACATGATGCGCAAGGACGGCGAGGCGCATCAGGTCGAGCGCCGCGCGATGTTTCCGACGGTGTCGCCGAGGACGGTGAAGGCGCACTGGACCGCGCTATTCCAGGCCCATGCCGACCGCATCCTCGACGCGATCGAGCCGGGTCGGATCGACTTCATGCGCGACTTCGCGCTGCCGTTCTCCGGTGAATGCCTGAAGTCGATCACCGGCCTCACCAATATCGGCTTTGAGGACATGGACGCGTGGTCGCAAGGCATGATCGAGGGCATTGCCAATTACGCCGGCGATCCCGCGGTCGAGGCGCGCTGCCATGCCGCGACGTTGGGCATCGACGCTGCGATCGACGACATCCTGCCGGCGATCACGAAGAACCCGGACCAGAGCATCCTCGGCGTGCTCGTGGCCTCCGGCATGCCGATGGACAGCGTGCGCGCAAATGTCAAACTCGCGATATCAGGCGGCCAGAATGAGCCGCGCAAGGCCATCGCCGGCACGGTGTGGGCGCTCCTGACCCATCCCGAGCAGCTCGATCTGGTGCGGAAGGGCGAGGTGACCTGGCTCGAGGCGTTCGAGGAATATGCCCGCTGGATCTCGCCGATCGGCATGTCGCCGCGGCGTATCGCGAAGCCGTGGTCCATCCGCGACGTCTCGTTCGAGCTCGACGAGCGCGTGTTCCTGATGTTCGGCTCGGCCAATCGCGATGAGACCCATTTTGATCGCGCCGATCAATTCGACGTGCGGCGTGATACGACCAAGAGCGTCGCGTTCGGCGCCGGCCCGCATTTCTGCGCCGGCGCCTGGGCGTCGCGCGCCATGATCGCCGACGTCGCGCTGCCGACGGTGTTCGCGCGCGCCAGGCAGCTCGAGATCGCCGACGACGAGCCGGTGCGGATCGGCGGCTGGGCGTTTCGCGGGCTGCAGAATTTGCCGGTGACATGGCATTAGCTTAGAGGACGCGCCCTCGCCACAGCCTGCCACGTAAGCCATTGATCCGGCTATCGCCGGCTACGGTGCATGGGGTTGTTTTCGACATTTTGAGGTCCCGCGCCCTGCCGCGCCAGCGTAAGGCCCGCGCATCTCACATTCGCGTGCGAAAAGAATCCGTCTGCATCATCGCCGCCGCTTGAAAGATTAATCATGCGCGCTGCCGCGCGCGCAGTGTTCGCATCGCTATTTTTCCGCACGTCTCGACACCTCCGACAACCCGCACCATCATTCCTGAAACGTGAATGATGACGGCCGCGTGCGGCCGGGAGTGTGGAATGCAGCGTCGTGACTTTCTCAAGCTCTCCATCGGAACCGCAGCCGCCGCTGCGCTCGCCTCGCCCGCGATCGCGCAAGGCGCGGTGAAGGAAGTTCGTGTCGGCTACCAGAAGAACGGCGTGCTGGTCATCACGCGCCAGCAGGCCGCCCTGGAAAAACATTTCACGCCCCTGGGCATCGAGGTGAAATGGGTCGAGTTCTCCTCGGGCCCGCCGATGATGGAGGCGATGAATGTCGGCAGCGTCGATTACGGCGCGGTCGGCGATTCCCCGCCGGTTTTCGCGCAGGCCGCGGGCGCGGCGATCGTCTATGCCGCGGGCCAGCCGATCACCAACGGCCAGGGCATTCTGGTGCCGAAGGATTCGCCGATCCGCGCGATCGGCGAGCTGAAAGGCAGGCGCGTCGGTTTCACCAAGGGCTCCAGCGCCCACAACATCGTGGTGCAGACGCTGGAGAAGGCGGGCCTGACCTATGCCGACATCACGCCGGTCTATCTGACGCCGCCGGACGCAGGCCCCGCCTTTGCCAATGGCAGCATCGAGGCCTGGGCGATCTGGGATCCGTATTTCGCGATCGGTGAGACCAAACAGAGCGGCCGCATCCTGATCAACGCGCGCGAGGTCACCAAGACCAATTCTTTCTACATCGCCAACCGCGACTTCGCGAAGAACCACGGCGCGATCCTGCAGCAGATCGTCGACGTCACCACCGCGACCGCCAGATGGGCCGAGCAGCACCGTGACGAGGTCGCGAAGTCTCTCGCCGCGGTGACCGGCATTCCGCTGGAGATCCAGACTATCGCGGCCAACCGCTCGTCCTTCGTGGTCGGCCCCGTCACCGACGACATCGTCGCGACCCAGCAGGGCGTCGCCGATCGCTTCTACAAGCTCGGCCTGATCCCCAAGCCGATCGCGATCCGCGACATCGTCTGGCGCAATCCGGCAGCTTGATCGTGCCGACCAGCCTTCCCACACACAGGGGTTTGAACATGAGGCGTATCATTCAACGTCTGATCGCGGCCATCATGCTGTCGATCGGCATCGTCGCCGCCGCGGTCGGCACCTCCTACGGTCAGGACAAGGTGGTCCGCATCGGCTACCAGAAATACGGCAAGCTGGTGCTGCTCAAGAGCAAGGGCACGCTCGAGCCGAAGCTCGCCGCGGACGGCTACAAGGTGGTGTGGACCGAATTCCCCTCCGGCCCGCCGCTGCTCGAAGCGCTCAATGTCGGCGCGATCGATTTCGGCAACACCGGCGAAGCCCCGCCGATCTTCGCGCAGGCCGCCGGTGCGCCGATCCAGTACGTCGCCTATGAGCCGCCGGCACCGAAGGGCGAGGCGGTCCTGGTGCCGAAGGACAGTCCGCTGAAGTCGGTCGCCGACCTCAAGGGCAAGAAGGTGGCGCTCAACAAGGGCTCCAACGTCCACTATCTCCTGGTCAAGGCGCTGGAGAAGGCCGGCGTGAAGTATTCCGAGATCGAGCCGGTATTCCTGGCGCCGGCCGATGCGCGCGCCGCCTTCGAGCGCGGCGCGGTCGATGCCTGGGTGATCTGGGATCCGTTCCAGGCGGCCGCGGAAGCGGCCACCGGCGCGCGCACGCTCGCGGACGGCACCGGCATCGTCGCCAACTACCAGTTCTACTTTGCCTCGAAGAAATTCCTCGATGCCAATCCGAAGATCGTCGACGTCGTGCTCGCCGAGCTCAGCACGGTCGACGATTGGGCCAAGGGCGATATCCACGCCGTGGCCGAGCAACTCGCGCCCGCGATCGGTCTGTCCGTTCCGGTCGTCGAGGTGGCCTTGAAGCGGCAGTCCTACGGCATCAAGCCCATCACCGATGCCGTCATCGCCGATCAGCAGCAGGTGGCCGATGCGTTCTTCGCGCTGGGCCTCATCCCCAAATCCATCAAGATTTCCGACGTCGCTCGGAAGTCCGGTTCGTGAGCAAGGTCATGAGCAAGCAACCCAACACCAACATCCTCTGGTTCCTGCCGACCCACGGCGACGGCCGCTATCTCGGTACGGGCGTCGGCGGCCGCGAGGTCAACTTCAACTATCTGCGCCAGATTGCGCAGGCCGCCGACCAGCTCGGCTATTTCGGCGTGCTGCTGCCGACGGGGCGGTCCTGCGAGGATTCCTGGATCGTCGCCTCCAGCGTCGCGCCGTTCACCGAGCGGCTGCGCTATCTCGTCGCCGTTCGTCCCGGCCTGCAATCGCCAAGTGTCGCCGCGCGCATGACCGCGACGCTCGATCGCGTCACGGGTGGCCGGCTGCTCGTCAACGTCGTCACCGGCGGAGATCCCGTCGAGAACAAGGGCGACGGCGTCTTCCTCGGCCATGACGAACGCTACGAGGTCACCCGCGAGTTCCTGGGCGTCTATAGCGACCTGCTCGCCGGCAAGACGGTCAACGTCGAGGGCAAGCACATCCACGTCGAGGGCGGCAAGCTGCTGTTCCCGCCGGTACAGTCGCCGCGCCCGCCGCTCTATTTCGGCGGCTCCTCGGACGCCGGCATCGACGTCGCCGTCGACACCGTCGACAAATATCTCACCTGGGGCGAGCCGCCGGCCCTGGTCGCCGAGAAGATCGCGAAGGTGAGGGCGGTTGCAGCTGCGCGCGGCCGCAAGCTCTCGTTCGGCATCCGCCTTCATGTCATTGTTCGCGAGACCAATGAGGAAGCCTGGCGCGCCGCCAACGAGCTGATCAGGCATGTCAGCGACGACACCATCGCGCTGGCGCAGAAGAACTTTGCCCGCATGGATTCCGTCGGCCAGCAGCGCATGGCGCAGCTCCATGGCGGCAAGCGCGACAAGCTGGAGATCGCCCCGAACCTCTGGGCCGGCGTCGGCCTCGTGCGTGGCGGTGCCGGCACGGCGCTGGTCGGCGACGCCGAGACCGTCGCGGCCCGCATCAGGGAGTATCAGGAGATCGGCATCGATACTTTCATCATGTCGGGCTATCCGCATCTGGAGGAGGCCTATCGCTTCGCCGAGTTGGTGTTCCCGCTGCTCTCGCTGGAGCAGCTCTCCAACGTGACGAAGCTGCACTTCAACGGCGGTCCGTTCGGCGAGACGGTCGGCAGCGACTTCCGCCCGCAACACAGGGTGTCGCAGTCATGAGCGTGATCGACAGCGTTTCACTCCCGCGCAGCTTCCGTCTGCCGCGGGTCGATGGCCTGATCCAGTGGATCGTGCCGCTCGCCATCATCGCGCTCTGGCAGGTCGCCAGCGTGACGGGCTTCGTGCCGACGCGGGTGCTGCCGGCCCCGAGCGACGTCGTGCTCGCCGGCTGGAAGCTGCTGCTTTCCGGCGAGCTCGTCCGCAACATCTGGGTCTCGTTCTGGCGTGCTTCGATCGGTTTCCTGATCGGCGGTGGCATCGGCTTCGCGTTCGGCCTCGCCAACGGCCTGTCGGAACTTTCGGCGAAGCTGACCGACACCACGTTACAGATGGTGCGCAACGTGCCGCATCTGGCGCTGATCCCGCTCGTCATCCTCTGGTTCGGCATCGACGAGAGCGCGAAGCTGTTCCTGGTGGCGCTGGGCGTGTTCTTCCCGATCTATCTCAACACGCTGCACGGCATCCGCACCGTCGATCCGCAACTGATCGAGATGGGCCGCATCTACGGCATGACCGACGGCGAACTGTTCCGCCGCGTGATCTTTCCGGGCGCGCTGCCGTCGATCTTCGTCGGCATCCGCTTCGCGCTCGGCATCATGTGGCTGACCCTGATCGTCGCCGAGACCATCGCGGCGTCCTCAGGGCTTGGCTACATGGCGATGCAGGCCCGCGAGTTCATGCTGATCGACGTCGTCGTGCTCTCGATCCTGATCTATGCCCTGCTCGGCAAGCTCGCCGACAGCGCCTCCCGCGTGCTGGAGCGGGCGACGCTCTCCTGGCACCCCGCCTTCCAGAAAAATTGAGCAGAGATACTGGGAATCACATGCAGACAGCCGTTCGTACCTCCCTTCCGGAAACCGAGCTCGCCAGCCGCGCCAGCTTTGCGCCTCACGCCCGCGTCGTGCGCGAGGAGCGGCAAGGCGAACGCCAGGTGCAGAGCAGCGGCCTACCGCTCAGCATCCGGGGCCTGCGCAAATCCTTCGGCGACAACGAGGTGCTGCGCGGCATCGATTTGCACATCCCCGCCGGCCAGTTCGTCGCCATCGTGGGCAAGAGCGGCTGCGGCAAGAGCACGCTGCTGCGCTTGATCGCGGGCCTCGACAAGATCGACGCCGGCAGCATCAGCTTCGGCCAAGACTTCCCGCCAAAAGACATCCAGCCCGAGGACATCCGCGTCATGTTCCAGGAGCCGCGGCTGCTGCCCTGGGCCCGCGTGCTCGCCAATGTCGAGGTCGGCCTCGGCCGCGATCGTGCTTCGCAAGATGCCCATGCACGCGCCGAGAAGGCGCTGACCGAGGTCGGGCTTGCCGACAAGCGCGACCAGTGGCCCTCGGTGCTGTCGGGCGGACAGAAGCAGCGCGTCGCGCTCGGCCGTGCGCTGGTCTCGCGTCCGCGTGTGCTGGCATTCGACGAGCCGCTCGGTGCGCTGGATGCGCTGACCCGGATCTCGATGCAGCGCCTTTTGGAGCGTGTCTGGCGCGACCAGGGCTTTACCGCGATTTTGGTGACCCATGACGTCGCCGAAGCCGTGGCGCTGGCCGACCGGGTGCTGGTGATCGAGGAGGGTCGCATCGCCCATGATGTCGTGGTTCACGCGAGCCGGCCGCGCCAGCGCGGCTCGGCCGAGCTTGCGGGTTTGGAAGGCTCGATCCTGAGCCACCTGTTGTCGGCGGACGATCGTACCTAAATACAAGGGAACCCCGCCTCGGGGACCATGCCATGAATGTAGTGCCTCGCGATCTCATGACTGAAATCCCCGTCTCGTCCGCCGATTTCCGCGGCGCCATGCGCCATCTCACCGGCGGCGTCAGCGTCATCACCGCCGGGCGGGGCAAGGACATCACCGGCATGACGGTGACCTCGGTGACCTCGCTGTCGGTCGAGCCGCCGACGCTGCTGGTCAGCATCAACCGCGATGCCTCGTCTTTCCCCTTGATCCGGCGCCACGGCGCTTTCGGCGTGAACATCCTCAACGCCGACCAGCTCGATGTCGCCGAACGCTTTGCCGGCAAGGGCGGGCTGAAGGGCGCCGACCGTTTCAAAGGCGCCAAATGGGTGACGGCGGTCTCGGGCGTTCCGCTGCTCGTCGACGCGCTGTCGGCCTTCGATTGCGAGGTCGAGGAGATCGTGGAGCGACATTCGCACGGCATCGTCATCGGCCGTGTCAGGAACGTCAGGAATTCCACCCGCAACGCGGCGCTGGCCTATTGGCACGGCCAGTATGTGGCGGTCGATCAGGACGAGGACGCCGCCAGGCTTGCGGAAGTAAGCGTCCCCGCGCACGGCCGGCGCGGCCTTTGATCGCGCGGGCAGCCGGCGCGGAAGGCTGGCCTTTTTCCCCTCATCGCTCTAGAAGCGCTTGAGCCTCCCGCCGGGACGGCAACGGAGCGGATCGATGAAGCGCGTCGCGACCTTCGCGTTCTATGCCATCGGCGCGCTGGCGATCGCCTATCTCGCGCTCTACGCCTACGCGATGTTCTCAGGCCAGCCCGTGATCATCCCGGGCGATCCCATCCACATCTTCCGCAAGCCGGACGCGCCGAGTTATTCGTAGACACTCGGGAGGTTTCGTAGGGTGGGCAAAGGCGCACTTGCCGTGCCCACCATCTCGTTCCAATTGCCGTCAAATCGTGGGCACGCTTCCGCCTTCGCTCTACGAGCTTCGGCGGACAAGTCGCTTTGCCCACCCTACGGCACCTGCATTCACCCCCGCAAAATCGCCAGCGCCAGCGCTTGCGCGCGCGGCACGATGCTGTCGATATCGAGATACTCCTCCGGCGTGTGCGCGAGCCCGCCGACCGGGCCGAGGCCGCAGATGGTCGGCGTGCCCACGGCGGCGGTGAAGCCGGAATCGGCGCAGCCGCCGGAGAACTCGCCCTGGAGCGTGGTGAGGCCGGCCTCCCTTGCAGCCGCCTGGTAGTTCTCGAACAGCGCCTTCGAATCCGCGCTCTGCACCACGGGCACGAACTCGCCCTTGATGGTCAGCGTCGCACTCGTGCCCGGCACGTAAGACGTTGCGACGATGGTCTCGATCGCGTCCATCACCCGCGCACGATCCGCCGGATCGACATAGCGCAGGTCGATCTGGCCCTCGGCGGAAGGCGCCGTGGTGTTGACGGACTGCCCGCCCGAGACCAGGCCGACATTGAGCGTGATGCCCTTGTCGAGATCCGTCAGCGCGTGGATATGCACGATCTTGTGCGCGAGCTCGCCGATCGCGCTGACGCCCGCGGCGAAATTGGCGCCGGAATGCGCGGCTTTGCCGGTGATGGCGAGATGCATGAAGATACCGCCCTTGCGCCCCGTGACCACGTTGCCGGTGGGGCGGCCCGGCTCGGAATTGAACACGGCGCGGGCGGTGCGGCCTTCGCGCTCGATCACGGGCCGGGAGGAGGGCGAGCCGATCTCCTCGTCCGAGGTGATCAGCAGCTTGATCGGATGCGGGTTGCCGCCGAACTTGTGGAAGGCGGTCGCGACGAAGATGTTCATGACGACACCGGACTTCATGTCGGCGACGCCAGGCCCATAGGCGCGGCCGTCCTTGATGGTGAACGGACGGCGCCCGGCCTCGCCCTTGCCGAACACGGTGTCGCGATGTCCCATCAACAGCACCGGCTTCTCGTTGCTGCCGGGCTTGGCCACCTCGGCATGGATCGCGTCGCCGAAGGCGTCGTGGCTCTCGCGCCGGCACGGAATGCCGTGCTCGGCAAAATGCCGCTCGAACCGCGCACCGACCGCATCGACGCCCTCCTTGTCGTAGGAGCCGGAATCGATGTTCACGACATCGCGAAGCAGATCGATCATCGCCTGCCGCTGCGATGCCAGCCAGTCCGTGATTTGAGATTGAGACATGTTTACCCTCGTGGTTCTCACGCGGCGTTATAAGGCTTCGCATGCGTGCGACCTAGTCGGAGAACGCGGTGCGGCCATGTCCACCGCTGTCGTCCCCGCGAACGCGGGGACTCATGCCGCGGAATCTATCGACTGAAGGCGATAGAAGTACCGATCGACGAATCTTCGCCAAACCCGTCCCTGGGGTAATGGGTCCTGGCTTTCGCCAGGACGACGGCGGAGGGTGAGGCGGTGGTGTGAGCCCCGCACGCAAAGAAAAATGCCCGGGGCCCCGGACATTCTAACGCTTCGGTTCCGCCATTGCCTCCACACCGCGAAGCTGCGTCGCGACGACCAGCGCACCGATCTTTCGGCCCATGTCCTTGCCGACTTCGGTCGAGAACCGGTAGTGGAAGCCGGCCCAGATGCGCGCATTGGAGACTTCGTCGCTATAGTCCTGGAGCCGCGACCATTTGCGCGTGACCCCTGGCGCCGTCGGGCTGGTCAGTGAGAACTCGCCAAAATCTCCAACGACGGTCTGGAGCACGGTCGAAATCGCGGCCGAGACGATGCAGTGAGCGCAGGGATATTCAGGATGCATCGGCGTGTCCCCAAGCGGCAGCCAGGAGGGATCGCGAGGCGTTGCGGCATTCGAGGTCAGATCGGCATTGCGTATGGCCGTGATCGGGCGCCAGAAATTGTAATGGTACTTGGCGTCGAACACGGCAACGATGGCATCGTTCCCGGCAATCGACGTCAAGGCGAACAGGCGGGCGCAGTCGACGAGATCCATTCCCTTGGCCAAGGCGGCCTGCCTCACGATGGGATTGTAGGTGCGGGCGCCGACAAAGAACCAGAAGCGGCCGATCGTCGTTTGCTCGGGTGTCCGGGTCGGGCTGCCTCTGCCGCCGACCTCGCGGATTTCGTTGACGTCCCTGGTCCAAACCTCTGAATCGAGCGCTGGCGGCGGTCCGGGGCGAAACTGCGATCCGGACGCCATGACCCACGGCGCTGCCGCACCGCTGGTCGAGAAAAGCGGGACGACGGTTGGGACATAGGCGCCCGGTGTGGTCCGGGGCCGGTACGTTTCCACGGCGGCGCTGCCATCGTTCGCGCGAAGCTGGATGATCTGCGCCGCAGCTTCTTTCCCGAGCGCGATGCCGGCGCTCTTGGACTCGCCCTCGGCAATCGGCGTCAGCGCGTTCGTCAGTGTCGCATCCAGGTCCGGCTTGAGGCCCGGATAGATCGACAGCAGCACGTCGTGAGCCGCAACTGCCCCCGCGGCTTCCCGCGAGCTCGAACGCTCCGCGGACAACGAGATCTTGTAAGGCGCGTAGCGGCGGTCGATCGCATTGACGGCCTCGAACATTGCAACGTGCATCATGGACAAGGCGCGGCTGTGCGGCGCCGGAAGAATCTGTTTCTCGGCGGCGATCGCATCGGCTTTGGCGTTCCAGTCCATGATCACGTCAGCGCGCGCAAGCGGTGCCGCGGCCACGATCAGCGTTACAATCAGCGATGAGCGGGAAATCGTCCACGAAAAGCGGTTCATGGCTTGCCCTTTCTGTTGAAGGACGCTCGCAAAGCGGATGGCCGCCCGGGCGGACATCACGCCACGCTATTGGCGAACACTAGCCCTCCCGGCGCATCCTGCTTGTGAACTGCTTCACTCCGCTGGCGGCCGGGTTGGTCCGGGCCGGCACAATAGTCCCGTAGCCCGGATGAGCGAAGCGATATCCGGGAGGTGATTGCGGAGATGGCGCGCAGAATCTCGCTGTGTGCGCAGGTTCCGGGCCTCTCTTGTTGTCCGTCATCCTGAGGTGGCCGCTTCTTCAGCTGCCCTCGAAGGGCGACGGTCGGGCTGTGGCAATTCATCCTTCGAGGCTCCGCACGCGATGCATTCGCATCCTGCGCATCGCACCTCAGGATGACGGAGCAGGTACCAGCGCGCTTGATAAAACAAAATGCCCGGGACTTGGCCCGGGCATTCGGTCGTCAGCTTGTGGCCTACGAGGGATTACGCCCCCATCATCGGCATCCGCGGATACTCGCCCGGCGTTCCCGCGGGGGTGATCGGGATGCCGCCGTCGGAATATTCGTTGAGCTTGTTGCGCAGCGTGCGGATCGAGATGCCCAGGATGTTGGCGGCATGGGTCCGGTTGCCGAGGCAGTGCTTCAGCGTCTCAAGGATAAGGTCGCGCTCGACATCGGCGACGGTGCGCCCCACCAGCGCGCGCGTCACCTGCTCGGCGGCCATCGTGGCATGCGCCACGGCCGGCACGGTTTTCGCGAGGTCGAGGCGGTCGCCGTCCGGGGTGAGGATCGCGTCGGGTCCGATCTCGTCGCCCTGCGCCATCAGCACGGAGCGGTGCATGGTGTTTTCGAGCTCGCGGACGTTGCCCTGCCAGCGGTTGGCCGAGAGCACGCGGCGCGCTTCCGCCGAGATCGGGCGCACCGGCACACCGTTGGCATCGGCGTACTTCTTCACGAAGTGCTGGGCGAGCTCGAGGATGTCGAGAGGACGCTCTCGCAGCGGCGGGATCTTCAGGTTGACGACGTTGAGGCGGAACAGCAGGTCCTCGCGGAACGTGCCTTCGCGCACGGCCTCGGCCAGATTACGGTTCGAGGTCGCGATGATACGGATGTCGACCGGCACCGGCTTGGTGCCGCCGACGCGGTCGATCACGCGCTCCTGGATGGCGCGCAGCAGTTTCGATTGCAGGCGGACGTCCATCTCGGAGATTTCGTCCAGCAGCAGCGTGCCGCCGGTCGCCTCCTCGAACTTGCCGATGCGGCGCGCGATCGCGCCGGTGAAGGCGCCCTTCTCGTGGCCGAACAGCTCGGATTCCAGGAGATGCTCGGGAATAGCGGCGCAGTTGATGGAGATGAAGGGGCGCTTGGCGCGCGCCGAGCGGGTGTGGACGTAACGGGCCAACACTTCCTTGCCCGTTCCGGACTCGCCGGTGATCATCACCGAGGCGTCTGAACCTGCGATCTGCTGGGCGAGCTTGATCACCTTCGCCATCGCCTCGTCGCGATAGACCAGCTCGCGGGAATCGTTGGCGACCGCGGCCAGCACGGCGGCGATCAGCTCGGGGTCGGGCGGCAGCGGGATGTATTCCTTGGCGCCGGCGTGGATCGCGGCGACCGCGGCGCGGGCGTCGTTGGTGATGCCGCAGGCGACGATCGGGGCATGGATGTGCTCGGCCTCGAGCCGCATCACGAGGTCGCGGATGTCGAGCGCGACGTCGACCAGCAGGAGGTCGGCGCCCTTGCCGCCGCGCAGCACGCGCATGGCCTGCTCGTGATCCTCGGCGTGGGTCACGGTGGCGCCGTTGTCCATCGCGATCTTGGTGGCCGTGGTGAGCTGGCCCTTCAATGTGCCAACGATGAGAAGCCGCATGTCAGTCTCCTGTCCGTCTGGTCGCGCGCGCTATCAGCTGCGTTCGGTCTTGATGATTTCGGTCATGGTCACGCCGAGCTTGTCCTCGACCAGGACGACTTCGCCGCGGGCGACCAGCTTGTTGTTGACGTAGATGTCGATGGCCTCGCCGACGCGCCGGTCGAGCTCAAGCACGGTGCCGGGTCCGAGCTTCAACAGCTCGCTGACGTCCATCTTCGAGCGGCCGAGCACGGCCGAGACCTGCACGGGAACGTCGAACACGGCCTCGAGGTCGGCGGCGGCACGCGCCGCGTATTCGTCCTCGTTGTAGCCGACGTCCGTGCCGGTGGCCGGCAACGGGCCGTTGAGATCGGGCAGCGGGACCTGTCCGTCGGTGTCGCTCATGGCTTAGCTCCCCCTGCGGGACGCGACATAGCGTCCGACCATTTCGTCGATCTTGGCCGCGATGGCGCCGCGCTCCAGCACGACACCGCCATCGGCCCATTCGATCCGGCAGTCGCCGGTCGCAATCTCCGGCTCGGCCAGGATCACCAGCCGTCCCTCGAAGCCGCTCTGCTTGGCGAGCCGATCGATCTTCTCGCGTGCGCTGTCGTAGAGCGCGTCGTTGATGCGGACCACCAGATGCGGCGTCGCGACCAGATGGGAGAAGCAGTCCTTGACCAGTGCGACGATCTCGCCGAGCGGCTCGGCGGCGACCAGGTCGGCGCACAGCTTGCGCGCGACCGCCACCGCGACGTCGACCGCCTCGGTTTCCATCTTGGATTCGATGTTGCCGATGCCGGATGCGATACCGCGGATGCCGATGTTGATCTCTTCCATGGCAAGCGCGACGCGGCGGTCGCTCTCGGCCTTGGCTTCCTGCTGGCCGGCCGCAAAGCCGTCCTGATAGGCGCGCGCCTCGGCTTCGGCGACCTTCTGGGCGATCTCCGCAGCGGTCGCGGCCTTCTCGCGCGTCGTCCGCTCGGGCGCCGCGAAGTCGGTATCGAACAGGAATTTTGCCGGAGCGGCCATCAATACACCAGCTCGTCGTCGGCGCGGTTCTTGGTCAGCATGATCTCGCCCTTGGCGGCGAGGTCCTTGGCGAGGTTGACCAGCAGCGCCTGGGCCTCGTCGACGTCGCGCAGCCGGACCGGTCCCATCGCCGCCATGTCGTCCTGGAGCATCTTGGCGGCGCGCGAGGACATGTTGCCGAAGAAGAAGTTGCGGACGTCCTCGTTGGCGCTCTTGAGCGCGACGCCGAGCTTGTCCTTGTCGACGTTGCGCATCAACGTCTGGGCCGAGCCGGAATCCAGCTTCACGAGGTCGTCGAAGGTGAACATCAGCGCCTTGATGCGCTCGGCCGATTCGCGGTTGTCCTCTTCCAGCGAGGTGATGAAGCGGGTTTCGGTCTGGCGGTCGAAATTGTTGAAGATTTCCGCCATCACCTCGTGGGCGTCGCGGCGGCGGGTCTGGGACAGGTTGGACATGAATTCGGTGCGCAGGGTCTTCTCCACGCTCTCGATCACCTCCTTCTGCACCGCCTCCATCTTCAACATGCGATTGACGACGTCGAGCGCAAGCTCCTCGGGGAAGATGCCGAGCACGCGCGCAGCGTGTTCCGGTTTCAGCTTCGAGAGCACCACCGCGATGGTCTGCGGGTATTCGTTCTTCAGATAGTTGGCGAGCACCTCTTCCTGCACGTTGGAGAGCTTCTCCCACATGTTGCGTCCCGCGGGGCCGCGGATCTCGTCCATGATGCCGTTGACCCGCTCGGGCGCCAGATATTGCTGGAGCAGCCGCTCGGTGGCGTCGAAATTGCCCATCAGCGCGCCCGATGCCGACATGCGCGAGACGAATTCGAGCAGCATGTCCTCGACCGTGTCGACCTCGACGGTGCCGAGCGTCGACATCTCCAGCGAGAGCTGGCGCACCTCGTCGTCGTCGAGCAGTCCCCAGATCTTGCCGCCATACTGCTCGCCGAGCGCCAGCATCAGGATCGCGGCGCGCTTCGGCCCCGACACCGCTTCGACCGGCGCGCCCGCGCGGCTGCCGGCACGCTGGCCGAGTGTCGAGATCACGCTGGTGATGTCGTTCGAATTGGCGTTTTGCAGATTGGCGGCCATGTCAGATCACTTCTTGATTCACTGGCTAGGATTGCTTGGCTAGGGATTACTTGGCTGGTTCGGTCAGCCACTGGCGGATGATGGCGACGGTTTCGTTGGGGTTGCGCTCGGCGAGCTCGCCGACGCGATGAACGGACTGAGCGTGGACCTGGCCCTGGATGGTGGCGACGTCGATCGCGCTCGCGGCGCCGCTCGGCAGCAGTGCCTGGCCGGCCGGCGCGCTCTCTTCCGAGGCCGCCGGGCCGCTGAGGACGCCGGAGATGGCGGCTGCGACTTCGTCGGAGGCCAGGATGCGCTTGACCAGCGGGCGGACCACCAGGAACAGCACGATCAGGCCGAGCAGCATCATCACGCCGAGCTCGACGAAGTACATGACGTCGTCCTTGGTGAACTGGAGCATGCCGAGGAAGCCGCCGGGCTCGCCGATCGGGGCCGTGGAGGGCGCATCCGCAAAGCGCAGATTGACGACCTCGACCTGGTCGCCGCGCTTCTGGTCGAAGCCGATCGCCGAGCGCACCAGCGTGGCGATGCGGTCGAGCTGCTCCTTGGTGCGATCCTGATAGGCCAGCTCGCCCTTGTCGTTCTTGGAGTAGATGCCGTCGACCAGCACCGCGACCGAGATGCGGTTGACCCGGCCAGCCTCGGTCACTTCGGTCTTGGTGGTGCGGGAGATCTCGTAATTGTTGGTCTCTTCGGACTTCTTGCTCTGGTCCTTGGCCGCGACGCCGTTGTTCTGCTGGTTGCCGGGCAGCTCGTTGTTGACGGTGACCTGGCCGTTGTTGTCGGCGGTCATGCTCTGCTCTTCGCGGGTCTGGCTCGAGCGCAGCACGCGGCCCTCGGGGTCGAACTTGTCCGAGGTCTGTGTGATCTTGTTGAAGTCGAAATCGGCGGAGAGCTGGACGCGGGCGCGGCCCGAGCCGACCACGGAGGAGACGATGTCCTCGACCTGCTTGCGCATCCGCTTCTCGAAGGAGATGCGGCGCTCGTCGCCGACGGCCTGCTCCGGATCGGTGGCGGCGCCGTCGGCGAGCAGCTGGCCGGCCTCGTCGACGATCGAGACCCGCTGCGGCTTCAGCCCGTTGACGGCGGAGGCGACGAGGTGGCGGATGGCACGGATCTGCTGGGCTTCCAGCGAGCCGCGGACGCGGACCACGATCGAGGCCGACGGCTCCGGTGCCTCGCGCGCAAACAGCGGGCGCTCGGGCAGCACCAGATGGACGCGGGCGGCCTGGATACGGTCGATGGCGCGGATGGTGCGGGCGAGTTCGCCTTCCAGCGCGCGAAGGTGATTGATGTTCTGGACGAAGGAGGTGGTGCCGAGCGCGTCCGACTTGTCGAACACCTCGTAACCGACGCCGCCGCCCTTGGGCAGGCCGCCCTCCGCGAGCTTCATCCGCAGCCGCGTGACCTTGTCCTTGGGCACCATGATGATGCTGCCCTCGTTGCGGATCTCGAACTGGATGCCCTGGCGTTCCAGGTCCTTGATAATGCCGGAGGAATCCTCGACGCTGAGGTCGGTGAACAGCGTCGTCATCTGCGGCGTGGTGACGCGCATGATGACGAACGCGAAAAAGCCGATGAGCGCGGCGGTGACCGCGATCATCGCCCCGAACCGGGCGGCGCCGATACTCTTCAAGAAGTCCGCAAGACCTTGCAAGCAACCGCCCCAACAGATTCGGCCGCTTTCACAGGAAAGGCCGACTGGGCAATTATTGCCTAGGTGATGGTTTCGATATGGTTAACGAAGGTTAAGAGGTCGGACAAAAGTCGCGCAAAGGACGGATATGAAAAAAATCGGCCTCGCAGGGCGAGGCCGATTTTCGTCAAAAGCCGCAGATTTCCGGATCGCCTACTGGCGATATTGCTGGATGCGGGTGGTGCGAAGACCCGCCAGACCATGCTGGTCGATGGAAAACTGCCAGGAGAGGAATTCGTCGACCGTTAGGGTATAACGGCTACAGGCCTCCTCGAGCGAGAGAAGTCCACCACGGACGGCGGCGACGACTTCGGCCTTGCGGCGGATGACCCAGCGTTTGGTGCCGGGTGCAGGCAGATCCGCGATCGTCAACGGACTGCCGTCCGGCCCGATGACGTATTTTACCCTCGGGCGATGGGGTTCTGTCATGGCGTACTCACAAACTCTCAACCACTGAACTCACGCCCGTAACCCTACGCCCGGCGGCTTAAAAATCCGCTAAGCCTAAGGCTTCAATACAATTCTCGTTGAAAATGGCTGGAACGGCGCCGTGTCGGCCGGCGAAACGGTGGAATCCGGGCCGGTCGAGGGGGACTTCGTAAATACTTTACTAACGAATGGAGCCGGAGCGCGGTGTCGCGGAGGCTCCAACTGTCGTCCCGGGGCGCGCGGAGCGCGAGCTATGATGCGCAATTGCGCATTTGAGGACTCATAAGCCCAGGGCGTAGGTTGACGACGATTCGGGGTTACGATTTCACGCGAAAACGACTTGCTGTGGCTATGGATCCCCGCGTCCGCGGGGATGACACTGAATATGTGGCTCGTGGTGCCCGCCCTTAATTGCTGCTGGTCGCGATGATGCTCTTCACCTGGCTCAGGGTGTAGCTGGCGCCGTCGATGGTGAGCAGGGGCGGCGACTGGGTCAGGTCGACCGACGACACGACGCCCTGCACCTGGGCTGCGATGCCGACGTTGTTGTTGGCCACGTCCTTGCCCGTCGCCGAGATCGTGTATTTGCCGTCGGGCCATTGCGTGCCGTCATTGCCCATGCCGTTCCAGGTGAAGGGAATGTCGGTGCCGGCGGCGGCGGTATATTTGCCGGTGAACACGGTCTGGCCGGTGGAATTGGCGACGGTGATGTCGACGGTGGAGTCGGTCGGCACGTTGAGGTGCCAGGTGGCCGACGACTTCGTCATGGTCGCGGTCGAGCCGTCGACCAGGGCGGTCTTGCCGACGAAACCCAGCGCCTGGGTCGCCTGCGTGGTCTGCTGCAGGGTGACGAGCTGGGCCAGCGAATCGTTGGTCTTGAGCTGCTGCTCGACGCCGGCGAACTGCACCAGCTGCTGGGTGAACTGGTTGGTGTCGAGCGGATCGAGCGGGTTCTGGTTCTGCAGCTGCGTGGTCAGCAGCGTCAGGAAGGTCTGGAAGTTGCCGGCAAGCGTCGATCCCGTGGTCGAGCCCAGCGAGCTCGACGAGGAGGATTTGGGGAGGTCGGTCGTCCCGGAGACGACAGCAGGAGCGGCAGCGCCAGTCGTGGTGGTCATGTCGAATACTCCTTTACACTCTGATGTCGACGCCGCTGCTCGGCCCGTACATGCGGCCATAGCCGCGCCCGACGGGTGCGGCAGCAACGGTGTCGTCCTCGCTGATGATCAGCCGGCGGGCATTGCCGCCATTGTCGTTGTCCTGGCCGGAGTTCTGGCCCGATGAATTCTGGTCGCGCAGGCTGAAGGACAGCCCGTTGCTGCCGGACTTGAGGCCGGCATCGTCGAGCGCGCGCTGCAATTGCGGCGCGTCCTGGCGCAGCATCTGCAGCGTCTCCGGCTTCTCCACGGTGAGATGCGAGGTGACGTTGCCGTTGCGGTCGACATTGATGCGGACGTCGATGCGGCCGAGCTCGGCCGGATCGAGGCTGATGTCGAAGCGGGACTTGCCGGAGCGGATGGCGGCCGCGATCTCGATCGGGATGCCGTTGACCGGCACCGCCGTCGCACTGGCCGCGGTCGCGGTCAGCGTCGCGGTCGAAGCGGACGCGGTCGAGGTCGTATTGGTCAGCGGCGCCTGCACGGCGGAAGCGGCCTGCGCGCTGGTGTCGGTCGGAGTGACGGTGGCTTGCGCGCCCGCATGAGCGAGCGTGGTCGGCGTGCCCTGGCTCGCATCGGCGGTGCGGTCCGAGGCTCCGGCCTTGGCCTCGGTCACCGCGCCATCTGCCTGCGGCTTGGCGCCTTGCGGATGGGTGGCGGCGTTGGCGGTCGCAGTGCCCGGCGTTTGCGTCGGGGCGGCGTTCGCCTTGCCGGTGTCCTGGCCGATATTGGAGACGTCGGACTGCCCTTGCGCGGTGGCGACGGCGGCCTGGAACGAGGTCTTCGGTGTGCCCTGATTGACGGGGACCAGCCCGCCGTTGGCCTTGGCGTCGGTCGCGGCCGCGTCCGTTGCCCCGGTCGCGGCATCGGCCAGCGTCGCGGAGGTGTCGGCGTCGACCTTGGCGCCGGCGGTCTTGGCGCTCTTGTCGGCCGGCGTAGCAGTGTCGGTCTTGCCGCCCGCGATCTGCGCCGCGGTCGAAGCGCTGGCGGCGATGCCGGCGGCGGCGATCGCCAGCGGCGAGGCGGTGGCGGCTTGGTCTGCGGCCGCGTTCGGATCGGACGGGACGACCGGCGCGGCAACCACGATCGCGTTCGGATCGGGCACGGCGGGCTGCGCCGCGTCGGCTGGCGCGGTTGCTGCGGCATCGACCGCGGCGGTGAGCGTGTCGGTGCCCTCGGTCTTGTCGTCCTTGGTTTTCTCGGATGTATCAGTCGATTTGGCGTCTGACGCCTCGGACTTGTCCTTGACCTTGCTGGCGTCCTTGGCCGGATCGGTGGTCGTATCGTTCGTCTTGTCGTTCCTGGCAGGCGCGGAGGTGTCGGTGTCGTCGCTCGCCTTGCTGTGGGAGGATTGATCCGTGGACGAGGTGTCGCGCGGGCCCTTGTCCGCGGAGGACGAATCGCTCCGCCGCGGCGCGCTATCCTGGGCCTGCGAGGCCGCATTGGTATTGATCGCCTGGGTGTTGCTGTCGACCAGCGACCCGAAGGAGTCGCTCGCGGACGCCTCCTTGGCGCTCTGCGACCGCGCAGGCTTTTGCTGCGCGCTCGAAACTTGCACGCTGGCCACGACATCTGACGTACGACTGACCACAGGCGACCCCTTGGAAACATCTTCGGCATCAGGGGAGCAAGGAGCGGGCCAGCGCCGGCTTTCGTAAGTTTATATATAAAAATCAATAGTTTATAAGTTGATGGCCATTGCCGCGGGGACGGCCGCGACCCCGCCATTTCTGCCTCCCCGGCAAGAATTGCCCTAAGCTGGCCGCCCCCGTGATTGCTTCACCGGAATGCCGCCTATATTAAAGAGGTTGCTCTCAGCCGCTTTCGACCGGGCAGTCGTGCCTTGCGGGAACTAAAGTTCCCGGGGATCGACGGCGTCCCGCGAGAAGCATGAAATCGCGGATCGCCGCACGCCGCCGTCACAACCCTCAAAGGCCCATGCTCAACAGTCTGGATCTCGAAGGCCGTCCTGAGGACACCAGGGTCGTCGTCGCCATGTCGGGCGGCGTCGATTCCTCGACGACGGCTGCGCTTCTGAAGGCGGAAGGCTACGACGTCGTCGGCATCACGCTGCAGCTCTACGACCATGGCGCGGCGACCCACCGCAAGGGCGCCTGCTGCGCCGGCCAGGACATCCACGACGCCCGCGACGTCGCGGCAAAACTCGGCATTCCCCATTACGTGCTCGACTACGAGGATCGTTTTCGCGAATCCGTCATCGACAATTTCGCCGACAGCTACGCGCTCGGCGAGACGCCGGTGCCGTGCATCGAGTGCAACCGCAGCGTCAAATTCCGCGATCTCCTCAAGACCGCGCGCGAGCTCGGCGCGCAGGCGCTCGCCACCGGCCATTACGTCGCCTCGCGCCGCCGCGAGGACGGTTCGCGCGCGCTGGTCTGCGCGGCCGATTCCGACCGCGACCAGAGCTATTTCCTGTTCGCGACGACGCAGGAACAGCTCGACTTCCTGCGCTTCCCGCTCGGCGACATGACCAAGCCCGAGACGCGCGAGCTCGCGCGCCGCTTTGGCCTGTCCGTTGCCGACAAGCACGACAGCCAGGACATCTGCTTCGTGCCGACGGGGCGCTACACCGACATCATCACGCGCCTGCGTCCCAACGCGATGGACCCCGGCGACATCGTCGATCTCTCGGGACGCGTGCTCGGCCAGCACAACGGCATCGCCAATTTCACCGTCGGCCAGCGCCGCGGCCTCGGCATCGCGGCTCACGCGCCGCTGTTCGTGGTGCGGCTGGAGGCCGCCACCCGCCGCGTCGTCGTCGGCCCGCGCGAGGCCCTGAAGATGCACCGCATCTCCTTGCGCGACGTCAACTGGATCGGCGGCGGCGACATCGACCGCGCCATCGGCGCCGGCCTCGAATTATTCGTGCGCGTGCGCTCGACGCGCGCGCCGCAACCCGCATGGCTGCGCGGCGCGAACGGCCATTATGAGGTCGAGCTCGTCGGCGGCGAGGAGGGCGTCTCGCCCGGCCAGGCCTGCGTGTTCTACGACGCGCCCAGTGGGCAGGCGCGCGTGCTCGGCGGCGGCTTCATTCAAAGCGCTGCCGCGAAAGTCGCGACAGGCACGGCGAGGCCGCTTGTCGAAGCGGTGCGCGGTTAAGAGAATTCAGGGCAGGGGCATGGCAGCAGACATCTCGCGGGCCGGGGTCGAGAAGGCCTATGGCCGCTGGGCGCCGGTCTATGATCTCGTGTTCGGCAAGGTGTTCGACGCCGGAAGGCAGTCGACCATCGCGGAGGCCGACCGCATCGGCGGCCGCATCCTCGACGTCGGCGTCGGCACCGGCCTGTCGCTGTCCGATTATTCGCGCACCACGAAAATCTGCGGCGTCGACATCTCCGAGCCGATGCTGCGCAAGGCGCAGGCGCGCGTGCGTGCGCTTCGGCTCTCCAATGTCGAAGTGCTCTCGGTGATGGATGCGAAAAACCTCGCCTTCCCCGAAAACTTCTTCGACGCGGTGGTGGCGCAATACGTCATCACCGCCGTGCCCGATCCCGAAGGCACGCTCGACGAGTTCGTGCGCGTGCTCAAGCCCGGCGGCGAGCTGATCCTGGTCAACCACATCGGCGCCGAGACCGGCCCGCGCAAACTGTTCGAGCTCGCCTTCGCCCCCATCGCCCGCCGCCTCGGCTGGCGCCCGGAATTCCCGTGGGCCCGCCTCGAGGGCTGGGCCGCAAAACACGGCGGCGTCACGCTCGCCGAGCGCAGGCCCATGCCGCCGATGGGGCACTTCTCGCTGATCCGCTACCACAAATCGTGATCGTGCCGAGGGAACACGCGCCGTGATCGGCGCGTTTTGCTCCCATGCGCACGACATCAAACATCATTCTGGCCAGCCTCGTGATCGCCACCTCCGGGCCAGCGATCGCGCAGGCCCCGCCGCTACCTGCGACGCCGCCGCAAGCGACCGCGCCGCCATCCCCGCAACATGCCGCCAACTGCATGCCGCAGGACCGGCCCAATCGCCAGGCCGATGGCACCACCACCGGCCAGTCCCGGGAACCGCTCGGCGACAAGCTGGCAAAATCCGACGGCGTGCTCTGCCCGCCCGCGGGCGTCGACCCCGAGATGCACGCCCCGGCCCCGGACACGGGCGGCAACACCCCGGTGATCCCGCCCCCCGGCAGCCCCGGCGGCGACCCCAATGTGAGGCCGAAATAGGCCGGTTTCCCGATCCCAATCTCCGTCGGGGCCGGGACAAGCCGGCCATGGCGGATTTCACGACAAAGCGGTCGATTCCCACGCTGAATTCACCCCCGCCAATCGACCGACCTTTGCTTGACTTCCCGCCGCCCCCTTCTTTATATGCCGCGCGTTCGCGAGATCGGCCGTAGCCGCCGTTCGCGGGCCCTGTGGCGGGGTAGCTCAGCTGGTTAGAGCACGGGAATCATAATCCTGGGGTCGGGGGTTCGAGTCCCTCTCCCGCTACCATCTTTCCCCACACTCCCGTGGCCCGATTGGGGTAGGCGGATTCGCCAAGCAGCGCATTTGGCCGGCCGGCTATCTCCGCCGCTACTCTACCTGGTCTGGTTGAATCCCGGCACACCGTGACCCTATCGACAAGGTCTCGGATGGCTTCTGCGGCATCCAACGGCCGTCGACCGAGGTCCGAGAAGGGAGGGATCGCCATGACCTTTCGTGATCGCATCCACCGGCTGTTCGATTTCCCTGTTCGATTGACCGAGCTGCTGCTCAAGGCGCTGCCGTCTTGCACGTGATGTTGCTGCGAGGCGCCTCCGTTCCCTGGATAGCCGACCAGCACCGTGTCAACGACGCCCTCGTGAACGGCCCGGATCCCGATCCCGAGAAAAGATAGCTCTCATCGATGCCTGCGAGATCGTCCACGTCGCGATAAAGGCAATCGAGCGCTTCGACGATCACGACGTCGAAGAATCTCTCCCGCGCCCGGGTCCAACATTCGCAGAAGGCCTTCGCGTCATATGACCGAGCCACCAGAGCGAGCTCGATCTTCATCGGTGCGGATAACAGTCAAGCCTTCGCGCTCATCGGGCACGTAGACCAATGCGTGGATCGGTTTGGCCGTCCGGTTGAGCTCCTTGCGCGACAAGCGATGCGCAGCAAAGTCGAGCTGCCATCCTGTTTGCCGCACTTAGCTTGACCATCGATCCTTCCGAGAGTGGAGGACTTTTAGATGATGCTGATCCATGCTTGGTAGTATCGGGCTGTTTCCGCACGGATGAACCAATACCTCTGCGCTGCACCGCAGCAGGTTGTTGGCGCGCTTCCAGTCGTCGCTGATGGCGCCGCGACACCAATCCCCTGGCACAAAAAATGCTGAGGCTGAGTCGATGGCGCACCGAAGTTCGCCGCGGGGAGACGGAGGAAATGATGAGAGCCCAGGTATTGCGAGCCTATGACGAGAAGCTTTCCGGCGACCAGTGGGTCGGGGAAGAGAAAGTGCCTGATCCGAAGCTGACGAAATCGACGGACGTCATCGTCCGCATCGGCGGAGCCGGCGTATGCAGAACCGATCTCCATATCATCGAGGGCGTGTGGAAGCCGCATATGGATCCGACCGGCGACAAGCTGCTTCCGCTCATCATGGGACACGAGAATGCAGGGTGGGTCGAAGAGGTCGGCAAGGAAGTCGAGGGATTGAAGAAGGGTGATCCCGTGATCGTCCACCCGAAGATCACCGGCGGAACGTGTCTCGCCTGTCGCCGCGGCTTCGACATGCATGGTCCTGGTACATTTCCAGGCCTCGACTGCAACGGCGGATATGCGGAATTCCTCTGCACCTCGGAGCGCAACATTGTCCCGTTGCCGCGGACGCTCGCGCCGAAGGAAGTCGCTCCATACGCGGACGCCGGCCTCACCGCGTATCGCGCCGCCAAGAAAGCCACGCGTCACCTTCTGCCAGGCGAGTTTTGCGTTGTCATCGGTGCGGGCGGCCTGGGCCACATCGGAATCCAGTGCCTCAAAGCGATGTGTGCGGCCGACATCATCGTCGTCGACAAGTCCGAAGCATCGCTGAAACTGGCCGAGAAATCGGGCGCCGATCACCTCGTGAAGGCCGACGGCAACGAAGTGGAAGCCGTTCTAAGCCTGACCGCTGGAACCGGTGCGGAAGCGGTGATCGATTTCGTCGGCGAGAAGGGCACGACCTCGAAGGGCCTGGCAATGACACGCCCGATGGGCAGCTACTACGTCGTTGGTTACGGCGAGGACATCCGGGTGCCGACCGTCGACATGGTGATCACCGAGAAGAACATCATCGGAAATCTGGTCGGCACGTGGGCCGAACTGACCGAGTTGATGGCCCTTGCGGACCGAGGTCTGGTTGAACTCGCGACGGCGGAGTATCGCCTTGCGGATGCCAACAGGGCCTTGCACGATCTCAATGCCGGGAAAATTCATGGACGGGCTGTCTTGATCCCTTGAACCGTAACTGCGTCATCCATCGCGAGCATGCATTTCCTCGCGATGGATCGAGCGACCGTCCATCGTCATGCCCGCTCGGACTCTTCGGACGTCGTCACCGAAGCCCCCTGGAATTCGATCGGGATCTTCTGCAGGCCGCGCGCTGCAGCAGTTCAACCGGATCGGTTTCACACAAGTTCATATCGCAGTGCGAACACCGCAAGGTGGAGGAATGGTCTGATTCCCCGAGTCTCATTGCGCGCCGTCGTCTCAATTTGCATCGCTATCGGTCTCAGATCGATAAGGTCGCTTAGGAACGCCGCATGAGGTTCATCCTCGTCAATGGCAGAACACCGTGGCTGAAGACGTTCTGCATGTCTTGCTGTGAGCCGATTCACGCACGCTACCTGAGAGAATTCAGTACCGGGCTCCCTTTCTGCGATCATGATTGCTACGCCCGGTACACCGAGCTCTGGATCGAGAACGTTCGGCAATCAAAGCGGTCGGCCGGCTTCGACGACTATCGCTAGTCCGAGTGGGCGGGCAACGAAACAGTCTCGGCATGCGTGGTCTTCAACGCGAAAGAAGCCTGTCGCATCGGGCGGAACCGCGCTCGATCCCGAAAGCGCCAAAACCTTTGCCTGGGGGCGACACTGCTGCGGCGCAAACATTGCGCTGCAAAGTGACGGTCTTCGCGTTGCGCCGATTCTCATTCTGCAACTCTTGTCGCAGTTTGCATTTCCGCAGGTCGCGAGCTGCAAAGCCGTGACGTCGTTGTCAGCGCCGATCCTTGCTTCCGGCAGCCGGAAATCGATCCGGCGAGACGAGTGTGCGCTGGCACGGCCATTGCAAAGCTGTTTGGCACAACAACGCTGACTGCTCCGTCCGGGGCGAGCCGCGACAAGAACGAGGGAAGGGGATGTCAAGCTGAGGGCGAACCTCGCATGGGGGTGACGCAATTGCGATCGGAAGACGGCTGGGTCCGAAGATCGCTCCTGATCATCCCTGAGGCGTTCCACAGTCATCCTGAGACCCTTGCCGATATCAAACGTCCGGCCGTGCAAACGGTCGCGAGGTGGCCCGTAACGCACGGGTAAGCACTGCCCGGTCCGCGAAGGTCCAGGCAGGCGGAATATCGATGTGGTTTCTGACCCGATCAGGAGGAAAGACGAGATGTCTGGAACGCTAACGCTCAACAAGATCACCGCCCAGCGCGGCATTTCCGTCGGTGAGGCTGCAAAGAAGATTGCAGATCTCGGCTGGAATCCGTCCTACGTCCAGGAAGCGATGACCTTCCCCACCGACTACAAGATCACGAAGGCGCCGAAGGATCCGATGAAGCAGGTCCTTCGCTCCTATTTCCCGATGCAGGAGGAAAAGGACAACCGCGTCTACGGCGCGCTCGATGCCGCGCTGCGCGGCGACATGTTCCGCAACGTCGAGCCGCGTTGGGTCGAGTGGATGAAGCTGTTCCTTGCGATCATCCCGTTCCCGGAAATCTCGGCGGCACGTTCCATGGCGATGGTCGGGCGCCTTGCACCCGGCGAAGATCTCCGCACCGGCTTCACCATGCAGATGGTCGACGAGTTCCGGCACTCGACCATCCAGATGAACCTGAAGAAATGGTACATGGAGAACTACATCGACCCGGCCGGCTTCGACATCACGGAGGAGGCGTTCGGCAAGTGCTACGCCACCACCATCGGTCGCCAGTTCGGTGAAGGCTTCATCACGGGTGACGCCATCACGTCGGCGAACGTCTACCTGACCGTCGTCGCCGAGACGGCGTTCACCAACACGCTGTTCGTCGCGATGCCGTCGGAGGCGGCGCGCAACGGCGACTATGCGCTGCCAACGGTTTTCCTCTCGGTTCAGTCGGACGAGAGCCGCCACATCGGCAACGGCCACTCGATGCTGATGTCGATGCTGAAGGAGCCGGAGAATCACCTGCTGCTCGAGCGCGACATGCGCTATGCCTTCTGGCAGAACCACGCCATCGTCGACGCGGCGATCGGGACGTTCATCGAGTACGGCACCACCAACCGCGACAAGAACAAGGAGTCCTATGCGGAGATGTGGCACCGCTGGATCTTCGAGGACTATTATCGCACCTATATGCTGCCGCTCGAGAAGTACGGCATCAAGATCCATCATGACGACGTGCAGACCGCCTGGAAGCGGCTGACCGAGAAGCACTACGTCCACAAGGTCGCCCAGTTCTTCGCGGTCGGCTGGTCGGCGAATTTCTGGCGCATCGAAGCCCAGACCGACAAGGACTTCGAGTGGTTCGAGCACAAATATCCGGGCTGGTATGCGCAGTTCGGCGAATTCTGGAAGTGGTACGAGAAGCTGTCGCATCGCGGTCAGACCAACATTCTCTTCAACGGCGATGTTGGCTACGTCTATCCGCATCGCTGCTGGTCGTGCCTCGTGCCCTGCCTCATCCGCGAGGACATGGTCACCGACGAGATCGACGGCAAGCTGCACACCTTCGCCCATGAGCTCGATCGCTGGACGGCCGTCGAAGCCTTCGCCGGCGAGTACCAGGGGCGTCCGACCCCGGCGATGGGCCGGTTCAGCGGCCGTCGCGAGTGGGAAAGTGTGTACCACAATGTCGATATCGCCGACGCCATCAAGGATCTCGGCTTCGTCCGCACGGATGGCAAGACCCTGGTCGCGCAGCCGCACCTCCGCTTCGACCAGAAGGAAATGTGGACGCTCGACGATGTCCGCGGCCACATCCTCAAGAGCCCGCTGCAGACGCTGCGGGAGATGAGCCCGGGCGACCGGGAGAAGCATCTCGCCGACTATCGCAAGGGATTCACCATCAATCCCTGCAACTAGGTGAAACGGAAGGGGCCGGCTTCAGCCGGCTCCTTCCCGATCGCTCCCCGGAAGATATGAATGCGTTCGTTTGAGGAGGCCCCTATGGGCGCGCCCGCCAATGTCGTTCGCCTGCAACCGGTAGGCATAGAGTTCGAGGTCGAGGAGAACGAAACTGTTCTCGACGCCGCGTTTCGCCAAGGGATCGCGCTGCCGCATGGTTGCAAGGAAGGGCAGTGCTCGGCGTGCAAATGCGTCCTCACCGGGGGCGACGTGGAGCTGAAGAAATACTCGACGTTTGCCCTCAACGAGATGGAGCGAGGCCAGGACTACATCCTGCTCTGTCGGACCTTGGCGTACTCGGATCTCGAGGTGGAACTCCTCAACTATGACGAGGAAGTGCTGTCGAAATCGATCCCCGTCAAGGATTTCACGGGCACCGTTACCAGCGTCTCTGCGCTGACCCATGACATCCGCCGCCTCGAAATCACACTGGAGCAACCTCTGAAGTTCTGGGCGGGTCAATATGTCGACATCACGCTCCCGGGACCAGAGACGATTACGCGCTCGTTTTCCATGGCAAATTCGCCGGGCGAAAGCCAAAAACTCGCGTTCATCATCAAGAAGTACCCCAACGGGCGTTTCTCCTCACGACTCGACGGAGATCTCGCCGTCGGAACCGAAGTTGGAATCAAAGGACCCTACGGGACCTGCTTCCGACGAGAAAACAAAACCGGAGCCATGATCCTGGTCGGCGGCGGATCCGGAATGTCGCCGCTGTGGTCCATCCTGCATGATCACATCAGCTCCGGGGAAGTTCGTCCGGTGCGCTTCTTCTACGGAGCCAGGACGCAGAACGATCTCTTCTATCTCGACCATTTCGCGGAGCTCGCCGCCAGGCATCCGGAGTTCACCTTCGTCCCGGTTCTCTCCCATGCGGCCGACGACACGGCCTGGGGCGGAGCAAAGGGCTTCGTGCATGAGGCAGTCGGAGAGCACCTTCGCGGTGCGGACTATGGCGAAGACGTCGACGTCTATGCCTGCGGACCATCGCCAATGATCGAGGCGCTGACGCCAGTGTTGCAGATGAGCGATGTCGAGTCGGACCGCATCTTCTTCGACAAGTTCACGCCGGCGAACAACTAAGACGCCTCGACCGCCCAACGAGCTAGAGCCCAACAACAGGAGGAGGAAGACGACCATGACTGCCGTTCAAACCGTATCAGCCAAATCCGGTGCAGCAGGTTCTGCGGTGTTTCCGGATTCGGATAGCCGCAGATACCGCTATTTCGAGCCCCGCAGCAAGCGAGCCACGCACTACGAAGACGTGACCGTCGACGTGCAACCGGATCCGGAGCGATACCTGTTGCAGGACTGGATCATCTCCTTCCCCAACGGCAAGGGTGCATACACCAAGGACAACACGGCGGCCCTCAGCTCGAATTGGCATGCGTTCCGTGCTCCGGACCAGGAGTGGGAGCGCACTCACTACCAGCGCCAGTCCAAGATCGAAGCCATGGTCCAGGCCGTGATCGCCAACGGTCGCAAGTCCGGGGCACCGAAGAGCTTCGACAAGGCCTGGATCAAGATCCTGCAGAACCATCTCGGTGCGTGGAAGCACGCCGAGTTCGGTCTCGGCACGTCGCTGATGCAGGCTCAGCGTTACGGCTACACCCAGATGATCAACAATGCGACGCTGACGAACTCGTCCTACAAGCTTCGCCTTTCACAGGATATTACGCTGTATCTCGCCGAGATCGGAATGGACATTCCGGGTTTCGACGACACGGCCGGCAAGCGCGTCTGGCTGGAAGACAAGGGTTGGCAAGGAACGCGCGAAGCGATCGAGTCGATCATGGGCTCGGCCGACTATCTCGAGCAGTATTTCGCCACCAACATCGTGTTCGAGCCGCTGGTCGGCGAACTGTTTCGCAGCGGCTTCCTGATGCAGGTAGCCTCGTCGAACGGCGACTTCATCACGCCGCCGGTGATTTCGTCCGCCGAAGCGGACTACGAGCGCAATCTCGCGAACACGATCGACCTGATGCACCTTCTGGTGACCGACAATCAGCATGGCGCCCACAACAAGAAGCTGTTCCAGGGGTGGGTGAACAAGCATGTCGCGCTCGCCAACAAGGCGGCCGCCGGCCTGCAGCCGATCTGGTCGCAGCCGCATTCGAAGCCGGTGCAGTACACCGACGCGCGTGCGCAGTCGGTCGAACGCATCAAGAAGATTCTCGGCGAGCTCGGCCTCACCCTTCCCAAGGAGTAAATTGCAATGTCCGTCGTTTCCAGATCTGCGACCAACCAGAATATCTTCCAGAAGATGGGGGACCTTCGTTTCGAGCAGACGATTTCCCATCAGTGCGGCGTCACCATGAATGACAGCGTCGAGGCGCGCGCCATCGCCGAGTTCATGGCGAAGAAGCCGAACGTGACGGTGACCTATCAGCCGGCCCTGATCCGCATCGACGGCGAGGGAAAGCTGACTTTCAAGATGGATGAAATCAGCGAAATCCTCGGGAAGGACATGACGGCCGAGATCTTCGAAGTGAATACCTCGACCCACTACGGACGGATGGTGCGCATCGACGACAACACGGTGACGCTGTTCGGCAACATGGACGAGGTCTTCGAATACATCGAATGAGTCTCCATCGCCTCCCTGACTGGGCGGGGCCGCATCCCCAGCGGCTGTAGCCCCGCCGCTTCTCGATGTGGTCCCGCCCGACCACTGCGCTTCGTTTGATCGACCAGAGCCAACCAGGAATTTCCGGAGAGCATCATGTTCATAACTCCCAGCGGCGAGGAAGTGTTCGTTATCGACGGCCATACCCATTTTTGGGACGGAAGTCCGGCGAATCAGCTCAACGTCCACGGCAAGCAGTTCATCGACTGTTTCTACGCCTACCACACCTCGCTCAGCCCGAAGGACAAGCTCTGGCCGAAGGAGCAGTTCGAGAAATACAGCGCCGACCAGATGTACCACGATCTGTTCGTCGACGGTCCTGACGACATGGCCGTCGTTCAGTCGACCTACCTCACGGAGTTCTACAAGAACGGGTTCAACACCATCGATCGCAACGCCGAGATGGCGAAGAAGTACAAGGACCGCTTCATCGTCAACGGCGCCTTCGATCCGCGCGATGGTGAGAAGGCACTCGAGTACATCCACTACATGAAGGAGACGTTCGGCATCAAGGGTGTCAAGCTCTATACCGCCGAGTGGAAGGGCGACTCGCGTGGGTGGAAGCTCACGGATCCCAACGCCTATCGCTGCCTCGAACTCTGCCAGAAGCTCGGCATCACCAACATCCATGTCCACAAGGGGCCGACGATCATTCCGTTGGACAAGGATGCGTTCGACGTTCACGACGTCGACCATGCCGCGACCGACTTCCAGGGGTTGAACTTCATCATTGAACATTGCGGTCTGCCGCGCCTCGATGATTTTTGCTGGATCGCGGTGCAGGAGACGAACGTCTACGGCGGCCTCGCGGTGGCGCTGCCGTTCATACACGGACGTCCGCGCTATTTCGCCGAAGTGATCAGCGAACTGCTGTTCTGGGTCGGCGAGGACAAGCTGCTTTTCGGCAGCGACTACGCGATCTGGACGCCGCGCTGGCTGGTCGAGAAGTTCTGGAATTTCGAGCTGCCGGAGGATCTGAAGCAGGAGCACGGCGTCGACCTCACCCAGCAGGCAAAGAGGAAGATTCTGGGCCTCAACGCCGCACGTCTCTATGGAGTCGACGTCGAGGCGCAGAAGGCGAAGCTCGGGCAGAAAATCCACGCGACGGCAGCGGAGTAGAGCCGATGAACGCGCTCCATCAGCACGATCGCAGGACCAACGAGGTGTGGGAGCGCCTCGCGCTGGTCACGGATCCCGAGCTGGACGAACCGGTCACCGAGCTTGGATTCGTCGAACGGGTCACAGTCGATCATGTTGATGGAGTCGACATCGTCTTTCGCCTGCCGACTTACTGGTGCTCGGCGAACTTCGCGTTCCTCATGGCCGACGATATGCGTCGGGCGGTGTCCTCGCTGCCTTGGGTTCGCGAGGCCCGCCCGCAGCTTCGTGATCATATGGTCGCCGAGGAGATCAACCGGGGCGTCCGCGAGGGCAGGTCGTTTGGCGAAGCACTCAAGGATTTCGCAAGCGGCGGTTCACTTGACGATCTGCGGGAGAAATTCCGCCGCAAGGCGTTCGAGCGGCGCCAGGAGGTCATGATCCTGGCATTGCGCGGGCTGGGTTATGAGGATCACGCGATCTGCCGCATGAGCCTGGGCGCGTTCGACGCGATCGACTTCGGCTCGGAAGAAGTTGCGCGCCAGAAGCCGCGCTATCGCGAGCTTCTGGTTGGGCGGCGCCTCGCCGCTCTCCCGGCCGACCCCGCCCTCGTTACCTTCGATGGGGCCCCCATCGAGCGCCACGAAATGGCTTCGTATCTGCAGCGCTTGCGAGGCGTGCGCATCAACATGGAGTTCAACAGCTCGTTATGCCGGGGCCTTCTTGCAGTGCGCTATCTCGAGCCGGACGCGGATCGCGCGGAGCAGACGCCAGCTCCGTGCGGAGGTTGCGGCAGTGGCTGCGCCGCGCGGTCTTCCGGATCGACTGCAACGAACAAGCATTCCGCGGCCCTCGCGTGAGGTCGCGCTGATACGCGCGCGATCTGTGGGTGCCGACAACAACGGAGCGGACATCAAGTGCGCCCGTCCTGATGACCGAGAAACGACCACGTGGGAGTGAAACGCAATGCCAAAAGTCTTGCTGCATGACATAGAGGCTCGTCGCGCTCTTGCGCGCGGCGTCCAGAAGCTGGCCGCCGCGATCGAATCGACGCTCGGTCCCAAGGGCATGAACGCGATGGTCGACAGGCCGATCGGCACGCCCATCGTGTCGCGCGACGGCGTTACCATCGCCTCCGAGATCGAATTGCCGGATCGCTTCGAGAACATGGGCGCCCAGGTGGTGCGCGAAGTCTCGATGCAGACCAACGAAGTCGCCGGCGACGGTACGACGACGGCGATGGTGCTGGCGAACGGTCTCATTCAAGGCGGCGTTGCGGCCCTCGAGCGCGGCGCCAAGCCGGTCGATCTCTGCAAGGGGATCGACCGCGCCGTCGAAATCGTGGTCGAGAGCCTGAAGAGTGCGGCAATTCCGGTGTCGGACCGCAAGACGCTACAGGCCGTGGCAACGATTGCGTCGACCGACTCCCATCTCGGCGGTCTGATCGCGGAGGCGGTGGAGCGCGTCGGCAAGGACGGCATCATCAGTTCGGAATACGGACTGACGACGAACACGACGCTCGAGGTGGTTGAAGGCATGTCGTTCGATCGCGGCTACATTTCCCACCACATGGTGACGGATGTCGAGAAGATGGAGGTGGTGCTGGATCAGCCCTACATTCTCCTGACCGATCTGAAGATCAAGACGCCGGGCGAGCTGGCGGCGCTGCGCGCGAGGGTCGCGGAGACCGGGAAACCGCTCGTCATCGTTGCCGAAGAGATCGCCCCGGAAGTGGTCGTAACGCTGCTCGGCGAAGGCAACCGCGGCAAGGTTCTGGTGGTCAATCCGCCCGACTACGGCCACTGGCGCAAGGCCATGATGGATGACCTCGCCATCATCACCGGAGGGCGGGTCATCGCCCGCGAACTCGGGGGCACGCTGGAAGAGGCCGGCCTTGCCGACCTCGGCACTGCGCGGCAGGTTCGGGCCAGTGCGCGCGAAACGGTGATCATCCGGGGCGGCGGGGACGATGCGGCGATCGCCGCGCGCCGACAGCAGGTGGCCAAGCAGCACGATCTGGCGCCGCCGAACATCGAGCAGGACAAGCTCAAGGAACGCCTGGCCAAGCTCTCGGGCGGGACCGCGGTGATCTTTGCGGGCGGCGTCACGCCGGTCGAGCAGAAGCGCACGATCCAGTTGATCGACGATGCGCTCAACGCGGCGCGGGCTGCGGCCGAGGAGGGCATCGTGCCGGGGGGCGGGACAGCATTGGCGCAGTGCGCGCCGGTGGTGGCGCGCACGCTCGGCAATATCAATGGAGACCTCGGTGAAGGCATCAAGCTGGTGCGCGAAACCCTGTCGCGTCCCGCCGCTTTCATTGCCCGAAATGCCGGCCATGATGCGGCGAAGGTTGTGGCCGAGCTGCAGAGCTCGCGGGCCGGGGTCGGGTTCGACGCTGCAAACGGCGTGTTCATCGACATGGTATCTGCCGGCATCGTCGACCCGGTCAGGGTGACGTATACCGCGCTTCGAAATGCCGCTTCCGTGGCCACGCTGGTGCTGACGACCAACACGCTGGTTGCCGATGTGCCGGAGTATGTTGATCCGACGCAGGGAGCTGCGCTGGGCGGCGGGGCAGAAAAGCTTGGGCGGGCCTGAAGCACATGAACGCGGTTCGCGTGCCGCCAAGGCGACAATGGCCGACGTGACGCGCCAAATGCGGCGATGGCTTGACCGTCACGATCGAATGATTGGCCGGTGACAACGATC
Organism: Bradyrhizobium sp. TM233; assembly: GCF_036247965.1. Taxonomy (NCBI): domain Bacteria; kingdom Pseudomonadati; phylum Pseudomonadota; class Alphaproteobacteria; order Hyphomicrobiales; family Nitrobacteraceae; genus Bradyrhizobium; species Bradyrhizobium sp. TM233. Next base: position 256,622 of record NZ_BTIG01000001.1, on the reverse strand, counting down.
TGGAAACAGCTACAATCTTGCAAGCTTCGGCGTGAGCCCGAAGGAGGCAAATCATAAGCCTCCGCGGTCATTCGACAAACCGGGGCAGGAGGAAACGGGACATGGCCTACATCATCTCCAAGCGCGACGGTCCGCACCGCGAAGAGCTCAAGGCGAAGGACTTCCTTCAGAAGAACCGCACGACGATCAATTCGCTCGCCAATCATCTGACGCTCGGCCGCTGGCAGGAGTTGCGCAATCCGGCGCCTCCCTCTGAGCCCCAGCCGTCGGGCAAGCTCTGGTCCACGCCTCGGGCTCGCCCGAAGGAGATCGAGCCCTATGTGCGGATCAGCTATAACGGCCGCGTTGTGATTGCCGATCTCGCCTCGGGGCGGCAACTCCATTTTGTCGGCGAATTGCGCGGCGGCGGGCAATCGCGGCACTTCGCTCTGGCGACGCGAGAGAATGGAATCTTCGAGCCGCTCGATGACGAACTGCACAAGGTTCTGATGGACCTCGAGGGAGTGAGAGTGCCCGATGAGGCGTCGGAAGCGCGCCTGGAGCGGATCATCTCGGGCCGTCTCGGTTTGGACGCGATCGCCAGAACGGTCGAATGACCTGCGTAAGCCGAGCCGGTGAGAGCACGATCTCATTGGCCCGGCTGATGTCGTTTCTGCCGATCAAGCTGCTGTTTGCCAATATAGGTTTGGTGCTCCAATGCTGACGGAAACCTTCATGGCTAAGCCGCCGTTTTCCCTGGAAGGCTACAAAATGCCGGAGGCCGCGGATGCGGAGCAGGGACGGCCGTACGATGAACGTGAGACCAACAAGGCGTGGGAAAACTTCCTGACGTTCGGAGATGCAAAGCGCGAGAGCGCTCTGGTGCGAGGCGTCATCGAAGAATCATGGCAGCGCAGCGTCAAGTCGGGAGTGAATGCTCATTGCAAGGGCAGCAGCTTCGTGACCTCGCCGGACGATCTCTATGAGCTGCGCCTGAAGAACGATGATCTGCTAGGCTCCAGCGCCCAGACTTTCCGCCGCGTTGCGGAAGTACTCGGCGATGCGGCCACCATGCTGGTCATCACCGACAGGAATGGCGTCGTGCTTGATGTCGGGGGCGATCAGAGGACGATCGATGCCGGGCACGATATTCGGCTCGAAGTCGGCGCCGCCTGGGGAGAGACGGTGACCGGCACCAACGGCATTGGCACGGCGCTCGTCACGGGAAAACCGGTTCATGTCCACGCCGCGGAGCATTTTTCCGAGGGCATCAAAGCCTGGACCTGCGTCGGTAGCCCCATTCGTAGCCCGATCGACGGCAGCATCATAGGCATCATCGATTTTTCGGGACCCCAGGCGATCTTTCATCGGCACAATGTCGCGCTGGCCGTGATTGCGGCCAACCACATCGAGCTCGCACTCTCGGAAAAGATCCGGCTCGAAAGAATACGCCTGCTCGAGGCAGGCATTTCTCAAATGCCGGGGATGGGCAGCACTGACGGCGTAGTGATCCTGGATCGCTTCGGTCGGGTCGTCCATCACAACGACATGGCGTCGGCTCGCTGGCGACGGATCGCGCAGTCTCGTGAGTTGAGCATTGGGTCACAGATTCTTCCAAGCCGCGAAGGTCTGTTGGGCAAGGACTTGGCCGAGGGGTTGCCCGAGGAGCTGCGCGAACAGCGGATCGAGCCGCTGGTCGTCGACGGGGTGGTGAAGGGCGCGATGCTCGTGCTCGCTTCGAAGCCGCGGACACATCCTGCTGCATCCGAGATGTCGCCGACGGCCCGCACAGCCCTGATGTCGGCAAAGGAAGCGATCGTCGGATGCAGCGAGGCGTTGCTGGACGTGGTGCAGAAAGTCGAGCGGGCGGCCCTCGGCCGAACCGCGATTCTGCTCGAGGGCGAGACGGGCGTCGGCAAGGAACTGTTCGCCCGCCTGGTTCATGCCGCCAGTCTGAAGTCGGGCAAGGAGCCGTTCGTTGCCTTCAATTGCGGTGCGGTTTCCAAAGAGCTGCTCGGCGGCGAATTGTTCGGGCATGCGCCGGGCGCCTATACCGGCGCTACGCGCGAGGGAAGGCCCGGGCGGTTCGAATTTGCCAATGGCGGCGTGCTCAGCCTTGACGAGATCGGCGAGATGCCGATGGACCTGCAACCTTACCTGCTCCGCGTATTGGAAGAGCGCGCGGTCTACAGGCTCGGTGACAGCAAGGCGCGCTCGGTGGACGTGCGGCTTGTGGCGTCAACCAATCGAAATCTGAAGCAGGAAGTGGCCGAGGGGCGCTTCCGCAAGGATCTGTACTTCCGGATCGGCGTCGTCAAGTTCACCATCCCGCCGCTCCGCGAGCGGCTGGGCGATGTCGAGATCCTGATCGACCACTTCAACGGACAATTCGCGACGATCTACAGCACCCAGCCGCTGCGCTTCGAGGCGGCCACGATGGAATTGCTGCGTCGCTATTCCTGGCCGGGAAACATTCGCGAGCTGCGCAATCTGATCGAAAACCTCGTGCTGATGACGATCACCGGCATCGTCACTCCCAGGGACTTGCCGGAGGATTTCGTGGAGGTGGCGCCGGCTCAACCTCCCTCGATCTCCGTGCGGTCGGACAATAGCGCGACGGGATCGGAGAGTGACGAGATCGCGCGCTTTGACGAGATGGAGCGTCGTGCCATCGAGAGGGCCGTCGCAAACGCCGGCGGCAATATTGCCGCTGCCGCGGAAAAGCTGGGGCTTTCGCGCGCCACGCTGTACCGCAAACTGCACCAATACCGTTCCCGGACCTAGCGATCGGGGGCTGGCATGGCGGCTGTCTGGGATGAACAAAAGGGCGGGGAAGGGCCGGTCGCTGCGGCGACGCTGGCCTCGCAGATCCTTGCGCGCGCCGACCGCGACGTCACCTTCGTGGTGCACCTGGTCGGCGAAAGCCAGGATTTGCTGGTGCGACACTTCATCATGTTTATCGAAGCCGAACTCGCAAAGCGCGGCATGAGCTACGGCGTGCATCCGCTGCTGCGACCCTTCATCGAAACGCATGCACGCGAGCTGTCGGATTTCGTATTGCAGGGTATCGGCTTGCGGCATCAGTTCGGCCTCCAGACCATCGAGACGATGGCGGGCGATCCGGCACGGTTGCTGAGAGTCGATTTGTGGGACTCGCTGCAATCTCACGTCAATGACGCGCAGCAACACTTCGTATCCGATGCCCGGGGCCTCCAGCGGATCCTGGATCAAATCGAGCCGAGCGCATGAATGTCGATCCGGAAATCCTTGTCGAAATGCTGAAGGAGCGGTTGTTCGTCGTTCAGCAGATATCGGCCGCTCAATCGTGGAGCCTTCTGAACCGTCAGCTTGCTGGTGGAGCAGAATTCGAGATTCAGAGGATTGAGCAGGAGATTGCGGCGACAGGCGGTTCGCATGCGTTCGCCTACGCGATCGAGGAAGCGCACGAGCGCTTGAAAGAAGCAAAGGCCGGAATGGCAACATGCGACGCCCAATGCGCCGCACTGGAACGACGCCTTGAAGAACTCGACAGGTGTATTGCGACCGGCAGGTGAGATGACCGATGGACACGATGGAAGCCGAAACCGCTACGCTCTATGAACTGCTTGGTCGGCATTGGACCATGGGGGCGCCCGTTACCAACGTGGCGTTCGACGCTGCGGGAGAGGCAGTGGCGTTCGCGCTTGCCGACGGCTCTCTGGCCATCGCTCCGCTGGCCGACAGCGAACCGCCGAAGGATCGCTATCGTATGGCCTTGGACGGCGGCCGATCGACGATCTCCCCGCGGCGGAAGCCGGTCCCGCCGTTGACGAAAGTCGTCATCAGCGATGCTTCGCTTCATCTCGCCTCGATCGAGCCTGAGGGCTTCATCGCAAGCGATGGCAGCCAGCTATTGCATGTGTCGGCATCCGGCGTCACCCGACAAGCCGCGAAGTTCGGGGCCCCGATCGATCTCGTCGCCCCGGTGCACGCCGGCGGTGTTCTGGCCGCTTCTGGCGGGTCGGTCATATACTGCGATTCCAACGGCGAGGTCGGATGGCTTCAGGAGCGTGCGGGAGGGCGTTCATCCGCGATGGCCGTCTCGCCAGACGGCCGGAGCTTCGCGACAGGAGCTGACGGTTGCCTGCTTGTGCGTGCCTTCGGACCACGGCCTGAGCCCACGATCTCAATGACCTTGGGCTCAATCTCGAGCTTGTCGTGGAGTCCCGACGGAAGCTGGTTGGCGATGTCCGTCGCAGAAGCCGGCATCGTGTTGCTGCGCCTTTCCGACGCGCGGGCCGTTCGGATTCCAAGCTATCCCGCAAGCGTCGGGTCTCTTTCGTGGAGCGCGGACTCCCGCGTTCTTGTGACGAGCGGGGCCTACCGCATCATCGCGTGGGACGTTTCCAGTCTCGACGACGGTCGCGAACAGCCGACGAGCCTGGGCACCGGCCGCGGCGGATTCGTCCTCGTCGAGGCGGTGGATATGCATCCGGGACGCCCGTTGGTCGCGGCGGGATACACCGACGGCAGGGTCGTAATCGCCAGGCTTGGCGAACCTGACGAGCTGGTCGTCAAACCGCCGGGCCAGAGCGCGGTGCAAACCGTCCGCTGGTCCGACGACGGCCAGTACCTTGTCGTCGGAACACACGGCGGCGAGGCGGCGATCGTGACGTTTCCGCCGCAAATCTTCAAATAACGGCGAGCTGGGCGACGAGCCTTGCCGCGAGCTCCAGGAGAGAATGCATGACAGTCACTGAAGCGTCGAATGAAGCCGCAAGCAAGGATCAGTTCTTCAAGGAGCTGGCGGAGCTCTCCGAGCGCATGATTGCCGCGCACGGAAAAGAGTTCTCGATGGGCGCCTTGGTGCTGGCGGCGAGGTTCATCGCCGAAAACAAGCCGTTCGAGCGGAGTGCAACAACACAGTGACGTGTCGTCTAACTGCACGCGAAATCTGAGCGAAGGGTCAAGGGGGCAATATATCGAAGCGACTTATTCGGGACAATGAGCTCGTCCACAATGCATCGCGCGGCAGCGGAGCCAGCTTGTCGGGATCGATGCACTCGAACGTGGGCCGGGGGCCGACATAGCGCTTCGACTGAATGGCCCAATCGATGAACGTGTAGAGGCCGCCCCATATGCCCGTCTCACCCATGTCGAAGCGGTGGGGCGATTGTATCCGGCCGGAATCAAGTGCCTCAGAGACGCACCCCGGTCGTAGCAAACGCTTGGGCGACGGGCTCCTGGACCCGATTCAAGACCACCATTCCCGCTATCGCGATCACCATGGCCGCGACGCAGCCAAGAAGAAAAGCCTTCATCCGCAGCCTCCTTCGATCGAACCGTCGAGGTGTTTATACGACATGGCTTGCCGCGAGCAAACTCGTTGATCGCACCGAGACACAAGCGATCTTATGGGCTCTTGAAGATGGGATCGACGGAAAATCCATCGCCCATCAAGCCCAGGGACCGAAGCGCCGCGCTATTCACGTCGACTTCCAATATCGCAAAAAGAAGCGCAAGCACGATGGCAACGAGGATCAGGAAGGGCGAGGCTTCTCGGGAAATGGGATCTTGCGGCCCATCAAGCGCGCGCAGAGCGCGAAGCCGCGCCATCATCCGCAGAAATGGCCGCGTTGGCCCCTGCATGTCAGTCGTCCTTGACGTGACCAGCCAGAGACTAGTCTTCGGACCACCGGCGTTCAAGCGGAGGATGCGCGAAGTCGGGTTATTGCATTGCACGCTCCGGAACGGAAGGCAGCGTTGCCCGGTTTAGTACACGCACCGGAGGATCCGACGTGAAATTGCCAACAACGATCTTGTGCTTCGCGGCACTCTGCTTCTTCCAGAGCGCCTCCGCCCAACCCGCGCAAACCAACTCATCTGCGGCACCAACCCCTCCCGAGGAGAAGGGCCAACTACAGCCGCAAGGCTGGACGGGCCCGATCAATACAGGTTCGGGTGGCGCGCCCGCCGAAAGCCCCCAAGGCCAGAGTCCGCCTGGAATGCAGGCCGCGCCTCAAGGATCGTCCAAGACCACGACGGCACCAGCCAAATAGATCGGTTCGGATATTCATCTCCGTCGGCTCTTCTGGCAATCTTGAGAGCGTGAACGTGACGCGGCGAGGGTCAATGAGACTACCTTTTCGCGTGGGGAGCGCCGCAGCCTTGTGGGCCCTCTTTGCCGTATCATCCGTGCAAGCCGACATGGCTGGACACGGCGGCCCCGTTCGGGCGCTGGCCATCTCCCCCGATGGGGACGGTCTTTTGTCGGGCAGCTTCGACACAGCAGCCATTCGCTGGTCGCTGAAGACTGATACGGCAGAGCAAGTGCTGCGGTATCATGCTGATGCCGTCAACGCGGTCGCCTTTCTGAAGGACGGGGCCGTGGTCACGGCCGGTGCCGATGCGCGAATTGCGGTCTGGACGGCAGGCCGCCAGCAGCCGGACCGGGTATTCGAGGGACATGTCGGTCCGATTGCCGCGCTCGCGGTCTCTCCGGAGGGGACGCTTCTCGCGTCGGCTTCATGGGATCGGACGGTGCGGCTCTGGTCGCGGTCGGACGGCGCATCGCGCGTGCTCGAAGGGCATTCGCAGAACGTCAACGGCGTCGCTTTCACGCCGGACGGCGGGGCGATTGTCAGCGTCGGTTATGATCTTACGTTGCGCATCTGGCGTTTGCCGGATGGCAAGCCCGACGTTGTGACGTTGCCGGCGCCGCTCAACGCCGTGGCCGTGGCGCCGGATGGTGAAATCGTCACAGGCGCAGTCGATGGCATGCTGCGGATGCTGACCACTGACGGCAAGGTCAGCGGCGAGGTCGCGGCCAGTCCTGCACCGGTGGTGGCCTTGACGATGTCGGCGGACGGCAGGCTGATTGCCGCGGCCAGCATCGGCGGCACGGTGGCGATCATCGATCGCAAGTCGCGCAGCCTGCTGCGAACGCTGGTCGGGCCGGGGGCCCCGGTGTGGTCGGTCGCCTTCCTGCCGGACGGCGAGACGCTGATGACGGGAGGCGCGGACGGCAGGATCAGGCGCTGGAACGCGCGCACCGGTGATCCCATGGGTTCGAACCATGTGGGAACGCCGGCCGATCCGCTCGTCGCCTATGCGGGCGATCAGGGCGCGGATGTATTTCGGGCGTGCGTTGCCTGTCACACGCTGTCGGACAAGGAGGCGCAGCGCGCGGGCCCGACGCTTGCGGGACTATACGGCCGCAAGATCGCATCGCTCCCGGGCTATCGCTTCTCCGAGGCGCTGAAGACCATGGACATCGTCTGGTCGCCGGAGACGGTCGCAAAGCTGTTCGAGGTTGGACCGAACGCCTACACCCCCGGCACCAAGATGCCGGAGCAGCGCATCGGTTCGGCCGAGGACCGCCGCGCGCTGACCGACTTCCTTGGCCGTGCGACGTCGCGATAGCGACCTCAGATCGAGTCCCAATTGTCCACCGGGAGATCCCTCATCTCCGGATGCAGCTTGAGGATCTGAATGACGTCGATGTTGGGGTGCTCCTTTAGAGCTTCCGCAACGCAGTGATTGACGTATTTCCGGCGCGACAGCCACGCGACCTTCTTACCCTTGGCTTCGGCCTTGCAAGCGGCGATCGCCTGCTTCACGGCGGTCTTCTGCGCCTTGGTGAGGGGAGGAGCGGCAGCTTCGGCAACTCCGCCGGCGAGAGCGATGGAGATCATGCACGTCGACAGAGCTGTGATCAAACGAGACATGGTGATGCTTCCTTGGTGATGCTTCCTTGGTTTCCGACCCTGCGAAGATGTCCGTTAGTTTCGTCTAGTCCGTGCCATCGCGCTGGCGCAGATAGTCATCCGTCGTCCGCGGCGGCGTTCGTTCGGAAGCGCCCTTGAACGGATCGAATTGCTGTTCACTCATGACGATGACGCGGCAGTCTGCGCACATTCTGAGTGCCTCGAGCCGCTTGTCGCCGGCCGGATACATCCAGTGCCGTCCCTCGAGCTTGGCCGCTATGCGGTCGATCGTGCTTTTGACGCCGAAGGCGGTGCCGCAGCGGACACAGAGCGCGGGCTCCTCCTCCTTGATAATCGCGGCGGGAGCGCGGGCCGCCCGGAAATCGATCTGCGGCTTGAGGCTGATGACGCCTTCCGGACAGGTGCTCTGGCACAGGCCGCATTGCACGCAGGCATCCTCGACGAACTTCAGCACGGGCCGCTCGGGATCGTCGCGCAGCGCGCCGGTCGGGCACGCCGAGACGCAAGAGAGGCACAGCGTACATCCGCTGGTATCAACGCTGATTGCGCCGATCGGCGCACCGGGCGGCAGGGCAATCACGTCGACCGGCTTCGGCGCCAGGCGGTGCAGCTCGCTCAGGGCGAACCGCAAAAGGTCGCGCCGCTTGCCGACGGTCCTGAAGGTCGCGGGCGTCGCGACCGCTGCGAGCGCGCCGATACCTGCCAAATGCTCGCCGAGGGCATCGGGATCATCCGTTTCGATGGTGGCGAGGCGGCGGCCCTCGAAGCCGAGGCCGCCAACGATCGCTTCGGCCATGCCGATCGTCTGCGTCAGTCCGGTTACGTCATGGCGTGGTCTTGCGCGCAGCAGGAACCGTACCGCCGATGCGCCATAGGCAAAGGCGCCGACGATCGCCTCCAGCCCGAGTTGCGTGAGTTCGTTGACGGCAAAGGGAAGCACGTTCGCCGGCAAACCGTCGCCATGACGCGCCAGGGCCTCGATCAACGGTGTGCCGTGCGGGCTGTCATGAAAGAGCAGAACTGCATTCGTGCCTCCGGCCTTGTGGTACGTGAGCAGCATGGCTCGAATTCTCTGTAGCTGCGTATCGGCGGGCGGAAGCGCATAGGATGCCGCGCCGGTCGGGCAGGCGGCGGCGCATTGGCCGCAGCCCGCGCAGACGTTCGGATCGATTTCGACGTGATTGCCGACGGGCGTGATCGCCCCGGTCGGGCAGAGATCGAGGCAGCGATGGCATCCCGTGCGGTTCGAGCGCGAATGGGCGCAAAGACCGGGCGTAACGTCGACATATCTCGGCTTGTCGAAGCTGCCGACGAGATCACGCGCGGTCAGCACGGCGCGAAGCACCGCGGCGGGATCGTTCGGATCTGCGCGAAGATAGCCGTCGCGTAACTCATGTGCAGGAAACAGCGGCATTCCGCCGGAAAGGTCGAGCACGATGTCGCAGCGCGAGGTGACCCCGCTTCTCGGCGCGTCCAGCACGAAGCGATCGCGCGAAGAGGGGCGGGGACGCGCATAATCGTCGATCGCAAGCTCGAAGGCGCCGAAATGTCCCTTCGCGGAGCGGATCGTCCCCTTCACGATCGGGAAGGCCGTTGCGACGGGTGGCACCATCTCATCGAGTTGCTTCAGCATCACCGTGACGTCGAGGTGATCCGCAAGCAGGCGGCCTGCCTCGATCGCGGCCTCATCGCGCCCGTAGACCAGGACCACGCCCTCGCTCGACAAGGTGACGAGCGGATAGTCCGGGGCCGGGATGGAGGCGGACGCGAGCAGGGCGGCCATTTTCGCACCGGCCCGTACGCCGTCTCGCGACCATCCGGCCGTTTCGCGAATGTTGACGAAGCTGATCGCATCAGGCCGTTCGCCGGCCTCCTCAGCAAACTGCGCCGCCTGCTGCGTGCAAGCCACCGTCAGCGCGCCGCCAGCGGCGGCCGCCGTGCGGAAGTGATCGAGCTCGGCGCCGCAGAGATGGCGAAAGCCCTTGATCTCGCTGTTGGGGCATCCTCGCCGGATCGTGGCCACGTCGAGACGCATCGTGTCTTCGCACGAGCAGATCAGGACGGTCTTCGATGGCTGTTCCAGGTTGACCCCTCCGCCATTCGGGCGCCGACGACGGACTCGCGCCGGCCCCTCGCCTCGTATAGACATTATCCATCGGGAAGAAAAGGAAAGCGGAGGACGGCCTGCCGTCGATCCCAGTGAGCCACGTTTCCCTGGCAGAACCGATCCAGCTCCCGCCGCCGTTCACATTGGTGCGGTTGCGCGAGAGTGGCGACGCTTTTGCCCACGCATGCCGCATTGCACCGGAGAGTGGCGCCGGCACGCTCGTCTATGTTGGGCGCTTTGACCTGGCGGAGTTCGCCGTGGTGCTCGAGCCGGCCGAGCCGCTGCGTAGCGCGCGGCGCGCGTTCTACGCCGGCATGGTCGCGCTCACCGATGCCCTGCGCGCCTGCGCGCCGCCGAGCAAGCCGATCGCGATCGGCTGGCCGGACGCCGTCAGGATCAACGGAGGTCTGGTCGGCGGCGGCCGCATGGGATGGCCTCTCGCGGCCGTTGAGGAGGAGCCGCCGCCGTGGCTGGTGTTCGGAGCGATGATCCGGACGATTGCCATGAATGACGATGAGCCGGGGGTTCATCCGCTCGCCTCGGCGCTCGACCAGGAAGGCTTTGGCGAGGCCGGCGCGGCGCAGGTCACGGAGAGCTTTGCCCGGCACCTGATGCTGGCATTCGATGGCTGGCAGGCGGACGGTTTTGACGGCGTCGCGCGCGAATATCTTTCCCGCATGCCCCGTGAACGGCAGACCGTGCGGCGGATCGACGATCGCGGCGATCTCCTCACGCGCCGGATCGGGATGGGCGCGATCGAGCGTGGCGACCTCGTGCAGGCGCTCGCGGCGCCATCCTGGCTCGATCCGGTACGCGGAGGGCCGCGGCTGTGAAGCTTCTGCGTACCATCGCGCTCGATCCCTCCGACACCTTCGTGTTCGACGTGGCGGCGGAGCCGGGCGAATGGGCCGTCTCCGGCGCTTTTCGCTTCTGGGATCGCGGTGGAGGAGAGCTCGAAGGCAAGGAGCGCGCGGCGTTTCGCGGCGGTTTCCTCGGGGTGCAATCCTGGGGCTGGTCGACGCTGGCGCAGATCGTTCCGGCGACCGAGGAGGATTGCCGCAGCCTGGTCGATCTCCTTGCCAGGCAACTCGTCGATCGTTTCGGAGCGCCGGACGTGGCGACCGCGAAGACGGCCGCGGAAGAAGAGGTGGCATTTTCGCAGTCGCTCTGCAGTCATCCGATCAGCTCACTTATTGCAGTGCACCGGACGGCAAACGACGGCGAGGTCCGCGAGTCCTTCCGCCGACTGCAGCTCCGCGAAGGGGATAGGCATGGCAAGGCGTTCTCGTTCATGGAAATGGAGGATGACATCGAGCCCGACAGCAATCTCAAGCTTGCGCATCTGGGTCGGGGGCCAACCGTCGGATGAACGATTTCTGGATCGCCTGCGGCCATCATCTGCTCGAGCGCGGCGAGGGCGGTGGACTGTGCGTCACCGACGAATTCCTCAAGGCCTATATTGCCCGTCCCGAACTGATGCCGCCGGAGGATGCGTGCCCGGTCGAACGCAGGCTGCACCGCGAATTGCTCGCCGACCCGCGCCAACCGGTCGGCGTCGGCGACATCGCCGGAATTGCCGATCCCGACGCCCGGGAGAACTGGCAGTTCGTGCTGGCCTTTCGCGATCTCCTGTTGCGGCACCCGACGCTCGAAGCCGCCTATCTTGCATCGGTGCGATCGGGCGCAAACGACCTGCCGCCGCTGTTCGTCAATCAGCTCGTGCACGTCATCCTGCGCAATGCGCTTGATGGTTGCGACGACCCGTTCGTGCTGCGTGCGGCCGAGCTGTTCTTCCGGATGCAGCGGATCCTGCCGCATGAGCAGGCCCTGCTGCTCGGGGACGAGGAGATCGTCGGCGGGCGGAACCCGACCCCGGTGCTCTCGCTGATGTCGATGCTGGGCGCCACGACCGATGCGGTGGTCGACGTGTTGAGCGAGGAGAATCTCGGGACCTATTGGCAGCGCAGCGACCAGTTCGACATGGCCCTCGACCTCACGGCCGGCGGACGCGGACCAGCCGCGCTGGCGCAGGCGATGACGCGCTGGATCTCCCATCTGCTTGGCATCGACGTCGTGATCGAGCCGCTGCGCGCGTTGCAGGAAGCGAAGCTCAGCTGGTATGTCGGGCTCGATGCCGACGCCACCAGGCTCGGCGACCGCCTCTGGCATGGCGAGGAACTCGATCAGCCCAGCGCCGATCGATTACTCGCATTGTTCCGGCTGACCCTTGCGGATGCAAGCCGCGCGCTCGACGATGTCAGGGACGAGCCGGTCTACCTGATCTTGTCGATGACGGCGGATCAGAAGCTGCGGTTGAAGCCGCAGAATCTGCTGACCGGGCTGCCGGTGAAACGCCTGGAGATGGTGACATGAGCCCTGCAGCGCTGCCATTGCTGTCCATTGCGATCGGCGTCGTGGTCGAGCGGCGCAAGGCTGACTCGCCCTGGGTCGATTTCGTCTGGCGCGGGATCGCCGTCCTGCCGGACGAGCCGGCCACGAGACCCTGGACCGTGCTTCGCGAGCAGGACGGCACGACGCTGTTCTATGCCGGAAGCGCGGCCGTCGATCTCTATCCGTCCGAGACAGCGCGCTATCGCGACAATCTCGCCTCCGGCAGTCCGAGCCTCTGGACCGTGCTGTCGCCCTCGGAAGGCGCTTGGCCCTATGCCATCACCGCGGTGACCGCCGATCCCGCGGAGGGCGAGGGTTTTACCGAAGCCGCCGACAATCTCGTCGAGGCCGTGCCGATGCCGGAGGTGCTGCGCGAAATCATTGAAAGGTTCGTGGCCGAGCACCATGTCGAGCGGGAATTCGTCAAGCGCACGCGGCGCCGCGCCGACCCGGAGGCGCTGGCGCGCCGCGAACATGAAGGCGGACAGGAATGAGCGACGAGGAGTTCCTTGCACGCTGGTCACGCCGCAAGCGTGAGTCGCAGGCGGAACCGGCGAAGCCTGTCGGGGCGCAGCCCACGCCTCCGTCCGAGGCAAAGGACGACGAGAGCGAGGTCGATCTCTCGAGCCTGCCGTCGATCGACGAGATCAACGCTACGACCGACGTCACCGCCTTCCTGAGCAAGGGTATTCCGCAGGAGTTGAGCCGTGCGGCGCTTCGCCGCGCCTGGGCGGCCGATCCCGCCATTCGCGACTTCGTCGGGCTCGCGGAGAATGCGTGGGACTTCAACGATCCGACCGCGATGCCGGGTTTTGGTCCGCTCGATTGCTCCTCGGAGGAGCTGGCCGCGCTCGTCGATCGCATCGTCGGCGGGGTGCGTGAGGCAGTCCGGTCTCTCCCCGAGGCGACGATTGAAACCGCGGATTCTTCAGCGCAATTGCATCAGGCCGATGCGACCGCCGTATCCGATATCGTCGAGCCGCCGGCCGAGGCGGAATACAAGGCGATCCCTGCTGCAGCGCAACCGACGGTGGCGGACAGATCTGCGGATTTTGCCGAACCCGTCAGGCCGCGTACGCACGGTGGTGCACTGCCGCACTGAGTAGCACGACCAAAGACTATAGGCCGGGGCTATGGGCGGGCGATTGACGGTTCGTGGAACCGGGATTACGCTTCTCCTTAGTGCTTTGTTAGAAAAGAAAAAATCAAGCAGACGGGACTCTTGGATGGGAGGTCCACGTGCGTGATGACGGGCTTGATCGCGCGATCGATGCCGCAGGCGGCATCGCTCCGCTTGCGCGCAAAATAGGTATCAGCCAGCCGTCCGTCTCGAACTGGACTCGCGTGCCCGCACAACGGGTGATTGCAGTCGAAACCGCCACCGGCGTTCCTCGCAACGACCTGCGGCCCGATCTCTACAGCGAACAAGCCGTTTCCTCGGAGCTCGTCGATCCCGTCGATGCTGCGCGTGCGCAGGAATACGCGCTGCTGGCAATGCTGCTGTCCGCGCCGCCGTCGAGACGATTGCTCGACCAGCTCGCCGCATTGACCGGTGACGCGACGCCGCTCGGGCGCGCGCACGCGATGCTGGCCGACGCCGCCTCGAGCGCCGTCGCAGCGAAGGTCGAGCGCGAATATTTCGATCTGTTCGTGGGGCTCGGTCGCGGCGAATTGCTGCCTTACGCCTCCTATTATCTCACCGGCTTCCTCAACGAACGGCCATTGTCGCGCCTGCGTGCGGACCTGGCGAGGCTCGGCATCGAGCGGGTTGCCAACAATTCCGAACCCGAGGATTCCGCCGCCATCCTGTGCGAGATCATGTCGGGCCTTGCCGGCGGGCACTTCGGCGTCTCGCCCGATGCCCAGCGCGCCTTCTTCGAAAAACATGTGTCGCCCTGGATGGGGCGGCTGTTCGCCGACATCGAGAGCGCCGGGACCGCCCGTTTCTATCGGGCGGTCGGCGCGCTCGGTCGCACCTTCATCGGGATCGAGACGGAAGCATTCACATTCGCCAACTGATCGACGCGCGTCGGTCCGGGAGAGATGCGATGAGTGAGGAAACCAAAGCCAAGGTCGGACGCCGCGATTTCTTGCGCAAGGTCGGCGTCGGCACGGTCGGCGCCGGCGCGACGCTCGCGACGCCGCTGGTCGGCTCCGCGCAAGCGGACAGCGAGAAGGACGATGAGAAGCGCAAGGCGCGCTACAAGGAATCCGACCACGTGAAGGCCTATTACCGCGTCAATCGCTACCCGGCTTGAGAGGGAGGCCGCCCGTGCTTATCAAGCGAACACACCAGCGTTCCGATCGCCGCGGCTCCGTCGCGAACACCCTGGCAGGCCAGACCACCGGTCTCGATCGCCGCACCTTCCTCCTTCGGTCCGGTCTTGCGGGTGGCGCGCTCGCGGCACTCGGCACCATGCCGGTTTCAGGCGTGCGCAAGGCGGAAGCGGCCGCGGCGGGGCCGCTGACCGTCGGCGCCGCCGTCAAGAAGAGCATCTGCACGCACTGCTCGGTCGGATGCACCGTGACCGCGGAGGTCTTGAACGGGGTCTGGATCGGCCAGGAGCCGAGCTGGGAGTCCCCCATCAATCGCGGATCTCATTGCGCGAAGGGCGCTTCCGTGCGCGAGCTGGTGCACAGCGAGCGGCGTCTGCGCTATCCGATGAAGCTCGTGAACGGGCAATGGACGCGCGTCTCCTGGGACACCGCGATCAACGAGATCGGCGACAAGATCCTCGAGATTCGCGAAAAATCGGGACCGGATTCCGTCTATTGGCTCGGCTCGGCCAAGATGACCAATGAAGGCTCGTATCTGTTCCGCAAGCTCGGGGCGTTCTGGGGCACCAATAACACCGATCATCAGGCCCGCATCTGCCATTCCACCACCGTCACCGGCGTCGCCAACACCTGGGGCTACGGCGCGATGACCAATAGCTACAACGATATTCGCAATGCCAAGACCCAGATGATCATGGGTGGCAATCCGGCGGAGGCGCATCCGGTTTCGTTGCAGCATCTGCTCGAGGGCAAGGAGCTGCAAAAGGCCAACTTCATCGTCATCGATCCGCGCATGACGCGCACTGCCGCGCACGCGACGGAATTCGTGCGGATGCGTCCGGGCACCGACATTCCGGTGCTCTATGGCATCATGTGGCACATCCTCCAGAACGGCTGGGAGGACAAGGAATTCATCAAGCAGCGCGTCTACGGCTTCGACGATCTCCGCAAGGAAGTGGAGAAATGGAATCCGCAAGAGGTCGAGCGCGTCACCGGCATTCCCGGCGAACAGCTCAAGCGGGTGGCCAAGATGTTCGCCACCGAGAAGCCGTCGACGCTGATCTGGGCCATGGGCCAGACCCAGAAGACCGTCGGCACCGCCAATGTGCGGGCGAGCTGCATCCTGCTGCTCATGACCGGCAATGTCGGCGGACGGGGCATGGGCGCCAACATCTTCCGCGGCCACGATAACGTGCAGGGCGCGACCGATGTCGGGCTCGATATCGTGACGTTACCGTTCTACTACGGCCTTGCCGAGGGCGCCTGGAAGCACTGGTCGCGGGTCTGGGAAGTCGACTACGAGTTCCTGAAGTCGCGCTTTGATTCCAAGCAGATCATGGAAACTCCCGGCATTCCGCTGACCCGCTGGTTCGAGGCGGTGACGCTGCCGAAAGATCAAATCGCCCAGAAGGACAACGTGCGGGCCGTGTTCGTTCAGGGCCACGCCAGCAACAGCATCACGCGCATTCCGGAGTCTCTCAAGGGCCTGAAGGCGCTGGACCTGCTCGTCATTGCCGACCCGCATCCCACGACCTGGGCGTCGCTGGCGGTGGAGGCTGGCCGCAAGGATGGCATCTACATTCTTCCGGTGGCCACGCAATTCGAGTGCAAGGGATCTCGCGTCGCCTCGAACCGCTCGCTGCAATGGGGCGAGCAGATCGTGAAGCCGATCTTCGAATCCAAGGACGACCTCGAGGTCATCTATCTGGTGGCCAGGAAGCTCGGCTTCGCCGACCAGATGTTCAAGAAGATCAAGGTCGAGAACAACCTGCCTGAAGCGGAAGATGTGCTGCGCGAGATGAACCGCGGCAGCTGGTCGACCGGCTATTGCGGCCAGTCGCCGGAGCGGCTCAAGGCGCACATGAAGAACCAGGCGAAGTTCGACATGCTGACGATGCGCGCGCCCAAGGACGATCCCGAGGTCGGCGGCGATTATTACGGCCTGCCGTGGCCGTGCTGGGGCTCGCCGGAGGTCAAGCATCCCGGCACGCCGCTGCTCTACAACACCAATCTCGCGGTGATGGACGGCGGCGGCACGTTCCGACCACGCTTCGGTATCGAGCGCGAGGAGAAGCTGCCGGACGGAACCACGCGCAAGGTCAGCATGCTGGCCGACAAATCCTATTCAAAGGATTCCGAGATCCAGGACGGCTACCCCGAATTCACGCTGGCGAGCCTGAAGAAGCTCGGCTGGGACACCGATCTCACCGAAGCGGAGATGGCCACGATCATGAAGGTCAATCCGACCAATCCGGATTCGGTGTCGTGGTCGCTCGATCTCTCGGGCGGCATCCAGCGGGTTGCGCTCAAGCACGGCTGCGTGCCTTATGGCAATGGCAAGGCTCGCATGAACGCATTCGGCCTGCCTGATCCGATTCCGGTCCATCGCGAGCCGATCTACACGCCACGCGTCGACCTCGTCGAGAAATATCCGACGCTGCCCGATGCCAAGCAGTTCCGCATGCCCAACATCGGCTTCTCGGTGCAGAAGGCTGCCGTGGAGAAGGGGATTGCCAAGCAGTTCCCGCTCATCCTCTCCTCGGGCCGTCTGGTCGAGTATGAGGGCGGTGGCGAGGAGACGCGTACCAATCCGTGGCTTGCCGAACTGCAGCAGGACATGTTCATCGAGATCAATCCGGCCGATGCTGCCGATCGCGGCGTCAAGGACGGCGGCTGGGTCTGGGTCACGGGCGCAGAGAACAATTCCAGGGCGAGGATGAAGGCGCTCGTCACCGAGCGCGTCGGCAAGGGCGTCGCCTGGATGCCTTTCCATTTCGGCGGCTGGCTGGGAGGCAAGGATCTTCGCAGCGCCTACCCGAAGGGGACCGATCCGATCGTTCTTGGCGAAAGCGCGAACACCATCACAACCTACGGATACGATCCCGCGACCGGTATGCAGGAGCCCAAGGTCACGCTTTGCCAGATCGCGGCGGCATAAGGAGCAACGACGATGGCACGTATGAAATTCCTCTGCGACGCCGACCGTTGCATCGAATGCAATGCCTGCGTCACTGCCTGCAAGAACGAGCATGAGGTGCCCTGGGGCATCAACCGGCGCCGCGTGGTCACCATCAATGACGGCAAGCCGGGCGAGCGCTCGATCTCGATGGCCTGCATGCATTGCACCGACGCGCCTTGCGCGGCGGTGTGTCCGGTGAACTGCTTCTACACCACCGCCGATGGCGTGGTGCTGCATTCCAAGGATCTCTGCATCGGCTGCGGGTATTGCTTCTACGCCTGTCCGTTCGGCGCGCCGCAATATCCGAAGGTCGGAAACTTCGGCTCGCGCGGCAAGATGGACAAATGCACCTATTGCGCCGGCGGCCCGGAGGCCGACGGAAGCAAGGAGGAATACGAGAAGTACGGCGCCAACCGCCTGGCCGAGGGCAAGCTGCCGCTGTGTGCCGAGATGTGCTCGACCAAGTCGTTGCTTGCGGGCGACGGCGAGATCATTGCCCAGATCTACAAGGAGCGCGTCATGAAGCGCGGCTACGGCTCGGGCGCGTGGGGCTGGAAAACCGCGTATCGCGAAACGATCGAGTCCTGAAATGGACGGCCGAAGGGCGCACAACACCGGGAGGACGTGATGGCGTCATTTGAAAGGATCATTCGCCTGGCTTTCGGCGCGTGCGCGCTGCTCCTCTTGGTCATGGCGGCGCCCGCAAGTGCCCAGCAGGTCAATCCGACCGCGAGTGCGGTCAAGGAGCAGCAGCTTTTGCAGGAGCTCAACCGGATCCAGGGTCGCGTCAGCATTCCCGATCAGCGGTCGGGCGTTCTCGAGCAGCCGCAGGGTCGGGAATGGCGGGAATTCCGCAACGTGACATTGCGCTGGATTGGCGGCATTGCCATCCTCGGCATGATCGCGGCCATCGTCATCTTCTATCTCTCCGTCGGGATGGTCCGTCTCGAAGCCGGACGGTCGGGCCGCACCATCGTGCGCTTCAACATGTTTGAACGGTTCGTGCACTGGATGACGGCAACCTGCTTCATCGTTCTGGCCATTTCCGGGCTGAACATCACGTTCGGCCGGCCATTGCTGCTGCCGCTGATCGGCTTCGAAGCCTTCTCCGAATGGTCGCAATGGGCAAAGTACGCCCACAACTATCTGAGCTTCCCGTTCACCATCGGCGTCGTCCTGATCTTCCTGATGTGGGTCGGCGGCAATATCCCGAACAAGGTGGATGTCGATTGGGCCAGGCGCGGCGGCGGCCTGATCGGTCACGATCATCCGCCGGCCTATCGCTTCAATGCCGGCCAGAAGATGATCTACTGGATCGTCGTGATCGGCGGCGGTCTGGTTGCAATCACGGGGTACGCGCTGATGTTCCCGTTCTATATGACCGGGATCGAGGCCATGCAGATGGCCCAGATCGTCCACTCCATTGTGGCCGTCCTGTTTGTCGCGGCGATGATCGGGCACATCTATATTGGCACCATCGGAATGGAAGGTGCGTTCGAGGCGATGGGCTCAGGCGAGGTCGACGTCAACTGGGCGCGCGAACATCACAGCCTCTGGCTCGACGAGCAGAGGGCGCGAACGGGACCGAACGACGGACGGCCGCACCCCGCAACCGCGGCGGCCGAGTAGAGCGGGACGGCCTGAGAGCGGACGGTGCGCTCTACTGAGCCGGCTCTCTCGCAAACAGGACGGAGCGGTCCTGCATCTCCTGTTCGGGGAGCTTGCCGGACTGAGCCGTCTGCATGTCCTGGATGGATGGCATGCCGCTTTGACCGAAATGGAGCAATGCGTGCGATCTGAGCACGCCAGTGGCGGTGCCGGCGAGAAACAAGGCTGCAATGAGCGAGAGCATGAGGCGTTTCATGCGCATCTCCGTCTGCCATTTCCACCCGGCACAACGGATACACCTGGATTGTCTCGCGCGATGTGAGCCACTTCACAGCCAGCGGTTCCACAATTGTTGAAGGAACCCGGCGGTGGATGGGCGCCGAATGCCGGCGTCAGCTCAGGCCTGGCCTCGGAGTAGACCCCTCCAGCGCAAAACTCGGCTCAACCTTGAGAGGGCCCTCACGCCGAAGACTGAATAGGGTATCGCAGCTCCGATGGGTGTGGGGAAAGGCAGTCGCGCTCTCCCGCTACCAACAATTTCAACCCGCTCCCGATATCTGTCGCGCAAGGCTTCGACGCAAGGCTTCGACCACAAGGCTTCGACCACAAGGCTTGGACCACAAGGTTTGGGCCCACGCCGCGCTGGCGCGCCGCGTCGCCTGGCGCGCGCGACTAGGAACTCCCGGGCACGATCAAAGCTTGAATCCGCGGGCCAGCCTCGCCGCCGATCGCTGGCCTGCACGGCCCCGCCTCCAAGCCCCCCATACCCCCCAGGGTGGGGCCGTGCTTCACGAGAGGAGATGCAATTGTCCGAGCCGACCGAGCAAGAGATCAGAGAACGCGCGCACCGCTTGTGGGAGCAAGACGGCAAGCCCGAAGGCCGTGAAGAGGAATTTTGGAACGCGGCCGAGCAAGAGCTGCGCAACGAGGATAAGTCGAACACGTTGCGGACGCCGGATACGCTGTGACCGACAAGAAGTGCCCATTTTGCCAGGGCCTGGGATGGGTCTGTGAGAACCATCCGCTCCGGGCCTGGAGCGAGAAGCTCGGCGGCTGCCGCTGCGGTGAGGGCATGCCCTGCACCTGCAACACGACCGAGGATCCGGAAGTCAGAGTGGTGATCGTCGAAGCCGACACGACGTGGCATTGAGCTGCGTCGGCGTTCTCGACGTGATGGTGCGCAGGATGGGGTGAGCCCTTGCGAAACCAGACGGCTGCCGCTTCGCTCGACCCTCCTGCCAGCCCGAGCCATCCGACGCGCTGCTGCGTTGGGAACAGACTATCCCCGAAAGGAATTCAATCTCCGAACAGTACGGGCTCTGACAACAATCCTTTCCCACGGCAGTGTCGGTGGTGGACGAGCAGAAAAAGATAGAGCACCAGATCGAACTCGCCACGCGAGCGGCCGCGCTCGTCAGGGACGAAACCACCGGCCAGCGCTTCCGAAGCTTTGCCGAGGAGCTGAAGCGAAAGCTCCGCCGCATGATGCGCCGCGGCCAGGTACGCGCACGCGCCTACGAGCTCTGGGAGCAGGCGGGACGGCCAAGCCATCGCGAGCTGGAGTTCTGGCTCGAAGCGGAGCGGCAGTTCGAGGAGGAGCGCGAGGAGCGGAGGGGCTCCGATACGTCCTCGAAACGATAGCTCCCGGCGCGATGGAGGGGCATCCATCCGGGCCTTTGCAAGGCCGTCATGCCCGGGCTCGTGTCCCGCCTGCGGCGCAGCGCGAGGGGGAACCCCTCCCTCTCCGCCGTCGTCCGAGTTTCCATCCAGAAGAAATCGGTGACTGTGGCTGACGCACACGCAGCGACTCTCTGACGCACGCCCCTGGTGCGAGGTTGCGTCTCTGCGGTTCCGGCTTTGAGCGCAGCCAAGTGCACGACACGCGCATTCGTGGAACGACTGACGCAACCTTTGCAGCGGCGGGACGACATTTGCACAACGTTTGGCGTGACATATCATGCAAGCTCGCGCAGCTGTTCCGTGTTCGCAATCACCGAACGCATCAAATGCGAGCAATCGCCGCGCCTACAATTCCCATTCTGCCTATGGGCTACCTCACACATTGAAAATGAGCGGTCTCACAATTTGCTGACACGATGCCAGGCGTCATCCGTTGCTTTGTCTAATTCAGGTTGTATGGTGGCCGCGAGAGCATTTCGACTTGGTCGATGACGTGTGGGCGGTGGGTGCTGTCCACATCGTTGGTGATCGTGATCAGAAGATCGGAAGATCAGAAGATCAGAAAAAAATGTTCGCCAGTGGATGAAATGAGGGACAGAGGACAATGACCGAAGGATTAGGACAATGTCGCTGCTCCAGATCAATCTCTTCGGCGGTGTCGAAGTAGTTTCTGCTTCCGGTGAGTCGGTATCGATCCCCAGCCGCAAGGCTGCGACTCTTCTGGGCTATGTCGCCCTCAGTTCCCCACGGGCCATTTCACGCGGCAAGCTCGCCACCCTGTTATGGGACGGTCACTTCAGCGATCGCGCGCGTGCCAGCCTTCGACAAGCTCTGCTCACATTGCGGCGCGTGCTGCCGCAATATTCCGATGTGATCTCGGCCGATCGCGACGACATCCGTATCTGCCCGACCACGATAAGTACCGATGTCTGGGAATTCGAGCGCCTGCTGAGGGAAGGCCATCCCGAGCGGTTGGCCCGTGCGGCGGCGCTTTATCGAGGCGACCTTCTCGAGGGCCTCGGCTCGACGTCTTGCCAATTCGAGGCCTGGCTGTCTGCCGAGCGCCAGCGACTGAGAACACTGGCGATGCAGGCGCTTGCGGGCCTGCTGGACGCCGACGAGCGCGAACACATGGATATCGCGATTGCGCTCGCGCTGCGCATTCTCGCGATCGACCCGCTTCAGGAGGGGGTCCATCGCATATTGATGCGCTGTTATGCGCAGCAAGGTCGCCGTGCCGACGCGTTGCGCCAGTATGACCTGTGCCGCTCCGTGCTGTGGCGGGACGTTCGCGCAGTGCCGGAGCAGGAGACCGAACAGCTGCAGCGCGAGATTCGCCGCATGTTCTGCGCGTCCCCGCGATCTGCCTCACTCAAATTGCCCCGCGCCAAAAACTTTGACGCAACTTTCACGCTCGACGTGACGCCTGCATCACGATCCCTGTCGTAGCTCTAGCCGCCCGCACAGTGATCCCGACTCCCTTCGGGAAGCGCGTGTCGCTCGCGGGTCAGGCACTTCATCAGGAGATTTTGATCATGACTGGAACACAGCAGCAGTACGAGGATTACGGCCAACTGGACCCGCAGGGGATTTTCGGCTCCATCCTCGGCGGTGCGGCCGGACGCGTTATCGGTGGTCTGCTCGGCGGCAAGAAGGGAAAGACCATCGGCGGTGTCGTCGGCAATATCGGCGGAGGTTTCCTGCCGTTTTCCGCCGGTCCGGACATGCCGCAAGGGGCGGCGCAGGTCTCCGAGATGGAGCTGCAGAGCTTCTGGAGCGTGCTGAAGAAGATCGGCCAGGGCGTGCAGACCGGTGTGAACATCGGTCACCAGCTCGGCGTGTTCAGCGCCGGCCAGCCCGGTCTGCAGCCGGCCGCGGCCGCGCCGCCGACCGACATGGAGCTGCAGAGCTTCTGGAGCGTGCTGAAGAAGATCGGCCAGGGTGTGCAGACCGGTGTGAATATCGGTCACCAGCTCGGCGTCTTCAGCGCCGGCCAGCCCGGCCTGGCGCCCGCCGCGGCAGCACCGCCGACCGACATGGAGCTGCAGAGCTTCTGGAGCGTGCTGAAGAAGATCGGCCAGGGTGTGCAGACCGGTGTGAATATCGGTCATCAGCTCGGCGTGTTCAGCGCCGACCAGCCGGGCCTGCAGCCGGCCGCGGCAGCGCCGCCGACCGACATGGAGCTGCAGAGCTTCTGGAGCGTGCTGAAGAAGATCGGCCAGGGCGTGCAGACCGGTGTGAATATCGGTCACCAGCTCGGCGTCTTCAGCGCCCAGCCCGGCCTCGAGCCCGCCGCGGCAGCACCGCCGACCGACATGGAGCTGCAGAGCTTCTGGAGCGTGCTGAAGAAGATCGGCCAGGGTGTGCAGACTGGTGTGAATATCGGTCATCAGCTCGGCGTCTTCAGTGCCCAGCCCGGCCTGGAGCCGGCTGCGGTAGCACCGCCGACCGACATGGAGCTGCAGAGCTTCTGGAGCGTGCTGAAGAAGATCGGTCGAGGTGCCCAGACCGGCCTGGATATCGGCCACCAGCTCGGCGTGTTCAGCGCCGGCCAGCCCGGTCTGCAGCCGGCAGCCGCACCGCCGACCGACATGGAGCTGCAGAGCTTCTGGAGCGTGCTGAAGAAGATCGGCCAGGGTGCCCAGACCGGCCTGGATATCGGTCGCCAACTCGGCGTCTTCAACGCCGGCCAGCCCGGTGGCACGATGCACTAGACCCAACACGCAGAGGGCGGGCGCAAGCCCGCCTCTGCGCACAGAATGATTGGAAGCCAGATGGCGGATTCAAACGCGTCGCAGCACTTCATCGTGCAGGGAGACCCGGTCCAATCCGGTCAGCTCAACGAACACCTGCAGCGTGAACCCGGCGTGACGCGAGTAGCGCAGGTCGCTCCCGACGTCGTCATCCTTTCGATGACGAAGACACAGGCCGATCGCCTGAAATCGACGTTTGCCACGCTCGTGGTCGAACCGGATTCAGCGCTGAAGCCATTCGATGCCGACTGATTTCGGTCGGCAAACATTGGACACGCAAAACATCAAGGAGGCCGCAATGGCCACGAGAGGCAAACCAGGAACTTCCGGGCAGAGCGAGCACGATGCGACCGGAGCGGCGGCAAACGCCAACGGCGCCGATCCCGGACACGGTGGCAGCCAGTCACCGGCACCAGGGCAGGAGCCCGCAACGATCGTATCGCGCCGATCGCAATTCATGATCGCGCCGCAGCAGCAGCCCGGGCTTGCGACCTTCAGTGTCGACTTTCTGACCCAGCAGCTCACCAACAGCCCCGACATCGAAGTGGTGAAAACGGTCTCTCCGCCGCGCCTGTTCGGATTTCAGAGCGCGGACTTTGGACAAGCGCCGCTCCGTCCGCTGGTTCTCGCCAAGATGACTCCCGACAAGGCCAAGTTGCTGCAGACCCAGGCCCAGGGGCGTTGCGCGGTGGAGCGTGACGAGCGGCTGACCTACATGCTCGATCCGACCACGCCGCAGCTTCCCAATCCGGGCGTGCTGACGCCGCTGGCCGACGGCTTCACTGCAACCATCGAAGTCTTGGGTCAGGACGGCCCGCTGCCCGAAGCCGAGGTCTATGTGTTCGGCAGCATGTGGCCGGCACAGGGCATCACCGACGCCGCCGGCCGTGCCACGGTGACTCTGCAGGGCGAATCGCCGGAGACCATTCGCTCGATCCTGGTCAAACCGAAGATCGACTACTGGACCTTCTGGCTCGATCGTCCGCAGCTCGTTCCCAACAGCGTCAACCGGATCGCCGTGAGGGCGCTCGGTGCGGTCTTGCGCAACTTCCCCGGCCAGCAATTGATGGGCTGGGGTGAGCGCGCGATGGGCCTCGATCGTCTGCCGCCGTCCTTCGACGGCGCCGGCATCAAGATCGCGGTGATCGATTCCGGCCTGGCGCCGACCCATCGCAACCTGCACGGCATCACGGTAGGCACCAGCATCGTCGGCAATGACAAGGCGGCGTGGACCGTCGACACGATCGGCCATGGCTCGCATTGCGCTGGAATCATCGCCGGCGGTCCGGTCGGCCCCGGTGGCGGAATCCGCGGCTTCGCGCCGGCGGCGGAAATCCATGTTTGCCGCATCTTCCCGGGCGGCCGGTTCAGCGATCTCGTCTCTGCGCTCGATTACTGCATGGAGCACGGCATCGATGTCGCCAATATGAGCCTGGGTGGCGGCGAGCCGTCGCAAATCATCGAGGACCGCATCATCCGGGCCAAGCAGATGGGCATGGCCTGCATCATTGCTGCCGGCAATTCGTCGGGGCCGGTGCAGTTTCCCGCGTCGACGCCGCATTGCCTGGCGGTCGCCGCATTGGGCAAGTGGGGCGAATTCCCCGATGACAGCTATCATTCGCAGCAAGCCCTCGACGGCTTCCAGAGCCGCGACGGATATTTCCCGGCCAAGTTCTCCTGCTTCGGACCGGAGGTCGACGTCTGCGCGCCCGGTGTCGGGATCGTCTCGTCGCTTCCCGCCGATGGTTTCGGTGCATGGGACGGGACCTCGATGGCGACGCCACATGTCACGGGACTGGCCGCGCTCGTGCTGGCGCACCATCCGGACTTCACCAAAGGCAACTTCCAGAATCGCGACGCACGCCGTGTCGAGCGGCTGTTCCAGATCCTGAAGGAAACCGCGACACCGCTGCAATTCGGCGACCCGAATCGGACCGGTGCGGGACTGCCGAACGCGATGCGGGCGCTCGGCCTCGAAACCGGCGTCGCCCCGGTTGCCGCCGCTGCGTCGGCAACCGATCCTTCGCTGGCAACGCTGCGTCGTCTGCTCGGATTGCCGCCGGCGGACGCACCGAGCATGGTTCCGGCGAGCGCCCCGGCGCCGCAGTCCGCCGCTCCGGTGCAGGCCAGTGCCGGTTCAGTGGCGCGCGGTCCGGCACAAACGGCAGGCGCGATGACGCTGCAGTCCGTCGATCCCACGCAAAGCGGCTCGAGCTACGTCGCCCGCGGTCCCGCACAGACGGCGAGCGCGACATTCGTCCCCACGATGATGGATCCCGATCCGGCCCAGATCCGGCAGATCATGCACAAGGTCGGATTGCTGTAACGCGGGTCAATGTGATTTGCGAAAAGGGGCACAGCGGCAGTCGCCGCTGTGCCCCGATCGTTTGTTGCGCTGTTGGGGGATTTGGAAGAGCGCGGGTCGTAGGATGGGTAGAGCGCTTGCGAAACCCATCATGTCTCCGCATCGGAAATGTCATGATGGGCTTCGCTTCGCAACACCCATCCTACGGGCTGCAATTTGTCTATCCTACTCGTCTTCCTCGCCCCCAAACTCGTCATACCAAGCTTTGTCAGCTTCGCTGCGCTTCAGCCGATCGTATTCATCGGTGATCTTCTTTAGCTGGGTCACCTTGCCATTCATGTTGAACACGGCTTCCTTGGGCAGTTGCTCAGGATCAAAGAAGTAGAATCGGTCTGCCAATTCGACCATAGCGATGCCCTGCCGCACGCAAGCGTCGAGCAAATCTTCCCGCTGGCTAGATCCCAGACGGGCGCTGCCTCCGAGCACCTTCACGAGATTAGCCTTGCTGATCTCGAAGAACTTCTTCTCCTTCGCTTTCCTTCGCTCCTGCCGATAGAAGCCTTGCAAGGCGTAGTCGATGAACGTCTTGGCCTTGGACATAGAAATATCTCCCTCAATCAATGGACGCTAAATAGCAATCTTTTCTTAATACGTCAATTAAGGTAAGTACCAAAAATAGTCGCATTAAACTGTGGGTATGGCAGGCGGTCCCACCGCTTGGTTATTGCGCCTAACCGTCCGGCGAGCCCCTGTGTCGCCACCCGTCAACCCCGCCCCACAAAAATATTCCACTTTACCGAAATTCGGTTTCGACGTATGTGTCGTTCATCCCGGCTCACCCAAGAGGGGCGACTATGTGTCGTCACTGTCGCGAGCCGGGGTTGCGGTGGACGCGGCAGCGTCGGCGCGAGAGGTGCGGGCAGGGCGGGTAGTCCCTGTGAGTCCGTGGCCGCGTGCGGACGACGGCGCTGCCAGGCTTCGTCTCGTCTGTAAGTTTCCGGCTTCGTCGACGGGGCCCGGGAAAACTGCGGCGACATGGCGGGCCGTGCGTACGGCAAAACCGTGTGGTCCTGGCCGTCGTTGCTACGGTCAAGCTCTTGCGGAGGTGCGAGCGAGCCCAACCGGGCAGACTGCATCATCCAAATTCGCAGGGGCGAGGGAGGCCAAAAGGAATGGTCGGCTCCCGGGAGATCACGGCATAAGCCGTCCAGCCACTGCGCAGGGAAGGCCGAGTGATCGGCACCACCTGTATGCTGCTGTGCGGTTCTCTCTGCGTGTGCATTTCGCGCAGCGGACCGCGGGTGCGAGCTGGCACCCGGCCTTCCCTGCGCCCTCTTGGCTTTAGAGGGTAGCGAGATGAAGCAAAGCTCGGGCGAAACGCGCCGCGAGAACGAAATGGCGCGTCTGCGATTTGGGAATCGATGAAAGATGGTCTCGTGCCCCGGACGCTGCGCAGCGCTGTCCCGGCGATGCGAAGCATGGTCCGGTTCAGCGGTGCGCTGCAGAGCCCGGGCCCATCTATCGGCGCTGTGCCATGTTGCTCTGGGTCCCGGCTCTGCGCCGCAGCGCTTGCGCGTTGCAGCTTGTCCGGGACACGAGAGTGAGCGGCGATGCCAATGACAAGGTTGGGGAAGCTACGGCACTGCGTGGCACGATCTCGTCCATCGCATGGGCAGAATCTGCCGGGACGGATTTGCCGGCGCGACGGGCCTGCCGTCTGCAATTGGCGATAAGTCCTTGATGAACATGAATCCGCGAGCTGGCATGCGCGTTGCACGCAGAAGCTGCGTTCGCAAATGAACAGTGGAGTTCGGGTATGAGTGTCGGCAGTTTGAGCAGCATCGGTGGTGGCAGCGCGGCGGGCTCGCCATTCTCAGCCAGCCCATCCAAATCGGCCGATGACTCCAAGACGGGCGCGTTGGCCTTCTCGTCCCTGCTGCAGGACGGCACGCCTTACGACGAGATCAAGGTCGACCTGCCGAACGGCATGTCGGTCGGCGTCTTCCACTTCGGCGGCGGTGGCTTCGATAGTCAGGCGCTCAAGTCCATCGAGGATTTCGTGCAGGCACTCGCGCACGAGCAGACGTTGGGGCAGCCGGCGTCGTCGAGCGCCGATCAGGCCGGCAATGACGGGACGCCCGCCGCGGTCGGACTCGACATGATCCATGTCGATCTGCCGAACGGAATCTCGTTCGAGGTCCGGCATTCCCAGGGCAAGCAGCCCATGGACAGTGCCGCGATCATGAAGCAGCTCACCGACGCCGCCGAAGAGCTCGCCGAATCCCTTTCACATTATTCGCCGGCATCGGGCGCGGCATCTGCCTACGCCGCGCAGCAGGCCGCCGCGTCCGGCCGGAGCAGCCAGCTCGACGCCCGCAGCTGATGCGCGCGCAAACAGCGTGACGATGTCATGCTGGCATTCGCCGCGCTCCCTCGGTCCCCCTCAGACCCGATACCACGCCGCCAGATTCCACGTGATGGTGTCCCAGCCCGACATGTCGACCATGAGGTTGTTGACGCCGGCGTTGACGACGGGGCGCGAGAGCAGCGGCAGGAACACGTGGGCCTCGCAGAAGATTTCGTCGACCTTCATCAGCAGCGCGGCGCGCTTGACCGGGTCGAGCTCGTTCTGCGCGGCCTTGTAGGCCTTGTCGGCTTCGGGATCGGACCAGCGCGAGTTGTTGCGGCCGAGCCATTTGTTGTCCTTGGTTGCGATCTCCCAGGACACGCACTGGTTCAGCAGACGCTCCGGATCGGGCTGCGGCTGCGTCGTGTTGTACATCTCCATGTCGGCATAGAATTTCGAGTAGGTGTCGGGATTGCCGACGTCGGAGGAGAAGAACACCGAGGCGGTGACCGCCTTGATCTCGATCTCGATGCCGGCCTTCTGGCAGGCCTGCTTGATGATGGCCTGCGTCTTCTGGCGCGGGGCGTTGGTCGAGGTCTGGAACACGTATTTGAGCTTCTTGCCGTCCTTCTCGCGGATGCCGTCCGCGCCCCTGGTCCAGCCGGCCTCGTCGAGGATCTTGCTCGCCTTGTCGACGTCGAATTCGTATTTGAGCTTGGGCGACTTGAACTGCTTCGGCGCGTTGACGAAGCTCGCGGTGGCGATGCCACCGCGGCCGTAGATGAACTTCTGGATCGAATCGCGGTCGATCAGCAGGTTGATCGCCCGGCGCACGGCGGGATCGGACAGCGTCGGATGCTTGGTCTTGACGCTGGAACGCTCGCCGTCGACCTCGGTCCAGGGATCCGTGGTGTTGAGGATGATGAACTCGACATTGCCGGACGGCGTGATGTCGAGCTTGCCTTTGCCGCCCGCCTCCATGCGCTTGAGGACCTCCTCCTCCACCTGCATGTTCCAGGCAAAGTCGTATTCGCCGGTCTGCAGCACGGCGCGCGCCGCGGACACCGCATCGCCGCCGCCCTTGACCTCGAGCGTGTCGAAATGCGGCTGGTTCTTGACGTGGTAATCGGGGTTGCGTTCGGCCCGGATCATGTCGCCCGGCTTGAACTCGACGAACCTGTACGGCCCGGTGCCGACCGGCTTCAGATTGCCCGGGGCTTCGCGCGACTTGGCGCCGATATAGTCGCCGAAATGATGTTTGGGCAGGATCTGGCCGACTTGGCCGCCAACGAACGGGTCGGCCCAGAACGGCGTTGGCGCCTTGAAGATCACCTTGACCGTATGGTCGTCGATCTTCTCGACCTTGAGGTCCTTGTAGGAGCCGGAGGTGAAGGCTGCGGTTGCGAGGTCCGCGGCGTACTGCCAGGTGAAGACGACGTCGTCGGCGGTGAAGGGCTTGCCGTCGTGCCAGTTCACGCCACGCTTCAGCTTCCAGACCACGCTCAAGCCGTCTGCGGCAAGCCCGCCGTTCTGCTTGGTCGGCACCTCGGCGGCGAGACAGGGGATCAGATTGCCCTCCTTGTCCCAGCCGGCGAGCGGCTCGAAGAAGATGCGCGAGGCGATCTGGTCCTTGGTGCCGAGCGCGAAATGCGGATTGAGCAGGGTCGGAGCCTGCCACAGCAGGATCTTCAGCGGGCCGCCGCCGCCGGCTTTGGTCGGCTTGTAGGGCAACGTCGCATCCGCCATCGCCACGTCGTGCCAGACCAGGATCTGGCTGGCGATGGGCGCTGCGATTCCGACCGCGGCCACCTTCTGGATGAACGAGCGTCGCGACAGCGTGCCTTGCTTCACCTCCGCGACCAGACCCCGGATTTCGCTCTCGTTCATCAGATGACCCTCCACCGCGAAGACAAATCGTCGCCGGCGGCCATCATGTTGCATCGTGCACGGGGCGGCAATGCCGGCGTGGCCGCAAGGCCATGCGACGAAATGACGACGGGGAGAGCTCTTGCGGGCCACGAGACGGACCGCCGCCCGAGAGCACCTGGGCGGCGAGCCGGTTCAGCCGATGCTGGCGACGCCGATCGCCAGCACCGACAAAAGCAGCGCGTTGCTCAGCAGCTGCAGCGCCGCCTTCGGCTGCGCCAGCCAGCGCGAGACCTTCTCGGAGAAGGACAGCGTCGGATCGGCGAACAGCGGCTCGAAATTGTGCCTGAAGAAATGCGGGAACTTCGGCCCCAGCCATGGCGTCACGAGGCCATGGAAGGTCGTCACCGTCGCAATGAAGATGGCGGCGCCGAACGGCTCGCCGGCGAATTCAGGCGCATTGATCAGCTTGATCAGCAGCGCGACGCCGGAATAGATCGGCAGGCCCTGCAGCACGGCATAGAGCGCAAAGCATTCGAGCCGGTTTTGGCCGGCGAGCTTGGGAGCGGCGAGGGTGGTCATGGCGAAACTCCGGGCTGATTGTGCCGGCAATCTCGCTCTCTGGGCACTGCCGTGCCGTGATGCGCCTCACGCTTGCACAGGCGCGTTCGTTCCCCACATCAGATCGAACGGAGAAGCGTTGTCCGCGCCGGGCGGCAAATATGGTTTTCCATTTCATTGATTTCATTCGACGGAGAAGCGAATACGGTTCCCATCATTCGTGCCGTGCCATGGAGACCAAGATGTCGTTTCGCCTCCCCCTGATCCTCGCGACCGCGCTCGCCGCCTGGTCGGCAGCTGCCACCGCCGAGACCATCAAGATCGGCGTGACACCGGGCCCGCATGCGCAGATACTGGAGGCGGTGAAGCCGATCGCCGCCAAGCAGGCCCTCGACATCCAGCTGCTCGAATTCTCCGATTATGTCGTGCCGAACGCCGCGCTCGATGCCGGCGAGATCCAGGCCAATTCGTTCCAGAACCAGCCTTATCTGGACAACCAGAAGGCCGACCGCGGCTACAAGATCGAGGCCGTCGGCCTGACCGTGAATTTCCCGATCGGCGTCTACTCGAAGAAGCACAAGGCCTTCGCCGACATCCCCGAGGGCGGCAAGGTCTCGATCCCGAACGATCCGACCAATGGCGGCCGCGTGCTGCTGCTGCTGCGCGACAAGGGCGTGATCAAGCTGAAGGACGGCACCGGCTTCAAGCCGACCGTGCTCGACATCACCGAGAACCCGAAGAAGCTGAAATTCATCGAGGTCGATGCGGCGCAGGCGCCGCGCGCGCTCGACGATGTCGATGCCGCCGCGATCAACACCAATTATGCAACCCAGGCGGGCCTCGATCCGGTCAAGGATCCGATCCTGCGCGAGGACCCGAAGGGCCCCTACGTCAACCTGATTGCGGTACGCGCCGCCGACAAGGACAAGCCCTGGGTCAAGATCCTCGTCGACAGCTACCACAGCCCGGAGGTCAAGGAGTTCGTCCTGACCAAGTTCAAGGGCGCGGTGCTGCCGAGCTGGTAGGCAATCTGCCCAGCTCCAGCGCAAAGGGCGATCCGGCGGGCAGCCTTGCCTATAAGCCTTGCGTATGAGCCTTGCGCAATGCCCGCTTGTCTGGAGCCGCAGTACCCGACATCATCGGCAGCCTGGTCATCCCAGTCCGACAGGGGTCGCATGAAACGCTTTGCAAATCTGAAACGCCTGGGGTTCTTCACGCGGCTGCTCGACGAGGCCCCGCCCGCCGAGCGCTATCGCTTCGCGGCCGAGCAGATCGTGCGCGCCGAGAAAGCGGGCCTCGATTCCGCGTGGATCGCCCAGCATCATTTCCACGAGCGCGAAGGCGGCCTGCCGTCGCCCTTCACCTTTCTCGGTTACGTCGCAGCCCAGACCTCGCGCATCCGCCTCGGCACCGGCATCGTCACGCTGCCGCTGGAGAATGCGGTGCGGGTGGCGGAGGACGCCGCGGTGCTCGATCTCATCTGCAACGGCCGCTTCGAGCTCGGCGTCGGCACCGGCGGCAATCCGTCGGCCTTTGCCGCCTTCGGCCTCGACAGCGCCCAGCGCAACGAGATCTTTGCGCGCAATCTGGAGGTCGTCCGCACGGCCCTGGTCGGCAAGCCGCTCGACGGTGGCGACACGATCTATCCGCAGCGGCCGCAGCTGGACAAGCGGATCTGGCAGGCCACGTTCTCCGTCGCCGGCGGCGCGCGCGCCGGCAAGGCCGGCGATGGCCTGTTGCTGTCACGCACCCAGCCGCGCACCGAGGAGGCGCCGAAGGCGACGCTGGCCGAGATCCAGAACCCGGTGATCGACGCCTATCTGGAAGCGCTGCCGAAGGGAGCCGAGCCGCGCATCATGGCCTCGCGCAGCGTCTTCGTCGCCGACGATCATCGCGAGGCGTTGCGGCTTGCCGATATCGGCCTGCGCCGCGCGCTGCCGCAATTCATGAAGGGCGGTCATCTTCCCCCCGGCGAGACGCTGGAGGAGATGATCGCGGCATTCGACACCCATGTCGGCGATGCTGACCACGTCATCGCCTCGCTGCGCACCGACGCCACGCTGGAGCGGGTGACCGACCTCGTCTTCCAGGTGCATTCGGTCGATGCCCCGCATCCCCACGTCCTGCGCTCGATCGATCTCGTCGCAGAGAAGGTCGCACCCGCGCTGGGCTGGACCCGGACGGCGCCCGACGTGGCGCTGGCGGGCTGATCGGACATGAAGAGCATCGCGTTGCACGAGGCTGAATGATGGCAACACAGGATATCATCGACACACTCGCCGGGATCGAGTCCGGCTCGGCGCTGGACGCCATCCGCGCCCGCCGCCTGCAGGCGCGCGAGAATGCGCAGAAGAGTTATCTCTCGCTATTCGAGCCGATTGATGCCGGCGATTTCTCGCTGACCGAACGCGGGGCGGTTGCGGCCTTCGTGACCGGGCTCCATGGCGAGTCCCCCGTCGCCGCCTTCTATCGCGAGAAGCTCGCCGCAGACGCGGACGGTGCGCGCCTGCTGGAGGCGATCGGCGCCGAGATCGCGCGGGGCAGAACCTCGGGTCCCTATGGCTCATATCCTGCCGGTCCGCTGTCGGTCGAGAACACGGCCGGCCTGATCTATCGCGCAAGTGCGGCGAGCAAGTCCTCCCTTGGCACGCGGCTCGCAGCCGCGCTCGAACATGCGCATCTGCTGGTGTTCCGGCCGCGCGATGCCGCGTCCGCCGACATGAAGGCGCTGCTTGACGCCGGCTGGTCCAACACCGGGATCGTCACCTTCTCCCAGCTCGTCGCGTTCCTGTCGTTCCAGGTGCGCGTCGTCAGCGGCTTGCGCACGCTTGCCGCGGCGAACGCATAAGAGGAGGCTGCATCATGAGCGCCACCGTCAATCCACCCGTCGTCTTCACCCTGGACGAGCTCGGTTGGGTCTCCTGGATCGATCCGCTGCCCGAGGCCGAGCTGACCGAGCGGCATTACTCGGGCCTGGTCGATCGCTCGCGCGCCAAGTCGGAATACTTTCGTCTCTTGGTGCGCGATCCCGAAGTGCTGGAGGCCCGTACCAAGACCGACAAGGACATCTTCTATAATGTTGCCGACGGCCTGCCGCGTGCCGAGCGCGAGCTCGCAGCGGCTGCGACCTCGCGCTACAACGGCTGCATCTATTGCGCCTCCGTGCATGCGCGCTTTGCCAGCACCTATTCCAAGCGCCGCGACGACGTGCAGCGTCTGCTCGACGAGGGCATCAAGGCCGATCTCGGTGAGCGCTGGAATGCCGTGGTCAAGGCCTCGGTGGCGCTGGCCGCGACGCCGATCGCGTTCGGGCCCGATAATATCGCGGAGCTGCGCCGTGCCGGCCTCGACGATGCCGAGATCGTCGACGTCATCAACGGCGCCTCGTTCTTCAACTGGGCGAACCGGCTGATGCTGTCGCTCGGCGAGCCCTCGAAATAGGCAATCTCGGCGGCATGGGAATTGCTGCTTGTTTCAACATTGAGTGGATGGAGCCGTGCATGAGCAACATCGATCGTCGTAGCCTGGTGAAGGGCTCTCTTGCCGCCATGATGGCGGGAGCGGCCGTCTCGCGCGGCGCCTTCGCGCAATCGTCCGAACCGATCCTGCTCGGCGTCAGCGGTCCCCTGACGGGGCCGAACGCGCAATATGGCACGCAGTGGAAGCAGGGCTTTGACCTCGCGCTCGACGAGATCATGGCGGCCGGCGGCATCAACGGGCGCAAGCTCGCCTATCAGTTCGAAGACAGCCAGAGCGATCCGCGCCAGTCGGTGGCGATCGCCCAGAAATTCGTTTCCGATCCCCGCATCGTCATGGAGCTCGGCGATTTCTCCAGCCCGGCCTCGATGGCGGCCTCGCCGATCTATCAGCGCGGCGGCCTCGTGCAGTTCGGCTTCACCAACTCGCACCCCGACTTCACCAAGGGTGGCGATTTCATGTGGAGCACGTCGGTCAGCCAGGCCGACGAGCAGCCCCTGCTGGCTGCCTATGCCGTCAAGCGTCTCGGCCTCAAGAAGCTCGCGGTGCTGCACCTCAACACCGATTGGGGCCGCACCAGCCGCGACTATTTCGTCAAAGCGGCGAAGGAATACGGCGCCGAGGTCGCGGTGACCGAGGGCTACATCGCGGAGGAGCGCGACTTCCGCTCCACGCTGGTGCGCGTGCGCGACGCCAGTCCGGACGGGCTGATCCTGATCTCCTATTATTCCGACGGCGCGCTGATCGCACGTCAGGCGCGGCAGGTCGGCCTGAAGCAGGTGATCTGCGCCGCAAGCTCGGTCTACTCTCCGAAATTCCTGGAGCTCGGCGGCGAGGCGGTCGAGGATGTCCATCTCGGCACGCGCTATTTCCCCGAGGATCCCAGGCCCGAGGTGAAGAAGTTCATCGCCGGCTTCAAGGCGAAATACGGCGGGCAGGAGCCGGACGCCTTCAACGCCTATTCCTATGACGCCATGAACATGGCGGCCGCCGTGGTCAAGATCGGCGGCACCGACCGCCGTGCGGTCCGCGATGCCTTCGCGAAAGTGAAGGGCGTCTCCAGCGTCATCTTCGGTTCGGCGACGTTCGACGTCGAGAGCCGCCGCGTCAAGGGCGCCATGAACGCCGAGCTCGTCGTGCGCAAGGGCCAGTTCGCGCTCTGGGACGGCAAACCGACCTGACCTATTGGCTGGAGTGATCGCTCCGACCCGTTCTCCCTTCAGTAGGAATGCTGCGTGTCTTCCTGGCTCGACTACACGATCAACGGGCTGATCGTCGGCAATGTCTACGCCCTCGTTGCGGTCGGGCTCGCGCTGATCTTCGGCGTCAGCCGGCTGATCAACTTTGCGCAAGGGTCGATCTACCTGGTCGGTGCCTATATCGGCTGGGTCGCGGTGGTGCAGCTGCATACGCCGCTGCCGCTCACCATCATCGTGGTCGCGGTGGCTGCTGCGATCGTCGGGTTGATCATCGAACGGTTCGGCCTGCGGCCGCTGCAGAACTCGGTGCGTATCGCCCCACTGCTCGCCACGATCGGCATCAGCTTCGTGCTCGATCAGCTGGTCATGCTGACCTTCTCGCCCAATCCGCGCGCGCTGCCGAGCCAGTTGCCGGATGTCCGCTTCCAGGTCGGTGGCGGCACCATCGGCCCGCTCGATCTCTTGATCGCCGGCGTCGGCCTCACCAGCGCGATTCTGCTGTTCGTGTTCCTGCGCTACTCCAAGCTCGGCTGGGCGGTGCGCGCCACCGCGCAGGATCGCGATGCCGCCATGCAGATGGGCGTCGACGTCAACCGCGTCAATCAGGCGGTGTTTGGCATTGCCGCCGCGCTCGGCGGCGTCTCCGGCATGCTGGTCGGCATGTACTACAACCAGATCGACACCGCGATGAGCCTGCAGGCGACGCTCAAGGGCGTCGTCGCCGAAGTGGTCGGGGGCGCCGGAAATGTGCCCGGCGCGGTGATCGGCAGCCTGCTGCTGGGCCTTGTCGAAAGCTACGGCGTCGCGGTGTTCGGTACCAGCTACCGCAATCTGTTCGCATTCCTGCTGCTGGTTGTCGTGCTCGTGTTGCGGCCGAACGGCCTGTTCGCGAGCGCGCGGCAGGCGCCGCCCGAGCCGCTCACCGGCACCTTCATCGCGCCGAGCCGCCCGGTGCGCATTCCGCGCTGGGCCTTGGCCGTTGCGGCCGCGATCTTCGCGGTCCTGCCGCTCTTCCCGGTGTCATTCTACGTGCTGCAGACCCTGATCAACGCCTGGCTGCTCGGCATGCTCGCGCTCAGCCTGACGCTCGTGGCGGGCACGATCGGTCAGGTCTCGCTCGGCCATGCCGCGCTGCTCGCGATCGGCGCCTACACCTCCGCGCTGTTGTCGCTGACCTTCTCCGTGCCGGTGGGCCTCTCGATCATCGGCGGCGGCCTGATGTGCGCCGCGCTCGGCACGGCGCTGATCTCGCCGTCGTTCCGGCTGCGCGGGCATTATGTGTCGATCGCGACGCTCGCCATCGGCGAGATCGTGTCGCTGGTGATCCTGAACTGGGAAAGCGTCACACGGGGCCCGATCGGCATTTCCGGCATCCCGCCGCTGTCGCTGTTCGGCTACGATCTGATCAGCCCGACGTCGATCTACTGGTTCAGCTTCGCGGTGATGGTCGTGCTGGCGCTGCTGCAGGGGCGACTGCTGACCTCGCATCTCGGACGCAGCTTTCGCGCCATTCGTGACGACGACATCGCTGCGCGTGCCTATGGTCTCAGCCTGAACCGCTACAAATCGCTGGCCTTCATCTTCGGCGGGTTCGCTGCCGGAATCAGCGGCGGCATCGCGGCGCACCTCTATTCCTACATCAACCACGAGACCTTCAACACGCAGCAATCGATCCTGGCGCTGACCGTGGTCATTCTGGGCGGCCTCGGCAATGTCGTCGGCGCAATTCTCGGATCGGTCGCGCTGGTCGGGCTGCCCGAGGTCTTCCGGATCGCGGCGGAGTATCGCATCCTGATCTACGGCATCGTGCTGCTGCTCCTCGTGCGGTTCAGGCCGCAAGGCCTGTTGGGGACGATCTGATGGCAGAGCAGCACACGAACATGCTGTCCCTGCGCGGGCTGACGCGGCGCTTCGGCGGCCTCACTGCGGTCGATGCCATCGATCTCGATCTCGCCAAAGGCGAGCTGATCAGCATCATCGGCCCCAACGGCGCCGGCAAGACCACGCTGTTCAATCTCGTGACCGGGCTGGATCGACCCGACGCCGGCACGGTCCGCTTCGAAGGACACGACATCACAGGCCTGTCGCCGGAGCGGCTCGCAGGTCAGGGCATCGCGCGCACCTTCCAGCTCGGCCGCGTCTTCGGCAATCTCAGCGTCATGGACAACGTCCTGATCGGCGCGCACACGCGGCTGCGTGCGGTGAAGCCGGCGGTGCCGGTGATCGGTCCGCTGCTGGAATTGGGGTTGGCGCTGCTGCGGCCCGCGAGCGTCAGGGCTGAAGAAGAGCGGCTGCGCGAGGAGGTGAAGGCCATCCTCGCCCGCTTCGGCGAGCGGCTGCTGCCGCGGATCGACCAGCCCGCCTATAGCCTGTCCTACGCCAACCGCCGCCGCGTCGAGATCGCGCGCGCGCTCGCGCTCAAGCCGCGCCTGCTGCTGCTCGACGAGCCGACCGCCGGCATGAACCCGACGGAAACAACGGAGATGCAGGGCCTCGTCGCCGAGCTCAAGGCGGAAGGGCTGACCATCCTCCTGATCGAGCACAAGCTGGAGATGGTGATGCGTCTCTCCGACCGCGTCATCGTCATGGACGAGGGCAAGAAGATCGCGGAAGGGCCGGGCGAAGCCGTGCGTGGCGATCCCAAGGTGATCGAAGCCTATCTCGGCCATGGGCTATCAGGGGCGTCGGAGCAGGAGAGCGCAGCATGACGGCGAGCACACCCGAACCGCTGCTGGCGCTATCCAACGTCAACACCTTCTACGGTCAGGCCCAGGTGCATTTCGACCTGTCGATCACAGTCGCGCGCGGCCACATCGTCTGCCTGCTCGGCGGCAATGCCAGCGGCAAGTCGACGACGATGAAGATCATTCTAGGACTGGTGAAGCCGCGCTCGGGCGATGTCACGTTCGACGGTGCCTCGCTGCTTGGCCTCTCGACGCCGCAGATCGTCCGCCGCGGCATCGCCTCGGTGCCGGAGGCGCGGCGGCTGTTCGCGGACATGAGCGTGCGCGAGAACATCCTGATGGGCGCCTTCGTGCGCAACGACCGTGAGGCGATCGCGCAGGATCTCGACAGGATGCTCGGGCTGTTTCCGAAACTCGGCCAGCGGCTGTCGCAGCGCGCGGGCTCGCTCTCCGGCGGCGAGCAGCAGATGGTGGCGATGGCGCGCGCGCTGATGAGCCGTCCCAGGATGATCGTGATGGACGAGCCGACCATGGGCCTGTCGCCGCTCTATGTCGACCGCGTACTGGAGCTGATCCGGACCATCAACCAGGAGGGCGTCTCGGTATTCATGGTGGAGCAGAACGCCAGCCTCGCGCTGGAGATCGCGCATGAAGCCTATGTGCTGCAGACCGGCAAGATCGTGCTGTCAGGCCCGGCGCGGGCGCTGAAGGACGACCCGCGCATCCGCGACGCCTATCTCGGCGGCTCCGAGGCTGCGTAGCGCTTCAAGCTGAAGCCGCGCTCGCGACCTGCTCCGCCGGCAGATCATCGCCATTGGGATCGCCGGGGGCCGTGGCCCAGGCCAGCTCCACCAGCGTCACGATCCGGCGTCCGCCGCCGTCGAGCTGGACGACGATCAGGCCCTGCTCCTCCATGTAGCCGAGCAGCCGCTGCGCCCGGCGCAGCGAATGCGAGCCATAGGCGCGCGCGATCGCGGCGTCGCCGGGGCATGGCCAGCCTTCCTTCGCCGCGCGCGCGATCATCATGAACACGCCCTGCATGTCGTCGGGCAAAATGGATGCGCGCAGCGATACGTCCTGCCAGGCGTCGTCCTCGGCATGCTCGGCGCCGAGCCCCGCGCGTGCGCGCGTCAGCATGCGGCGGAATTCGGTGAGGTCAGGGACGGCCGAGCCCAGTCCCTCGATCCGGCAGCGGACCACGAACTCCTGATAGAGCACGCCGACGGCGCGGAAGCCGGCGTCGGGCGCGGCGAGCACGGCACGCAGGGTGCGATCGACGCGCTCGCGCCGCTCGGCGAGCTCCTCGGCGCTGACCGGCACCTCGTCCACTTCCGGCTGGATCACCGGCGCGGCGGCCTTCGCGGCGCGGAGCTGCTCGAGCAGATCCGGCGCCGGCCGTCGTTGCGGCCGGCTGGCGTCGGGCGGCGGCGCGGCCAGGATCATGGCGCGCATATCTTCCGTGGCCGCCTCCGGCAGCGGCATCAGCCGCGGCGTGGAATTGCGCGGCTGGGTGTCGGTCGGCCCGATGTGCAGGCGCAGGGGGCGGCGCGACAGCGCAGGTCCCAGTGCCATGAACTGCCCACGCTCGAGATCGCGGAAGGACTCGGCCTGCCGCCGTTCCATGCCGAGCAGATCGGCGGCGCGCGCCATGTCGATGTCGAGGAAGGTGCGGCCCATCAGGAAATTGGAGGCTTCCGCCGCGACGTTCTTGGCGAGCTTCGCCAGGCGCTGGGTCGCGATGATGCCGGCGAGCCCGCGCTTGCGGCCGCGGCACATCAGATTGGTCATGGCGCCGAGCGAGAGTTTTCGCGCCTCGTCCGAGACTTCACCGGCCACCGCCGGCGCAAACAGCTGCGCCTCGTCGACGACCACCAACATTGGATACCAATGGTCGCGGTCGACCTCGAACATCCCGCCGAGAAACGCCGCCGCGCGACGCATCTGGTTTTCGGCGTCGAGCCCTTCGAGATTGAGCACGGTGGAGACGCGATGCAGCCGCGCGCGCTCGCCGGCGACCTGAAGGCCGCGCTCGGTATGATCCTCGGCCTCGATCACGAGATGGCCGAAACGCTCGGCCAGCGTGACGAAATCGCCTTCGGGGTCGATGATGGCCTGCTGCACCCAGGGCGCGCTCTGTTCCAGCAGCCGCCGCAGCAGATGCGATTTGCCGGAGCCCGAATTGCCCTGCACGAGGAGGCGGGTCGCCAAGAGTTCCTCGAGGTCCATGGCGGCCGGGGCACCTGCCGTGGTCTGCCCCATCTCGATCGCAACCGTCATGCCCGACTCAAGTCCCCGTCATTCGCGGACAGGGGCTTATCAATCCCGCCGCGGCGCGTCGAGCGGCACGGCGTTGATCAGGCCGCGTTGCCCACGGCGGCGTTCAAGTGTGATTCGATAGCCGTAGAAGTGCGGGCCGATAGGGGGCTTGCGGATCGTCGTCCTCGTTTGCGGGGATCGCGCAGGAGCCGAATTCCTGCCGGATCCGCTCCATCTCGGCGATGCGCTCGTGTAATCGCTGCAGATGCTCCGGCGATGTCGCACGCCAGAATTGGAACGTGTCGGCCGTCAGCGGCACGAACGCCGTGCCAAACAGCGTCGGCTCGGGAACGACGGTGCGTCCGAGCAGCAGGAAACGGTCGGCGCCGGAGACGACGAGAGTGGCATAGCCGCGGTTTCCGATCCGCTTGATCCCATTCAGCGACCATTCGGCGAGCTTGCCGAAATAAGGCTCTTCGCGCCAGCGATCGGGGCAGTGGTCGTCGACCGTGACGTTCACGGCATCCTGGCTGAAATGAACGATGATGCCCGACTTCGCCGGGAACCAGTCGTCGTCGAGATGCCCCTGCAGCCAGGCGCAGACGAAGGAACGGCACATTTGCGGGCGGCGGTCGTAGATGGTGCAGCCGGTGCCCGTCTGCCAGTGCTTGCAGAGCTGGTTCACCGGCTTGTCGACGGCGGCCACCTCGAGAATGTCGCAGCAGGCGTTGCACGATCCGCATTGCCGGGTCAGCGGCGCTGCCTTCGGCTGGCCGGCTGCCTTGAAGCCCTGGCCGTCGCGAACCAGCAGCTTCTGCTTCTCCAGCACGTTCAACGCGCGCTCGACCTTGAGGCGGGATAATCCGGTCGCGTCGATGACACCCTTCATGGTCGTCGCACCGGCCTCCACCGCGCGAACGACCTGCAACGTCGACTGATCCATCTTCGATGACTTGTTCTTTCGCCCGTCAATCCGGCTATCGCGGGCAGATTTGGAACCTGCTGCCCGCAGCCGGCATCTGGAGTATCTGCCGAGGCATCCCGGCGGCCTCTGTTACGTAAGGCCAGACCTCGCATGGATGCAAATTTTTCGCAAATCGGCGACCACGGGGATGGGCGGATTCGGACCGATTCCGGGCTTTGAGGACCGGATTCGATGATGAAGATCAAACCGACCTGGCCAGGAGCCTGCTAGCTCAGGCGCATGACCTTCCTGACCTTCTTCACGGCGACCTATTTCCTGCTGGCCGTGCCCGGACCGACCAACACCTTGCTCGCGACATCGGGGGCGGGGATCGGCATCGCACGCTCGCTTCATCTGCTTTTGGCGGAGCTGTGCGGCTATCTGCTGGCAATTGCCGTGCTGAGGCTGGCGCTCGGCCCTCTCGTCAGCGACATCCCGCTCGCGGCCGTCGTGCTCCGCGTCGCGGTCACCGCATACATCCTGTGCCTTGCCGTCATGCTCTGGCGAGTCAACACGCGCGAGCTGCGCGACGGTGCCCCGGTGACGTTCGGCCAGGTGATGCTCACAACCCTGTTGAACCCGAAAGCGCTCGTCTTCGCCTTCCTGCTCCTGCCGCTCGAGGCCGGGCCGCTCGAACTGTTGCCCTGGTTCGGCGCGATCGCGCTTCAGATCGTCACGGCTGGCGCCGCGTGGATCACTCTGGGCGCAACGCTCGGCCGCGGCGCCCGCCGCCTCGGGCATCCCGACCTCATCACGCGCACCGGCGCGGTCACGCTTGTCGCGGTGACCGGCCTGATCTGGCTTCAATCATTCCTGAGCGCGTGAGCGCCGACGTCACCGCAAGCGGCGCGCTTATTGCGCGCCGGATCCGCCTTGCACGATCTTCTCGTTCAATTTCAGATCGACGGTCTCGACGGTGCGGTCGATCTCGGCATTGGGCACGCCGAGCTGATGCGAGATCAGCTTCACCAGGAGGTCGACGCGCTCGATGAAGGGCGCGCCGCTCGCGACCGCACGCGCCGCCGATGACGGCTTGAGCAGGCTCTCGGCGGCCTTGGCGTATTTCGCGAACGGCACCTGGTCCTGCGGATCGGCGCCGAGCTTGCGGGCGATGGCGTCGACGTGGTCGTAGATCGTCTGCGAGCGTTTGAGGTCGCCGTGCACGGCGTCGCGGATCGACTGCGGATCGTGCGGCGTGATGCAGCGGTAATTGCCGGTGAGCAGCATCGACCATTTCGCCAGCGGCACGAACAGGGAATCGAAGACTTTCAGCTTCACCGGCACGTCGTGGCCGTCGAGCGTCACCGCGTCGATGTCGGCCTCGAGCTCGCGCAGCACCTTGTTGTGCTTGTCGTCGGCGAACACCGACGCCTTGAAGTTGGTGGGCAGGCCGACGTGAAGCACGTTCGCGGCCTCTTCCGGCGGACGGAAGGCCTGCGGGTCGGGCGAGCAGAGCGTCACCAGCCCCGGCTCGAACCGCTCCCAGACCTGCGCATTGGTGTAGGCCTCTTCCAGATCCATGTCGGCGAGCGCCGGGATCCGCTTCAGATAGGGCAGCGGCGGCATGTTCATGATCGACAGGCACGGCAGCTTCGCCGCGGCGATCTTGACCATGAGAACGCGCACGGTGTGGTTGGTGTATTGCGGCTCCTGCATCGCAAGGCCGACCATGTCGTAGCGGGAGAGGTCGACATTGGCCGGGGTCACAGCGTCGAGTTTGCCGGGCAGGTCGCGCGAGAAGATCGCCCGATGCACCGCCTCGTCACGCAGCTTGATGCGGACCTCGGTACCTTCGCGGTTGATCAGCTCCGCGGTTTTGGCGCGGCAGACCAGGGTCACATTGTGCCCCGCCATCAGCAGCTTCGTGCCCAGCAAGGAGCCGTAAGAAGCCCCGAGAATCAATATGTTGCGCGCCATATTCCGTCCCTTTGACAATGTGTGTGATTTTTGAGCCCCGGCCGTCATCCGCGGGCGAGTTGCCGGCATCTAAAGCGAACTGCGCAGGGATGGCAACTGGGATAATGCATACAAGGCGGCCGAGGTCCGGCGGCCGCGATGGCGCGAAAAGCATGATCCGGCAATCCCTCCGCAGGACCACGCGGCTTGCGCAGCGCTCATCGCGACGGGCCCTCATTTGTCGCTCGATGGGTCCTCGCTGTCCCGGCAGGTGCGGCGGTCCATCGGCTCGCGCAACGCCATACGACTTTACCGAATCCGGTCGGCGGGATGATGTCCCGCTCGTCCCGGCTCAGCGTGAGGTGCGATCGTACGTCGTCACAGCCGGCGCGCCGAGGAGCGACACGTCGCTCAGTTCGCTGTCATCATCCTGTCACGTCGCCGGCGGGCATTGATGAAGCGGCAATCCGCCGCATCCCTCACCATATCGTGCTTTCACAATGCCGGCCTACGCAGGCATGTATTTTACGTCGGCGAAGTGAAGTCTTTTCTATTCGCCGATCGCAACAAGAAACGACAAGGCCCGC
The DNA here is from genome assembly GCF_036247965.1 of Bradyrhizobium sp. TM233. Lineage (NCBI taxonomy): Bacteria > Pseudomonadati > Pseudomonadota > Alphaproteobacteria > Hyphomicrobiales > Nitrobacteraceae > Bradyrhizobium > Bradyrhizobium sp. TM233. The sequence goes on along the minus strand of NZ_BTIG01000001.1, from coordinate 213,020 downwards.
ATCGCTGGAGTGGCGGCGTGCGCGGCAAACAACTGAGTTCAGCGATGGAGCTGGGACGTGACGATTGAGTTGGGCCGGCCTCGACCTTGTGCCCAAGCGGGCGGGTTTGGAATGGCGGCGAAAGACGTCGACACGGCGGGCAGCATCGACAGGCGCGCGCGCGATGGACGCGATCAGGGGCGGCAGCGATCGCATCGAGCAGACGTGCAGGGCGTTGCACAGAACGCGAAGCCGGCAGGTCTGGGCGTAAGTCCGGGCAACCGTTGACGGCGCTGCTCGGGGGCTGACATGGAAGGTGATCATTGGCCACACGGCTCGTGCGACGGCGCCGGGCAAAGCCTGGCGCGCTTGCGGGATCGCGCGTCGCAGTTTTTCGAAAGCCTGTCCGTCGCGGAGCTTTCGCATGAGACGCACCGGCATCTGTGGATTTCGGATTGGCTGAGGGTCGCGGACGACTACAGGACATTGGCCGAATCCGCGCGCGAAAACCATTCCGCCTGGGTTGCGCGGGAAGCGTGGCTCTGTTCGCTGACGGCCCTCGAAGTCGTCAGACGCTTGTCTTGTCCGGGAGATGCCGAGAGTGCCGGCCTCGCAGACGAGGTCGGCATCAGCCTGAGAGGCTTCGAGGCGGAGGCCGGTCTGGCGATCGAGCGCGTCAAGATCGATTGCTTCGATCAAGGGGCGCTGGCCGGCTTCTTCCTGCCGGCGCTCCATCGTGGAGCTTGCGCGCCGACGGTCATCTGCCTCAGTGACGAGGACATCACCCTGGGCTCGATGATGAGCAGGCTGTTGCCGGCCTCACTCTGCGGGACCATGTCGCTCCTGCTCGTTGATGCCGGCAATTCGACCGTTCATCGCTCCTTCAAGCCGGAGCACAGGCTTCAGTACTGGTTGGATTATCTGGAGGCTCGCCCCGATGTCGATGCGCGGCGGATCGCAATCTATGGCGAAGGGGAGGGCGCCTGTCATGCGTCCCGTCTTGCCCTCTCGGATCGCAGGATAGCGGCCGCCGTGTGCGACGGCGGCCTTTTGACGCCGGTGATGCGTCGAGCGTCGCTTCGCTGGATGACCGGCTTCGGGCAGGCGGTCCCTGACGGGGCCTCGACGGGTTCGCTGCCGCCGTCGCGTCGACTCCCGTGCCCGCTGCTCATGGTCGTCGGGAGCCGCTCGATGATATGGGAGCAGGATGCCCTCGATCTGCAAGCCGGCTATCGGCAGACCGGAGCCGATTGCTCGGTCGTCGTGCCCAACAATGTCCGGCACCCGCTCGGCGAGGTCGAGAATTTCATTGCTGTCGACGACTTCGTCTTCGAATGGCTGGGCAGCAAGCTCGGAACGGCCCGTCAGCTTGATGCCGTGACCTACCTCTAGCCCTGGGGGCATCGTATTCGAGAGCGGTGTTTGCGGCCATGCTTCGGGCGGTCGCCTCGAAGCCGAGGCGCGCGTCACGACACGTCGATAGCCAGCAATCGTGCCGCCAGCCGGGCGTTCCTGGCGATCGTTGCGAGCGCGGCATTCAGTTCAGCCAGGGTCTTCTCGTCGAGCTCGTTGAAGATGGTCGAATTCAAGGCGAGCTTTCTCTTGGACAGTTTTTCGATTTCCGTCGTGGCCTTCTCCGTCAGCGACATCAGAACGAAGCGGGCATCGTCCGGTGCCGGCCGCCGCGATAGGAAGCCGCTCTTTTCGAGGCTCTTGGTCTGGTTGGTCACGAAGGCCGGGTGGACCCGCAACTTGTTCGCGATGTCGATGCCGGCGACGCCGCGCCCGTCGTCCAGTTCGGTGATCGCCATCAAGATCAGCCACTGCGGCTCGGTAATGCCCAGCAGTCCGGCCCAGCAGGTATGGATGTCCTCCAGCTGGGAGTGAATTTCGACGACGTTCCAGATGAAGTCTGTAATCGCCCTGTCGAGTTTTTTCTCGATCATGTGGCTGCCCCCCGTTTCCCTCGGTTCAGTCTTTTAATGGGATATTGGGGAATCGTCTCGCATATCGCACATAGACGATGGTGGCGGACACCTTACGGCGGAAACGGTTTGGCGGTTTAGTACTTGCAAAAAGCAATTAATTAAATTACGTCTCCTGGCACTCAATCTCTGTTGCTCTTGACCCTGTCGATGGACAGCGATGTGAGACCTCCAAGAAAGCCCTCGGGATGCCCCCTGAGGGCTTTTTCGTTTTATATTAAACAGTTAGTTGCCGCGCCGATCGCCTCTGTGGCCATTGGGCAACATCTCTGACGGAAGTTACGATTCACTAAATCAATAAATTGAGGCCGTTGTTTTTATAAACTATACGTGAAGCTACGACGGAGGGGGGGCACCTCACTGTCGTTTCAGTCCGGACCTTCAGTGCGGACCTGAATTGAACGGAAATTAAGTGGGTCAAGCGGCGTCCTCCGAGGAGCCGAGCCCCCTGAACCGACCTGGAGGTTTACTAATGAAGTTGACGAAGACGCTCTTTCTCGGCTCGGCTGCCGGCCTGATGGCCGTCTCCGGGGCGTTCGCCGCCGATCTCCCCGTGAAGGCCAAGGCCGTCGAATACGTGAAGATCTGCTCGCTGTACGGCGCCGGCTTCTACTACATCCCGGGCACCGACACCTGCATCAAGCTGGGTGGTTATCTGCGCGCTGAAGTCGCGTTCAACACCAACAGCAACTACGGCATTTCGAACGGCTCTCCGGCCGGTGCGCACAACCGCCTCAGCAACTACTACCAGATGCGCGCCCGTCAGGATCTCAACATCGACACGCGCACCGCGACCGAGTACGGCGTCGTCCGTACCTTCTTCGACGGCGTGTTCACCTGGACCACCGGTGGCTATCAGGGCTCCGGCTCCGCGACGGGCGGCACGGTCTATACCGGCAACCTCGGCCTCAACACCTCCGGCGCGACGCCGGCGCTGGTTGGTTCGTCGATCAACGGCACCGACGGCAACACCTCGGGCGGCTCGCTCGGCGTGTACTACGCCTTCATCCAGTTCGCTGGCTTCACCATGGGTAAGGCCGTGTCGCAGTTCGACGCGCCCTGGACCAACTATCCCGGCAACAACATCGACAGCCTCGTCGGCGGTTCCGGCACGGTCACTGGTGTCAACCAGTTCACCTACACCGCTGACTTCGGTCAGGGCGTGACGGCGGCGTTCTCGGCGGAAGACGCGACGGCTTACTACCAGGCCGGCAACGTCAACCTGACCGGTGCGACCGCAGGCAGCATGGTCGGCGGCACCTACGGCACCAACGCCATCGGCGGCTCGCGTTCGCCGAACCTCGTCGGTATGGTCCGTGTCGACCAGGCCTGGGGCATGTTCCAGGCGTCGGTTGCTGCGCATGACAACCACGTTGCCTATTACGGCGCGACCGAAGCCACCGGTCACCCCGACGACAAGTGGGGTTGGGCGGTTCAGCTCGCTCTGTCGATCAAGAACATCCCGACCGGTGCGGGTGACGTGATCAACATTTCGGGCGTCTACACCGACGGTGCGACCCGTTACAACTTCCAGAACCTGGCGGGCAGCAGCTACTCGATGTTCGGCAGCTCGGGCGTTGCCTATCAGAGCGTCGGCTTCGCCTATGCTCCGGATACCGTGTTCATCTCGGGTGGCCAGCAGGAAACCGTCAAGACCTGGGGCTTCCGTGGTGCCTACACCCACAACTGGGATGCCTACTGGAACACCGCGCTGTACGGTGCCTACGCTCAGGCTCAGTACGGCTCGACTGCCAAGACCGCTCTCTGCGGCGCTGGCGGTGCAGGCGGTGTGTTCGGCGGTCTCGCCGGTGTCACGGGTTGTAACCCTGACTTCGCCGTCGGCCAGGTCGGTATCATCACCCGCTGGACCCCGGTCAAGAACCTGACGTTCTCGGGCGACCTGAACTGGACCCGTCTCGACCAGAAGTACTCGGGCACGGTTGGTTACGCCGGTGCCGGCACGACGGCCAAGCCGGCCGCCCTGTACGAGCTGAAGGATCAGGACAGCGTCACCCTGCTGCTCCGCGCTCAGCGCAACTGGTAAGATCTTTCGAACCACGTGATGAACACCCGGCGGGAAACCGCCGGGTGTTTTTTTGTGCGCGCATACCGCATGATGCCTGATGCCCCCGCAGCCCGGATGGAGCCGACGGGTGTCGCGACGGCGCGGCCGATGGCGTAGTCCAGGGCATCTCGCACCGTACCGTCCCGGATTGCGCTGCATTCCATCCGGGCTACGGGACCTTGCTGTGTCGCGGCTCCGTCAATCCGGTTGCGCGAAAATATATCGTTTTACCGAAATTCGGTTTCGGCGCATGGGCGCCTCGAAATGACGGTGGAGGGAGTGCGGGCCACACTCCGCTCTCGTGCCCCGGACGCAACGCAACGTCCCCCTGGGCGATGCGAAGCATCGTCCAGCAGGACGATGCGCTGCAGAGCCGGGGCCCATCTCTCCGCGCCATACCGTGTTCGCCCCTGGGTCCCGGCTCTGCGCAGCAACGCTTCGCGTTGCAGCTTGTCCGGGACATGAGAGGACGGGGGGCGTCGTTCGAAGACAGGCGCGGCTACGAAGCCATCCGCAGGCTCTGCCGCAACCACTCGCGCGGAAATTGCGTGCGCCTCAGCCCTGGCTCGCCACCCGCGCGCGGTCGAGATGCTCCTCGATCTTGGGGCGGTCGCGAGTGCGCTCGAAACTGGTGCACAGCAATTCGGTCTCCTCGAGCGAGATCGGAGCGCGATACAACCGGCACATGAAGTCGGCGCTCGCGCGTCCCTTGCCGATGCCCGGGCCGCGTTCGGCGAGAAACATGCAGTCCCGGCAGACGCTGGCATCGAGCCGCTGATGGGCCGCGTCGAGGTGATTGAGGACCTCGCGGAGCGAGTCGCGCAGCCTGACGCATTCGTCGTTGCCAAGCGAGGTGACGGCATTGACCACGTGATTGATCGGGTCGTGCTGGTTCAGGCATTTCTCGCCCTGGGCGGTGACGTGCAGGACGACGGAGCGCTTGTCCTCTTGCGAGGGCTTGCGCACCAGGAAGGATTTGCTCTCCAGCGTCTTCACGATCTGCGATGCAGTTGCTCTGGTCGCGCCGATGAAGCCGGCGAGCGCGGACGGCGTGCGCGAGAACCTGTTGGCGCGGCCGAGAAAGCGCAGCGCCATCCATTCGCGATCACGCAATCCATGCTGATTGCCTTCGAAATACCAAGCCCTCGCCGCTTGAACCAGCAGCTCGACGGCTTCCCGTGCCAACGGCATGAATCTACCTCGTCCCCGGAATTTCGTCTGCGGCGCCCCGAAGCCGCTCTGCACCCTGGCCCGCGAAACCTTCGAAAGACATCGAACGGTTGCAGCTGTCCGGCGAACGCGTCGTGTCGAGCTCTCGTTCGAAGGAACGAATTGCAGTGCGCCCGACCCGGACCGATGCGCGTCGCGTGCTTCGAAGTGACGAACTGCGTCGTTGGCATCCCAACAGCGTCGTCGCACGGGAGCCCGAGTTGCCGTCGCCATTAGACGATGGATCGGAATAATTCAACCGAAGCCCCTGAGTTCAAGTCACACGCAGACGTTTCTTATATTCCGTCGAAACGATGAATGAGCTTCTCAACAAAATCAAGTAGAGACGCTCGCGGAGCCCAGATGTCGTTGCAGGCGAATGTAACGTTCAAGACAATCTCGCTCGTCGGGACACATGATAGTGAACGCAATACGCTGTCCGGCAAGCAACATGCACTCAACTCTGCGACGCCATGATTGCACGGCGTCCCGCTGTCCGTGATTGACGCAATTGACCGAAGCTTGTGCATGACGACGATGAGTTCGGCACGTCATCCACAACTTGTGCGTGGAGCCGGAGAATCGCCAGGGGAACTCGGAGGAATTACACGTGTCGGTTGTTGGTCGTCGTGCTCGCAGAATCGCCGGTGCGGTCGCTCTCATCCGAGTGGTAGCGGCGCTCGGGACGGAAAACCGGCGACGGCCGTGCGGTGCATACGCCGGCGGCGCGGCGGCATGCCCTCTTTCGCCGGCTATTCGCCCTTGAGCATGTCCCGCAGCTCGCGGAACGGATCGGCACTCGGGGGCGCCGAAGCGTCTTGCCGCATCGCGCCGTAGATTCTCGGGACCATGTCGACCGCCTGGTCGAGGCCCGAATCACGTCCGGACTGATAGCCACCCATCAGGCGAAGGTCGCGCGTGTCCTCGTATTTGGCGATCAAGGCACGCAGCTTGCTGACCAATTCGCGCTCTTCGGGGTCCCAGACGTTATGGGCGAGGCGTGAGACCGAGGCCAGCACGTCGACAGCCGGATAGCGCGCCTGGTCGGCGATGTGCCTGGAGAGCACGATGTGCCCATCGAGCGTGCTGCGGATGGTATCGGCGATCGGCTCGTTGTGGTCGTCGCCGTCGACCAGCACCGAGAAGATCCCGGTGATGGTGCCGGAGCCGTCCTCGCCGGGTCCGGCGCGCTCCAGCAGGCGCGGCAGATCGGTGAAGACCGTCGGCGCGTAGCCGCGCGCGACCGCCGGCTCGCCGGCGGCGAGCGCGACCTCGCGGGCGGCATGGGCGAAACGGGTGATCGAATCGACCATGAGCAGGACCGATTCGCCCCGGTCGCGGAAATATTCCGCGACCGCCATGGCCGTCTTCGGCGCCAGCCGCCGCATCATTGGGCTTTCGTCGCCGGTCGACACGATGGTGACGGCGCGCTGACGATCGTTGCCCAGCACGTCCTCGATGAACTCGCGCACCTCGCGGCCGCGCTCGCCGACCAGGGCCAGCACGACGGTGTCGAAACCCTGGCTGCGGGCGAGCATCGCGAGCAGCGTCGATTTGCCGACGCCGGAGCCGGCAAAGATGCCGACGCGCTGGCCGGCGCAGATCGGCGCGAACAGATCGATGACGCGCACGCCGGTGCGCAGCGGCTTGTGGACGCGTGCGCGCTTCATGGCCGAGGGCGCCTCGGCCTCCGCCGAGACCGCCTGGGGGCCCGGCGTGAGGGGCCCCAATCCGTCCAGCGGCGCGCCGAGGGCGTTGATGACGCGACCCTTCCAGCTCGGATCGGGCGCAAAGGACAGCGGCGGCATCCGATAGGCGACCGAGCCGAGGCCGCCGGCGAACTGACGGTCGAACGGCTTGGCGATGATGCCCTCGCTGTCGATTCGCACCACCTCGCCGATCTGCGGCTTGCCGCCCGAATTGACGCCGATGAGCTCGCCGAGCCTGACGAAGCGCGACAGGCCGGAGACACGGAAATGCGTCGGTGCGATCTCGGAGATCGCGCCGCTGACGCTTGCCAGGGGAGTGCTCTGCTGAAGCTCCAGCAGCGCCCACTCGAGTTGCCGAAGAGCGTTCAAGGAAACCGTCCAACCTCAATCTCAATGCGCACGGGGCGCGGTCTACTTGCCGGGTTCGCCCAGCGTCCGGATGGCGTTCTGCAGCGAGCTCTCGGTGCCCTCGATCATCGAATTGGTGCCGTCGAAGGCGCGCGAGGCCGCGATCAGCTTGGTCAATTCCATCATCGGGTTGGCGCCGGAGCCCTCGACATAGCCTTGCTTGAAGCCGTCGCGGGAGAAATCGGCGATGGCGTTCGCTGGCCGGTCCGGCGTCACGCCGGAATTGCCGTAGCGCTCGAGATTGGCATCAGCGGGGATGTTGAACAGGCCGATGGTGCCGATCTCGTTCTTGTCCTGGGTGATCGCGCCGCTGCGCGAGATCGAGATCGGTCCGCCGTTCGGGTCCAGCGTGATCTGCGCGCCGCCGGAATCGACGACGGGAAAGCCGCTCACGGTCTGAAGATCGCCGTTGGCGCCGATCTGGAGCCGGCCGTCGCGGGTATAGACCGTGCCGTTCGGACCTGCGAAGGCGATCCAGCCCTGGCCGACCACGGCGACGTCGAGCGGGTTGCCGCTCTCGGTGATGTTGCCTTGCTCGCGCGAGATGATGTTGTCGCCGGGCGAGGAGAAGGCGACCGGGTTCGCGCCGGCCTTGGACAGCACGGTCTCGAACTTCACCACGTCGGTGCGGAATGCCGCCGTGTTGACGTTGGCGACGTTGTTGGCGATCGTCTGGAGGCGCTTTTCGAGGGCGACCTGGGCCGACAATCCCACATAGAGGGCCGATTGCATGATCTACTTTCCGAACCGGATGGACTGAAGTTTCGAGAGCATGTCGATATCCATGCTGGCCGAGCTGCCGCCGCCGATCAGGACCAGCGCGGGATTGGTCGAGCTGTCGCTCTGGGCCTGGGTCGCATCCCACATCGCCGCGAAGCGCTGCACGAATTTGGTGACCTTGGCCGGGTCCTGGAAATCGGTGAGGTTGACCTTGCTCGCGATCAGCTTGGCCTGGGCGTCGATGTCGGCCGCGCTGATCGTCGAGGGCAGGCCGAGCGCGGTCTGAACCACCTGCGTCAGCGCCTTGTCCGCGAGGACCTGGTAGGCGGTCGTGATCGTGGAGGCCTTGCGGGTGAAATAGAGCGCCAGCCGCAGACCTTCGTTCTGGTCGCCGGCCTTCTGCTCCATCGTCTGCGTGACATAATGGGTCGCCGTTCCGGTCGTGGCCTGGGCGGTCTTCGTCGCGTTGCTGCCGAGGGCGGCGAAATTGAAGGCGGTGGCGAATTCCCGGTAGCGCGTGTCGGTCAGCTTGTTGGCGAAGGTGTTCTTGTTCCCGACCCCCTCGGTCAGCACCTTGCGCATGAACGCCTTGGCATAGGTCATGTCGCTGAGGCCAAAGGCCTTCATCGCGTAGGAGTAGAGGCGATAGTCCTTCAGGAAGCCGTCGATCGTCTTCACGTTGCCGATATGGCTCAGGAAATAGTCGGTCTCGCGGCTGACATCCGGCTGTGTCGCGACCTGCGTCAGCGACTTGCCCATGTCCTGGGTCAGTCTGGTGTAGTCCGCGATGGTGGATAGCATGACACGCGCCCCTCTGGCCGCCGTTGCGACGCCGCCCCAAGCTGCCGCCGATTGCTTGCGCGGGGCTGGCGACGCGGGAAGCCAGCCTCGCGCAAGGCTCGCCGACTAGATATTCCCGATGGGATCGGCGATGGAGCGGCGCGTTGGGCAGTTTCGTGGGGGTTTTCATCACGGTAGCGGCGCTGCTCGGTGGATTTGCCGCCATGGGCGGGCACCTGGGCGTGCTGATGCAGCCGTGGGAGTTCGTGATCATCATGGGAACCGCGGTCGGCACCTTCATCGTGGCCAATCCGTGGAAGACGGTCGTCGATACCGGGGTTGCCTGCATGCAGGCCATCACCGGTGCGGTGCCCGGCCAGCGCTACTACCTTGATCTGCTCGGGGCGCTCCACGCCCTGATGCGCGAGCTGCGCGGCAAGGGCCGCAACGAGGTCGAGGCGCATATCGACGATCCCGCGTCCTCCGAGATCTTCAAGGCATTTCCGAGCGTGCTCGGAGATCCCTCGCTGCTGCAGTTCATCTGCGACTACGTCCGCCTCATCATCATGGGCAACGCGCGCACCCACGAGATCGAGGCGCTGATGGACGAGGAGATCCACACCATCGTGAAGGGCAAGCTGGCGCCCTATCATGCGCTGGTGACGGTGTCCGAGGCGCTGCCGGCGCTTGGCATCGTCGCCGCCGTGCTCGGCGTCATCAAGGCGATGGGCGCGCTCGACCAGTCCCCGAAGCTGCTCGGCGGCTTTATCGGCGCGGCGCTGGTCGGTACCTTCGCCGGCATCTTCCTGTCCTACGGCGTCCTTTCGCCCTTCGCGATCAAGATCAAGATGACGCGCGAGAAGAAGTGCCGGCCCTACATCATCGTCAAGCAGACGCTGCTGGCGTTCATGAACGGCGCCATGCCGCAGATCGCCGTCGAGCACGGCCGCAAGATGATCGCGAGCAGCGAGCGGCCGTCGATCGACGTCGTCGAGAACGAGACGATCGCAGGTCCCAAGGCCGTCGTCACCGAGCCCGAACCCAAGGCTGCCCGCGCATGATGATGGAAGACGTCGGGGTCGATCACAAGAAGCAGCTGCCGAACTACCTGCTGGACGCGGCCGGCATATCGATCGAACGCATGCCGATGCTCAATGTGATCTTCGATCGCATGGCGGCATCATGCACCGACAGCCTGCAGCCGATGGCGGGAACGCCGTGCTATTTCTCGGTCAACGGCATCACCAACGATCCTCTCGGCGACATCATCAAGGACTACGAGGGCAACGCGGTCGCGGCCGTGCTCTATGCCGAGCAGTGGGACTCGCGCGTCATCATCATGCTGGACCGCGACTTCGTGTTCACCATGGTCGAGGCGATGTTCGGATCCGACGGCGCAGAACCGCCGCTCGATGTCGAGCGTACTTTCTCGAATATCGAGATCCGCCTGGTCCAGGCGCTGTTCGAGCGGTTCGCCAAGGCGCTGCAGAGCGCCTTCGCCGGCACGTCGAACGTCACCTTCCGGGTCGAGCGGGTCGAGACGGCGATGGCGTCGCTGGCGATCGGGCGCGCCAGCAACATGTCGATCTGCGCGAACATGATGGTGCAGGCGCTCTACCGCGGCGGCCAGATGTTCCTGATCATTCCGCACTCCGCGCTCAACCCGCTGCGGCAGAAGCTCGCTCACGTCGTCGTCAGCGACGGCCGCGCGACCGATCCGCGCTGGCGCGAGCAGATGGAGAGCGAGGTTCACCGTACCGAAGTGACGCTGAGCGCGGTGCTCGACGAGAAGATGATCTCGCTCGAGGACGTCGTGAAATTCAAGGTGGGGCAGGTGCTCGAGCTGGAGGCGACGCCGCGCACGCTGGCGCGCCTCGAGAGCAACAACCAGGTGCTGTTCTGGTGTCAGATCGGCCAGCTCAATGGCTATTACGCCATGCAGGTGGCCGATCCCGTCGATCAGAAACGGGAGTTCGTCGATGATATCCTATCTCGTTGATGCCGTGCTGCTGATCGCGCTCGCCTTCACCAGCATGCGGGTGACCCGGATGCACCGCGAGCTGGCGCGGCTGCGCAGCTACCAGGGCGAATTCTCCACCATCGTCCACGAGACCGCGGGCGCCTTCGACACGGTGATCACCGCGGCGCATGATTCCACCGCCAATCTCGGGCGCCTCGCCAACGTGCTGAGCACCAAGATCGACCAGGCCCATGAGGCGATCGCGGCGCTCGATGCGAGGAGCGGGCTCGCGCCGGCCGCGACCGCAGGCGGCGCCGAAGTGAACAAGCACTGAAGCCGAAGCCGGCAGAACCAACACGAGCGGAACGCCAAGGCGCTCCGGGAGCGGAAATACCAAGAGGCGATACCAGATGGCGCAATCCTTCGACTATGACTCTGCCCCGCGAGCACCTGCCGCCGATGAGGGGCATACCGACACGACTCCGCTGGAGCGGCTGGCGGAGATCGCCGCGCGCACCGCGGAGGAGAGCGGCAAGTTCGCCAATGTCGATGCCATCCTGCGCATTCCCGTCACCATGCAGGTGGTGCTGGGATCGGCGACCATCCCGGTGGCGAACCTGATGAAGCTCGGGCGGGGCGCGGTGGTTCCGCTCGATCACCGGGTCGGCGAGCCCGTCGACGTCGTCGTCAACGGCCGCATCGTCGCCCGCGGCGAGGTGGTCGTCGTCGAAGAGGACAATTCCCGCTTCGGTGTCTCGCTGACGGAGATCGTCGGGCCGCTGGGGCAGGGTGACAGCTGACCATGGCGGCACAGGTCGGCATCGCTCCCGTCAAGCAGCGAGGCGTTGCCACGCTGGGCGGTACGGAAAAGGTCGCGGCGCTTCTGCTGGCCATGGGCCGGCAGGCGGCCGCGAGCGTGCTCTCGCAGTTCGAGCCGCAGGAAATCCGCGTCGTCACCAAGGCCGCAGCCGAGCTGCGGCCGATCACGGCGCAGGAACTCGAGGGGATCGTCGAGGAGTTCGCCCAGCAGTTCTCGATGGGCGCCAACATTCTCGGCACCATCGGTGGCCTGGAAGCCGTGCTCGGCGACGTGCTTCCGGCCGACCAGGTCTCGGCGATCATGACGGACCTGCTCGGCAATTCGAGCCGGTCGGTGTGGGACCGCGTCTCGTCGGTGTCGGAAAACTCGCTGGCGACCTACCTCTCCAAGGAGCATCCGCAGACCGCGGCGCTGATCCTGTCCAAGGTCAAGCCGTCTTGTGCCGCCAAGGTGATGAGCCAGCTGCCCTCGAGCCTGCGCAACGAGCTGATGCGGCGCGTGCTCAGCCTCAAGCCGATCGTCGACGACGCGATGAAGGTTCTCGAGAAGACGCTGCACGAAGACCTGACGCTCAATTTCGCCCGCAATCTCGGCGCCGACACCTACGCCCGTGTCGCCGACATCATCAACAAGATGGAGCGTGGCCATATCGAGGACATGCTCAAGAGCCTGTCGGAGAAGCGGCCGAAGTCGGCCGAGGTCCTGAAGGAACTGCTGTTCACCTTCGACGACGTGACCAACCTCACGCCGAAGGCGCGCACCATGATCTTCGACCAGGTGCCGACCGATCGCATCGTCATCGCGCTGAAGGGCACCGACAAGCACTTCCGCGAACTGATCCTGTCCTCGGTCGCGTCGCGCGTTCGCCGCGTCGTCGAGCACGAGCTCGCCATCGGCGAACCCTCGAACCAGCGCGACGTGCTGGAGGCGCGGCGCGTCATCACCGATCTCGCGCTCGACCTCGCGGAGAAGGGCGAAATCGAGCTCAATCCCGAGCAGGAGGATGAGCTGGTCTTCCGCTGACCGCTGAACGGGCATGGCAGAATCATCCGATCAGGAGAGCAAAACAGAAGAGCCGACCGAGAAGAAAGTCCGTGATGCGCTCGAACAGGGCAAGATCCCGGTCTCTCGGGAGGCCTCTATTTTCGCCTCGATGGCCGCGCTGATGGTCATTCAGGCGTTCCTGATCGGCCAGGGCGTGCAGCAATTGACGCCGACGTTGAAGAACCTGCTGGACGATCCCGAGGGCTTCCCGCTCTCGACCGGCGCGGACGCGCAGAACCTGCTCACCGTGGTCGGCCTCGAGGCGCTGCGCTTCCTGGTGCCGCTGGTCGTCACCCTCGGCGCGTTCGGGCTCGCCGCCTCGCTGCTGCAAAATGCGCCGCGTCTGGTGCTGGAGCGCATCAAGCCCGACCTGTCGCGAATCTCGCCGATCGGCGGCTGGAGCCGGCTGTTCGGAACGCAGGGATTGGTCGAGTTCGCCAAGTCGCTGTTCAAGCTGGCTGCGGTGACCTCCGTGGTCGCCTTCGTGCTGCGCGCGTCGGAGGCGAAGGCGTTCGAGGCGATGTACACCGATCCGGTTGCGCTGCCGGAGATGATTCTCAACATCGCGATGCGGATCGTCTCGGCGATCTGCATCGCGACCATCGTCCTGGTGGCGATCGATCTCGCCTGGGCGCGCTTCCACTGGCGGCGCCAGCTGCGCATGACCAAGCAGGAGATCAAGGACGAGCACAAGCAGGCGGAAGGCGATCCGCTGATCAAGGCGCGCCTGCGTTCGCTGGCGCGCGACCGCTCGCGGCAGCGGATGATCGCGTCCGCATCGCGCGCGACGCTGGTGATCGCGAACCCGACGCATTTCGCGATCGCGCTGCGCTACCAGCGCGAGGAAAATCCGGCGCCGCTCGTGGTGGCCAAGGGCATGGACGTGATCGCGCTGAAGATCCGCGAGGTCGCCGAGCAGAACCGGATTCCCGTGATCGAGAACAAGGCGCTGGCGCGCGCACTCTACGAAGCGGTCCAGGTCGATCAGGTGATTCCGGCGGAATTCTTCCGCCCCGTGGCGGAGATCATCTACTTCCTCCAGTCGAAGCAGGCGTCGCGCACCGAGAAGGTCCAGTAGAATTCCGAGGACGACGTCCGGCCCAACAGCTTGACGAAAGCTTAACGCCCTAGGCTTCTCTCGAATGGACCAGAACGGGGCTGTCGTGGGACCGCTTTATCTCTTCGAACTCGCATCGTCGCAGGCGCGGTACCTCGAGCTCCGCCAGTCGACCATCGCCACCAACGTCGCCAACGCCAACACGCCCGGATTCAAGGCGCGCGACGTCGAGCCCTTCAACAAGGTACTCGACGGCATGCCGGTGAGGCTTGCCACGACGTCGCCGTCGCACATGCAGCTGGCCGCGGCCGAGACCGACACGCGGGCGACCGCGAAGAAGGACAGCTGGGAAGTGGTTCACTCCGGCAACTCGGTCAGTCTCGAGCAGGAAATGATCAAGGGCAGCGACGTCAGTCGCGATTACTCGATGAACTCGGCAGTCGTGCGGTCGTTTCACCGCATGCTGCTGTCGAGCGCGAAGACCTGAGGTGAATTGAGATGCTGGACTCACTGCAAGCGTCATTGACGGTCGCGAGCTCCGGGCTCGAAGCGCAGTCGACGCGTATGCGCATCGTCTCCGAGAACCTCGCGAACGCGACCTCGACGGGGCGCACCACCGGCGCCGATCCCTATCAGCGCAAGACCATCACCTTCGATGCCGCGATGGACCGCGCCTCGGGCGCGCAGCTTGCGAAGGTCAAGGAGATCGGGGTCGACACCACGCCGTACCGCGTGGAGTACGACCCGGGACATCCCGCCGCCGACAAGGCCGGCTACGTCAAGCTCCCGAACGTCAACATGATGATCGAGATGGCCGACATGCGAGAAGTCAACCGGTCCTATGAAGCCAATCTCCAGGTCGTGAAACAGGTGCGGTCGATGCTGGGCATGACCATCGACCTCTTGAGGAGCTGACAATGCTTGAGGCAATTTCATCCACCGCGATTTCCGCCGGGCAAGCGGCGAGCCGCGCGACCGAGACGCAGGCCATCGCGCCGGCGGCGCCGACCGCCATTCAGTCCACCGACGATGTCGGCTTCGAATCGGTGATGAAGCAGGTGACGACCGACGCGATCGGAACGCTGAAAGCGGGCGAGGCGGCGTCGATCTCGGCGATGCAGGGCAAGGAATCGACCCGGAAGGTCGTGGAGGCGCTGATGTCGGCCGAGCAGGCCCTGCAGACGGCGGTCGCGGTTCGCGACAAGGTCGTGCAGGCCTACCAAGAAGTCGTCCGGATGTCGATTTGATCTGAAGGAATGAAGCTGTGAAATCGCTCGCCATTGCGGCCACGGGCATGAACGCCCAGCAGACCAACATCGAAGTCATCGCGAACAACATCGCCAACATCAACTCGACGTCGTACAAGCGCGCCCGCGCGGAGTTCACCGATCTGTTCTACCAGATGGACCGCATGCAGGGCGTCGCCAACGTCAACGGCTCCTCGCCGATTCCGGAGGGCGCCAATCTCGGGCTCGGCGTCAAGTCGGCGGCGATCCGCAAGCTGCACATCCAGGGCGCGCTGACGCAGACCGGCAATCCCTACGATATGGCGATCAACGGCCGCGGCTGGTTCCAGGTGCTCGGCCCGAACAACGAGGTGCAATACACCCGTGCGGGCTCCTTCAACACCAACGCCAACGCCCAGCTCGTCACCATCGACGGCTATCTGCTGGACCCCGCGATCACGGTGCCGCAGGGCACGGTCGAGGTCACGGTCAATCAGACCGGGCAGGTGTTCGCCAAGCTGGATACCGAGGTGAACCCGCGCCAGATCGGCCAGCTCAACCTTGCCAACTTCGCCAACGAGGCGGGCCTCGAGCCGCTGGGCAGCAATCTCTATCGCGAGACCACGGCCTCGGGCACGCCGGTCGTCGGCCTGCCCGGTGATTCCGGATACGGCAAGATCAACCAGAAATGGCTCGAAGCCTCCAACGTCGACCCGGTCAAGGAAATCACCGAGTTGATCTCGGCGCAGCGTGCCTACGAAATGAATGCCAAGGTCATCCAGGCCTCGGACGAAATGGCCCAGACAGTATCGAAGGGCATGCGCTAGTTCCGGTGTCTCGATGTTGAACAGGGTGGGCCTGATCGTGCGCGGGTTGGCCGCCGTGCTGCTGGTTCTGGCTTCAGTGCGCCTCGCAATGGCCGAGGAAAAGCGGCTTCCGGTGCCGGCGGTTGCAATCCGCGCCGGCGAGTTGATCCGGGACGACATGATCACCGAGCGCGCCTTCGCGCCGAGCCTGCTCGGCGTCGCCATGTTCATCGAAGGGCGGCAGGTTCTGGTCGGCCGCATGGCGCGGCGCGCGCTGCTGCCGGGTCAGCCCATTCCGACCAACTCGGTGGAAGACCCCTGGACCGTCGCCCGCGGCGCCATGGTCAAGGTCGTGGTGGAAGACAGCGGCCTGTCCATCGTCACTTACGGCTCGGCGATGCAATCGGGTGCGGCCGGCGCGCTCATCCCGGTGCGCAACACGGATACCGGGGTGATCATCAGGGGCGTCGTCCAGCCGGACGGCACCGTGAAGGTCGTGGACGGGTCATGACCAGAATCCTGCTTGCGCTCGTCCTGCTGCTTTCGGCCGCCAGCGCCCATGCCGCCGTCCGCATCAAGGACATCGCGGACATCAAGGGTCTGCGCGAAAACCAGATTGTCGGCTACGGCCTCGTCATCGGCCTGAACGGCACCGGCGACACGCTTCGCAACGCTCCGTTCACGGAGCAGTCCCTGCAATCGATGCTCGAGAACATGGGCATCAACGTCAGGAACGAGACCACGAGCACCAACAATCCGACGCGTCCGACGACGCTGCGCACGCGCAACGTCGCGGCCGTGATGGTGACTGCGGACCTGACGCCCTCGATCGGGCCTGGCGAGCGCATGGACGTGACCGTGTCGTCGCTCGGCGATGCGACGTCGCTCCTCGGCGGTACGCTGGTCATGACATCGCTGCGCGCCGCGGACGGCGCCGTCTATGCGGTGGCGCAGGGCGCGATCACGGTTGCCGGCTATAGCGTCGGAGGCCAGGCGCAGAACGTCAGTCAGGGTACGCCGACGGCCGGACGCATCCCGAACGGAGCGCTGGTCGAGCGCGAGGTGCAGGGAAGTCTCCACGAGATGGAGTTCCTGATGCTGCAGCTGAAGAACCCCGATTTCGTCACCGCAACGCGCATCCTGGACGCCATCAACCGTTACGCCGGCGGACGCTACCGCGCGCAGATCGCCTTCGAGCGCGACTACCGCACCATCGTGCTGTCGAAGCCGCGCCACATCGGCCCTGTCCGCTTCCTCGCCGAGATCGGGGAGCTGACGGTCGAGCCTGATACCCCCGCACGAGTGGTGATCAACGAGCGCACCGGCACGGTGGTGATCGGGCGCGACGTGCGGATATCGACCGTCGCCGTAACGCACGGCAATCTGACGGTTCGTGTCACGGAGATGCCCGTGGTGTCGCAGCCGGCGCCGTTCTCGCGAGGACAGACCGTGGTGGTCCCGCAGACCGTGGTCGAGGCCAACGAGGCCGGATCGCAGGTGGCGATCCTCAGCGGGGTCGATCTGCAGCGGCTGGTGCGCGGGCTGAACCAGATCGGCCTGAAGCCGTCGGGCATCATCGCGATCCTGCAGGCGATCAAGACGGCTGGTGCGCTCCAGGCCGATGTCATCGTGCAATGATGCGCAAGCGTCGTGCAAGCTTGGTCGCTCAATGCTCGTGTCTCGACCGAGAATCGCACGCGGCCCGATGCTGAAGCTGGATCACAAAGCCAAACTCCTCCTGCTGGTCGCGGCCTCAGTGCTCGCGGGCGCGTCGCCCGTGCTGGCCCTGGACGAGGCCAGGCCGACGAAGCCGCTCAACCTGCTCTCCTTCGCACGCGGCCGCGCGCCCGGCCCGCAGAAGCCGCAGCCGGTCACGGCGATGCCAGGCGACAATGGGTCGATCCGGGCGACGGCATGGGCGGCCGAGGACCAGGGCGCCGCGACCACCGGCGCGGTGCCCGCTTCCGAGGCGCCAGCGGCTGCACCTGCACCACCACCGCCTGCAGCTGCACCGGCGCGTCCGGCCAAGCCCGGCAGCGTCACGGCGCCGCCGAAACCTGCGCCGCCGCAGGCCGCGGTATCCGCGGACAACGAAGTCGCCCTGTTCTGCAGCAATGTCGCCGATCCCGCCGTCGATGCGAGGCTGGCCTGGCAGATCAAGGAGCTGGAGAAGGCCGAGAGCCTGCTGCGCGAGCGGATTGCCGAGGTCGAGGCCAAGCGCGTCGAATACGAGAAGTGGATGGCGCTGCGCGACGACTTCCTGAAGAAGGCCGAAGCAAGCGTCGTCGAGATCTATTCGCGCATGAAGCCCGAAGCTGCGGCGACCCAGATTGCCGGCATGGCGGACGAGACCGCCGCCGCCGTGCTCGCCAAGCTCAGCCCGAGGAACTCGAGCGCGATCTTCAACGAGATGGATACGGCACGCGCGGCGCACCTTGCCGATTTGCTTGGCGGAATGCGTCGCGTGGATGACGGAAAGACCAGATAGATGAAGAAGCCGATCCTCATCCTCTCGCTCGTGCTGGCGTCCGTGCCCCTGGCCGGATGCTTCCACGATCCGTCCGAGGTCCTGACCGGCCCGCAGATGTCGCCGGTCGGCAGTGGCCTCAGGACCCAGGCCGATCCGATCCCGGTGACGCCGCGCATGCGCACGCCTGTCAGCTATCGCTCGACCTGGGACGACGGCACCGATCTCTACCGCGATCCCCGCGCCCGGCGCACCGGTGACGTCGTGACGGTGATCATCTCGATGCAGGACAAGGCCAAGCTCGACAACAAGACCGGCCGCTCGCGCGATTCGCAGGTCAAGTTCGGGCTCGACTGGCTGATGGACGTCGCTGGATGGCAGGACAAGGGCCAGACCAACGCCAACCTCAGCACCAACACCCAGATCAAGGGCAACGGCCAGATCGATCGCACCGAGGACATCAAGCTCTCGATCGCGGCCATCGTCACCGACGTGTTGCCGAACGGCAATATGATGATCAGCGGCTCGCAGGAGTTCCGCGTCAACACGGAGATGCGCGTGCTCAACGTCGGCGGCATCGTGCGGCCGCGCGACATCTCGCGCACCAACACGATCTCCTACGAGAAGATCGCCGAGGCACGCGTGTCCTATGGCGGTCGCGGAAATCTGTCCGACGTGCAGCAGCCTGGATGGGGACATCGGATCTATGACGCCGTGGCACCATTCTGAAGTCCGCGCCGGTCTGGCCGCGTCGCGAGGGCAGGGGACGTGATGCGCCTGATTGCGGCCATCGTGGCGCTGACCCTTGTCGCGATCGGTGCGGGCGCGCTGGCCGGGCTGCATCTGTTCGCGGCTGCCGAGCGCGTCGCCGACGCGAAGAAGACCGCCACGCCGCCGCCGCTTGCCTCGAGCTACGCCGGCAGCGCGCGGCTCAGGAAGCTGTCGCCGATCGTGACCAATCTCGCCGCGCCGGCCAACAATTGGGCCCGCATCGAAGCCTCCATGGTGACCGAGAGCATGAGCGACGAGGATGCCGGCATCCTGGCCGCCCACATCAGCGAGGACATCGTCACCTATCTGCGGTCGGCGACGGTGACGCAATTCGAGGGATCGCGCGGGCTTCAGCATCTGCGCGACGACCTGACCGAGCGCGCCAATATCCGTTCGTCGGGCAAGGTGCGCGAATTGATCATTGAGACCCTGGTGATTCAGTGAGAGTGAAAATCCTGCTGCTCGCGTTGGTTCTGGTCGTGCTGCCCGAAGTGGCGCTCGCCCAGATTCCGGACCTCAACTCGCTGCTGCCGCCCGGAAACGGCTCGACCAGCGGCCGGATCATCCAGCTGATGGCCCTGATCACGGTGCTGTCGGTGGCGCCGGGGCTGCTCATCATGGTGACGAGCTTCACGCGATTTGCGGTGGCGCTGTCGTTCCTGCGCGCCGGCCTCGGCCTCCAGACCACGCCGGCCAATCTGGTGCTGATCAGCCTCGCGCTGTTCATGACCTTCTACGTGATGGCGCCGACCTTCGATCGCGCCTGGGAGACCGGCGTCCAGCCGTTGATGAAGAACGAGATCTCGGAAGAGCAGGCCTATCTGAAGATCACGGATCCGTTCCGCGAGTTCATGCTGGCCCATGTCCGCGACAAGGATCTGCAGACCTTCGAGTCGCTCGCCGCGGAGAGCTTTCGCAAGAAGTTCGACGACAAGCGTGTCGATTTGCGCGTCATCATCCCGGCCTTCATGATCTCCGAGCTGAGGCGTTCGTTCGAGATCGGATTCCTCATCATCCTGCCGTTCCTCGTCATCGACATGATCGTGGCGACGCTGACGATGTCGATGGGCATGATGATGATGCCGCCGACGATCCTGGCCCTGCCGTTCAAGATGCTGTTCTTCGTGCTGATCGACGGCTGGAATCTGCTCGCCTCCGGACTGGTGCGCTCGTTCTCGTAACCGCGGCGATCGCCTGGCGCCCCGTCATGGTTAGCGAAAAGTACCGCGCTATGGTTAGCGTTGGGTAATATTAACCATCTGATATTGCTGAAGAATTCAAGCCGATCTTAATCCGGAAGCAAGATTCGGCGTGTTAGCAATGCGGCACGGCGGGTTGGACCCCACCCATATCAGTCCAAAGGCATGATGCCGCCCCTCCGTACCGGTGCAAGTCCGGTATGTCCCCTGATGAAAATGTAACGCGTACATAAAGGGACATTCGCAATGTCAAGCCTGCTCACGAACTCGTCCGCCATGACCGCGCTCCAGACCCTGCGGTCTGTCAGCTCGCAACTCTCCACCACGCAGAGCCGGATCTCCACCGGCCAGCGCGTGGCCACGGCCGCGGACAACGCCGCCTACTGGTCGATCGCGACCTCGATGCGCGCCGACAACGCCGCGCTCTCCGCGGTCTCCGACTCGCTCGGTCTGTCGGCCGCGACCGTCGACACCGAGTACACCGCTCTGAACAAGGTGCTCGGCGACAGCAACTCCGGCCTGACCAAGCTGCAGTCGCTGCTGGTCGAAGCCAAGACCGCCGGTATCGATCGCAGCAAGATCCAGTCGGAAATCACCCAGATCCAGCAGGACATGAAGAACGTCGCCGGCGCGGCGACCTTCAACGGCGTCAACTGGCTGAGCACGAACGCCTCCACGCCGACGACCGTCAACCTGGTGTCGTCGTTCTCGCGCGTCGGCTCCACCCCGAGCACCAGCTCGATCACCGTGACCGTCGCCAACTACTCGCTCTACACCTCGAGCACGAGCGGCATCCTCGACACGGTGAGCGGCAGCGCGTCGGTCGACAGCCTCAACATCGGTGCGCTGACCGATTCGGCCGCCGACCAGACCATTCTCGATGGTTATATCGCGAAGGTCACCGCAGCGATCGGCACGGTGTCTTCGGGCGCCGCCAACCTCGGCGCCATCAAGAACCGTATCTCGAACAACTCCGAGTTCGTGAAGTCGCTGATGGACTCGGTTGATCGCGGTATCGGCCAGCTCGTCGACGCCGACATGAACCAGGAGTCCACCCGCCTGGCGGCTCTCCAGGTCCAGCAGCAGCTCGGCGTTCAGGCGCTCTCGATCGCCAACAACAACAGCCAGAGCATCCTGTCGCTGTTCCGCTAAGCCTTAGACGATCTCCGGAGGGCCGCGCTTCTCGCGAAGCGCGGCCCTTTCGTTTGCCTGACGCGCGCACCGTGATTTCGGCTGCCCTGTTGCAGCGGAGTCACAGCGCCACAAGCCCCGCACAAGCTTCGTTGACTAGTCTGGCCGTTACGACGGATTGGGTTTACGCGCATTTCCGCAACCCAAAGGCATGATGCCGCTCTGTCGTACCGGTGCAAGCCCGGTATGTCCCCATCCAATCTGTTTTCAAAGGGACATCAAAGATGGCTTCCAGCCTGCTTACCAACTCCGCTGCAATGACTGCGCTCCAGACCCTCCGGAATGTCAGCGCCAGCCTGCAGACGACCGAAAACCGGATCTCCACCGGCCAGCGCGTCTCGACCGCTTCGGACAACTCCGCCTATTGGTCGATCGCGACCTCGATGCGCGCCGACAACGCCGCGCTCTCCGCCGTCTCCGACTCGCTCGGTCTGTCGGCTGCGACCGTCGACACCGAATACACCGCTCTGAACAAGGTCATCGGCGACCAGAACTCCGGCCTGACCAAGCTTCAGGCGCTGCTGGTCGAAGCCAAGACCGCCGGTATCGACCGCAAGAAGATCCAGTCGGAAATCACCCAGATCCAGCAGGACATGAAGAACGTGGCCAATGCGGCGACGTTCAACGGCGTCAACTGGCTGAGCACCAACGCCTCCACCCCGACGACCGTCAACCTGGTGTCGTCGTTCTCGCGCGTCGGCGCCACGCCGACGATCAACACCATCACGGTGACGGTTGCCAACTACTCGCTCTATACCTCGAGCACGAGCGGCATCCTCGACACGGTGAGCGGCAGCGCGTCGGTCGACAGCCTCAACATCGGTGCACTGACCGACTCGGCGGCCGACCAGACCGTCCTCGACACCTACATCACGCAGGTCACCGGCGCGATCAACACGGTCAGCCAGTCCGCCGCCAACCTCGGCGCCATCAAGAACCGCATCTCGAACAACACTGAGTTCGTGAAGTCGCTGATGGACTCGGTGGATCGCGGTATCGGCCAGCTCGTCGACGCCGACATGAACGCGGAATCGACCCGGCTCCAGGCGCTGCAGACCCAGCAGCAGCTCGGCGTTCAGGCGCTCTCGATCGCCAACCAGAACAGCCAGAGCATCCTGTCGCTGTTCCGCGGCTAAGCGGCGCTTTCGAAAACGACCGTGCTCCCTTAAGGGAGCACGGTCCCCGCCGTGACCGGCGGACGTGACGGCACGACGTGCCCGCAATCGATCTCCCGACGTTGAATTTCATGCGACACGCCGCGGCCGATCGTGCGGCCCATGCGTCCCGGCGTGCGTTGCCGCTGGCCTGATTGCGTCGCCCTTCTTGTAAAATTGCAACGCCTCGCCTGCGAACCGACACATTCGTGTCCGCGCGCAACCTTCAGACAAGGTTGGCAGCGGAGTGTCCTGTACGTTCGCATTGGTACGAGGTCATATGCTCAGTCGTGCGCAGGTACAGCAACTGCTCAACAATCTGCTGGAGCTTGGGCCGCGACGCCTGATGGCCCTTGGCCTGATCGGTTTTGCCGTTCTCGTGACCGTCGTCGGCGGTGCGTACTATCTGAGCCGGCCCGAGTTCGAGACGCTCTATACCGGCCTCACACGAGAAGACGTGACGCGCATGGGCGCGGCGCTGCGCGAGCAGAACATCACCTTCGACGTCAATACGGCCGGCGACGCGCTCTCGGTGCGCCCGAGCCAGACCATGCAGGCGCGGATGCTGCTGGCCGAGAAGGGGCTGCCGACCAGCGCCAATTCCGGCTACGAGCTGTTCGACAAGATCGGCTCGCTCGGCCTGACCTCGTTCATGCAGGAGGTCACCAAGCTTCGGGCGCTGGAAGGCGAGATCGCGCGCACGGTGCAGTTGATGAAGGGCGTCAAGGCGGCGCGGGTGCATATCGTGCTGCCGGTGCGGGGCTCGTTCCGCGCGACGCAGCAGCCGCCATCCGCCTCGGTCGTGCTGCGCACCGACGGCGCGATCGAGGCCCGCACGGCGCAGTCGATCCGCCATCTCGTCGCCGCCGCCATTCCGGGCATGAACCGCGACAAGGTGACGGTGCTGGATGCCGACGGCTCGATGCTGCTCGCCGAAGAGGACGAGGCGACCGCCGCGCCGACCAAGATGGCGAGCCTGCAGAAGACGGTCGGCGGCATGGTGCAGGAGAACATCCGCAAGGCGCTGACGCCGTATCTGGGCCTCGACAATTTCGAGGTCAGCGTCGCGCCGCAACTCTCCACCGACAAGCGGCAGATCAACGAGACCGTCTACGATCCCGAGAGCCGGGCCGAGCGTTCGGTGCGGAACGTGCGCGAGAAGGAATCCTCGCAGAACGCCGACCGCTCGACCCCGACCACGGTACAGCAGAACCTTCCCGATCAGCAGGTCAACGCCGGCGGCGGCAAGAACTCCAACGAGGACAAGACCCGCCGCGAGGACGTCACCAATTTCGAGGTCTCGTCCAAGACCACGACGACGGTGAGTGACGGCTATTCGGTGAAGAAGCTCTTCATCGCCGTGCTGGTCAATCGGGCGCGGCTGGTCGCCGATCTCGGCGACAAGAGCAACCAGGCCATCGTCGACAGCAAGCTCGCCGAGATCAGCCAGCTCGCGGCGACAGCCGGCGGACTGGACAAGCAGCGCGGCGACCAGATCCAGGTGACGGCCGTCGACTTCATCGAGGGCTCGCGCGAGCTGGCGCCGGTGCCGCCGATCAGTTTCGTCGAGATGATCAACAAGCAGCTCGGCAGCGTCATCAACGCGGTGACGATCCTGGCCGTTGCTTCGATGCTGGTCTGGTTCGGATTGCGGCCCGCGGTCAACGGCATTCTGACCCATCGCGCGCAGCAGGAGCAGGCCGAGGCCGCCGAGGTCGCCGAGCTCGAAGCCGCCGCCGCCCTTGCGTTGCCGGACGGCGAGGAGGCCGAGCTCAATCTCGTCGAAGACCTCGAAGGCAAGATGCAGCGAACGCCGCAGAAGCGACTGGAGCAGATCGTCCGGCTCGACCAGGCGCAGGCCGCAGCGATCCTTAAAGACTGGATGCGACGCGAGGAGGCGGCATGAACGCGGCAATCGGAAAATTCCTGACGCAGTTCGACGCGAACGGCCGGGTCAAATCACCGCCGCCTCCGCCGCTCAAAATCCAGGACGTGCTGACGAGGCCGAAGGAGGTCACGCGCGAGCCTCCGCAGCAGCCTCAGACCCACTCGCAGCCTCTGCCGCAGTCGCCGTCTCCGGCGTCGAAGGCGGAAGCTCCGCCGGCCAATCTCCTGGACGATGCCTACCGGCGCGGCCATGCGGCCGGCGTCGCGGAAGGCGACGCCAGGCTCGCCGAGGAGCGCGTCCGCAGCGCGATCCGGCTCGGCGAGGAGCGCGCCAAATGGTCCGACCAGCAGGCGATCGCGATCGTCAGCGGCTTCGAGACGGCTTGCCGCGAGATCGAGACCAACATCGCAAGCTCCGTGGCGCGGATATTGCTGCCGTTCCTCACTGAAGCGGTCCGCGACAAGGCGATCGGATCGCTGGTGGAGCAGGTTGCGGCGCTGACCGGCAATTCGCCGGTGCCGGTGTTCAAGGTCACCGGCCCGAGCGAGCTGCTCGACCTCGTGAAGACGCAGCTTGAGGCTTCCAGGCGAACCGGTATCGAGTACGAGGCGGCCGACACCCTGGAGGTTCGCGTCGTGGCCGACCAGACCGTGATCGAGACGCAGATCACGGCCTGGAGCGAACGCCTGAAGGAAGCACGCCGGTAACCCGCCATGGAAGAGGTCAAGCATGAACTCGTGATCGTCCGCCGGCGCAGCGCTTTCGCTGAGGAGGCGCATCACGGCGGCGTATGGAAGATCGCCTATGCGGATTTCATGACCGCGATGATGGCGTTCTTCCTGGTCATGTGGCTGCTCAACGCGCTCAACCAGGATCAGAAGCAGGTCGTCGCGAGCTATTTCAATCCGATCCAGCTCGCGGAAAATGCCCCCGCGCCGAAGGGCCTGAAGAATCTCTCCAAGAAGGAGCCGACGTCGTTCGAAGGCCAGGACGGCAAGCGTCAGCCGGCCGGCTCGAACGAAGAGCGTCGCGGTGACTCGCCGACGGCCGAGAAGCCGGCCTCCTATGAAGAGAAGGTCCTGTTCCGTGATCCCTATGTGACGCTCGCCGAGATCGCCAATAGTGCGAACCAGTCCTCGGGGCAGCGACGCGCCGGCGCGCTGACCTCCGCCGAAGAGGATGGTCTCAAGGGCGGCGATGCCTACCGCGATCCCTTCGACCCCGGCTATTGGAAGCTGGCGCCGCAAGCGTCCAAGGATGCCGATCGGATCATCGAAAGCGAGCCCAAGCCGAATGCCTCCGCGCGCGACGGCGCGCCGGGCACGAATCAGGCCGAGCCGCAGGCCCGCCGCGCCAAGGCGGACGATGCCGGCGGAAGCCTGGCGCCGAACGCGGATGCGCCGTCCGCAAACCTGTCGCCGCTGCTGCCGCCGGGGCCGGCGCCGGCGCAATCCCCGCGCGAGGGCAGCGCCCAAGCGACCGTTCAGGCCAACGCCGCCGCGCAGGCGCATCCCAACGATACGACGAAGGAGTCCGATCCGCGCGATGCGGCGCAAACCCAGCAGCCGACCGTCAAGCAGCTTCAGGCCGCGATCGCGGACGCGCTGTCTGACATCAAGGCAGGCGCCGGGCCGGCGGCCGAGGTGCGTCAGGTCGAGGAGGGCCTCCTGATCAGCCTGACCGACGACGCGAGCTTCGGCATGTTCGCGGTCGGCTCGGCCGAGCCGCGGCCCGAGCTGATCCGTGTGATCGACAAGATCGGGCCGTTGCTGACGAAACGCCAGGGCATGATCATCGTCCGCGGCCATACCGACAATCGGCCGTATCGTTCGGAGACTTACGACAATTGGCGGCTGTCGACCGCCCGCGCCCAGATGGCCTATTACATGCTGGTTCGCTCCGGCGTCGACGCGTTGCGGATCGAGCATGTCGAAGGCTATGCCGACCGCCGGCCGAAGCTTCCGAACGATCCGTCGGCCGCGCAGAACCGCCGGATCGAGATCCTGATCCGTGAGAAGCGCCCTTGATCAGGCCGCTCCTCTGCGCCGCATTGCTGCTCCTGCCGTTCACGGCAGCGAGCGCGCTTGCTCAATCCGCGCGCCAGGCGGGCGAGCCCTATGAGCTCGTCCGCGCGTTGCAGGCGGTGCAGGACGGCATCGCCAGCGGTGACACCGCCGCGCATGGCAGCCACATCGCGTTGATCCGGCAGATCGGAGAGAAGTTTCTCGCCGCCGATCCGGGCGTGTGGAGCAACCCGCAGAACAGCCAGGCTGCGGTCATCTACCTGCTCAGCGGCGGCGCGCCTCAGATCGTCCGCAAGCTGCCGCGCGACAAGATGAACGTGGACGAGCGGCTGTTCAACGGCGCGCTCGCCTATGTCGAGGGTCGTCAGGAGGAAGCGCGGGAGCTGCTCAAGGACGTCAAGCCGCGGACGCTGTCCTCTGGCCTCGGCGGACAGGTCGCGCTGGTCCAGGGCGCGTTGTTCGCGCGTTCCGAGGCATCGCTGGCGATCGAGCGTCTGGACGACGCGCGCCTGCTCTTGCCCGGCACCTTGGTGGAGGAGGCGGCGTTGCGGCGCGAGATCCTGCTGGTGGGGCAGGCGGAGGAGTTCGACAAGTTCGAGTTCCTGACGCTGGCCTATATCCGCCATTACCGCAACTCGATCTATGCCGGCGATTTCTGGCAGCGCTTCTCCACGGGCCTGACGCAATCGAGTCTGGCGCTCGACGATCGCCGCTTCGCGCGGATCGCAGCGCTGCTCGAGCAGATCGACCGCGCGAGCCGCCTCAAGCTTTATCTCGTGATCGCGCGCGCGGCGATGGTGCGCGGACAGTTGACCGTGACGCGGCTTGCCGGCGAGCGGGCGCTGGCGCTCAGCGCCGACGCCTCCGCGGATCGCGAGCGGGCGCATTTCTTCCGCGGCACCGCGCGGGCGCTCACCGACGAATATGACGGCGGTCTCGCCGAGCTGAAGGCACTCGACCGGTCGAAGCTGCCCGAGCGCGACGTCCCCCTCTTGAATGCCACGGTGCAGCTCGCGCTCGATGTCCGCAAGCCGTTTCCGGGCGGATCCGCCGCCGCAGCCGACAAGCCTCCGGCCACGCCGGCGCGTCTCGATCTGGCGTCATCGACCGTGACGCTCGCGCGCGCGCAGAAGCAGCTCGGCGAACTCGAACTCCTTACCAGGGACCGCCGCCCATGACCAAGCTCAGTGGAACCTCCGGACAGCTCTTCTCGGGGCTCGCCGAAAGCCTCAACATCCGCGGGACGTCGCGTTCGGCAAAAAGCGCCGGGGCCAAATCGCAGGCTGGCTCGTCGTTCAACGATCTGCTCCACACCGTCTCGAGCCTCGCGAAGCAGGCACTGAACGATGAGGGCAGCGATACGACCGCGAAGGCCGGAACGCTGCGCACGCGTCTGCCCCACCCGGCGGGCAAGGACAAGTCGAAGGACGAGACGGACGATCGCACCGAGGCGACCGACGTGCTTAAGGCCGGCGACCAGACGACCGACAAATCCTCGGAAACGCAAAGTCCGGTCAGCCATGACCCGAAGCCGGATGTCTCGAACCGCCCGAACGCTCCCGCGATAGTCGGACAGGATATCGTTGCTGCATCGGCCGCAAAGCCGCAAATGCAGTCGCAGTCTGGCGACAAGAAAGACGTGCTCGCGCGCGACGAGCGCTCATCCGGGGCGAAGCGCGAGGTTCCGGCGACAGGTATGGCGAAGGCAATGGCGGCGGATTCCGCGCCATCCGCTGCCGTTCCGGCCGGCGCGCGTGCGCAAGGCGGCGCACCGCAAGCCGCGGCCGCACTGCCAGGCAGCGAGGCTTCCGCCAAAGCCATGCCCGCGACACCAGGTTTCGAGGCGGTCACGGCCAATGTCGAACGCGCTGCCAAGGCGTCAGCGCGTGACGTATTGCCGGAGACGACCAAGGTCACCGTGGTCCAGCAGGAGACCCATCTGCCTCCGGCGCAGTTCAACGCCCCGCAACAGGTCGCCAATGCGGTCGTTGCCGAGCTGAAGGACTCTTCTGGACCGGCGGCGTCCGCAGCGCCCGATCTCTCGGCATCCCAGACCAATGCGCCGGATCAGCCGCTGAAGATCCTGACCATCAATCTCGAGCCGCCCGCGCTCGGCAATGTCACCGTGCGCCTTCGTCTCGTCGGCACCGAAGTGTCCGTCCACCTCGCGGCCGCGCGCAAGGATACGAGCCAGATGCTGGACCAGCAGCGCGACCAGATCCGCGATCTCATGCAGTCGGCGGGCTATGTCGCCGACATCGCGCCCGTGCAGCACGGCTCGCTGGACGGATTTCAGAGCGGCTCCGGCCAGTCGCAGCCGCAGCTGTCGGGCCAGCAACAGCCCTCGTCGCAGTCGCAAGGCACGTTCGACGGCTCAGGGACGTCGTCGGGGCAGTCCGACGGTGGCGCGAAGCAGGCCCGCCAGGAGCGCCAGCCCAGCCAGGAGACGCGTCATGACCAGGACGTGGCGCCGCATCTTCGTCGCGGCCCTGTTTATCTGTAATGCGGGCGCCGCGGACGCGGCCACCGACGGCGCGCGCCCCTGCGAGCGCGAGATGGCGCGCGCGGCCCAGCAGCATGGAATTCCGCTCGGCATTCTCTATGCCGTCGGTCTCACCGAGACCGGGCGCCGCGGCGCGCTGCATCCTTATGCCCTCGGCGCCGACGGCCAGACCGTGTTCGCCAGGGACATGGATGATGCGATCGCAAATTTCCAGGCCATGCGCAGCAAGGGCATCAAGCTGATCGATCTCGGCTGCATGCAGATCAACCATTACTATCACGGCGACAAGTTCGCCTCGGTACGCGCCATGTTCGATCCCGCGAAGAACGTCGAATATGCCGCGCGCTTCCTGAAAGAGCTGAAACAGCGCGAGGGCAGCTGGACCATGGCGGTGGCCCGCTACAATGCCGGCCCCAACAACCAGCCGGCGCAGAAGCGCTATGTCTGTCACATCGTCGCTCACCTCGTGTCGAGCGGCTTCGGCGCCTGGACCGACAAGGCGCGCTCGTTCTGTCAGCCCAAGACGACATGACGACGTGAAGTTGTGCATGGTTCCGAACCATCAGCCCCGCGCAAGCAAGATCCCCCATTGTAACTGCAACCTACCAAAGGAGCCCACTTCATGAGCCTGTATGGTGTTATGCGCACCGGTGTTTCCGGCATGAGCGCGCAGTCCAACAAGCTGTCGACGGTTTCGGACAACATCGCGAACGTCAACACCACCGGTTACAAGCGGGCTTCGACCGAATTCTCCTCGCTGATCCTGAAGAGCGGCTCCGGCAATTACGACTCCGGCGCTGTCGAGACCACCGTCCGTTACGCCATCAGCGACGCCGGACATACGCAGTTCACGACGTCGTCCACGGACCTTGCCGTGCAGGGCAACGGCTTCTTCGTGGTCTCGAACGCCGCCAACACGCAGCAGTTCCTGACGCGCGCCGGTTCGTTCGTGCCGGACGCTCAGGGCAACCTCGTCAATGCGGCGGGCTACTACCTTCTGGGCCAGCCCGGCAAGGTCACGAATTTCTCGCAGAACAGCCTGTCCGGCATGCAGATCGTCAACATCGCCCAAGTCTCGCAGGTGCCGGTGCCGTCGACGGCGGGCACGCTCACGACCGGCAATATGGATCCGAAGGCGGCTGTCATTGCCGGTCCTCCCGGCCCGGCGTCATATTCATCGAAGAGCTCGATCGTGGCCTACAACAATATCGGCCAGGCCGTCACGCTCGACGTCTACATGTCCCATACGGCGACGGCCGCCGGCACGGACACTTGGCAGATTCAGGCCTACAACTCAGCGACAGGTGCGTCGGTTGGTGCCGCCACCACTTTCACCTTCGATACGACCGCAACCGGCAAAGGCGCGCTGGCCGCGGCGAGCCCAACGACTCTCGCGCTCACTGTCCCCGGCGGTGCAGCGATGACCCTCGACCTGTCGAACATGACGCAGGTGGGTACCGACTTCAGCTTCAAGGCGACCGTCAACGGCAGTGTTCCCGCGGCGATCGACAAGATCAATGTCGACGAGAAAGGATACGTTACGGCCGTACTCAAGAACGGGCAGCAGAGGACGCTCTACACCATCATGCTCGCCGACGTCGCAAGCCCCGACAATCTGACGCCTGAGCCGGGCAACGTCTATTCGACCAACATGAATTCCGGCAACGCGCAGGCCGGGAACGCCGGCACCGGCGGGCTCGGTACGGTCCAGTCCGGCGCGCTGGAGGACTCCAACGTCGATCTCGCGGACGAGCTCACCGGGATGATCGAGGCGCAGCGCGGCTTCACCGCGAACTCGAAATCGTTCCAGACGGGCGCCGACCTGCTCGACGTCGTCGTCAACTTGAAGCGCTGAACTCTTCAGCGCTCCCCCCGGGCAAGAGTAGATCATGTCCCTTACCGCTGCTCTCGACTCCGCTCGCGCCTCGCTCATGGCGTCGGGCATCCAGTCATCGACGATCTCGCGCAACATTGCCGGTGCCAGCGCCACCGGCTATTCGCGCAAGATCGCCGTGCTCGACAACCTGCCAAATACCGGCGTCTATGTCGCGGCGATCCAACGCGCCGCCAGTTCCGGTCTCTATTCGAACGTGCTGACCGCGACCTCGTCGTCGGCCAAGCAGAGCGTGATCTATGACGGGCTGCAGAAGATCGCGGCCTCGACGGTGGACGATCCCGAGCTCGAGCAGTCGCCGACCGCCCAGCTCAACAAGCTGAAGAAGGCGCTGCAGCAATACGCCAACTCCACCGACAATGCGACCTTGGCGCAGGCCGCCGTGACGTCCGCCAAGGACATGGTGACCGCGCTGAACCAGGCCACCAAGACCGTGCAGTCGGTCCGCGAAGGGGCGGACGCCGACATGGCGGCGTCGGTCGCCAACATCAACCAGCTGCTGTCCCAGTTCGAGACCGTCAACACCGCGATCGTGAAGGGCACGATCTCCGGCGACGACGTCACCGACTATCTCGACCAGCGCGACAGCATCGTCTCGAGGATGTCGCAAGAGGTCGGCGTCTCGATGTCGATCCGGCCCAATGGAGATGCGGCGCTCTATACCGACAGCGGCGTCGTTCTGTTCGACAAGATAGCGCGGACCGTGAGCTTCGCACCGACCAACGCCTACACCGCCGGCACCACGGGCAATGCCGTCTATATCGACGGTGTGCCCGTGACCGGCGCCAATTCCGTCATGCCGCTCAAGTCCGGCAAGCTCGCCGGCCTTGCCCAGCTGCGCGACAAGGACACGGTCACGTATCAGAGCCAGCTCGACGAAATCGCGCGCGGCCTGATCGACGCCTTCAAGGAAAGCGACCAGTCACCTGTCCCGACGCTGGCGGACAGGCCCGGTCTGTTCACCTATCCCGGCGCGCCCGCGATGCCTGCGAGCGCCACGATCTCGGTGGGCCTCGCGGGCAAGATCGCGGTTGCCGCCTCGGTCGATCCGGCCGTGGGCGGAAACCCGAACCTGCTCCGCGACGGCGCGATCAGCGGCGTTCCCGCCTATAATTACAACACGACCGGCAATGCCGGCTTCTCGACGCGGCTCCAGCAGCTCATCAACAACATGGGCGCCCCGCAGCCGTTCGACGCCGCGGCTCAGGGCAAGCCGAGCGGCAGCGTGATCGAGTTCGCGTCCTCCTCGGCGAGCTGGATCGAAAGCCAGCGCAAGACCGCCGACGACAACGTCCAGTATCAGAATACGTTGCTCGACCGCAGCACCGCGGCGCTGTCCAACGTCAGCGGCGTGAATATGGACGACGAGATGTCGTTGATGCTCCAGGTCGAGCGCACCTATTCGGCGTCGTCGAAGATCATTTCCACCGTCGATGAGATGCTGCAGAGCCTGCTGGCTGCCGTGGGGAATTAAGTCATGATGAGCGCGAACTACATCTCGACCCTGATGCTGTCTTCGTCGTTGAGGTCGTCGATCACGAACAACCAGAGCGCGCTGACCAAGGCCTCCAAGGAGGCGACCACCGGCCGTTTCGCCGATGTCGGCCTCGAGCTCGGCACGGGGACGGGCCGCGACGTGGCGCTGCGCGCCGATTTCGACTTCGCCGACCAGCTCGTCGACACCAACGAGCTGGTTGCGGGGCGCCTCGACGTGACCCAGAACCGGATCACGCAGCTCGGCAAGACCGCGTCGGAATTCCTCAAGAACCTGATCGCGGCCCGCGACGCCGAAAGCGGCGCGAAGATCATCATGCCGAGCGCGTCCGCGAACCTTCAGGACGTCATCGGCGCGCTCAACGTTTCCTACAACGGGTCGTATCTGTTCGGCGGAATAAATACGCAGACCGTGCCGATCACGAACTACACGGCCGGCTCGGCCAGCAAGAACCGGGTCGATACGGATTTCGCGGCGGCGCCGCCTGCGGGCTTCGGCTTCTCGCAATCTGCACCCGGCGTGAGCACGATCACACCGGCGCAGATGCAGAACTTCCTCAACGGTGCCTTTGACACCGAGTTCGCAAGCCCGGCCTGGAACGCCAACTGGTCGTCGGCCACGGACCAGACGCTGTCGAGCCGCATCTCCACGACCGAGGTGGTCGACAGCTCGGTCAGCGCCAATCAGCCCGGCTTCCGCAAGCTGGCCGAGGCCTACACCATGCTCACCGATCTCGGGAATACGAGCCTGAGCAAGGACACGTTCCAGGTCGTCGTCGACAAGGCCATCGGTCTGGTCAGCGGCGCGATCAACGATCTGGCCGTGCTCGGCGGTACCGTCGGCTCGATCCAGCAACGGGTCACCGGCGCGACCGAGAAGCTGAAGATCCAGAAGGACATCCTCAACGACCAGATCGTCAAGCTGGAGAAGGTCGATCCGACCGAGGCCTCGGTCCGCGTCAACACCCTGCAGACCCAGATCAAGACAGCGCTCGCGCTGACCTCGCAGCTGCAGCAGATCAGCCTCATCAACTATCTCTAGAGCCGAGGCTCGCTACCTCGTCTTGTTATCCGGTCTCCTGCGCAGAGTGATGCTGATGACGTTTGAAGCCTATGAATCGGTCGTCGACGAGAGCGGTCACGAGGCGCGGGGCCGCGAGCGGCAGGCGCTCAGCCTCGGCATCGACCGGCTCGAGCGGATTCAGAGAGGCGTGTTCCGCCTCGAGGATCTGGTCGAGAGCCTGCTCTATGTGCGGCGGCTGTGGACGATCTTCATCGAGGATCTCTCGCATCCGGAGAACGGGCTCCCGGACAAGCTGCGCGCCGACATCATCTCGATCGGCCTGTGGGTCGTCAAGGAGGCCGATCGCCTTCGCGAGGAGAAATCGAACGACGTGATGCAGCTCATCGAAATCAACCGCATGATCCGAGACGCTCTTTGATGAAGATCTCCTTGCGGGCGGGCGAACGGATCTACATCAACGGCGCGGTGCTGCGCGTGGACCGCAAGGTCTCCGTCGAGCTCGTCAACGACGTGATGTTCCTGCTGGAAGGGCAGGTCATGCAGGCCTCCGACGCCACCACGGCGTTGCGGCAGCTCTACTTCATCGTCCAGCTCATGCTGATGAACCCGACCGACATCCGCGACGCCGCGGCGCTCTATGCCCAGCATCACG
Organism: Bradyrhizobium sp. TM233; assembly: GCF_036247965.1. Lineage (NCBI taxonomy): Bacteria > Pseudomonadati > Pseudomonadota > Alphaproteobacteria > Hyphomicrobiales > Nitrobacteraceae > Bradyrhizobium > Bradyrhizobium sp. TM233. Next base: position 178,991 of record NZ_BTIG01000001.1, on the reverse strand, counting down.
CGGCCCTGCGCGCGGTATGCGAGAGCCGCGAGATGCTGGACGGATTGGGCGCGGTCGACGAGCTGGTCGAGGCGACCCGCTACTTCGAGGCGCTCAAGCGGATCCGGGCCCTGTTCCCGGTGGAGCAGGCTATCCTGGCCGGCACCATCACCGAGTCCCCATTCCAGGCTGCCTGACAGCGGAGAGGTACATGAACGTCAACAGCGCCACCGACAGCACGAGCAAGTCGTCCAGTTCGACCGGCTCCACCAATTCGACCTCGAGCAACAGCGTCGACTACAACACGTTTCTTCAGCTTCTCGTCGCCGAGATGAAGAACCAGGATCCGACCAATCCGATGGATACGTCGCAATATATGAGCCAGTTCGCGCAGCTCTCGACGGTCGAGCAGGCCATGCAGACCAATTCGAAGCTGGATGCGCTGCTGTCCTCGCAATCGTTGTCGCAGGCCAACGGCCTGATCGGCAAGACCGTCAGCTTCACGGACGCCACCGGCGCGAGCTTCAGCGGCAAGGTCGCCTCGGTCTCCATCAACGCCGACGGCTCCATCGCGACCCTCGAGAACGGCACCAAGGTCGCGGTCGGACCGGGACTTACGATCAGCCAGTCATGAACGAACGGGACGCTCTCGACATCGTCCAGGCGGCGATCTGGACCATCATCGTCGCCTCCGGGCCCGCGGTCGGCGCCGCGATGCTGGTCGGCACCATCATCGCGCTGATCCAGGCCCTGACCCAGATCCAGGAGGTGACGCTGACCTTCGTTCCGAAGATCATCGTCATCCTCCTGGTCGTTGCCGTCTCCGGCTCGTTCATCGGCGCGCACCTCTCCACTTTCACCGAGATGGTCTATTCGCGGATCGAGCGCGGCTTCTGATCCGCGCCGGCCTCGGCCACCATCCCCGCGTAAGCTTTGCGGGGCAGATTAGGGGTGGACCCCCTGCCGGTGACCCATGGCCGATACGTTAGTTGCTAGCCTGCCGACCCCACGACGATTGGGGGCCGACGCCTTTTTCGCCGGCGGTATCGTGGCCATGCTCACGATCCTGTTCCTGCCGATCCCGCCGATCCTGATCGATCTCGGACTTGCGTTCTCGATCGCGCTGTCGGCGCTGATCCTGATGGTCGCGCTGTGGATCCAGCGACCGCTCGACTTCTCGGCCTTCCCGACCGTGCTGCTGATCGCGACGATCCTGCGGCTGGCGCTGAACGTCGCGACCACCCGCCTGATCCTGTCGCGCGGCGGGGAGGGCGAGCAGGCCGCCGGCCACGTCGTCGCCGGCTTCTCCAAGTTCGTCATGGGCGGCGACTTCGTCATCGGCCTGATCATCTTCGCCATCCTGGTCACGGTGAATTTCGTCGTGATCACCAAGGGCGCGACGCGTATCGCCGAAGTCGGCGCCCGCTTCACCCTCGACGCCATCCCCGGCAAGCAGATGGCGATCGACGCCGATCTGTCGGCGGGCCTGATCGACGACAAGGAAGCCCAGCGCCGGCGCCGCGAGCTCGAAGAGGAAAGCGCGTTCTTCGGCGCCATGGACGGTGCCTCGAAGTTCGTTCGGGGCGACGCCATCGCCGGCCTGATCATCACCGCGATCAACATTTTCGGCGGCATCATCATCGGCGTCACCCATCACGGGCTGACGCTGTCGCGCGCCGCCGACGTCTACACGAAGCTCTCCGTCGGCGACGGTCTGGTGTCGCAGATGCCGGCGCTCATCGTGTCGCTGTCAGCGGGCCTGCTGGTCTCCAAGGGCGGCACCAGGGGATCGGCCGAGCAGGCCGTGCTGCGGCAGCTCAGCGGTTATCCGCGCGCGGTGTCGGCCGCCGCGCTGATGATGTTCGTGCTCGCCTTGATGCCGGGGCTGCCGCTCGCGCCCTTCATGCTGCTCGGCGGCGTCATGGCCTTCGTCGGCTACACCTTGCCGAGGCGGCAGGCGGCGCGGGAGCGGAAGGAAGATGTGCGCAAGGCCGACGAGCGCGCCCAGGCCGAGGCCAAGGAATCCGTCAAGGACCAGCTCAAGACGGCCGAGATCGAGCTTGCGCTCGGTGGCCATCTTTCGGTCCATCTCCTGGGCTCGCGCACCGAGCTGGCCCACCGCGTGGCCAAGATCCGCAAGAAGTTCGCCAAGCAGTACGGCTTCGTCATTCCCGAGATCAAGCTCAGCGACAATCTGTCGATCGACCCCAAGGGGTACCAGATCCGGATCCACGACACCCGCGTCGCCCATGGCGAGCTCAGGCTCGGCGAGGTGCTGGTGCTGGTCGACAAGGACGGCAAGCCCGACGTGCCCGGCGAAGAGGTGATCGAGCCCGCCTTCGGCATGAAGGCGCTGTGGGTGACGGAGGCCTTCACCGATGAAGTCAAGCGGCAGGGCTGCAAGCCGGTCGACAATCTGTCGGTGCTGCTCACGCATCTGAGCGAGGTGCTCAGGGCGAACCTCGCCCAGCTGCTGTCGTACAAGGACATGCGCGCGCTGCTCGACCGGCTCGATCCCGAGTACAAGCGCCTGGTCGAGGATCTCTGCCCGTCGCAGATCTCCTTTTCCGGCCTGCTGGCGATCCTGAAGATCCTGCTGGCCGAGCGCGTCTCCATTCGCAATCTCCACCTCATCCTCGAGGCGATCGCCGAGATCGCACCTCACGTGCGGCGCTCCGAGCAGGTCGCAGAACACGTCCGGACCCGGCTAGCCCAGCAGATCTGCGGCGACCTCTCCGACAACGGCGTGCTCAACGTCGTCAGGCTCGGCAACCGCTGGGACCTCGCGTTCCACCAGAGCCTGAAGCGCGACGCCAAGGGCGACGTCGTCGAGTTCGACGCCGATCCGCGCCTGATCGAGCAGTTCGCGACCGAAGCCAGCGCCGCGATCCGCAAGTTCACCGAGAACGGCACCAGCGTGGTGCTGGCGGTGACGCCGGAAGCCCGTCCCTATGTGCGGATGATCCTGGAGCGGGTGTTCCCGACCTTGCCGATCCTGTCGCATGTCGAAGTCGCGCGCAGCGCCGAGATCAGGGCGCTCGGAGCCGTGTCGTGATCAGCGGCCTTGCCGACAGCGTGCTGGTGACGTTCATCGTGTTCTGCCGCATCGGCGCCTGCCTGATGCTGGTGCCCGGCTTTTCCAGCGTCAACGTTCCGGCCCAGGTCCGCCTGTTCGTCGCGCTCGTCACGACGTTCGCGCTGACGCCGATCCTGATCGCGGTGCTGAAACCGCTCACGGACAACGCCGCGCCGCTGACGCTGGCGCTCCTGATCTGCTCCGAGCTCGTGGTCGGCAGCGTCATCGGGCTCGGCGGGCGGGTGTTCTTTCTCGCGCTGCAGACCATGGCGACCGTGATGGCGAGCGCGATCGGGCTCAGCAACATCCCGGGGACGCCGGTCGCCGACAGCGATCCGGCACCGGCGCTGGTGCCGCTGATCATGGTGTCGGTCACCACGCTGTTCTTCATGACCGACCAGCATTGGCAGGTCCTGCGCGGGCTGATGAACTCCTACGACGTCTGGCGTCCCGGGAGCCGGCTCGGCGGCGGCATGGCGCTCGACCTGCTCGTCGGCCGTCTGTCGGAGGCGTTCGTGCTGACGCTGCGGATCGCCAGCCCGTTCATCGTCTATTCGGTGATCGTCAACCTGGCGGTCAGCCTGATCAACAAGCTGACGCCGGCGATTCCGGTCTATTTCATCTCCGTGCCCTTCGTGCTGTTCGGCGGCTTCATGTTGCTCTACCTCACGAGCGACGAGTTGCTGACGCAATTCATGCTCGGCCTCTCGTCCTGGCTGGCGGAGTGATGCTGTGACGACGTCGCGCGCGGACAAGCTCGGCCGGATGGTTTCGCTGGTGAAGCTCCAGCTCCGGCTGTCCGAATGGCAGCTCGCGCAGCTGCGGCAGCAGGAGAGAAGTCTGCAGGACGAGCAGGAATGGCTGGTGGGAGCCCTGAACGATGGCAAGCCGCCGGCGGGATCGTCGAGCGAGTCGATCGCGCGGCGCTTGAACAGGACGAGCGTCGGTGCGCGCGCGATCCGGACGCAGGCCGCGCAGCAGCTCGACCAGGTTCGCGCCGAGAGCCGCCGCGTCAAGCAGCTCGAGCAGGTCGCGAAGGCGGCGCTGGCCGACAAGCTCCGTGACGCCGAGAAGCAGATCCTCGAAGAGATGACGGGAATAAGCCCAGCCGTGCGCGCGTGGACGCCACCGCCAGCCAACCGGAACAAGCCATGATCGTGACCGCGACACCCGACCTCGTTCTCGACGTCCTCGATGCCGCCGACCCCGTGACGCAGCGCGCGGCGACCGCAAAACTCGACGCGTTAAAATCATCCGGCGCCGATTTCGCCGCCACGATGGACGCGGAGGCCGGCAAGGCGGCGGCAGCTGCCGAGCAGCCCGCGACGAAGGTTGCCGAGGCGCAGTCGGATGCGGTGAACGGGGCGCCGGTGCGGATGATCAAGGCGCCGGCGTCCGGCGAGGTGTACCGGAAGTTCGAAGCTTTCATCCTCCAGACCTTCGTCGAGACGATGTTGCCGAAGGAATCCGAGCAGGTCTTTGGCAAGGGCACGGCTGGCGGCGTCTGGAAGTCGATGCTGGCGGAGCAGCTTGGCAGCCAGCTGGCAAAGGGCAACGGCATTGGCATCGCCAAGCAGCTGGCCGCCGCGAATCCGGCGGGGCCGAACGGTGCTGGCAAGGCCGGATGATGATCCGCGAACGGGTGACAGAAGTTGAAGGGTGAATTTCCTATGCAGGCACAAGACAGCGCGGCGGCCATGGTGATCGAGCAGCCGGTCGCGAACACCGGGGTGATGACGACGGAGGCGGCAGAAGCCGATGCGCTGCTGCCCGTGCTGCTGCCGGTCGTGAGCGGCGAGGCCGTGGTCGACGGCGCGGATGCGGCGAGATCGGATGAGGTGCGCGGCCTGCTGGCAGCAATCCGCCGGCTCGAGAGCATCGTCGAGGAGGAGACGGTCGCGCTCGCGACGCGTCAGAAGATCGATTTCGACGACTTCAGCGCCCGGAAGAGCCGGAGCATGCTCGAATTCGTCCGCCTGATGCGGGCGCGGATGCATCTCGGCGGCGACGTCGAGGTCACCGAGGAAATTCAGCGGCTGCGCGAGAAGCTCGAGCGGAATCGCTCGATCCTCGAAATGCACTACGACGCGGTGCGCGAGGTCGCGAGCATCATCGTCAAGGCGATCAAGGAAGCCGAGTCGGACGGCACCTATACCGGTCGCGCAGCGCAGGACGGAAAATGATCAGACTGGTGCTGGCCGGGCTCTGGGTATGCATCCTCACCGCGGGCACGAGCTACGGCGTGGCCTATTGGAAGGAAAACGGCAGCCTGCTGCCGGCGAAGGACGAATATCTCGACGGGCTGCAATACCAGAAGACGCGGGCCCTGAGCGTGCCCATGGTCGAGAACGGCATTGTGCAGGGCTATATCGTTGCGCGCTTCGTCTACACCGTGGAGGGGCGGACCATGCACCAGCTCAACGTTCCGCCGGAGCCGTTCGTCGTCGACGAGGCCTTCCGCAGGATCTATGCTGATGAGCGTCTCGATTTCAGGAAGCTCGCCCGCTACGACCTCTCCATCCTGACGACCGCCATCAAGCAGCGCGTCAACGAGCGGATGCAGGCTGACGTCGTCCAGGACGTTCTGGTCGAGGACTTCAACTACGTGTCCAAGGAAGAATTCCAGCAGAAGCCGTAGAGCGTTTCGAGGCCGGAGAATCCGTCCTCACGCCTCTGCCGCCGAAAATGCAACGGCCTCCGCGAAGCTGCTTCGCGGAGGCCGTTGTCTGTTCGTGGCAGGCTCTCGCCGTGTCAGTTTCCGGCCGGGTAGGCGGCCGGGACGGCGTGCGCCCTGTTCAGGATGATGCCGACCTCGTCGAGCTCCTGCATCGGCACGTCGAGGGTCTCGCCGGCCGGGATGTCGAGGCGGTATCCGACGTAACGCCGGGCCACGATCGCGTCGAAGCCGAGGCGGTCGCGGAGCTTCTTGCGCAGCTTGCTGACGTGACTCTCGATCACGCTCTCGTCGAAGGTGGACTCGAAGATGCCGTAGACCGCGTTGAAGATCTGCGTCTTGGTGATCCACTTGCCGTGATTGCTGACCATATATTCGAGAATGCGCAGTTCGCGGCGGGGCAGGGTGAGGGCGTGGCCCGCGATCTCGGGGTCACGGCCGTTGAAGAAGACCTGGATCCTGCTCTCGCAGGGCCTCGGCAGCTCGCCCACCCGGCGGCGCGCGATCGCGGCCGTTCGGGCCAGGATCTCGCGCAGGTGGATCGGCACGTGCACGACGTCGTCGACACCCGATTCGAACAGCTCCAGCGTGTTCTTGAGCATCTTCTGGCCGCTCATGGCGATGATGGGAGCCGAGGAACGCTTGCGCATCGCCCGCGGCAGGCTTCCGCGGGCATCGCAATCCCCGAGGAGGAAGGCGTCCACCGCTGCCAGATCCGGTTCGCTCGCGGATTGCAGCCAGTCCCAGAATTCTCCGGAGGAGAAGCCGATCGACGATACGCCTTCGCGAACGAGTCCTCCGACATAGCTGTTCGCGACGCTCTCGCGATCATCAACGATAATATACATCAGTCTTTCGCCCCTGTTTCGCACCTCTTGCGGCCGGTTGGTTATTGTGATGCCCCGGCTCGGCAACGATGCTGTTTGACGACATTCCTTCCCGCGAACCGTTGTTATGGTTTCGATATTCGCGGGCAGCCCTACGCATTCAGTGCCTGCGTCTCGCAGGCCTGGTACTTCAACTCGATACTGAACGCTTACTGCGTGAGGCCCGGCGGGTGTCTTACGGATCACCTCGCGGAGCGGATTGAGAAACGACCTAGAACAGTTGCGCCAAGTTGCTGATCGCGTCCGAACGCTACTGAATCTGTGTCGATCTCCTCGCCAACTGGCGAGAATCACTTGAGTAGGACCGTAACAATTGCCGATTTCCGATCAAGCGTGCGTAACAAAGCGATTGCTACGTGTGCTTGATGCTGTTGGTTTGTTTCGGGTTGTTTCTTGATATATTCAAACGCATCAGTTGCTTCGGAAACTAAACTAGTTCTGCATCGTGATGGGTCTAAGGTTCCGCATCCCCGTACAATCACAGCCATTTTAGGGGGTGCTGCCGATCAGGCATATCGAGGGGTTTTCAACCCGGGATTGCCTCTGGTGCGCGGTTTTCCACATGCGACAATTCGACTCACGTGTGGCAGCGAGACTCCAGCTTGGCGAAATCTTGGCGAGTGTGTGTCTTTCGAGTCGCACTCTTGCCACGTGCATGACGCGATTGACTCATGTGACGTCGCATCGCGCGCGATGAAAGATTTTCGATGCGCACGTTTCAGGCAAGCTTCGGCACATAACGTCACCGTTCGACAGATCGAACCGAACGGAGCATTTTCACATGTTGTCCGATGGACAAGCTCGTCCCGACGCGACCGCTGATGTTTCCGCAACGACGAAGCCGGCTGCCGAGCCGCGCGATATCAAGGAGAATGCGGCGCGCATGGCCAAGCCCGCTGCGGGCGCAAAGCGTGTGTCGGCCGCGGCGAGCGACGAAGTTCTGGCGAAGGAGGCACTCGAGGGGCTGAAGCGTATTCGGGCCAAGGCGCGTCTCGACAAGATGGCGATCCCCAAGCCTGCGCCGACCGTGATCAAGCCGGCCGTGATCGTCGCCAAGCCCCCGCCGCCCCGTCCGACATGGGTTGCGCCGCTCGCAACATTGGCGGTCGCCGCCATGCTGGTGGTCTGCGCCTGCACCGGCGTGATCGCCTATCTCACCACGCAGCCCGCCCAGAACAACGTTGCGGCCAATACGGAGATCAGGAATCTGCGCGAGACCGTCGCGCATCTGCGCAAGCAGGTATCGGGCGTGTCGGAAAATCTCGACGGCCTGCGGACCGCTGTGGATCAATCGAGCAAGGCGACCAATGACCGCTTCGGCAGGTTCGCCGAGAATTTGGACCGTATCGAGCGGGTCAGCTCGTCCTCGACGGTGAAGCTCGACAAGCTCGCTCAAGCGCAGGTTCAGGCGCCGGCTCCGGCGCCGGCCATGGTGCAATCGCAGCCCTCGTCACAGCAGGGGCCGATGATGGCCGCGGTTGCCGCGCCTGAGTTCACGGGCTCGGTGTCTCCGTCCGAGCGCGCGCCGGCGCCGCGAAAGGTGATCAAGGGCTGGTCGGTCCGCCAGGCCTACGAAGGCATTGCGATCCTGCAGGGTCCGAACGGCGTCATCGAAGCCGTGCTGGGACAGCAGGTGCCCGGCCTTGGCCGGATCGAGGAAATCAGGAGCGAGAACGGACGCCTGGTGGTGGAGGCGAGCGGCGGTGTCATCTATTCGCCACGCAAGGCAACGCCCTGATCGAGGCTGCACTCTATTGGCGGTGATGCTCGAAGCTGGTGCAGAGCAGATCGACCTCCGCCTCTGCGATCGGCGAGCGAAACAGGCGGCAGCTGAACTCGGCCGCTGCCTTGCTGTCGGTGCTGGTGCGCTCCTCCCGGAGGAAGATGCATCGCTTGCAGACGTCGGTGTGGTGCCGCTGCTCGGCCGCGTCCGACTGATCCAGCACGTGCCGGAACGTGTCGCGGAAGCGGATCTTGACCTCGTCGTCGAGGACGGCAATCGCCTCGACCAGAACGCTGACGGGGTCGCGCACCAGGAACTTCTTGCCCTGCTGCGTCACGCTCAGCATCACCGAGCGCTTGTCGGTGGCCGAGCGTTTTCGCTCGATATAACCCAGCCGCTCGAGCTCCCCGATGATGAACGAGGCGGTGCCGCGCGTGGTGCCGACGTAACTCGCGAGCGCCGAAGGCGTCCGCGAAAAGCGGTTGGCGCGGGAGAGGAAGCGCAGCGCCATCCACTCGCGGTCGCGCAAGCCGTGCTTGGTGCCTTCGAACCACAGGATTCGTGCGACCTGCTCCAACAGTTCAATCGATTCGCGAGCCAAATTCATTTCAGTTCCAGATCGGATAAAGCTTTATTCAATTGAGCCTTGGGGTGCGCAATCTGTGTGGACGAGGAATGGAGTCCTCGCGTGCCCTTTCGCCCGTTGCCGGACGGCGGACCGCGCGTGGGGAAGAGCTCTCCGTGGCAGAGATGGAACTTCCGGACGTGGAACTAGGGCGTCACAAAGAAAGTTCGAGTAAATCGCACGGCTCAAGTCCTCTGAAAATTTCAATCAAATGACGACGGCTCGCGCGCGATTGACGGCGATGTGCGATGTGCGAGCAACATGATGTGCCATTGTAGCCACTGCGGTGCCCATTTGTTGCGGGTGAGCGGGTCGAATGCGCGCACATCCGCATCACCTGCAGCACTTGGCGGTATGGCCAGCCGAGGGAGAACCATCTTTTTCGGTTAATGGATGTTGCGATGCGGTGCGGCTAGACGGTTAAGTCCGGCACACGAGCGATGGGAATGTCAGAGTGTCGTTGGGACTCGAAACAGCCAGCGCCGTTCAACGTCGTGCAGCATTGGAGGCCACGGCGATCTCCTGCTTGCGGCGGTCGTCGGACTTGTTGCTATGAGTCTGATGCCCGAGACTGCGCCTGTGAAGAAACGGCAGGTCTGGCGCTGAGAGCGCGCGTGCTCGCAGGCTGGTGATTTGCGTTTCGCCGGCAATTACTGGCGAATGCGTCGCCCCCCGGGGGCACCGGCACAGGCAGCAGCAAGGGATAGACCGATGAGCTTCGAAACCACCATGACATCCGACGTCGTCGGGTTGACGAAAGTCGCCCCGGTCTCGCGCCGCGGATTCATGAGCGCCACCGCGGCCGTCGCCGCCGGCTACACGCTTGCGGCCGGGCCCGTGCGCGCCGAGGCGATCACGACCGACACCAATGGTCTTCAGGTCGGCGATGCCAGGATCAAGGTCGGCTCCGAAGAGATGCCCGCCTATTTCGCCCGGCCCGCCGGCAACACCAAGGCGCCGGTGATCATCGTGGCGATGGAGATTTTCGGCCTGCACGAATACATCAAGGACGTGACGCGGCGCCTCGCCAAGCTCGGCGCGTTCGCAATCGCGCCCGACTATTACTTCCGCAAAGGCATCGATCTGACCAAGGTCGCCGAGGTCAAGGATCTGCTCCCGGTGGTCAATGCCAAGCCCGACGCGGAGCTGCTGTCCGATCTGGACGCGGTGGTGGCCTGGGCTGGATCGCAAGGCGGCGACACTGCAAAGCTCGGCATCATCGGCTTCTGCCGTGGCGGGCGCACCGTCTGGGAATATGCCGCCCATAGCAGCACGCTCAAGGCCGGCGTCGCCTTCTACGGCACCTTGGTCGACCCCGAAAATCCTCTGCTGCCGAAGAGCCCGATGCAGCTCGCCCCCGAGATGAAGGCGCCGGTGCTCGGCCTCTATGGGGGCGCCGATACCGGCATTCCCGTCGCTCAGGTCGAGCAGATGAAGGCTGCGCTCGAGCAGAACAAGAAGACGGCCGAATTCAAGATCTACCCCGAAGCGCCGCATGGCTTCCATGCCGACTATCGCGGCAGCTACCGCAAGGGCGCCGCGGAAGATGCCTGGAAGCAGGCGCAGGCCTGGTTCAAGAAGTACGGCGTGTTGAGCTGAGTGCCGACGCCGGTCACAGGGGCGGCCCGATCGGCCGCCCCTTTCTCTTTCAATGCGTGCCGATCCTACTTCACCATCGCGCCATAGACGATGTCCTGAACCTGCTCGCGATAATACTTCCTGAGCTCGCCGGGCGCGGCCGTTCCCACCACGACGACGAGGCGTTCCTTAGGGTCGCAGAAGAATTGCGTTCCGTAGGCGCCGTTCCACGTGAACTCCCCGGGATTGCCGGGGACCGACGACAGCCCTTCGCTGGTGCGAACCGCGACCGAAAGGCCAAAGCCAAAGCCGCCGCGATGCGGCTCGACATTGGCGACGTTGTTCTTGATCTCGGGACCAAGATGGTTGGTCGTCATGTGATGCACGGTCTTCGGACCGAGGATGCGCTGGCCGTCGAGCTCGCCGCCGTTGAGCAGCATCTGTCCGAAGCGGGCATAGTCGCCGACCGTCGCGAACGAGCAGGCGCCGCCGCAGTCGAACTTGGTTGGGGTGTCGAGCAGCTTGATCGCCTGCGGCTTGCCCGTCAGCGGATCGTTGGCAAACGGGCGGGCGAGGCGAGGGCGTTGCGCGTCGGTCGGGTGGAAGGTCGCGTCCTTCATGCCAAGCGGCTGCCAGACATTGGCGGCGAGATACTCGCCGAGCTTCTGCTCGCTCACCTTCTCGACGACGGCGCCGAGCACGTCGATCGAGAAGCCGTATTCGAACTCGGTCGAAGGCTGATGCGCCAGCGGCAGCTTGGTGATGCGATCGATGAAGGCCTGGGTGTCGCCTTCGATCGCCGGCGCGACGCCATCAGGGTATTGCCGCGCCACCGGGCTCGAACTGTCGGGACGGCCGCCATACATCAATCCGGAGGTGTGCCGGTAGAGATCGTGGATGAAGATCGGCGAGGCCTGCGGCTCCAGCTTGAGCGAACCGTTGGCCTCGGTCACGCCGATTTTCATGTCGGAAAAGCCGGGATAGTAATCGGACAGCTTGGCCTGGAGCGGCAGCCGTCCCTGCTCCATCAGCGTCAGGCCGGCGACCGCTGCCATCGGCTTGGTCATCGAGGCCAGCGCGAAGATCGCATCGATCGGCATCGGCGTGCCCTTGTCCGGATCCAGCATGCCGTAAGCCTTGTAGTGCACGAGCTTGCCGTCGCGCGCGATGGCGACGACCGCGCCGGGGACGCGCTTGGCGGCGATCTCGCGAGCGAAGAAATTGTCGAGGCGTGCAAGGCCCTGACTGGAGAAGCCGACATCGTCGGGTTTGGTCTCGGGCAGCGGCGCGGCGATGGCCGTGCCGAATGTGATGACAACAGCCGCCGTCACGATCACTGCGATCGTCTTGTTCATTGCGTCCTCCCAAGGTGCGGGCTCGTTATGCGTTGGCCCGCTCGATGCCAAGATCACGTCCCCACTGACGCGAAGTCAAGCGCGGGCGCGGCATGTCTGGGACGCGCCGGGATGCCGGAACCTATCGTGCTTCGCCTGCGTGCCACAACGCATCGAGGCCGTGGCGATAGGTCGGGTGGACAAGCGTGACGCCGAGCTCGCGCTTCAGTTTTGCGTTGGAGACACGGGCGCTGCTGGCATAGAAGCTGCGGGCCATCGCCGACATCTCGGCCGTCGCGAACGCCTCTTCCGGCGGCGGCGCAACGCCCATCAGCTCAGCTGCATGGGCGATCACGTCCTGCGGCGGCGCCGGCTCGTCGTCGCAGACGTTCCAGATGCCGCCGCTTCCGTGGGGAATGGCGGCCATGATCGCACTCGCGATGTCGTCGACATGGATGCGGTTGAAGACCTGGCCGGGCTTGATGATGCGACGGGCCGTTCCTGCCCGCAGTGTCGCCAGCGCGTTGCGGCCGGGGCCGTAGATGCCCGCAAGCCGCAGGATCGCGGCATCGCCGCGCGCAATGTCCATCCAGGCCTGCTCGGCGGCAACCCGCATGCGGGCGCGGTCGAGCGTTGCCTGCGGCGGGGTACTCTCGTCGACCCAGCCGCCGGCATGATCGCCGTAGACGCCGATGGTGGAGAGATAGACGATCTTGCGGCGGCCCGCCGCCAGCGCGTCGCCGAACGCTGCGATGGCAGGATCGCCGCCGCTACCGGGCGGGATCGATATGAGAAGGACATCGGCATCGCGGACCTGCTCGACCGTCTCGCGTGCGGGGGGCTCGCCGGAGAAGGCGTGGACCTCGATCCCGGCGAGGTCGTTCCGCTGCGCGGGATCGCGCACGGTGCCGGCGACATGCGAGAAGCTGCCGCTATGTTTGCGGGCGAAATGCCGGGCACTATAGCCGAGGCCAAGGATGAAGAGTCGCATGCGTCTCCTGAGCAGGTCGAAAGTTCCCGTTCGCGCCGTTGCGCGTCCTTCGCTCATAAGAGATTTTTGGGTCCGGCAAAAGATATTGCGATTTGTCTCGCCTCCTGCCTCGGGCGATGTTCGCCTGTCACAGGGAGGCATCGATCATGCAGGCAGAAGCGCTCGCCGTGGTGCCGCCGGATGCCAATGAGCTGGTCCGGCGCGCGGCCGCGCTGATCTTCGACGTCGACGGTACCCTGGCCGAGACCGAGGAGCTGCATCGGCAGGCCTTCAACCACGCCTTCGCCCGCCACGGTCTCGACTGGCAGTGGGACCGCGCCGTCTACAAGGACCTGCTGCGGGTGACCGGCGGCAAGGAGCGCATGCGCGCCTACCACGCCCGGTTGGGGAGCGCCCCGCCTCTGTCAGATGCGGACATTGCGGAGCTCCACCGCATCAAGACCGCGCATTATGCCGGGCTGGTCGAAACCGGTTGCTGTCCGTTGCGGCCGGGCGTGATCGAGCTGCTCGCCGCGGCGAAGGCACGCGGCCAGCGGCTTGCGATCGCGACCACGACCTCGCGCGGCAACATCGATGCGCTGCTGTCGCAGGTGCTGGGGCCGAACTGGGCTGCGGGGTTCGACGCGATCGTCGCCGGTGACGATGTCAGGCACAAGAAACCGGCGCCGGACGTCTATCTGGAAACGCTGGCACGGCTGAAGCTGGGCGCGGTCGACTGCGTCGCCATCGAGGACTCCGCCAACGGGCTGATCGCAGCCTCACGCGCCGGCATCCCGGTTCTGATCACCCGGAGCATGTTCTTTGCAGATGATGATTTTTCCGCGGCGCGGGCCGTGCTGGATGACCTGTCGGAACTGGCCGCCAAACAAGAAACTGAAAAACAACCCCATGCACAGTAGATCACGCTCGCGTGTCCGCCGCGTTCAGTGGACGCGGTGGCTCGCTCTATCGTCCTCAGCCTGCTCGACAATCTGCGCGATCGGGCTCGATTGGTGATGCACCAGCAGCCACTCGTCGCCGACGCGGCGAAAATGGTTGGCCGCGGCCAAGGCGGTGCCGTCGACGATCTCGATGCAGAGCACCCGGGCGCTGTCGCCATCGACGATGACCTGCGGCTCGGCGCAGACGATCTGCGGCCGCTCCGGGTTCTGCAGGATGTCGCGCCAGCTTCCGATCACCGTGGCGCGCCCGATGATGGCCGGCCAACCGGGATGGATGCAGGAAATGGCGTCGTCGTCCGCCCACAGCCGTTCCATGCCGTCGAAGTCGCCGGTCGAAAACGCGGCGTAGAAGGCCGCGTTGGCGGCGATGATCTTGTTGTCCTTTGCCATCGCTCTCGGGTGGGGCAAGGACAGGCAAAAATCAAGCGCGACTTCCGTTCGACCTTGTGTCCGATTTGGACCGCAGTGCAGCATTGCCCGCTTTGTGGTCAGGCCGCGACGAGCGCTTCCACGGCCCGCCGCGCACCATCCTTGTAGAGACGGCCGAGCGCCGCGGTCACGGCCTCGCGCAGGCGCGGCTCGGATCCCAGCGGCCCGAACACCTTCTGAACCCCGAGCAATGCGGGCGCGAGCCGCTCGGCAACGGGTCCGGCCTCGCGCGCCAGCGCGGCGAATTCGGCGGCGAGGGGATCGCGCACGTCGATGGTGCGGCCCTGCTCGTCTGTTGCGCTGACATAGCGCATCCAGCCGGCGACCGCGAGCGCATGCGTTGCGATCGGCAGGTTTTTGGCGAGGCGATCCTGCATCGCGCCGAGCAGCCGCTGCGGCAACTTTTGCGAGCCGTCCATCGCGATCTGCCAGGTGCGGTGATGCAGCGCCGGATTGGCGAAGCGCTTGAGTAGCGAAGCGCGATAGGCGGCGAGATCAGTGCCGGCAGGCATCGTCAGCGTTACCGCGGCCTCTTCCATCACCTGCGCGGCCAGGCGCGCGAAGTGCGGATCCTGCATGGTGTCGGCGATGGTCTCGTAGCCCGCGAGATAGCCGAGATAGGCCAGCGCCGAATGGCTGGCGTTGAGCAGCCGCAGCTTCATCAGCTCGAACGGCTTGACGTCGGCAACGAGCTCGACGCCGGCGGCGGCAAGATCGGGCCGGCCCGCCGTGAAGCGATCCTCCACCACCCATTGCGTGAACGGCTCGGTCATCACGGGCCAGGCGTCGCGCATGCCGAGCGCGTTCGCGACCGCATCGCGGTCGGCATCATTCGTCTCCGGCACGATGCGGTCGACCATGGTTGAGGGGAAAGCGGCGTTATCCACGATCCACTTGCCGAGTTCCCTGGAGCGGAGCGCGGCGAATTGCGTCACGATGCGCTGCACGGTGTGGCCGTTGGCGGCGAGGTTGTCGCAGCACAGTACGGTGAAGGGCAGGGCACCCAGCGCGCGCCGCCGCGCCAGCGCCGCGACGATGAAGCCGGGCGCCGAGCGCGGCGCGTCGAAATTGTTGAGATCGTGCACGACGTCGGGGTGCCGTTCGTCGAGATCGCCGGTCTGCGGCGTGTGGCAATAGCCCTTCTCGGTGACCGTCAGCGAGACGATTCGAATGGCGGGATCGACCATCCGTTCGACCAGCGCTGCCGGGCTTTCGCGTGCGACGACGCTGTCGAGCAGCGCGCCGATCACGCGATGCTCGGCGCCCTCGGCGGCGCGCACGGCAACGGTGTAGAGATGATCCTGCGGGGCGAGGGCGTCGCGCGTATCCGGGCTGCGCAGGCTGGCGCCAACGATGCCCCAGGACGAGCTGCCGCTGGCAAGGCAATCGTCGATGACGACGGCCTGATGTGCGCGATGAAAGGCGCCGAGGCCGAGATGCACGATGCCGGGCGTGATGCGCGAACGGTCATAGGCCGGGCGGCGGACGGCCGGCGGCAACCGGTCGAGATTGGCGCTGCCAAGACGCACGGAACCTGGGCGCATGGACGTCTCCCCTTGCTTTGCCGCTGCTTGACATGGCGCCCGTATCAGGTCAATGCTCCGGTCAATTGGTAAGACCAATTTTCCAAAATTGGCGGGCCGCGGGCTGAAAAGCCCCGCGCGACCCTTTCGGGAGGACCAGCGTGCCGCTGGAAGCTGTGGAGGCGAGACGGCTTTATCGCCAGGTCGCCGATCAAATGCGAAGCCTGATCGACAGCGGCGAGTACGCGGTCGGCAGCCGCTTGCCGACCGAGCGCGAGCTCGCCGAGCAGCTCAAGATCTCCAGGCCGACGGTGCGCGAAGCCCTGATTGCGCTCGAGGTCGAAGGGCGCCTGCGCATCCGCGTCGGCTCCGGCATCTATGTGATCGAGCCCGCCGCAATCGCCGCGCCCGCGCAGGCTTCCGTCATCGAGGGCCCGTTCGAGCTGCTGCGCGCCCGCGAATTCCTCGAAAGTGCCATCGCCGAACAGGCCGCGCGCGTCGCGACCAAAGACGATATCGCCCGCATCGACGCCTCGCTCCTCGCAATGGAGAATGTCGAGCATCCCGGCGAAGCCTCGATGGTCCACGACCGCGCCTTCCACGTCGCGATCGCCGGCAGCCTCGGCAATGCGGTTCTGGTGCGCGTGGTCGGCGAGCTGTTCGACCAGCGCCTCAATCCCTATTTCGCGCAGCTCGCGCATTATTTCGAGAGCCCGGGCACCTGGCGCACCGCGCTCGACGAGCATCGCGCCGTGCGTGAGGCGATCGCGGCGCATGATCCGCAAGCCGCGCGCGAAGCGATGCGCGCGCATCTGGCGCGGTCGCAGGAGCGCTTTGCGCAGAATTTCGGCGCCGAGAACGCGGCCGGATCGTCTTCGGGGCGGAGCCGGACGGTGCGCGCACCGGCGAAGCCGGCGGCGCCAAAGCGACCACCGAAGAAGCGGGCCGGAGGCGGCAGCGCGCGGCGGCGATGAAATTGTACGGCCCGCATCCGTGCCGGGGCGGGTGAACAAGAAGCAGACTTAGAACATGGAGGAAAAGTCGATGTTGAAGAAAATGACGATTGCAGCAGTGATGTCCGCTGCCGCGCTGTTGGCGGCCACCCAGGCCGGCATGGCGCAGACCAAGCTCAAATGGGCCCATGTCTACGAGACTTCGGAGCCGTTCCACACGGCATCCGTCTGGGCCGCGCAGGAGATCGGCAAGCGCACCAACGGGCGCTATGCGATCGATGTCTATCCGGCCTCGCAGCTCGGCAAGGAAGCCGACATCAACCAGGGCCTCTCGCTCGGCTCGGTCGACATCATCATCTCCGGCTCGAGCTTCGCGGCCAAGAGCTTCCCGCCGATCGGCGTGACCTACTATCCCTACACCTTCCGCGATGCCGACCACCTGCTCGCCTACACCAAGAGCGACATCTTCAAGGAGCTCGCCAAGGGCTATGAGGACAAGAGCGGCCACCACATCGTCGCTGTGACCTATTACGGCGTGCGCCAGACCTCGTCGAACAAGCCGATCAAGACCTGCGCCGACCTCAAGGGCCTGAAGATGCGCGTGCCCGACGTTCCGGCCTATCTCGCGATGCCGCGCGCCTGCGGCGCCAACACCGCGCCGATCGCCTTCGCCGAAGTCTACCTCGCGCTCCAGAACGGCACCGTCGAGGCGCAGGAGAACCCGCTGACCACGATCGAAGCCAAGAAGTTCTATGAGGTGCAGAAGCACATCGTTCTGACCGGCCACATCGTCGACCACCTCAACACGGTGGTGGCGGGCGCGCTGTGGAAGAAGCTGTCCGACGAGGACAAGAAGATCTTCACCGACGTCGCCCAGGAGGCCGCCGCCAAGGCGACCGCGGAGATCAAGCAGAACGAGGCCAAGCTGGTCGCCTTCTTCAAGGAGAAGGGCTTGAGCGTGACCGAGGTCGACAAGAACGAGTTCCGCGACACCGTGCTGAAGAACGTCGCGTTCGAGACGTTTGGTTACCGCAAGGCCGACTGGGAAAAGATCCAGGCGGTGAAGTAACGACGACTGTCATTCCGGGGCGGCGCGCAGGACCGTGCACAGCACGGTCCGAGCACCGAACCCGGAATCTCGAGGTTCCGGGTTCTCGCTTCGCGAGCCCCGGAACGACGTTCAGGTCCTAGGAGCAACCCCCATGTCCACCGCCGAAATACACCGGCAGATCACCGCGGACGAGATCGCCCACACCTTCGAGGAGGAGGCGACGCCGAAGGTCGACCTCGGCATCTACGCGTTCGAGGACTGGGTGGCGCTCGCGATCTTCTGGGTGATGGCGCTCGCCGTCTTCCTCCAGTTCTTCACCCGCTACGTGCTCAACGACAGCTACGCCTGGACCGAGGAGATTGCGACCTATTGCCTGATCGGCGTCGTCTTCATCGGCGCCTCGATGTGCGTGCGGCTGTCGCGTCATATCCAGGTCGACCTCCTCTACCGCTATCTGCCCCACCTCGTGGCGCGCGCGCTGTCGACGGTGATCGACCTGATCCGGATCGCCTTCTTCGGCTACGCCATCAAGCTGGTCTGGGTCTACATCCAGATCATCGGCGACGAGCAGATGACCACGATCAATCTTCCCAAGGACTACGTCTACTACGCCGTCCTGGCCGGCTTCGTGCTGATGTTCGTGCGCTCGGTGCAGGTGGCCATACAACATTTGCGACAGGGTTATTCGATCCTCGAACGTCCCGGCGCCTACGACGGTTTTGAAGGATAATCCCATGTTGCTGTTGCTCGGAGGCTTCCTCATCCTGATGCTGCTCGGCGTTCCCGTGGCGATTGCCATGGCCGCGTCGTCGCTGCTCTACATCCTGGTCAGCGGCGTGACGCCCGACGTCACGCTGGCGCAGCGCATGATCGCCGGCGTCGAGAGCTTCCCGCTGCTCGCCGTGCCGTTCTTCATCCTGGCCGGCAACCTCATGAACATCGCCGGCGTCACCGGGCGCATCTACAAATTCGCCGTCGCGCTGGTCGGGTGGATGCGCGGCGGCCTCGGCCACGTCAACATCATCGGCTCGGTGATCTTCTCGGGCATGTCCGGCACCGCGATCGCGGACGCCGCCGGCCTCGGCACCATCGAGATCAAGGCGATGAAGGACCATGGCTACTCGACCGAGTTCTCGGTCGGCGTCACCGCGGCCTCTGCGACGCTCGGGCCGATCATCCCGCCGTCGCTGCCCTTCGTGATCTACGGCATGATGGCGAACGTCTCGATCGGCGCGCTGTTCCTGGGCGGCGTCATTCCCGGCATCGTCATGACGCTGCTGATGATGGCGACTGTCACCTACTTCGCGCACAAGAACAAATGGGGCAGCGACACGCCGTTCTCCTGGCCGCAGCTCGGCTCGGCCGGCCTCGAGATCGCCATCGTGCTGGCGTTCCCGATGGCGATCTGGCTGATGGTGCTCGCGGGCATGTCGGTCAACATGGCCGTCGTCATCGGCCTCGGCACGCTGCTCATCATCGACTGGTATTTCGATTTCTCGGCGGTGATGGCGCTGATGGCGCCGGTGATCCTGATCGGCGGCATGACGCTCGGCTGGTTCACGCCGACGGAAGCCGCGGTCGCCGCGGTGATCTGGTCGCTGTTCCTCGGCCTCGTCCGCTATCGCACCATGACCTTGAAGACCGTGGCGAAGGCGACGTTCGACACCATCGAGACCACGGCCTCGGTGCTGTTCATCGTCACGGCGGCCTCGATCTTCGCCTGGCTGCTGACGGTGTCGCAGGCCGCCCAGATGCTGTCGGACTGGATGCTCAGCATCACCCACAACAAATGGGTGTTCCTGGCGCTCGCCAACGTGCTGATCCTGTTCGTCGGCTGCTTCATCGACACCACGGCGGCGATCACCATCCTGGTGCCGATCCTGCTGCCGATCGTGCTCAAGCTCGGTATCGATCCCATTCATTTCGGCCTGATCATGACGCTGAACCTGATGATCGGCCTGCTGCATCCGCCGCTCGGCATGGTGCTGTTCGTGCTCGCCCGCGTGGCCAAACTCTCGGTCGAGCGCACCACGGTCGCGATCCTGCCCTGGCTGGTGCCGCTGATGCTGGCGTTGATCGCGATCACCTACATCCCCGAACTGACCCTCTGGCTGCCTAAATACATGGGACTCTCCAAATGACCTCCACCGCTCTCGCCGCAACCCTGTTCGGTCCCGAAGATCTGCGCATGGTCGAGCATCCGCTCGACAAGCTCGCCGACGGCATGGTGCGCATCCGCTTCGGCGCCGGCGGCATCTGCGGCTCGGACATGCACTATTTCCGCCATGCCCGCACCGGCGATTTCGTGGTGAAGTCGCCGCTGGTGCTCGGCCACGAGATCTCCGGCGAAGTCGTGGAGATCTCCGGCTCCGCAGCCAATCTGAAGGTCGGCGACCGCGTCGCGGTCAACCCGTCGCGCTGGTGCGGCCATTGCGTCGCCTGCCGTGAGGGCCGGCCGAATCTGTGCGAGAACATCTACTTCATGGGCTCGGCCTCGAAGACGCCGCACATGCAAGGCGGCTTCGCCAATTATTTCGACGCGGTTCCCGCGCAGTGCGTGAAGATTCCCGATCACGTGTCCTATCAGGCCGCAGCGCTCGCCGAGCCGCTCGCGGTCTGCCTGCACGCGGTCGCGCGCGCCGGCAATATCGAGGGCAAGCGCGGCATCATCTTCGGCGCCGGCCCGATCGGGCTGTTGACCATGCTCGCCGCGCATCGCGCCGGGATGGCCGACATCACGGTGGCCGACATCGCGCCGGCCCCGCTCGCCTTCGCGACCAAGCTCGGCGCTTCGCATGTCGAGAATGTCTCGGGCGGTGAGGAAGGACTAAAGGCGCAGGCTGCGTCGCGTCCCTATGACGTCGCGTTCGAGGTCTCCGGCACGGCCGCGGGCCTTGCGAGCGCCATCGGCATCGTCAGGCGCGGCGGCGTCGTGGTGCAGATCGGCAATCTGCCCGGCGGCCAGATCCCGACGCCGTCGAATGCGGTGATGGCGAAGGAGATCGACCTGCGCGGTTCGTTCCGTTTCGGCTTCGAGTTCATGACGGCGGTGGAACTGATTTCCTCCGGCGGCGTCGACGTGCTGTCGCTGGTCACCGCCGAGCGGCCGCTCTCGACCGCGCCCGATGCGCTCAGGCTGGCGCTCGATCGCTCGCAGAGCGTCAAGGTCGTGCTGACCGCGAACTGACCTTGTTTTGACGCGTTTTCTTCACGCGAACCGGTATCCACTTCGCTCGAAAACGCTTTAGGAGATATCCATGATGCTGCAGGGTTGGCGCTGGTACGGGCCCGATGATCCCGTGTCCTTGGATGACGTCAGGCAGGCCGGGGCGACGGATATCGTCTCGGCGCTGCATCAGGTGCCGATCGGCGAGGCCTGGACCCGCAAGGCGGTCGAGGAGCGCAAGAACTTTATCGAGCACGGCCAGCCCGGCCGCTCGCAACTGACCTGGTCGGTGGTGGAATCGATTCCGATCCCCGACGACGTCAAGCGGCTCGGCGGCAAGGCGACGCGCTCGATCGAGGCCTGGATCGCGAGCCTGGAAGCTGTCGCGGCCTCCGGCATCAAGATCATCTGCTACAACTTCATGCCTGTGGTGGACTGGTGCCGCACCGACCTCGAATGGGAGATGCCGAACGGCGCCCGCGCCATGCGCTTCGACCAGGACCGCTTTGCTGCGTTCGAGCTGCATATCCTCAAGCGCCCGGCTGCCGTACAGGACTATTCGCCCGAGCAGCAGGCGCGCGCGAAAAAGCTGTTCGACCAGATGAGCCAGACCGACATCGACTATCTCGTCATGGTGATCGCCAGCGCGCTGCCCGGCTCGACCACCGAGCCGATGACCATTCCGCAATTCCGCGACCGGCTCGAGACCTATCGCGACATCACGCCAAAAATCCTGCGGCAGCATCTCGCCGAATTCCTCGCGCGGGTGACGCCGGTGGCCGAGCAGCTCGGGGTGTCCTTGACCTTGCATCCGGACGACCCGCCGAGGCCGCTGTTCGGCCTCCCGCGCATTGCCTCCTCAGCCGACGATTATCAGGCGCTGTTCGACGCCGTGCCGTCCAGGGCCAACGGCATCTGCCTGTGCACGGGCTCGCTCGGCGTGCGCGCGGAAAACAATCTGCCTGAGATGGCCGAGCGCTTCGGCCCCCGCATCGCCTTTGCCCACCTGCGCGCAACCAAGCGCGAGGCCGACGGCCTGTCGTTCTACGAATCCGATCATCTCGACGGCGACGTCGACATGGTCGCGGTGCTCAAGGCGCTGCTGAAGGAGAACGCGCGGCGCGCGCCGGACAAGCAGATCGTGTTCCGCCCCGATCACGGCCATCGCATGCTGGACGACCTCGCGGCGACCAAGCGCACCAACCCCGGCTACACCGCGATCGGCCGCCTCCGCGGCCTCGCCGAGCTCCGCGGCGCGATCCGCGCGATCGAGCATCGGTGAGGGTCAAAGCTCTTTCCACATTGTCATTGCGAGAGGGGTGCTTGACCCTGACCCGGCCTGCTTGATGGCGCGCCGCCGTCGCGATCAACCCATGGCGAAATCGGCCGCCGTCTCGGCGTGAATGGCCGTGGTGTCGAACGTCTCCACCGTTGTGTCATCAGGGCCGACCAGCATCGTGATCTCGGTGCAGCCGAGGATGATGCACTCCGCGCCGGCGGCGACCAGCGCCGCCATCACGTCCTGGTAGCGGCGGCGGGAGGGCGCGGTGACGGTCCCCAGGCACAGCTCGTCGTAGATGATGCGGTTCACGTCGGCGCGTGCGTCGGCGGGAGGAACCAGCACGTCGAGATCATGCGCGCGCAGCCGGTCGATGTAGAAGTCCTCCTCCATCGTGAACTTGGTGCCGAGGAGGCCGACCCGACGGTATCCCTTCGCCCGGATCCGTTGCGCGGTCGCGTCGCCAATGTGGATGAACGGAACGCTCACGCCGGAGATGATGTCGGGCGCCAGCTTGTGCATCGTGTTCGTGCACAACACGATCGCGCGCGCGCCGGCGCCTTCGAGACGCCGCGCGACCTCCGCGAGGCTCGCCGCTGCCTCCGCCCAGCGGCCGGCGTACTGCATCTGCTTGATCGCCTCGAAATCGTAGGAATACAGCAACAGCGGGGCGGAATGCAGCTTGCCCATGCGACCCCGGACCCGCTCATTGATCAGCTTGTAGTAGAGCGCCGTGCTCTCCCAGCTCATGCCCCCGATCAGGCCGATGGTTTGCATTCCGGTGTCCTCGACAATTTGGTTCAGCCGGATCGTAAACGAAGACGCCGAAGCCCGGTAGCCATCGCTTGATCGCGGCGGCTTGGTGGGCGGAGCCTTCGTAGCCCGGATGGAGCGAAGCGCAATCCGGGGCCGCTCGCCCGGCATCTCTTACCGTCCTGGATTACGCTGACGCTCCATCCGGGCTACGCCATCGTGGCTGTGTCGCCTTCTGTCAACCCACCGTCGCGAAAATATTCCACTTTACCGAAATTCGGTTTCGGCGTATGTGTCGCCCATCCTGATCCGGCGAAAGGGGCGGTCGTACGTCGTCACGAGCCGCGGATCGGGGAGCGGTGGACGCGGCAGCGTCGTGCACGAGAAGCGGGAGCAGGGCGGGCGAACCCCGTGAGGTCCCGGCGGCGTGCGGACGAGCGGCGCTGATGCGTACGGCCAAATCGCGTGGTCCTGGCTGTCGTTGCTACAGCCAAGCCTTGCGGAGGTGCGCCAAGCCCGACCGGGCGAAGCGCATCGTCAATCCGCGAGGTGACGGAGGCAAGCAGGAACTCGTCTCCGGGGAGAGCGCGCCATACGCCGTCAAACATCGCGCAGGGAAGGCCGGATGATCGGCTGCCCTGTGTCTCCCTCGTGCATTGCGTGTGCAATGTGTTCGCACGGGGGTCTTGCGGGTGCCAGCCGGCACCCGGCCTTCCCTGCGCCCTTTCTGTTAGAGGGCGCGATGGAGAGCAAAACTCGGGCGGAAACGCCGCGAGGAGGAGAAGCATGTCCGCGCGTCACAAACCAGCATCGTAGGGTGGGCAAAGCGCAAGCGTGCGGTGCGCCTTTGCCCATCCCACGGCACTCGCAGCTCTCGTGCCCCGGACGCAGTGCAGCGGCCCGGACGATGTGCAGCATCGTCCGGGGTGGTGCCCTGCAGAGCCGGGGCCCATCTCTCGGCGTGCTGTGCCGGCTCTGGGTCCCGGCTCTGCGCCGCAACGCCATAAGCGCGTTCACGCGCGTCTTCGACGCGCTATGCGCGTTGCGGCGCGTCCGGGACACGCAGGCGGCGATATGTCGACCGCCATCCTTCCATCAAGCCCGACGAATGGGCGGTCGTGCAAACGGCACCGACGGGCATGACGTCTGCGCAGGCTAGGAGAACCCTTTCGATCTTGCGTGCCCACCCGGCCTGTCCTACGCAGTCTCCGAATAAGTACGCATCGCCAAAGCCTTGAGGAGTCGTCATGACCATCCGCAACAGCCGCACCGGGGGCCAGATCCTGATCGATCAGCTCGTCGCCCAAGGCGTCGAGCGCGTCACCTGCGTGCCGGGCGAGAGCTATCTGGCCGCGCTCGATGCGCTGCATGACAGCCCGATCGACGTCATGATCTGCCGCGCCGAGGGCGGCGCGGCGATGATGGCGGAGGCCTACGGCAAGCTCACGGGCCGGCCCGGCATCTGCTTCGTCACCCGCGGCCCCGGCGCGACCAATGCCAGCCACGGCGTCCACATCGCGATGCAGGATTCGACGCCGATGATCCTGTTCGTCGGCCAGGTCGACACCGGCATGCGCGAGCGCGAGGCGTTCCAGGAGCTCGATTACAAGGCGGTGTTCGGCACCATGGCGAAATGGGCGGTCGAGATCGATCGTCCCGATCGCATTCCGGAGCTGGTGGCGCGCGCCTTCCGCGTCGCCATGCAGGGCCGTCCCGGTCCCGTCGTGATCTCGCTGCCGGAGAACATGCTGACCGAGACCGCCGCCGTTGCGGATGCCATGCGCATCGAGCCTGCCGTGAGCTGGCCCGCGCCGGCCGACATTGAAAAGCTCGGCGCCATGCTCACCGGCGCCAAGGCGCCGCTGGTCATCCTCGGCGGCTCGCGCTGGACGGATGAGGCGACCAAGAGCATCGCGCGGTTTGCCGAGCGCTTCGACCTGCCGGTCGCAACCTCGTTCCGCCGGGCCTCGCTGATCGACGCCGACCATTCGCATTATGCCGGCGATCTCGGCATCGGGCCGAGCCCGGGGCTGAAGGCGCGCATCGATAACGCCGATGTCCTTCTTCTCGTCGGCGGCCGCATGTCGGAGATGCCGTCCTCGTCCTACACGCTGCTCGACATTCCGAACCCGCAGCAGAAGCTGATCCACGTGCATCCGGGCTCCGAAGAGCTCGGCCGCGTCTATCAGCCGGCGCTCGCGATCCAGGCGACGCCCGCGGCGTTTGCCGCCGCCGTCGAGACGCTGAAGCCTTCAGGCGCGGTGGCCTGGAAGGGCGAAGCGGCCAAGGCGCACGCCGATTATCTCGCCTGGACCGAGAAGGCGCGCGAGCTGCCGGGCACGTTCCAGTACGGGCAGGTCATGACCTGGCTGCGCGACCGCCTGCCGAAGGACGCCATCGTCTGCAACGGCGCCGGCAATTATGCCGGCTGGATCCATCGTCATCACCGCTTCCACAGCTTTGCCTCGCAGCTGGCGCCGACCTCGGGCTCGATGGGCTACGGCGTGCCGGCGGCGGTTCTCGCCAAGCGGCAATATCCGGATCGCACCGTCGTCGCCTTTGCCGGTGACGGCTGCTTCCTGATGAACGGTCAGGAGTTCGCAACCGCCGTGCAGTATGACGCGCCGCTGGTCGTGATCGTGGTCGACAATTCGCAATACGGCACCATCCGCATGCACCAGGAGCGCGACTATCCCGGCCGCGTCGTCGGCACCCAGCTCAAGAACCCTGACTTTGCGATGTACGCAAAAGCGTTCGGCGGCCATGGCGAGCGCGTCGAGCGCACCGAAGAATTCGCGCCGGCGTTCGAGCGCGCGCTCGCCTCCGGCAAGCCGTCGATCCTCCACTGCATCATCGATTCCAGGGCGATTTCGGTCGGCAAGGACTTTGCGCCCGCGGTGAAGGCGTAAGCGATGTCTGGGCGCCGCCACGTCGCCATCATCGGGGCCGGCGCGGTCGGCGTGATCAGCGCCATCGAAGCGCTGCGCGAGGGCCATCGCGTCACGCTGATCGATCCGGGCGAGCCCGGCGGCGAACAGGCGGCGAGCTACGGCAATGCCGGCTGGCTCTCCTCGCATTCGGTGATCCCGCCGGCCGAGCCAGGCATCTGGAAGAAGGTGCCGGGTTATCTGATGGACCCGCTCGGGCCGCTCGCGATCCGCTGGTCCTATTTGCCGAAGGCGCTGCCCTGGCTGATCAAATATCTGCTCTCGGGCTGGACCGAGGCGCGGGTCGAGACAACGGCGTTTGCGCTGCGCGACCTGTTGAAGGACGCGCCGCTGCTGCACCGGCAGCTCGCGGAAGAAGCGGGCGTGCCTGAACTGATCGAGCGCAATGGCGTGATGCACGTGTTTCCGTCGCGCGGCAATTTCGACAATGATCTCGGCTGGCGCCTGCGCAAGAAGGTCGGCGTCGAATGGCTGGAGCTCAATGCCGACGAGATGCGCCAGCGCGAGCCCGATCTGCATCCGCGCTACACCTTTGGCGTGGTGGTGGAGGAGGCCGGCCGCTGCCGCGATCCCGGCGCTTATGTTGCAGCCCTCGCCAATCATGCGATCGCGAGTGGCGCCGAGCATGTGCGGGCCAAGGCCACCGGCTTGAGGTTGAATGGCGACAAGCTCGTGGCCGTTCTCACCGAGACCGGCGAGATCGCCTGTGATGCCGCGGTGATCGCCGCCGGCGCGCGATCGAAGCAGCTCACCGCATCGGTCGGCGATCCCTTGCCGCTCGAGACCGAGCGCGGCTACCACGTCATGATCGAGAACCCGGAATCAGGTCCGCGCAGCTCGATGATGGCGTCGGATGCCAAGATGGTGGTGAACTGGACTAACAGGGGCCTGCGCGCCGCCGGCACCGTCGAGATCGCCGGCCTTGAAGCCGCGCCGAACTGGAGGCGCGCCGAGATTTTGCGCGACCACCTTGTCAGCATGTTTCCAAAACTGCCGAAGGACATTCCGGCCTCGCGCATCAAGACCTGGTTCGGCCATCGGCCGAGCATGCCCGACGGGCGTCCCTGCATCGGCCATGCGCGCGCCTCGCGCGACATCGTCTATGCCTTCGGCCACGGCCATGTCGGCCTGGTCGGCTCGGCCCGTACCGGCCGGCTCGTCGCCCAGCTCCTCAGCGGCAAGCAGCCTGAAATTCCGCTGGCGCCGTTCGCGCCCGAACGTTTCCTCTGAGGTCGTTGCCTTCGTCCACGCAGCCCCGGTATATTGAGCTGTGTCCGGGCATCAATGCAGCTGATGAAGAGCAACGTGGAACTGGCTTCCGACAGCATCGTCGATCGTGTCTATGACCAGCTCAAGGCGATGGCCGTGAGCTACGCGTTCAAGCCGGGCGAACGGCTCAACGAAGGCGAGCTGGCCAAACGCCTCGGCGTCAGCCGTACGCCGCTGCGCGAGGCGCTCAACCGTCTCAACACCGAGGGTTTCCTGCGCTTCGCGCCGGGCAAGGGTTTCTTCTGCCGCGAGCTCGACGCGCGCGAGATCTTCGATCTCTACGAGCTGCGCAAGTCGATCGAGGTCGCCTCGATCCGCCTCGCCATCAAGCGCGCGCGGGATGAAGATATCGACGCGCTGCTGAAGTTCCTCGAAGCCACCGGCCCCGATCCCGGCGAGCGCTCCTCGCTGGAGCAGGTCGAGCTCGACGAGACCTTTCACGAGCGGCTGATGGCGATGTCTGATAATGCCGAGATGCTGCGCGTGCTGCGCAACGTCAACGCCCGCATCCGCTTCGTGCGCTGGATCGACATGGACCGCGTCAACCGCTCCAGCACGCAAGGCGAGCATCGCGCCGTGGTCGAAGGCCTCAAGGCGCGCGACGAGGGGACTTGCGTTTCAGTGCTGGAGAGGCACATCGACCGCCGCCTCGACCGCATCACCGCCGCGATCAAGGAAGGCTACGCGCAGATTTACATGCCGGCGACGACGCGGTCGGCGGCGAATTGACGCCTGACACGGCGTTCGGCTTTCAGGAGGCGCTCACATGAAGCTCAAGGATAAGGTCGCCGCCATCACCGGCGCGGCGCGCGGCATCGGCAAGGCCTGCGCGAAGAGATTTTTGGACGACGGCGTCAAGGTCGTGATCTCGGACGTCGATGCCGATGGCCTCGCCGCGACGGCCGCCGAGCTCGCGCGTCCCGATGCCTTGCGCACCGTCGTCGGCAATGTCGCCAAGCGCGCGGATGTGGATCAGCTCGTCGCCACCGCCGTGAAGGAATTCGGCCGGCTCGACATCATGGTCAACAATGCGGGCGTCGCCCGCAACCGGGACATCCTGGAGATCTCCGAGGAGGAATTCGACGAGATCATCGGCATCAATTTGAAGGGCGCGTTCTTCGGCGTGCAGGCCGCCGCCAAGCAGATGATCGCGCAAGGCGGCGGCGGTGTCATCATCAACATGTCCTCGGTGAACGCGCTGTTGGCGATCCCGGCGCTGGCAACCTACGCGATGTCCAAGGGTGGCATGAAGCAGCTGACCTCGGTCGCCGCCGTCGCGCTCGCCCCGCACAACATCCGCGTCGTCGCGGTCGGGCCGGGCACGATTTTGACCGACATGGTGGCATCGTCCATCTACACCTCGGAGGACGCCCGCAAGACCGTGATGTCCCGCACGCCAGCCGGCCGCGGCGGCGAGCCGAGCGAGGTCGCGTCGGTCGTGGCGTTTCTCGCCAGCGACGATGCGTCCTACATCACCGGGCAGACCATCTATCCAGATGGCGGCCGGCTGATTTTGAATTACACGGTGCCGGTGAAGGAGAAGTAGGACTCTCACTCCGCCGCAACCGTCATCCCGTAGCCTAGCCGCTTCGAGATACCGCCGGCGCAATCCCGCAGCGCGTGCGCGATCGGGCTGTCCCAGCGTGCATCGAACGTGCCTTCCGGCCCCATCGCGGTGATGACCAGCGCGACATGGCCGGAATGATCGAACACCGGCGCCGAGAACGCGTTGACGCCGGGCAGGGGATCGCCGAGCGCGCGGGCGAGGCCGTGCTTGCGGACCTCGGTGAGCATCTCGGCGACCTTCGGGCCCTTCACGGTGCGCTTCGGATTGTAGCCGACGCCGTGACGATCGAGCCCGCTCTCCAGCGCGGCGTTGATGGTCTTCTCCGGCAGGAACGCCGCGAAGGCGCGGCCTGTGGCCGTCTCCAGCAGGGCCATCACCGAGCCCACGCGCATCACGATGTGGACCGGCTGGGCCGGCTCCTCGAGCTGGACCACGGTCGGGCCATGCGTGCCCCAGACCGCGAGCGAGACCGCGTGGCCGATCTGGCTCGCGAGCGCGGCGATCTTGGGCCTTGCGATGTGCACGCCGGAGAGCCGGCGCAGGCTGATGAGGCCGAGCTCCAGCGCCAGCGCGCCGATCTCATAGCGGCCGGTGGTCTCGTCCTGCTCGATCAGCCCGATACGGGAGAAGCTGGCGAGATAAGGGTGCGCCTTGGCCGGCGACATGCCCGCCTCGCGCGCGAGATCGCGCAGCATCATCGGCTCGCCGCACCTTGCGAGCGCACGGAGCAATTCTCCGCCGACCTCGATCGACTGGATGCCGCGGCTTTCTCTCTTCATGCGCCTCCGATGCGCTTGGCTTACGCCGCGTCGCGCTTGGCGGCGCTGTCGGCGAGGTGTCGCCCGGCAATGTAGCCGAAGGTCAGCGCCGGCCCAAGCGTGATGCCGGCGCCGGGATAGTTGCCGCCCATGATGCTCGCCATGTCGTTGCCGGCGGCATAGAGGCCGGGGATGACGCGGCCCTCGGCGTCGAGCGCGCGGGCGTTCGCGTCGGTGACGATGCCGGCATAGGTGCCGAGATCGCCGATCACCATCTTGATGGCATAGAATGGCCCGGTCTCGATCGGCGCGACGCAGGGGTTCGGGCCGTGCATCGCATCGCCCTGGTAGCGGTTATACGCCTTCGAGCCCTTGCCGAAGGCGGCGTCATAGCCTTGCGGCGCCGTCGCATTGAACTGCGCCACGGTCTCGGCAAACGCCGTGGCGTCGATGCCGGCCTTCGCCGCGAGCGCCTCCAGCGTGTCGCCACGCATGAGATAGCCGGTATCGAGGTGATGACCTAGCGGCATCGGGAAGGGCGGCACGCAGCCGAGGCCGTATTTGCGCAGCGTCTTATGATCGCAGACGAGATAGGCGGCGATCTCCTCGCCAGGCTTGGCCGCCTTCACCATGGCCTGGACGAAGTCGTGATAGGAATTGCCTTCATTGGCAAAGCGCTTGCCGTCCCGCATCACCGCAATCACGCCCGGCTTGGCGCGGTCGATGAAATGCGGCATCACGCCCTTCGAGCCGTCCTTGCGCGTGGTCAGCGACACCGGCACCCAGGCCGCCGCGTTCGGCAGGCGATCCTCGATATGCCCGCCGGCGGATTCTGCGAGACGCAGTCCATCGCCGGTGTTGCCGGTGGGGCCCGGCGAGAAATGCTCGTTGCCGGTCGGCGCGTGCGGAAACATTTTTCTGCGCCGCTCGACATCATGTGGAAAACCGCCGCAGGCCAGCACCACGCCTTGCCTTGCACGAACGCGCACGTTGCGTCCCTCACGCGAAACGATGGCGCCGGTGACCGCGCCGTTCTCGACCGTCAGCTCGCGCACGGGCGCGGACAGCCACATCGGAATCTTCAGATCCTGTGCGGATTTTGCCAGCCGCCCCGCCAGCGCATTGCCATTTGTCAGCGTCATGCCGCGGCCGTAGCGCAGCACGTCCATCAGGTGGCGCGACAGACGTTTTGCGACGTAAACCGCCGAGGTCAGCGATTTCGTCACCCGCATGAAATGGATGATCTCCTTGCCTGAGCCGAGCATCATGCCGAACACGGTGAGCTCCGGCAGCGGCATGCCGAGTGTCTTGATGAGGTCGCCGAGCTCGCGGCCGTCGAACGGACGCGTCACCATGGAGCGGCCGCCTTGCGCGCCGCCGGGTGCCTCGGCGTGATAGTCGGGAAACACCAGCGGCATGTCGAAGCGGAGCGCGGTCTTGGTGGTGAAGAAATCGACGGCTTCAGGGCCAGCGCTCAGGAATGCATCGACGCGCGCGGCGTCGTAATTGTTGCCGGCCTCGTGCCGCAAATAGGTGCGGGCCTGCTCCGGCGCCTCGGCGATGCCATAGGCCTTCGCCAGCGAGGTGCCGGGAATCCAGAGCCAGCCGCCGGAGCGGGCGGTGGTGCCGCCGAAGCGCGGCTCCTTCTCGACGATGAGGACATTCAGGCCGCGATGGCGCGCTGTGATCGCGGCCGACATGCCGGAGCAGCCTGATCCGGCCACGAGCACATCGCACTCGTAAGTCTCAATTGCGCTATGCTCGCTGCCGGTCATCTCAGCCTCACTTCTTCAGGAGCGGACATTTGGATTCGGAGACCGGGCGGAAGGCGTCTTCGCCCTTCACGGTCTTGACGATGTCCAGATAATCCCACGGCTCTTTCGACTGTTCGGGCGTCTTCACCTTGGCGAGATACATGTCGCGGATGACGCGGCCGTCCTCGCGCAACTTGCCGCCATGGACGAATGTATCCTCGATCGGCAGCTCGCGCATCCTGGCCATCACCTTGGCGGAATCGTCGGTGCCGGCCGCCTTGATGGCCTTGAGATAATGCAGCACCGAGCCGTAGACGCCGGTCTGGATCATGGTCGGCATCACCTTGGTGCGCTCGTAGAACTTCTTGGACCAGGCGCGCGTCGCCTCGTCCATGGCCCAGTACGAGGCCGTGGTCATGTAGGTGCCCTGCGCGGCCTTGAGGCCGATCGCGTGCACGTCGGTGTCGAACATCAGGAGGCCGACCAGCTTCTGGCCGCCCTGGACGAGGCCGAACTCGCCGGACTGCTTGATCGCGTTGTCGGTGTCCTGGCCGGCATTGGCGAAGGCGACGACGTCGGATTTCGAGCTTTGCGCCTGGAGCGCGAAGGAGGAGAAGTCCGCCGTGTTGGTCGGATGCTTCACCCCGCCCAGGACCTTTCCGCCCATCTCGTTGACGAAGCGCGTTGCGTCCTTCTCCAGCTGCTGGCCGAAGGCATAGTCGGCGGTGATGAAGTACCAGGACTTTCCGCCCTCCTTGATCACGGCGGAGGCGGTCACCTTCGACAGCGCGTAGGTGTCGTAGGTGAAGTGCACGGTGTTCGGGCTGCACAGCTCGTCGGTCAGCGAGCTTGCGCCGGGACCGGAGAGCAGCGCGACCTTGCCCCGCTCGCGCACCATGTTGTGGACGGCGATGGCGATGCCGGAATTGGGGATGTCGACGACGGCGTCGACCTTGCCGTTGTCGAACCAGCCGCGCACGATCTGCACGCCGACGTCGGTCTTCATCTGGTGGTCGGCGCTGATGATCTCGATCGGCTTGCCGAGCACGGTCGGGCCGAATTCCTCCACCGCCATTTTCGCGGCCTCGACCGAGCCCGGCCCTGAGTTGTCGCGACCCCAGCTCGACAGATCCGTCAGCACGCCGATCCGCACCGCGTCGTCGGAGACTTGTGCAGTGGCCGCTGTGGTCGTGGCTGCCGAAGTCATGGCCGCGAGCATGGCGCAGGCCAGAAAGCTTCTCATCGTCGTTCCCTCTTTTTTATGGGCCGCTTGGCGGGCCGGTTATTGTGGCGGTAAATTAGATATAAGCAAATGAGTTTGTCAATAACGAATGGGGGTGCGGGCGGGTTCCTTTGGGGCGGAAGACGCGCCTCTGTCTCGGCATCGTCACTGCGAGCGCAGCGAAGCAATCCAGAATCTCTCCGCGGAGACATTCTGGATTGCTTCGTCGCAAGTGCTCCTCGCACTGACGGGTGTGGGAGCAGCCGCGCCAGATACTCTCGCGTCCCGGACGCGCTGCAGCGCTCTTGCGCTGCTGCGCAGAGCCGGACCCATGCCGCACGGGAGTGCTCCGGGAAGCGTGGGCCCCGGCTCTGCAGCGCATCACGATAGCGCGTCGAAGACGCGCGTAGACGCGCTTCCGGTGCTGCGCAGCGTCCGGGGCACGAGAGCGATCAAATGCCTCCGCAGGTTGCAACCGCCATCGCGATTGGCCATGATGCTCTCCGGAATCTCTGGGGCGGGGCATGACGGCAGCAACGGGAGTCTCCGCTTCGGCGGAGAAATCGACGACGGCGCATGTGGTGTGGGCGAGCGCGCTCGGCACCGCCATCGAGTGGTACGACTTCCTGATCTACGGCACGGCGGCGGCGCTGGTCTTCAACAAGCTGTTCTTCCCGAGCTTCGATCCCTTCGTCGGCACGCTGGCGGCGTTCTCGACCTACGCGGTCGGTTTCGTGGCGCGGCCGATCGGCGGCGCCATCATCGGGCACTACGGCGACCGGCTCGGCCGCAAGACGATGCTGGTCGCGACCATGATCGCGATGGGGCTCGGCACCTTTCTGATCGGCTGCCTGCCGACTTACAGCCAGATCGGCGTGTGGGCGCCGATCCTGCTCATCGTGCTGCGCTTCGTCCAGGGCATCGGCTTAGGGGGCGAATGGAGCGGCGCCGTCGTCATGGTGATCGAGCACGCCGGCAATCGCCGCGGCTTCTACGGCAGCCTGGTGCAGATCGGCTTTCCCGTGGGCGTTGCCGCATCGACCGGCATTTTCGGCCTGATGACCAAGCTGCCCGAAGCCGATTTCCTGAGCTGGGGCTGGCGCGTGCCGTTCCTGATCAGCATCCTGCTCGTCGGTGTCGGCTTCATCGTGCGGCTCAAGCTTGCGGAGACGCCGCACTTCAAGGAGGTGGTCGAGCGCAAGGAGGTGCTGGCGCAGCCGGTGCTGGAAGTGCTCCGCCGCGACTGGCGCAGCTTCCTGCTTGCGATCGGCATCACGGTGTCGGAGGTCGGGCTCGCTTACCTCCTCACCGTCTTCACCGTGGTCTACGCCACGACGAAGCTCGGGCTGCCGCGCCAAGTGATCCTGGATGCCGTGGTCTATGCCGCCCTCGTCGAGTTCGCGACGTTGCCGCTCGCCGGCTGGCTGTCCGACATTTTCGGCCGCAAGGCGCTGTATCTCGCCGGCGGCGTGTTCTCGGTGGCGCTGGCGTTTCCGCTGTTCTGGTTCCTCGACAGCAGGGAGCCGGCGCTGATCACGCTGGCGCTCGTCGTCACGATGACGCTGACGCATGCGCTGCTGTTCGGGCCGAAGGCGGCGTTCATGCCGGAGCTGTTCCGCACCCAGGTGCGCTACAGCGGAGCCTCGCTTGGGGCCAATGTCGCGGCGGCGCTGAGCGGCGGCTTCTCGCCGTTGATTGCAGCTGCGCTGCTGGGGTGGGCCGGCTCGTACTGGGCCGTGTCCGTCTACATCATCGCACTCTCGATCATCACGATCGCTTCGACGCTGATGGCGCCGGAGACGGCGCGGGACGCGCTGAGATCCTGACGCCCGGCGCCCGCACCTGGGGGCGGGTGGCGGCCCGAAAATTTTTTCTGACCGGCCCCCTTGAAAGCTATTCCTGAATTTCTAAGTCGTTTTTCGCCGCGAGAGCGGTGTGCCGGACGCCAGATCGGGTCCGGCGCGGGCGCCGGGCCGGTGTTCGGATCCTGTCTGATACCGTGTCCTGCGTTCCTTCGTATCCATCTTGCTCTCAGGAGGACTTGGTTATGAGGACCAGTTTCGACTTCGCACCCCTGTGGCGCTCCACCATCGGCTTCGATCACCTGGCCGATCTCGTCGACAGCACGCTGCGCCAGGCGACCGAGGACAACTATCCCCCCTACAACATCGAACGCTCGGGCGAGGACCATTACCGGATCAGCCTTGCGGTGGCGGGCTTCGGCGCCAGCGACATCACGGTGACGGCTGAACAGAACGCGCTCACGATCGAGGGCAGGAAGCCCGAGACCGCCGCGCGGGAATACCTGTACCAGGGCATCGCCGCGCGGCCGTTCCGGCGCGTGTTCAACCTCGCCGACTATGTCCAGGTGAAGCAGGCCGCCTTCCAGGACGGGCTCTTGCTCATCGATCTCGTCCGCGAGGTTCCGGAAGCCGCGAAGCCGCGCCGGATTCCGATCGCGGGCGCCGCGCCTGCGGCTTCGCAGATCGAGCAAAAGAAAGCGGCCTAGACGCTTTCGCCAGAAGCGGCGGCGCCGTGCGCCGCCGCTTGATCATCAACATACCCATCCCTTGGAAAGGAGCATGAGGGAGGCCACCGATGACCAACGTGAATACCGATTTTGGCACGCTCGACCCGATGTTTCATCCTGCTGCCCATTACGACTCGCCTGCCGATGTCCTGAATGCGGAAGGACTCTCCACGCCGGAGAAGCGGATCATCCTGTCGTCCTGGGCATCCGACATGTATGCAGTCGAGTCTTGCCCTGCATTGCGCGAGATTCCCGGCATCAGCCAGAGGATCCGGCTCGCCGATATCCTGGCTGCGCTGCGCCGGCTCGACGGCGACAATGACAACGACGATCCGCCACGCGGGGGCGGTCTCGCGATGCGGCTGCGGCGGCCCTGGGCCGCCGCAGAGCAACGAGGCGCGTGATGCTGCTTACGCAAACGGTTCTGGCGCTCGTGTTGCTCAGCCAGATCGCGGCGGCATGGACCGTTCCCCTCCTGGTGCAGCAGGACAGAAATGGTGGCGGAACTGCCCACTGACGATATGGCTCTTCAACAGATGACATCCGCGGCAACGCGCTCCCGACAATTCGCGAGAGCTGTGCCGACATTGGGCTCGGGCACGCTTTGCCTGGCGGCTGTTGCTACCCGCAGGACCTGATCGCGGGGACGTTCCGCCCCGAGAAGCGGCGGGTCCGTCCCGGCGATCGTGATGACGTGTGATCCCGGCTCAGGCGGCGCGGTAATCCGGCTCGCCTTGCAGGTCACGGATCAGCCGACGCTCGCGCTCGATGCGTTGCCGATAAAGCTCGCGCTCATGCTCGGTCTTCGCACTTGCAAGAAGACGCTCGTAGTGGCCGATCACCTTCTCGCTGCCGCGAATGAGCGCCTCCTGCTGACGGTTCATCGCGCCATCCCCGTTGCTTCGGCCGGCATCCCGGAGGGGTGGAAGCCGCCAGGGAAGGTCGCCGCGGTCAGCGCATCAAGCGCCGACGTCTCCTCTGCCAGGCGCCTCTCGATGAAATGGCGTTCCAGCTGCGACAGCTTTGTTTTCAGTAGCCGTCGATAGCGGTGAATATTGTTGCGGTGTGCGCGGATGCGGGCCAAATTCTCATCGAGCATCGTCGTCTCTCCAGACGGTCGCGTTGGATCCTTTGATTTTCGAAGGTGAGAAAGTACTTTCTCGGCGAGAAAAATATTCAATGCGAAACGGGTGTCAAGATGTTCGAAGCTCGCAACTCGGCCGTTCCTGTTGCTGGCACGCTGAAGATCGACTATCAGCCGGACCGGTTGCGCTTGACGCGGCCCAATGACAAGGAAGGGAGCCCTGAGATGAAACGGACCTCACCCACGCGACGCGATCTGCTCGCAACCGCAGCGGCTGCCACCGCGGTTTCCATGGCCGAGGTCGCGCCAGCCGCAGCGCAGGCTGGACCGAAGCCGATCTTTGCAGTGCCGATGGTGACGATTCCGATCGTCGGCGAGAGCCAGGTGTTTCAGGTTCGCCGCATCTATTGCATCGGGCGCAATTATGCGGCGCATGCGATCGAGCGCGGATCGGATCCGAACCGCGAGCCGCCGTTCTTCTTCCAGAAGCCGACCGACGCGATCCAGAACGTGGCGGTCGGCGAGGTCGCCGATCATCCCTATCCGTCACTGACCAAGAACTATCATCACGAGGTCGAGCTGGTAGCAGCACTGAAATCGGGCGGCACCAATATCCCGGCCGATAAGGCGCTCGACCACGTCTATGGCTACGCGCTCGGCCTCGACATGACCCGGCGGGACCTCCAGAACGGCATGGCCGCGGAGAAGAAGCCCTGGGAGATCGGCAAGAGTTTCGACCACGCCGCGGTGCTCGGTCCGATTCACCCCGCGAGCAAGACCGGCCATTTCGAGAGGGGCGCCATCTCGCTGGCGATCAACGGCACGGTGAAGCAGAGCTCGGATCTCAGCAAGATGATCTGGAGCGTGGCGGAGCAGATCGCAAAGCTGTCGGAAGCGTTCGAGCTGAAGGCCGGCGACATCATCTATTCCGGCACGCCGGAGAATGTCGGTCCCGTCGTGAAGGGCGACGTGCTGCTGTGCAAGCTCGAGGGCCTGCCTGATATGTCGATCAAGATCGTGTAGCTGCTGTCGCTTCTTCCCGCGCGGCGGGACACAGGTCGCCATCGTCGCTCGACGGGCTGGTTCCGCCGGTCGATTGCCTTTTGTTGGCCGGCAAGCGAACCTCATGAGGCCATATTTGAGCACGAGTGATTTCCCGTGAGGGAGGCGCTCCGATGACCAAGGCTTTGATCACTGCTGTCGCAATGCTGGCCTGTGTGCCCGTGAGCGCGGTTGCGCAGGAGCGCGCCGGGGATGCTGCACTCGGTGCCGTCTCGGGGGCGGTGGTGCTGGGGCCAGTCGGTGCGGTTGCAGGCGCCTTGATCGGTTACACCGCCGGACCTTCGATCGCCCGGTCCTGGGGTGTGAGAGGTTCGCGGTCGGCAGGACACCGGCAGCCGCGGCGCGCGGCGGCGACCAGCGGCCCATCGCGCACGCGCCAGGCCATGAATGCCAACGGCCAGATGAGAGCTGCCGGCAATCCGGCTCCGCCGGTTCAACCTCCGCCCGCCGCGTCGGCGCAGAGCTCGACGCCGCCCGTTCAGGGATTCGACTGAGGCCGTCGCATGACGGGATGAGGGCTGATCGCTGCCACGACGGAGGTGCGCTGCCTCTCCCGCAAGCGGGAGGGGCGAACGACCCGCGGCAATCGATTCAACCTAAAGACATTCCACCCTAGGGCTGGCCGAGGACCTTCTTCGCGGCGCGAAGATGCGGCTTGTCGATCATCTGGCCGTCGAGCCGCAGCGTGCCGGAATTGGGATTGCTGCCAAACGCCGCGATCACCTTCTCCGCCCAGGCGCGTTCGGCCTCGGTCGGCGCGAACGCCGCGTTGACGACATCGACATGCTTGGGATGGATCAGCGCCTTGGCCGAAAAGCCGTCGCGCCGCGCGGCGCGGGTCTCCTGCTCGAGGCCGGCGAGATTGTCGATGTCGGTATAGACGGTGTCGATCGGCGCGACCTCGGCCGCGGCCGCTGCCATCAGGCAGAGATCGCGCGCGAGGCGATAGGGGCTGTGGAACACGCCGCCGGACGCCTTTTCGGTGGCGCCGAGCGAGGCCGAAAGATCTTCGGCGCCCCACATCAGGCCGGCGAGGCGAGGGGAGCAGCCCTTGTAGCTGCCGAGCCCGAAGATCGAAGCCGCGGTCTCCGTCGCCACGCAGACGATGCGGGTGGTGCCGATCACGATGCCGGCCGCTGCTTCCAAGGCTTCGAGCCAGGTTGCGACCTGCCTGACGTCGTCACCGCCTTGCGATTTCGGCAGCACGATGCCGTCGGGCCTGCCGGGCAACACCGCAGCGAGATCGGCCAGCGTCATGCCGGTGTCGAGCGCGTTGACGCGGACATAGAGCTGGTGCGGGCCGGGGCGGCTCTTCAGCATCGCCAGCGTCAATCCGCGCGCCTCCGCCTTCTTCTCGGTGACGACGGAGTCCTCGAGGTCGATGATCAGCGCGTCGGCCTTGCCTTCGCTCGCCTTCTCGAATTTGCGCGGGGAATCGCCCGGCACGAACAGCATCGAACGCATCAGACCGGCCTCCTGTGCATCATCGCCATGCGGCGGCATTTCCCGACGATCTCGTCGTTCTGGTTCAAGGCATGGTGCTCGAACTCGACGATGCCGGCCTTGGGCCGTGATTTGGATTCCCGCACCGAGAGCACCTTTGTCGTCGCCCGCAACGTGTCGCCATGGAAGACCGGTTTTGGAAACGTGACGTCGGTCATGCCGAGATTGGCAACGGTGGTCCCCATGGTCGTATCATAGACCGTCATGCCGATCATGATGCCGAGGGTGTAAAGGCTGTTGAAAATGCGCTGGCCGAACTCGGTCTTTTCGGCGAAATGCGCATCGATGTGCAGCGGCTGTGGATTGAGCGTCAGCAGGCTGAACATGGTGTTGTCCATCTCCGTGACGGTCCGGGTCAGCGGATGCCTGAACTCCTGGCCTACGGAAAAGTCTTCGAAATAAAGTCCGGCCATCGCGGTTTCCTCCCTGCGAAATAACGGCGCGCTCATAGCTTTACGTCGCATGACCCTATGCATGGTAGACACAGTTGATAGACAAATTCACGTATCTGTACGCGGTTTTTCGAGCTAAGAACCCAGGCAAGGATACGTCAGGGCGCGCAGCAAGCGGCCACGGCCTTTGAGCGGGGAACGCGAAGAGACGGGAGATGGCGCGGTCGCGGCTCCCGACAAGGAGATCAAGACCATGGATTTCGCGCTCACCGATCAGCAGGAAGCCATTCGCGACGCCATCGCCAAGATCTGCGAAGGCTTTCCGGATGCCTACTGGCTGAAGAAGGACCATGACGGCGGCTTCCCGCACGATTTTCACAAAGCACTTGCGGACGCCGGCTGGCTCGGCATCTGCGTGCCGGAGGAATATGGCGGCTCGGGGCTCGGCATCACCGAAGCTGCAATCATGATGCGCACCATCGCCGAATCCGGCGCCGGCATGTCCGGTGCTTCCGCGGTCCACATCAACGTGTTCGGCCTCAATCCGGTGGTCGTGTTCGGCACCGAAGAGCAGCGCAAGCGCATGCTGCCGCCGATGGTGGAGGGCCGTGAGAAGGCCTGCTTCGCCGTCACCGAGCCCAACACCGGCCTCAACACCACGCAGCTCAAGACCCGCGCGGTCGCCAAGAACGACCGTTACATCGTCAACGGCCAGAAGGTGTGGATCTCGACCGCGCAGGTCGCGCACAAGATCCTGCTACTGGCCCGCACCACGCCGCTGGAAGAGGTGCGCTCGCCGACCCATGGCCTCAGCCTGTTTTACACCGATTTCGACCGCACCAGGATCAAGGTCCACGAGATCGAGAAGATGGGCCGCAAGATCGTCGATTCCAACGAGCTGTTCTTCGAGGACTTTGAAATTCCGATGGAGGACCGCATCGGCGAAGAGGGCAAGGGTTTTCAGTACATTCTCGAAGGCATGAACCCCGAGCGTATCCTGATCGCGGCGGAGGCGGTCGGCCTTGGCAAGCTGGCGCTGGCGCGCGCCACGGAATATGCCAAGACGCGCGTGGTGTTCAACCGGCCGATCGGCAAGAACCAGGGCATCCAGCATCCGCTCGCGGTGAACTGGGTCGAGCTCGAGGCGGCGTGGCTGATGGTGATGTCGGCGGCCTGGCAATACGACAAGGGCATGCCGTGCGGCGCTGCGGCCAATGCCGCAAAGTATCTGGCGGGCGAAGCCGGCTTCTCGGCCTGCGAGCAGGCGGTGATGACCCATGGCGGCTTCGGCTACGCCAAGGAATTCCACGTCGAGCGCTATTTGCGCGAGGTCCTGATCCCGCGCATCGCGCCGGTCAGCCCGCAACTCGCGCTCAGCTTCATCGCGGAGAAGGTGCTGGGGCTCGCGAAGTCGTACTGAACGAGCCTTGTGGCGCAAACCAAATAGGCCCGCCTATTCGGCGGCGATGCGCTCCATCGCCATAGCGCGAAGCCTGGCGCGCTGGATCTTGACGCCGTTGGCGCTGTCGGTGACGGGGAAGGCGTCTACGAGATAGATTCGCGCCGGCACCTTGTAGCCGGCGAGCCGCTCGCGCAGGCGCGCGACCAGCCTCTCCTGCATTGGCGGCTCCCTTGCAGGGATCACGAATGCGACGCAGCGCGCCTGGCCCTTGAGATCGACGGCAACCACCTGGGCGTCGGCAACGCCCGGGCACGATTTGAGCTCGTCCTCGATCTCGCCGGGCGCGACGAGGAAGCCGCCGAGCCGCATCGCATCGCCCGCGCGGGTCTCGTAGACGAAGGAGCCGTCGCCGCGCAGCCGGCCGATGTCGCCGGTGCGGAAGAACCCGTCCGCGGTGATCGCATCGCGCGTCGCATCCGGGTTGTTGAAATAGCCGAGGAAGCGTGACGGCGCACTGATCTCGATCTCGCCGGAAATGCCGCTAGCCGCAAGCTCGCCGGTTTCGGCGTCGCGCACGCGCACCTTTGCGTCAGGTGACATCGGCCAGCCGCCGCCCTCGATGCGATCGGCGAAGGCGTCGCTTGCGCAGGCGATCGAGAACAAGGCCTGCACCTCGCTCGATCCGTAGAGGCCGAACAGCGGCAGGCCGCGCGCCTCGGCCTCCGCGGCAAGTTCGCGCCAGCCGGGCTGGAATGCGGCAAAGCCGCAGACTTCGAGATGCGGGAATGGGCGCGGCGCATCGCTGAGGGCGAGAATGCGCCGGAACATCTCGTCGGAGCCGAAGGCGTGCGTGATCCCCTGCGTGCTGAGGATCTCCAGTGCCGGCACCGCCTCGAAGGCGTCGAGCACGTGGACGGTCGCGCCCGCCGCGACGAAGCCGAGCAGGCTCGTCATGCCGAAGGTGCCGCAGAACGGCAGCATCGCCAGCAGCGCGTGACGCTGCGGATCAAGCCGAAGCGCCTTGGCGACGGAGAAGGCGTGGCCCGCCAGCGTCCGCTGCGAATGCGCGACGAGCTTCGGCCCCTTGGTGGTGCCCGATGTCGTGTAGAGCAGCACCGGAAGATCGACGTCATCTTGAGCTGGCGCCGGCGGATAAGACCTGTCGAACGCATCGAAGCGCACGCAGGGCCAATGCGCCGGGATCGCATCCGCGCCGATCACCGCGAGCCGTTGCAGCGCGGGAATCTCGTCCTTGGCGATGTCGGCGAGGATCGCGGCAAAATCGATCGCGCGGAATGCGGCCTCGACCACCATCAGCCTGGCGCCGGACAAACGAAGCAGATGCGCGACTTCCGCGCTGCGGTAGCGCGTATTGACGGCCGCGACGATCGCGCCAAGGCGGGCGGCGGCGAACAGCAGCGTGACCCATTCGATCCGGTTGACCAGCCAGACAGCGATCACGTCGCCCTTGCCGATGCCTTGCGCCGCAAGCCAGGCCGCGGTCTGCTCGATCCTTTCCGAGAACTCAGCGCGCGAGATCTGCATGCCGTCGCATACGAAGGCGGTATCGGCGGCGGCCTCGGTCCGGATCAGCGATTGCAGCGAAAACGCGTTGGCACTCATGGCAAGGGGAGTAACCCGATCGCGCAAACCTGTCTACTTGGTGCCGAACATCCGGTCGCCGGCATCGCCCAGGCCCGGGACGATGTAGCCGTGGTCGTTGAGCCGCTCGTCGATCGCGGCGGTCCAGATCGGCACATCAGGATGTTCGCTCTGGAACTGGGCGATGCCCTCGGGCGCGGCCAGAAGGCAGACGAAGCGGATGTCGCGCGCGCCACGGGCCTTGAGCAGGGAGGCGCCGGCGCAGGCCGAGTTGCCGGTCGCCAGCATCGGGTCCATCAGGATCACGGTGCGGTCGGAAAGGTCCTGCGGCGCCTTGAAGTAATATTCCACGGCCTGCAAGGTCTCGGGGTCGCGGTAGAGCCCGATATGGGCGATGCGCGCCGAGGGCATCAACGCCAGCATGCCGTCGAGGAAGCCGACGCCGGCGCGCAGGATCGGCGCCAGCGTAAGCTTCTTGCCGGCGATCTTGGGCGCCCGCATCGGCGCGATCGGCGTCTCGATCTCGACCAGCTCCAGCGGCAGGTCGCGCGTCACCTCGTAGCCGAGCAGCATCCCGATCTCGTTCAGGATCTCGCGAAAGCTCTTGGTCGAGCGGTCCTTCTCCCGCATCAGCGAGAGCTTGTGCTGGACCAGGGGGTGGGCGACGACGTTGACATTGCCAGTGCTCATGAAACCGCTCTACACGTTTCCCTAGAATTGCGCCAGATCGGCCGGGGCTTTTCCGCCGGACGGGCGGCGTCAACCGGGCATCGCCACCGCGCTGCGGGCCCGGCTGCTCGCGGCATAGGCAGCCATGGTCAGTTCGCGGTTGGAGCGGAGGAGCTAGACGCCGAGCCCGCGTGCGACAAGCGTGATCACCAGCGTCAGGATGGCGCCCCAGATCAGGCTCAGCGTCATGGTCAGGATGGTCATTGTGACCGCCTGCTCGAGATGTCCCTTGAAGGGCTGCATGCTAGCCGTCCGAGGCCGGGCGCGCGGTGATGCGCATGCCCAGCAGCAATGCGCCCATCAATGCGACCAGGATGACGATCTTGAGCTCGATCATGTCGTTACCTCGTCTGCAGGGTCATGATGTCTGCCGCACCCGGGTCAGGCGTGGAGATGCCAGACATAGATTGCCGTCCGCAGCGCAATGAGCGCGGTGAGCACGCTGCCCATCGAGAGCAGGGTCAGCGCGCCGAGCGCGAGGCGCTTG
The DNA here is from genome assembly GCF_036247965.1 of Bradyrhizobium sp. TM233. Taxonomy (NCBI): domain Bacteria; kingdom Pseudomonadati; phylum Pseudomonadota; class Alphaproteobacteria; order Hyphomicrobiales; family Nitrobacteraceae; genus Bradyrhizobium; species Bradyrhizobium sp. TM233. The sequence goes on along the minus strand of NZ_BTIG01000001.1, from coordinate 135,720 downwards.
AGCCGGGCCTTGCGCGCTGCCGATATACGCGCCGGGCGCTCCGCCCAGGCGAGAGGCCGTTCAAGGCCGTGTGTCAGCATCGACATTTTCGGAAGTCCTTGTCCGTGGTGCGGCGAGAGCCGTCCCAATCCGTCTCGTAGGATGATGATCGCGGCGTAGGATTGCGAGATGAGTGCCGGGGCCGCCGTATAGGAATGTCATAAGGAAACCGGACGTCGCGCCGGCCGCCGAGACGATCGGGCTCCGTGGCAGCGTCGCGTCAGGCGCCGACGCCATCGATCAGTTCCTCGTCTGCGATCGCGGCGAAGGCCTTCGCGACCTCCGCCTGGCCGGCGGCGTCCAGCGGAACGATCGGTAGCCGCGTGTCCGGCCGCATCAAGCCGAGCATGCCGAGGGCGCTCTTGAGCGCCGCCGGGCTCTCCCTGGAGAGGCAGGTGACGAGGGGAATCAGGCGCTTGTGCAGGTAGCGTGCGGATTGCAGCCGGCCTTGCCTGACCTGCGAGAAGATCGTGCGGCAGAGATCCGGCACGATGTTGGCGATCTCCGAGATCGCGCCATCGCCGCCGTCCGTGATGTAGGCGAAAGCGGTGGCGTCGTCGCCGGACAGCAAGCGAAAGCCGGCCGGCAGATGCCGGGCGAGGCGCATCGGGCGGGTGATGTCGCCGCTACCGTCACGCAGGCCCACGAATTGGCGGGACTCGACCAGACGCAAGAGCGTCTCGTCGGTCAGCGGCCGCAGCGTGCGTGAGGGCACGTCGTGCAGGATCACGGGCAATCCGATCGCGCCTGCAACGGCGCGAAAATGCGCGAGCATCCCCTCCTGCATCGGCTTGTTGTAGGCGGGCACGACCGACATGACGGCATCGGCGCCGGCCGCCTCCGCGCGCCGCGCGAGCTCCATGGCGTGGCCGGTTGCGTTGGAGACCGCGCCCGCGATGATCCGCACGCGGCCGCGGGCGACGTCGACCGCGGTGCGAATGACGAGCTCCTGCTCGGCCGGCGAGAGCGTCGGTGCCTCGCCGGCCGTCTCGCAGACCACGATGGCTGGAACGCCGGCCGCAACCTGCCGTTCACACAGCGCGGCGAACGCCTTGAGATCGACCGCGTCGGCCGCATCGAACGGCGTCGGCAGGTCCGGAATGAAGCCGGTGAACCAGGCAGCGGGAGGGATGAACATGGTGCTTCGCCGGAAGGCGCCGGCTCAGGCGGCGCGGTGCGAGATGTCGGGGGTGGGGCGACTTGCCATGTCGAGCTCGATTTCGCGCGGCAGCTCGACAATGGTCTCGGGGTGCTGCCCGTTCTCGAACAGCGCATATTTGATCGCCTGCGCGCGGCTGACGAACAGGCCGCCATAAAGGCCGTGCTGTTCCTGGGCGACCCATTGTCCCCGGCCGTTCCTGCCGATGAAGACGATGGTCGAAGGCGAGCTGCACGAGGGAGGTTCGACGAATTTCACGAATCTATTCCTTCTGAACGATGCCGGCTCGGGACGCGTGTCTCTGCCTGCGCGCTCAATATCCTCAGTGACGAATATGATTTCGAGGGCGGAGGCGCGGCGATCTCATAGGAAGGTCATAAAGCCGGGAAGGAGCGGTCGCACAGGCCACGTCGTTGACGACGCGGAGTAGCGCGAGCAGTGCGAGCCTGCCCTAGCCGAAATTGTCGCAGGTGAGCGGCGCGTAAAGCGGATCCAGCACGGGGGGAACGGAAGGAACGCGCGGCCGCGGCACGTCTGTGGCCCGGACCTCGACGAGGGCCGACAGCAGAGCCAGCGCGAGGTCGGAATGGCGCGCCTCGACCGCGGCGTCCAGCCAGTCCGGCAGCTCACGCGCGCGCGACAGTGCACAATGCCACTCGCCCTCGTCATAGGCGATGCGGCGGACCTGCCACATCGGCAGCTCGAGCTCGATCAGCGCCAGCGCCGCATCGGCCCAGGCCTCGACGTCGATCAGGCGCATGATGCGTGCGGGGCGTTTACCCTCGGCGAGCGTGGGGACACGCCGGCAGGCGTGCGCGATGATGTCGAGCATCAGCGGCCGGGTCATCGCCGGTGCCGCGCGAAGCTGCTGGCTGAGGAAAGGTGGATCGAGGCGTCGGAGAGCGGCGGTCATGTCAGGCCTCCTGGAGTTGGCGTCGGTCAGTCGGCCGGCCTTGCCAGGATGGTCGGGAGCGCATTTGAAAACGAGATGGGGAAGCGGGGGGAGATATAGGGATTTCATAAGTGGCGCGTGGGTGGGCGAGGGGCGCAATCGCCCCATTCTCCGCTGTCATCCCCGCGCACGCGGGGATCCATAACCACAGGCAGTAGCTGAGGCGCAAATCAGGTCACTCCGAGTCCTCGCCCAACCTCTCCCTGTGGCTACGGATCCCGGATCTGCGCTGCGCTTGTCCGGGACGACGGGGGTTGTCTTCCGATCTCGGCCCGCGCCCGCCTTTATGAGATTCCTATATCTTCGCCATAGCCCTCATCTCGAAAACCTATGTCCGGGGTGGCACTTCAGCACGGTCGAAAATCCGAGCTGTCGCCCGTGGAAATGCGCTCCATTTCCGGCGCGAGCCGCCGGGTCACCGTGAGAAAGTTGCGCCGGATCTGATGGTGCAATGAGGAGTATCGCCATGATGGACATCCTGATGCTGGCGCTGGGCTTCGTCTTCTTCGCCCTCGCGATCGGCTACACCTACGCCTGCGAACGGCTGTGACGGAGCAAACCATGATCTTCGATTATGCGCTCGCCGGTGTCGTCTCGTTCGGTCTGCTGGTCTACCTCACCTATGCGCTGCTGCGGCCCGAGCGGTTCTGACCCGTGCTGCTGCTCGTCGAATTGCTGCTGGCGGACGCCGTGCTGGTCGCCTGCCTGCTGACGGTGCTCCTGCCGCTGTTGCGGGCAAAAAGTCTGAAGGATTGCACCAAGCCTGAAGGGTTGATTCCATGACTGTGATCGGTTGGCTCCAGATCATTCTGTTTTGCACCATTATTGTTGCGCTGGCCAAGCCGCTCGGCTGGTACATGACGCGCGTGTTTGGCGGCGAGCGGACCTTCCTGTCGCCGGTGCTGCGCCCGATCGAGGCCGGCATCTACTGGTTGTCCGGTGTCGACGAGAAGCGCGAGCAGCATTGGCTGACCTACACGGTTGCCATGCTGCTGTTCCATGTCGGCGGCTTCCTGATCATCTACGGCGTGATGCGGCTTCAGGCCGTGCTGCCCTTTAATCCGGCCGGGCAGGGCGCGGTCGCCGAGGATCTTTCCTTCAACACCGCGGTCTCCTTCATCACCAACACCAACTGGCAGAACTACGGCGGCGAGAGCACGCTGTCCTATCTCGTCCAGATGCTCGGGCTGACCCATCAGAACTTCCTGTCGGCGGCAACCGGCATCGCGCTGGCCATGGCCCTGATCCGCGGATTCTCGCGTGCCTCGATGCGCACGGTCGGCAATTTCTGGGTCGACGTCACCCGCTGCACGCTCTACGTGCTTCTGCCGATCTGCGTCGTCTACACGCTGTTCCTGGTCTGGCAGGGCATGCCGCAGACGCTCGGCCCGTATGTCGAGGCGACCACGCTCGAAGGCGCCAAGCAGACCATCGCGGTCGGCCCGGTCGCTTCTCAGGTGGCGATCAAGATGCTCGGCACCAATGGCGGCGGCTTCTTCAACGCCAATGCGGCGCACCCGTTCGAAAATCCAACTGCGCTGGCGAACTTCGTGCAGATGTTGTCGATCTTCGCGCTCGGCGCCGCGATGACCAACGTGTTCGGCCGCATGGTCGGCAACCAGCGCCAGGGCTGGGCGATCCTGTCCGTGATGGGCGTGCTGTTCGTTGCAGGCGTCGCAATCACCTATTGGGCGGAGGCCAATGGCACCTCGACCATGCATGCGCTGGGCCTGACCGGCGGCAACATGGAGGGCAAGGAGGTTCGCTTCGGCATCGTCGCGTCCTCGCTGTTCGCCGTCGTCACCACGGCCGCTTCGTGCGGCGCGGTCAACGCCATGCATGACAGCTTCACCGCGCTCGGCGGCATGATCCCGCTGATCAACATGCAGCTCGGCGAGATCATCATCGGCGGCGTCGGCGCCGGCCTCTATGGCATGCTGCTGTTCGTCGTGCTCGCGATCTTCGTGGCGGGGCTGATGGTCGGCCGCACGCCGGAATATGTCGGCAAGAAGATCGAGGCGCGCGAGGTCAAGATGGCGATGCTCGCGATCCTGGTGCTGCCGCTGATGTATCTCGGCTGGACCGCGGTCGGCGTGGTCTGTCCGGCGGCGGTCGCCTCGATGGCGAATGCCGGCCCGCACGGTTTCACCGAGGTGCTCTATGCCTTCACGTCGGCGACCGGCAACAACGGCTCGGCCTTCGCGGGCCTGACCGGCAACACCCTCTTCTACAACCTCACGCTGGCAAGCGCGATGTTCGTTGGCCGCTTCTTCATGATCGTCCCGGCGATGGCGATTGCGGGCTCGCTGGCCGCCAAGAAATCCATCCCGCCGTCGGCAGGCACCTTCCCGACCACGGGCGGGCTGTTCGTCGGCCTCGTCGTCGGCGTGATCCTGATCATCGGCGGCCTGACCTTCTTCCCGGCACTCGCGCTCGGCCCGATCGTCGAGCATCTGGCGATGAACGCCGGCAACCTCTTCTGATTGTCTGGAGTGACCTCCATGGATACGATGAAACTGCAAAAACGTGCTGCCGTCTCGGCAATGGCCGATCCGAAGATCGTGCTGCCGGCGATCCGCGGCTCCTTCACCAAGCTCGATCCGCGGCTGATGGTCAAGAACCCCGTGATGTTCGTGGTCGAGATCGTGGCCGCGCTCACCACCGTGATCTTCCTGCGCGATGTTCTCACGGGCGGAGCCGGCCTCGGCTTCACGTTCCAGATCATCCTCTGGCTCTGGTTCACGGTGCTGTTCGCCAACTTCGCCGAAGCGGTGGCCGAAGGCCGCGGCAAGGCGCAGGCTGAATCGTTGCGCAAGACCCGCACCGAGAGCCAGGCCAAGCTGCTGACCGGCGCCGGCCAGGCCTTCAATCTCGTGCCGGGCACGAGTCTGAAGGTCGGCGACGTCGTGCTGGTCGAGGCCGGCGACACCATTCCCTCCGACGGCGAGGTGATCGAGGGCGTTGCGTCCGTGAACGAGGCCGCCATCACCGGCGAGTCCGCGCCCGTCATCCGCGAATCCGGCGGCGACCGTTCCGCGGTGACCGGCGGCACGCAGGTGCTGTCCGACTGGATCCGTGTCCGCATCACGGCGGCGCAAGGCTCGACCTTCATCGACCGCATGATCAAGCTGGTCGAGGGCGCCGAGCGGCAGAAGACGCCGAACGAGATCGCACTCAACATCCTGCTCGCCGGCCTCACCATCATCTTCGTGTTCGCCACCGTCACCATTCCGAGCTATGCGGCCTATGCCGGCGGCTCGATCTCGGTCGTCGTGCTGGTCGCGCTGTTCGTGACGCTGATCCCGACCACCATCGGTGCGCTGCTGTCGGCGATCGGCATTGCCGGCATGGACCGCCTGGTGCGCTTCAACGTGCTGGCGATGTCCGGCCGCGCCGTCGAGGCCGCCGGCGATGTCGACACGCTGCTGCTGGACAAGACCGGCACCATCACGCTCGGCAACCGGCAGGCGACGGCGTTTCGCCCGGTGCGCGGCGTGACCGAGCAGGAGCTCGCCGACGCCGCCCAGCTTGCTTCTCTCGCAGACGAGACGCCGGAAGGCCGTTCCATCGTGGTGCTGGCGAAGGAGAAATACGGCATCCGCGGCCGCGACATGGCGGAGCTCGGTGCCACCTTCATCCCGTTCACGGCGCAGACCCGCATGAGCGGCGTCGATGCCGGCCGCTCGTCGGTGCGCAAGGGCGCGGTCGATGCCATGCTGAACTATGTCGGTGGCGGCGCGCCGCTGGCGGTTGCTTCGGGCAACGCGGCGCGGGCGATCCAGCCGGCCGGGCTTTCGGATATCGGCCGGGAGGTGCAGACCATCGCCGACGAGATCGCCAAGGCCGGCGGCACGCCGCTGGCGGTTGCCAGGGACGGCAAGCTGCTTGGCGTCATCCAGCTCAAGGACATCGTCAAGGGCGGCATCCGCGAGCGTTTTGCCGAGCTGCGCCGCATGGGCATCCGCACCATCATGATCACCGGCGACAACCCGATGACCGCGGCTGCAATCGCGGCGGAGGCCGGCGTCGACGACTTCCTGGCGCAGGCAACCCCCGAGGACAAGCTCAAGCTGATCCGCGACGAGCAGGCCAAAGGCAAGCTGGTCGCCATGTGCGGCGACGGCACCAACGATGCGCCGGCGCTCGCGCAGGCCGACGTCGGTGTCGCTATGAACACGGGCACGCAAGCCGCCCGCGAGGCCGGCAACATGGTCGATCTCGACTCCAACCCGACCAAGTTGATCGAGGTGGTCGAGATCGGCAAGCAGCTCTTGATGACGCGTGGGGCGCTGACGACGTTCTCGATCGCCAATGACGTCGCAAAGTATTTTGCGATCATCCCGGCGATGTTCCTGGCGTTCTACCCCCAGCTCAATGTGCTCAACGTCATGAACCTGTCGAGCCCGCAGAGCGCGATCCTGTCGGCGATCATCTTCAACGCGCTCATCATCATCGCGCTGATCCCGCTCGCGCTGAAGGGCGTGGCCTACCGCGCGGTCGGTGCCGGCGCGCTGCTCCGGCGCAACCTCTTGATCTACGGCCTCGGCGGTATCGTCATTCCCTTCATCGGTATCAAGGCGATCGACCTCGTCGTGACCGCCTTGCACCTGGCTTGACCCGTCGGCGCACGGCGCATGGCGCCGCGCGCAACGACGAAGACTTAGGAGACCAACATGCTCAGAGAAATCCGCCCCGCCATCGTCCTCTTGCTGGTGCTCACCGCCATCACCGGCCTTGCCTATCCGCTCGCGATGACGGCCATCGCCGGCGCACTCTTTCCCGCGCAGGCTCAGGGCAGCCTGATCGAGAAGGACGGCACGGTGATCGGCTCCGCCCTGATCGGGCAGGAGTTTAGGGACGACAAATATTTCCACGGCCGTCTCTCGGCGACCGTTGCGCCGGACCCCAATGATTCGACCAAGACGGTGTCCGCGCCCTACAACGCCGCCAATTCGGGCGGCTCCAATCTCGGCCCGACCAGCAAGGCGCTGGCCGACCGGTTGAAGGAAGATGTGGACAAGCTGAAGGCCGAGAATCCGAACGCCGCCGTGCCGGTCGACCTGGTGACGACCTCGGCCAGCGGCCTCGACCCTGATATCTCGCCGGAAGCGGCGCAATTCCAGGTGCCGCGCGTGGCCAAGGCGCGGAATATGCCGGAGGATCAAGTGAAGCAGATCGTGACCGCCAACACCGAAAGCCGCTTGCTCGGCCTGATTGGCGAACCCAGGGTTAACGTTCTGGCACTGAATCTCTCGCTGGATCGCGCCGCCGCCAGGTAGCGGTCTAGGCTCGCGTCACGCAGATGATTATATTGGCAAAATGGTCCGAGAGCGCCGCGATCCCGAACAACGTCCGTCGCCCGAGGCGCTGTTGGAAGCGGCGCGGCGGGAAGGGAGCGCGAGCGGCAAGCTGAAGGTTTTCGTCGGCGCCGCCCCCGGCGTCGGCAAAACCTACGAGATGCTGCAAAGCGCCCACGCCAAGCGCAAGGCCGGCATCGACGTCGTGGTCGGCTTCGTCGAGACCCACGGCCGCGCCGAGACCGAGGCGCTGGTGCGCGGGCTCGAAGTGATCCCGCGCAAGCGGCTCGACTATCGCGGGCAGATCGTCGAGGAGATGGACCTCGATGCAGTGATCGCGCGCCGGCCGCAGATCGCGTTGGTCGACGAGCTCGCCCACACCAATGCGCCCCTTTGCCGCCATCCCAAGCGCTACCTCGACGTCGAGGAGCTGCTCTCCCACGGCATCGACGTCTACACCGCCGTCAACATCCAGCACATCGAGAGCCTGAACGACGTCGTCGCCCAGATCACCCATGTCAGGGTGCGCGAGACCGTGCCGGACTCGGTGTTCGATCGCGCCGACGCGATCGAGCTGATCGACCTCACGCCCGACGATTTGATCCAGCGCCTGAAGGAGGGCAAGGTCTATGTGCCCAAGCAGGCCGAGCGTGCGCTGGAGCATTATTTCTCGCCGGGGAACCTGACGGCGTTGCGCGAACTCGCTTTGCGGCGCACGGCCGAGCGGGTCGATGAACAGCTCCTCAATCACATGCAGGCCAATGCGATTCCCGGGCCCTGGGCCGTCGGCGAGCGCATTCTCGTCTGCGTCAGCGAGGATCCGCGTGCGGCCGGTCTCGTCCGCTACACCAAGCGGCTGGCCGACCGGCTGCATGCGCCATTCACCGCGGTTTCGATCGAGACGCGGCGATCGCTGCAATTGTCCGATGAGCAGCGCGACCGGCTGGCCGATACGCTGCGGCTCGCGGAATCGCTCGGCGGCGAGGCGTTGACCATTCCGGCGGTCGGCCGCCGCATTGCCGATGACGTCGTCAATTTCGCGCAAGGCAACAACGTCACCCAGATCGTGATCGGCAAGTCGACGCGCTCGCGCTGGTTCGAGATGACGCGCGGCTCGGTCGTGCACGACCTGGTGCGACGCGCCGGCAATATCACGGTTCATGTCATCGCCGGCGACGAGCTGCCCGGCGAAGCGGCGCCCAAGACGGCGGTGCAGGCCGCCGCGCGGTCGGAGCCGTTCAATCCGCTGCCCTATCTGAAATCGCTCGGCATCGTGCTGATCGGCCTCGGCGCCGCCGAGCTGATTCAGCCGCGGTTCGGCATCGAGAACGTCGACCTCGTGCTGCTGACGGCGGTGGTCGCGGTCGCGGTCCGCTACGGACTATGGCCGTCGTTGCTTGCGACCGTCGCGGCCTCGCTCTGTTACAATTTCTTCTTCCTGCCGCCGATCTACACCTTCACGATCACCGACCCGACCAACGTCGCCGCCTTCGTGCTGTTCATGGCGGTGGCGATGATCGTCTCCAATGTCGCGGCGCGCGTGCGCACCCAGGCCGATGCCGCCATCGGCCGGATCAGGATGAGCGAGCAGCTCTACGCCTTCAGCCGCAAGCTCGCCGGCACCGCGACGCTCGACGACGTGCTGTGGGCGACGGCCTACCAGATCGCGTTGATGCTGAAAGTCAGGGTGGTGCTGCTGCTGCCGGAAGAGGGCCTGCTCACGGTGAAATCCGGCTATCCGCCCGAGGACGAGCTCGATCAGGCCGATCTCGCCGCCGCTAACTGGGCCTGGAGCAACGACCGCCCCGCCGGCCGCGGCTCGGACACGCTGCCGGGTGCAAAACGGCTGTTCCTGCCGATGCGCACCGGGCGCGGCCCGATCGGGGTGATCGGCATTGACGACGACCGCACCGGTCCGCTGCTGACGCCGGACCAGCGCCGCCTGCTCGATGCGCTGGTCGACCAGGGCGCGCTCGCGATCGAGCGCGTGCTGCTGGTCGAGGACATGGACCGCGTCAAGCGCACCGTCGAATCCGAGCGGCTGCGCTCGGCGCTCCTGACCTCGATCTCGCACGATTTGAAGACGCCGCTTGCCTCGGTGCTCGGGGCGGCCTCCACCATGCGCGATCTCGCCGGCGCGCTTTCCGACACCGAGAAGCGCGACCTGCTCGCGACCGTGATCGACGAATCCGAGCGGCTCAACCGCTTCATCGCCAATCTGCTCGACATGACCAAGCTCGAGTCGGGTGCCATCGTGCCCAACGCGGCGCTACACGATCTCAGTGAGATCGTGGGTAGCGCGCTGCGGCGTGCAGCCAAGATTCTCACGGCGCACGAGGTCGATCTGGTGCTGGCCGCCGATCTGCCGATGCTGCAGCTCGATGCCGTGCTGTTCGAGCAGGTGCTGTTCAACCTGCTCGACAATGCCGCCAAATACTCGCCACCCGAGACCACCATCTCGATCCGCAGCCGGCGCGACAGCGATCATGTCGTGCTCGAGATCGCGGACGAGGGGGCCGGCATCCCGCCTGATGAGCTCGAGAGCGTGTTCGACAAGTTCTACCGCGTGCAGAAAGGCGATCATGTCCGTCCCGGCACGGGGCTCGGGCTCGCCATCTCGCGCGGCTTCGTCGAGGCGATGCGGGGCACGATCTCGGCCGCTAACCGCAGCGACCGCAGTGGCGCTGTCCTCACCATCCGTCTTCCCGTTCCGGCAGAGAGCCGCGCATTGGATACCGCCGCATGAGCGCAGCCCCGATTAAGGTCCTGGTCATCGACGACGAGCCGCCGATCCGCAAATTGCTGCGGATGGGGCTGACGACGCAAGGCTATGAAGTCCTGGAAGCGTCGAACGGCAGGACTGCGCTGGAGAGGCTCGTTGAGGAGCCGGCGCTGATCATCCTCGATCTCGGCCTGCCCGACGTGCAGGGGCTCGAGCTGCTGCGCACCATCCGCGCCCGCAACGAAGGCGTGCCGATCGTGGTGTTGTCGAGCCGCGGCGACGAAGCCGGCAAGGTACAGGCGCTCGATCTCGGCGCCGACGATTATCTCACCAAGCCGTTCGGCATGGACGAGCTTCTGGCACGCCTGCGGGCCGCGCTGCGGCATCAGCTCCAGGTCCAGGGCGAGCGCCCGGTGTTTCGCTGCGGTGATCTCTCGGTCGATCTCGTCCGCCGCATCGTCAAGATCGGCGAGCGCGAAGTGAAGCTGTCGCCGAAGGAATACGACCTGCTGCGCGTGCTGGTGCAGCACGCCGGCAAGGTGCTGACCCACCGCTTCCTGTTGAAGGAACTGTGGGATGAACTGACGGACGCGCAATACTTACGCGTCTACGTCCGCCAGCTCCGCCAGAAGATCGAAGCCGATCCGGAACGGCCGCAATATGTGCTGACCGAGACAGGGATCGGGTACCGGTTGAAGGCCGGGGATTAGGCTCCGACTTCGACAGCCCGTAGGGTGGGCAAAGGCGCAAAGCGCCGTGCCCACCATTCTCGCGATTTTGATAAAGGTGGTGGGCACGCTCCGCTTTGCCCACCCTACGATATCGAGTGCTGGGCGAGCCGTCCCTTCATCCCGCCTTGCGATGTCGCGCCGTGGACCGATGCGTCTTCTTCGCAGCCCGCTGCCGCCCCGTCGCGCGGCGCGCATTCGACTTCGCCGCCGCCTTCTTGCCGCCGCGCCCCTTCAGGCTCTGCTTCAGCGCATCCATCAGGCTGACGACGTTGCTGGGGCGCTCCTCGGGCTCGGGCAGCTCGATTGTCTTGCCAGACGCCTTGCGTTTCACCAGCGCCTTCAGCGCGGTCTCGTACTCGTCCTTGAACTTGCCGGGGTCGAAATGCGCGGCCTTGGTCTGGAGGATGTGGCTGGCGAGCTCGACCATGTCCTTGGTGATCTTCGGGCTCTTGATGTCGTCGAAGAACTGATCCTCGTCGCGCAGCTCGTAAGGAAAGCGCAGCGTGGTGCCGAGCAGGCCCTTGCCGAGCGGCTCGATCGCCATGATGTGCTCGCGGTTGGTGAGCACGATCTTGGCGAGCGCCACACGGTCCTGGTCCTTCATGGCGTCGCGGATCACCGCAAAGGCATCGACCGCGGCCTTGCCGTCGGGTGCAAGGTAATAGGGATGGTTGAGGTAACGCTGGTCGATCTCCTCGCTCGGCACGAAGCTCTCGATGTCGATGGTATGGTTGCTCTCGATCTGGACCGCCTCGAGCTCTTCCGGCTCGATCTCGACGTATTTGCCTTTGCGCAGCTCGTAGCCGCGGCCTTTCTGGTCGCTCTCGACGACATCGCCGGTCTCGGCATCGATCATCTGCTGCTTGAGCCGGTTGCCGGTCTCGCGGTTGATCAGGTGAAACCGCGTCTTCTCGGCCGCCGTGGTCGCCGGGTAAAGCACGATCGGACAGCTGACCAGCGAGAGCTTCAACGTTCCCTTCCAATAGGCGCGCGGGGCCATTCCATTCTCCAGCGTTTTCAAGGCGTTTTGGAACCCCAACCGCCCCGCGGGGTTTTGGTTCCGGATGGGACTTTGGCCGTGATAGGCTTGAATCCCCGAAAGAGAAGCGGGACCAGTCGTGCTGCAAAAACTCTCCACCTATCGACAGAAGCGTGATTTCGAGAAAACACCGGAGCCGTCTGGCAAGACGGCGGTGACGCCGTCGAAGCAGCGGCGCTTCGTGATCCAGAAGCACGATGCGAGCCGGCTGCATTATGATTTGCGGCTCGAATTCGACGGCGTGTTCAAGTCCTGGGCGGTGACCAAGGGCCCCTCGCTCGATCCGCACGACAAGCGGCTGGCGGTCGAGGTGGAAGACCATCCGCTCGACTATGGCGATTTCGAAGGCACGATTCCGGAAGGGCAGTACGGCGGCGGCACGGTGATGCTGTGGGATCGCGGCACCTGGGAGTCGGAAGATCCCGAACGCGGCTTCAAGAAGGGCGATCTGAAGTTCACCCTGCATGGGGACAAGCTGCATGGAAGCTGGGTCCTGGTACGCATGCGCAACGACCGTACCGGCGGCAAGCGCACCAACTGGCTCTTGATCAAGCACCGCGACGAATTTGTCCGCGAAGGTGCCAAGAACGACATTCTCGATGAGGACAAGTCCGTCGCCTCCGGCCGAGCGATGGACGAGATCGCCGAGGGCAAGGGGCGCGCGCCAAAGCCGTTCATGCTGGCCAAGGGTGCCAAGACCAAGGCCGACGCTGTCTGGCAATCCAACCGGGCCGAGGAAGCGAGAGGTCCCACGGTCAAGCCGGCGCCGCGCACGGCATTGAAGGGCGGCAAGATTTCCAAGAACAAGGCGGCGAAGAAGAAAGCCACAACTGCGACCAATGGCAGGAAGGTCGCCGAGATGCCGGACTTCGTGCCGCCGCAGCTCTGCACCTCGGTCGAGCGGCCGCCGGCCGGCGAGGGCTGGTGCCACGAGATCAAGTTCGACGGCTATCGCGTGCAGCTCCGGGTCGAGGACGGCAAGGCGACGCTGAAGACGCGCAAGGGCCTCGACTGGACCGACAAGTTCGCCTCGATCGCGAAGGAGGCGGCTGCGCTGCCGGACGTGATGATCGACGGGGAGATCGTGGCGCTCGATCACGACGGTGCGCCGAATTTCTCCTCGCTCCAGGCCGCGCTGTCGGACGGCAAGACCGAAGAGCTGATCTTCTTTGCCTTTGACCTCCTGTTCGCGGAGGATCTCGATTTTCGCCGTCTGACGCTCGGCGAGCGCAAGGTGCGGCTGAAGCAGCTGCTGGGAGCGCGCAAGCGGAAATCGGCTCAGATCCGCTATGTCGAGCATTTCGAGAGCGGCGGCGATGCGGTGCTGCAATCGGCCTGCAAGCTCGAGCTGGAAGGCGTGGTGTCGAAGAAGCTGGAGGCGCCCTATCGTTCCGGCCGCACCGAGAGCTGGACCAAGGCAAAGTGCCGCGCCGGCCATGAGGTCGTGATCGGCGGCTACAAGACCACCAACGGCAAATTCCGCTCGCTGATGGCCGGCGTGCATCGCGGCGATCATCTCGCCTTCGTCGGCATGGTCGGCACCGGCTTCGGCGCGGACAAGGTCAAGCGCATCATGCCGTCATTGAAGGCCATGGCGGCCAAGGAAAGTCCCTTCGGCGGCAAGAACGCGCCGAAGAGGAGCCGCGAGGTGCACTGGCTGAAGCCGGAGCTCGTCGCCGAGATCGAGTTCGCCGGCTTCACCGCCGACGGCAATATCCGCCAGGCCGCGTTCAAGGGCTTGCGGCAGGACAAGCCCGCCGAGGAAGTCGAGGCGGAGACGCCCGTCGACACCGAGCTTGCCGAGCCCACGCCCAGCAAGCGCGCGGCGAAGACGGCCAAGCGATCGAAGGATGCCGGCACCGCCGAGGTGATGGGCGTCGTCATCTCCAAGCCGGACAAGGAGCTCTGGCCCGACGGCGGTGACGGCGAGGGCGTGACGAAGCTCGATCTCGCGCGCTATTTCGAGGCGGTCGGGACCTGGATGATCGAACATCTGAAGGGGCGCCCGTGCTCGATCGTGCGTGCGCCCGACGGCATCGGCGGCGAGACGTTCTTCCAGCGTCATGCCATGCAGGGCACCTCGAATTTGCTCGAACTGGCCAAGGTCTCGGGCGATCGCAAGCCGTATTTGCAGATCGACCGCGTCGAAGGGTTGGCCGCCGTCGCGCAGATCGGCGGCGTCGAGCTGCATCCCTGGAATTGCGCGCCTGATGCCTACGATACGCCGGGCCGGCTGGTGTTCGATCTCGATCCGGCACCGGATGTGGAGTTCGCCGATGTCGTCGAGGCCGCCAAGGAGATGCGGCAGCGGCTGGCCGACATCGGCATGGAGAGCTTCTGCAAGACCACGGGCGGCAAGGGCCTGCATGTGGTGGTGCCGCTGCTTCACGGCGCGCGCGACAAGGTGAGCTGGAAGGAAGCCAAAGCCTTTGCGCAGGGCGTCTGCCAGTGGATGGCCGACGACGATCCAGAGCGCTATCTGCTCAACATGTCGAAGAAGCTGCGCAAGGGGAAGATCTTCCTCGACTATCTGCGCAACGACAGGATGTCGACGGCGGTGGCCCCGCTGTCGCCGCGTGCGCGGACCGGAGCCACGGTTTCGATGCCCGTCACCTGGGCGCAGGTGAAGAGCGATCTTGATCCCAAGCGCTATACGCTGCGGACCGTGCCGGGCCTGCTGCCGCGGTCAAAGGCGTGGGAGGACTATGACGATGCGGCCGCGTCGATCAAGGCGGCGATCAAGAAGCTTGCGGCGAAGAAGAAGTAGGTTTGTCGCCTGGCGGCGACGGCCGGCCTCGTGGGGTGGGCAAAGCGAAGCGTGCCCACCGTTTCTTTGCAACGGCGAAGAAGGTGGGCACGGCGCAAGAGCGCCTTTGCCCACCCTGTCCTCGTCCTAGATCCGTCCCAGCAGCAGCAGGATCAACAGGATGACGATGACCAGTCCGAGGCCGCCGCCGCCGTAATAGCCGGTGCCGTAGAACGGGCCGCCGCCGATGCCGCTGAAGCCGCCAAGCAGGGCGATGACCAGAATGATCAGAATGATCGTACCGATTGACATGGGAATCTCCTCAGCCCTTTGTTGCAAGGGTCGTTTGCACCTGTCCCCTCGTGCGAGGGCAACTTGCCGCAGGGTTTTAGGTTCCGTTTTTGAAACAGGGCCACAGGTCCAAGTTGCATGGAACCTTTGCCGCGTCGTCCGGCATGACTATGTGAGGATCGATCATCACGGGGCAGGGCCATGTCAGCACCGCTTGTCGTTTCAATTCCGCATCATCTCGGCCGCGAGGAGGCGGTCCGCCGGCTCAAGACCGGGCTCGGCCGGGCGGCAGCCAGCATTCCGGTGATGCAGGTCGAGGAGGAGCGCTGGACCGGCGACAGCATGGCCTTTCGCATTCGCGCGCTCGGGCAGATCGCGACGGGTCAGGTCGACGTCGCCGAAGACCATGTCAAGGTCCAGGTGGTGCTGCCCTGGCTGTTGCAGCGCTTTGCCGAGATGGCGCAGGCCACGATCAGGAAGCGCGGGCAGTTGCTGCTGACCAAGGACGACGGAAAGTAGCTTCAGGCGCGCACGCGCGGGCGCGCGGGCCTGATGGCGCTTGCCGTGCGGGCCTCGATGACAGCGGCGGGCAAATCGCGGAAGGCCTGCGTGACCGGCAGTTCGTGGCCCTGATGGCCCGTCGCGGCATAGCCCGTGATATCGACGGTCGCGTCAAATCCCTCCAGCGCGGGCCATTCCCGGCCCGCCTGGGTAAACGGCGCGAACTGACGCCCGACCACGACGATCGCCGCAGCGCGGCCATGGCGGCGGGCGAAGGCAATGACATGGTCGGCATGTGTGCCCCGCACCGCCAGCGGCTGATAGTCGCCTTGAGCGAAAACGTCGGCGAGCTCGTTGCGCAGCTTGAGAAGACGCCGTGTCCAGGCCAGCTTGATCAGGCCGTCCGGCCAGCTCTTGGTCAGGCCACGCCAATCCGGATCGTCCAATGACCCCAGCGCCGCGTGCCGCGCACCAAAGTCGACCGGGCGGCGGTTGTCGGGGTCGACCAGAGACAGATCCCAGAACTCGGTGCCCTGATAGAAGTCGGGCACGCCGGGCAGCGTCGCCTTGAGGGTGAGCTGGCTCAACGCGTTCAGCGCGCCCAGCAGTGCCACGCGCCGGGCCAGCGTTTGCAGCGAATCCAGGAATTCACCGGATTGTGCGGGATCGAGGACCTTGTCGATGAAGCTCTTGACGCCGTTCTCATAGGCTTCATGCGGGTTGAGCCAGCTCGTCTCTTCCTTGCCCTCGCGCGCGGCCTTCAGCGCATAGGCCTGGATACGCTCGACGAAGCCGGCATCGACCGGTCCCTGCAGCGGCCAGGCTCCGAGCAGAGTCTGGTAGAGCATGTATTCGAACGTCGCCGACGGCGCGCGGTAATTGCCATGGAGCGTGAGGTGTGGCGCGTTCAGCACCTTCCATCGCGCCACCGCGCTGGTCCATTCGCCGGGAATCTCGCTGAGCGCCGCGATGCGCGCGCGGGCGTCCTCACCGCGCTTGGTGTCGTGGGTGGCGGTCGCCGTCATTCCGAGCGGCCATTCCCTGGCGCGGGCCTGCATGGTCTCGTGGAAGGCGGAAATCGTGAGCCCGGTGCTGGCGGGATCGCCGCCGACCTCGTTCAGCGCGAGCAGCCGGTGGAATTGATAGAACGCGGTGTCCTCCAGCGACTTCGCCATCATCGGCCCGGTGAATTGCTGCACTTTCAGCGCGAAACGACGCACGCGCGGGGCGCTGTGCGGGGGGCGGCCGGGCTTGAGCAGGTCCATGGTCAGCGCGTCGCGCAGGAAGTCGAAGATGCCTTCGTCCGCGGCGAACCATTCGGCGCGTGCGCGCGCGATCGTGTCGTCGATCAGCTTGCGGTCGGGCGCCGTCGGGCCGCTGTTGGTCAGATAGGTGCGGTACACCGGGAAATGCAGCACATAGAGCTCGAGCGCCTGCCGCAGGCTGTCGGCGGAGAAATCGCGCGTCGAGTAATGCCCGTTGGCGATGCGCGCGAGCAGGCGGGTCAGCACGGTGAATTCGCTGGTGAGCAGCGTCTCCAGCACGCGCCGCTTGGCGTCCTTGACGTAAGGCGCAAGCCGCGGCGGCCGGTTGCTGACCTGCCGCCAGGTCTCGTCCAGCGCCCCCAGTCCCCCGGCCTCGACCAGCGCATGGATGATGACGTTCATCCATTCATAGCCGGTGGTGCCCTGAACGCCGGCGAAGTGCGGCAGGCGTTCGTGCTCGCACAGGATCTTCTCGATCACCGTGTAGAACGGCTTTGTATTTCCCTGCGCGTCGCGCACCAGCCGGCGCAGCCGCTGGCAATATTGCGCGGGGTCGCGCAGGCCGTCGATGTGATCGAGCCGAATGCCCTGCAGCTTGCCGCTGGCGATGAGCTGCTTCACCAGCCGGTGCGTGGCGGCGAAGGTGCTCGCGTCCTCGACGCGCAGACCTGCGAGCCCGTTGACGTCGAAGAAGCGGCGATAGTTGATATCGCTGGAGGCGAGCCGCCAGTGCCCGAGCTTGTAGTGCTGGCGTTCGAGCAGATGATGCAGCGCCAGCGTCTGCGCGGGACGATCCTTGGCCGCGCGATAGGCCGCAAGGCCGCGATTGATGATATCGGCCGCGCCTGCGATCTCCTTAAGCTCCGCCTTGAACGCCGGTGCCTCCTTGCGGCTGGGACGGCGCAATCCGGTATATCGCGCCGCGAGCGACAGCAGGCGCTTGCCGGCCTCCGTCTCGGCGGCATCCGCTTCCTTCACGATCACGCGCAGCATCTCGCCATAGCGCTCCGGTGCGACGGGCAGGCGATGCTCGAAATACCAGGCGGAAAAGCTTCCCTGGTCCGGATCGCAGCGCAGCTCGATGTCGCCGCGCTCGAGCGCCTCGCCATAGGATGCCCCCAAGATCGGCAGCAGCACGCCGCCGCGGGCGCGGTAGGGCAGCAGGTCCCAGTCGATGTCGAAGGAGACCGCGTGGGGCGAAGCCTGGCCCCATTCCAGCACGTCGAGCCACCAGGGATTGTCGGCAAAATGCACGCCGACATGGTTGGGCACGAAATCGATGATGAGGCCGAGGTCGTGCTTGGTCAGCGCCTCGCTCAGCCGGGCGAAGCCGGCTTCGCCGCCAAGCTCCGGATTGAACTGGCTGTGATCGACGGTGTCGTAGCCGTGGGTCGAGCCCTTGCGCGCCTTCATCACCGGCGAGGCATAGAGATGCGTGATCCCCAGCGCTTTCAGATAGGGCACCACCGCGGCGGCCTTGTCGAAGTCGAAATCCGCGGTGAGCTGAAGCCGGTAGGTCGCGAGCGGAATGGCGGGAGGCATCCTAACCTCCGAGGCGCCAGACCACCGACCAGGGCGGAAGCCGGTCGCCGGTCTCGCCGCCCCAGATCGGCGTACCCGCGCTGACATTGGAGACGATCTCGTGGTCCGACAGGTTGGCGGTCAGTCGCAGCACCGTGCCGTCGCCCATGCGCCAATGCGCGGTGAGCAGGCCGCTATCGGCCGCCTCGGCCTCGCCGAAGCTCGCGCCCCTCAGCCGCGGCATGATCTCCTTGCGGCGAAGCGCGAGCAGCTCTCGAACCAACGCAAGCCGCGCGTCCTGCTGCGGCGTGCGGCCGGTCCAGTCGAGCACGGCCGATTGCAACGTTGCCGGATCGAGCGGATCGGGCACCTCGTCGCCGTACTTCTCGTAAGCCCAGGCATATTCCTGCTTGCGCCCCTTGCGGACGGCATCGGCGAGTTCGCCCTGGAAATCGCAGAAGAACGGGAAAGGCACGGTCGAGCCCCATTCCTCGCCCTGAAACAGCATCGGCACCATCGGCGCGAGCAGGGTCACTGCGAGCGCGGCTGCGATCTGCTGCGGTGATGCCAGGCTCTCGAGCCGGTCGCCGAGCGGACGGTTGCCGATCTGGTCGTGGTTTTGCAGGAAGTTGACGAAGGTCGCCGGCGGCAGCTTGCCGCTCGGCTCGCCGCGCGGCTTCTTGCCCCAGAACTCAGAAACCTCGCCCTGGTAGACGAAGCCGGAGGCCAGGGCGCGGGCGAGATCGAGCCGCGGCGTTTGATAATCCGCGTAGTATCCGGCGAGTTCGCCGGTCAGCATCACGTGCCAGACGTGGTGATAGTCGTCGTTCCATTGCGCGCGATATCTGCCGTTGGGCGGCTCCTGCGCGGCATCGAGCAGGCTGGCGCGATTGTCGCCGTTCTCCAGCACGAGATGGATGTGCCGCCCCGTGGCCTTGGCAAGCTCGCCGGCGGCGACGCTGAGGTCCTGCAGCATCGACTGCTCGCCGGGGATTGCCATGATGTGATTGGCGGCATCCAGCCTCAGGCCGTCGAAACGGTAGTCGCTGAGCCAGGACAGCGCGTTCTCGACCGCGAACGCGCGCACCTGCGGCACGCGATAATCGATCGCGCTGCCCCAGGGCGTGTGAGCATCGGTGAAGAAGGTCGGCGCATAGCGGCCGAGATAATTCCCCTCGGGCCCGAAATGATTGTAGACGACGTCGAGGAACACCATCAGGCCGCGCAGATGCGCTTCGTCGATCAGCGCCTTCAGGTCTTCGGGGCGGCCATAGGCGCTGTCGGGCGCGTACCACAGCACACCGTCATAGCCCCAGCCGCGGCGCCCGGCGAAATCCGCCAGCGGCATCAGTTCAAGCGCGGTGATGCCGGTTGCGGCGAGATGATCGAGCTTGTCGATCATGGCGCGATAGGTGCCTTCAGAGGTGAAGGTGCCGACATGGGTCTCGATCAGCACCGTCTCTTCCCAGGGCCGGCCGCGCCAATCGCGCGCACGCCACGAAAAGGCGTCGTGATCGATCACCTCGCTCGGGCCGAACACATCCTTGGGCTGGAAGGCCGAGGCCGGATCGGGCACCTCGATCTCATCGTCGACCCTGAACTTGTAGGGAGTGCCGGCGGTGAGGCCGGAAATCTCGGCCACGTACCAACCATCGTGCCGGCGCTGCATCGCGTGTCTTCGGTCGAGCAGGAGGTCGACACGCCGCGCCCCAGGCGCCCACAAACGGAACGACACGCCGTCCTTTGTCGGCCTCGCCCCGAAGGATGGCCTCATAGCGCCCCCGCGAAGGCGAGCACGGAGCGTGGCGGCGCCTTGCTGTCGCTCCCGGGCTGGAACTCGACCGTATTCAGCTTGGCATCGGTCGTGTTCAGCATCTGCTGCCAGCTCTTGTACTCGGTCATTTTTGGCAATTTGAATGCGATCTCTTCGGGGGCGGCGTTCAATACGATAAAGATCGCGGCTCCGCCCGGTTCCATCGGGCCCATCACATAGGAGAGGAATCTTCCCTCCGGGAATTTCCAGTCGTTCTCCGTCATCTCGTCGCCGGCGGGTGTCAGCCACAATGCGCCGTAGGACACGCCGTCGGCCGGCCGGCCGTCGAGCCAGCGATGGCTGCGAAGCTGCGAGAACCGGCGGCGGATGTCGGCGAGATGGCCGACGAAATCGACCATGTCGTCGCCCTCCTTGCCGAGATTGTCCCAGCCGACCCAGCCGATCTCGTTGTCCTGGCAATAGGCGTTGTTGTTGCCGGATTGCGAGTTGCCGACCTCGTCGCCGGCGAGGATCAGCGGAATGCCCTGCGCCAGCATCAGGCAGGCCAGCACGTTCTTGCGAAGCTGGCGGCGTAGGCCGATGATGTTCGGATCGTCGGTCGGGCCCTCGACACCGCAATTGTTGCTGTGGTTGTCGTTGGAGCCGTCGCGGTTGTCCTCGCCGTTGGCCTCGTTGTGCTTCTCGTTGTAGCTGAAGAGGTCGGCGAGCGTGAAGCCGTCGTGGACGGTGATGTGGTTGATGCTGGCGCGCGGCCGCCGTCCGTCGTGGTTGAACAGGTCGGAGGACGCCGTCATCCGGCTGGAGATGTCGCCGATCAGGCTGCCTTCGCCGCTCCAGTAGCGGCGCATGGCGCTGCGATAGCGATCGTTCCATTCCGACCATTGCGAGGGAAATGCGCCGACCTGGTAGCCGCCGAGGCCGAGGTCCCAGGGTTCGGCGACGAGCTTGACCGTCGCGAGCACCGGATCCTGCCGGATCGCGGTCAGGAACGAGATGCCGCGATCATAACCGTTCGGCCCGCGCGCGAGCGTGGTGGCAAGGTCGAAGCGGAAGCCGTCGACGTGGCAGACATCGACCCAGTAGCGCAAGGAATCCATCACCATCTGCAGCACGCGCGGATGGGTGAGATTGACCGACGAGCCGCAGCCGGTGAAGTCGTCGTAATAGCGCGGGTTCTCGCGGTTGAGCCAGTAATAGGAGGCGTTGTCGATGCCGCGGTAGCACAGCGTCGGGCCGAGATGATTGCCTTCGGCGGTGTGGTTGTAGACGACGTCGAGCATCACCTCGATCCCGGCATCGTGCAGGCGCGCCACCGTGGTGCGGAAGGAGTCGAGTGCATTGTCCTGGGCGTAGCGCAGCTCCGGCGCGAAGAAGGAGAGCGAGTTGTAGCCCCAGTAATTGGCGAGCTTCTTCTCCACCAGGATGCGGTCGTCGACGAAGCTGTGCACCGGCAGCAGCTCGATCGTGGTGACGCCGAGCTTCTTCAGGTGCTCGATCATCGCCGGCGAGGACAGCCCGCCATAGGTGCCGCGCAGGTTCGGCGGCACGTCGTCGCGCTTCTGGGTCAAACCCTTGACGTGAGCCTCGTAGATGACGGTGTCTTCCCAGGGGATGTTGGGACGGATCTCGCGGCGGCCCCAGTTGAAGGTCTCGTCGACCACGACGGCCTTGGGCATGCCGCGGGCATTGTCGCGCCGGTCGAAGGACAGATCCTCGCGCGCGCTCCCGGTGCGGTAGGCAAAATGCGCATCGCTCCAGACCAGACGTCCCGCGAGCCGCTTGGCATAGGGATCGAGCAGCAGCTTGTTCGCGTTGAAGCGGTGGCCATGCTCGGGCTCGTAGGGGCCGTGCACGCGATAGCCGTAGAGCTGGCCGGGCGAGACGTCGTTGAGATAGCCGTGCCAGACATCCTCGGTTCTTTCAGGCAGCTCGATGCGTTCGAGCTCGCGGCGGCCTTGCGCGTCGAACAGGCAGAGCTCGACCTTCTGTGCGTTGGCGGAGAACAGCGCGAAATTGGTGCCGCGTCCGTCCCAGCTTGCGCCGAGGCGTGCAGGCGATCCAGCAGTCAGGCGCATGTGTCAGCTTTCCGGAACGAGGAAGATCGCGGCGAGCGGCGGAATGGTGAGGCGCAGCTCGGGCGCCTTGCCTTCAACGGCATGAACCTCGCCGATGTTCCCGACATTGCTGCCGCCATAATGGGCGGAGTCCGAATTGAACACTTCCTTCCACTTGCCGGCAAAGGGCGCGCGAACCCGATAGTTGCGATAGACATTGGGAGAGAAGTTGATGATGACGAGACACCGCGCGTGCTCCTCGAATCCCTTGCGCAGCCAGGCGAACACGTTGCGGTTGGCGTCATCCGTGACCAGCCATTCGAACCCGGCCTGGTCGCAGTCCATCTGGTGCAGCGCCGGCACCGCGCGGTAAAGCCGGTTGAGGTCGCGGATCAGCGCCTGGATGCCGGAGTGAAACTTGTATTCGAGCAGGTGCCAGTCGAGCGACTGGTCGTGATTCCATTCGCGGCTTTGGGCGATTTCCGCGCCCATGAACAGCAGCTTCTTGCCGGGATGGCCGAACATGAAGCTGTAATAGGCGCGCAAATTCGCAAAGCGCTGCCACTCGTCGCCGGGCATGCGGCCGAGGATCGAGCGCTTGCCGTGCACGACCTCGTCATGCGAGAGCGGCAGGATGAAGTTTTCCGAGAAGGCGTAGTGAAGGCCGAACAGGATGTCGCCGTGATGGTGCTTGCGGTGGATCGGATCCTTGCTGATGTAGTTCAGCGTGTCGTGCATCCAGCCCATGTTCCACTTGTAGCCGAAGCCGAGCCCGCCGAATTCGACCGGGCGCGAGACCTGCGGCCATGCGGTGGACTCCTCGGCCGCCGTGGTCGCCTGCGGGAAGCGTGCGAAGACCTCGGTGTTGAAGCGGCGCAGGAAGTTGATGGCCTCGATGTTTTCGCGGCCGCCATATTGGTTCGGGATCCAGGCGCCGGGCGGCCGGCTGTAGTCGAGATAGAGCATGGACGCGACGGCATCGACGCGTAAGCCGTCGATCGCATAACGCTCCATCCAGAACAGCGCGTTCGACACCAGGAAGTTCGTCACTTCGGTGCGGCCGTAATTGTAGATCAAGGTGCCCCAGTCGAGGTGGCGGCCCTGGAGCGGGTTGGCGTGCTCGTAGATCGCGGTGCCGTCGAAACTGCCGAGCCCGTGCGGATCGTCCGGGAAGTGACCGGGCACCCAATCGAGCAGCACGCCGACGCCTTCGCGGTGGCAGGCATCGACGAGGGCGGCAAAATCCTCCGGCGTGCCGAAGCGGCTGGTCGGCGCATAGAGGCCGGTTGGCTGATAGCCCCAGGAGCCGTCGAAGGGATGCTCGCTCACGGGCAGGAATTCGAGATGGGTGAAGCCCATGTCGCGGGCATAGGCCGGCAGTTGTTCGGCCAGCTCGCGATAGGTCAGCCATTCGTCGCCGTTCTTGCGACGCCACGAGCCGAGATGGACCTCGTAGATCGACATCGGCGCCGACAGCGCGTTGATCCCGTCAGGCGCCGGGCGCGGACGTGCCAGATCCGCCTCGTCGAACACGATGGAGGCCGTCTTCGGCCGCACTTCGCTGGCAAAGGCCATCGGGTCTGATTTCAGCGGAAGCAAATGGCCGTGCGGGCCGATGATCTCGAACTTGTAGTGATCGCCAATTTTCGCATGCGGGATGAACAGCTCCCAATAGCCGCTGCCGCGTACCCGCATGGGATGGCGCCGCCCGTCCCAGAAATTGAAATCGCCGACCACGGAGACGCGCCGCGCGTTCGGTGCCAGCACCACGAAGCCGATGCCGTCGACGCCTTCGAGCCGCATCGGATGCGCCCCGAGCTTGTCATAGAGGCGCTGATCGGTGCCTTCGCCGAGCAAATAGAGGTCGAAATCGGTCAGGATCGGCGGAAAGCGATAGGCGTCCTCGAACTCGACGACGTTGCCTCCGAATTTTGCGCGCAGCTGATAGTGCTTCGAGCCATTGGGCAGGGCCCCGATGAACAGGCCGGAATCGTGCACGCGGTCGAGCGGAGCGACTTCGCCACGCTCGCCGACTGCCTCGACATTTGAGGCCTCGGGGAGAAAGGCGCGCACCACGCTTTTGCCGCCCTCGGGATGCAGCCCGAGATAGTGGAAGGGGTCGGAGTGGCGGCCCTCGATGATCGCGTAGGCCTCGGCAGGCAGTTTAGGCATGGGCTTCGCTCCCGGCACTGGACAGAATGCGAAGCAGTCCGGTCAGCGGCGCATGGAGCCCCTCAGGCCGGTTGGACAGCTCGTACTCTACTTCATCGAAGGCTTGATCAAGCAGGAAAAACCTTAACAGGCCTTCCGCGGATTGCCGATCCTCCGGCCACAGCCGTCGATCGGTCGCGGCCTCGCGATAGGCGGACAGGAACGTTGCGGCGGCTCGCTCGCGCCATTCGTCGAGCGCTGCGGTGATCCGGCCCTGCTCGTCGGAGGCGCCCGTGAGTGCGCGGCTCAGCGCCGCGTTAACCGAAAGATCGATCGAGCGGATCAGGCCGGCGACGTCGCGCGCGGCAGGCAGCTTGCGCCGCTTGTCGGCCAGCGGCACACGGGGATTGCCGTCGAAGTCGATGATGAAGATATCGTCCTTCACGATCAGAGTCTGCCCGAGGCGGAAGTCACCATGATGACGGATGTTCAGCCCGCCGATCCCGGAAGGCAATAGCGCATTCAGGTGGTCGGGCAGGGACGCGCGCACGGCGGCGAGCTGGTCGGTCAGCGGCCGGTCCGCCTCCCGCAGGCCGTCGCGGCTGTCGGCCAGCCGTTCGAAAATCCGCTCGGCGCGCGCCTTGAGGTCGGACACGAGGCGTTTGACGTGCGCAGAGCCGATCGGCTCCGGGGCGAGATCGTCCGGCTTTGCCGCCGCCAGGGCAACATGCAACTCGCCGAGCCGCCGGCCGATCTGCGCGATGAAGTGCAGATAAGGCGCTTGCTCCTGGGTCTCGCGCGGCGCTTCGCCCGCCGACAACACGCGTTGCTCGTCGATATAGCGATCGAGATAACCCGTGGTCACGGTCCAGCCGTCACCCTGGTTCTCGACATAGGCATGCAACACGCCGAGCGTGCTGCGCTGATCGCCCTCGACCAGCTCGACGCTGCCGAGCAACGCCGGCGTATTGGCAAAGCGCGCGACCTCGGTGAGATAATGGCCGATCTCGATCTCGGGGTTGATGCCGCTTTCGAGCTGGCGATAGAGCTTGGCGACGTACTGGTTGTCGACCAGCGCGGTGCTGTTCGATTGCTCGATCGCGCGGATGCGTTCGGGCTCCTTGATGGTGTAATCGGCGAAGCGGCTGGTCGCCTTGAACTCCAGCCGCAGATTGTTCTCTTCCACCACCAGGTTCTGCGACAGGTTGCGCAGGAACAGGCCGATGAAGATCTGATCGGTCGCCACGTCGAGCAGCGTACCCTCGCGCGCGCCCTGGCGCACGGCGGCGAGCGCCTTCGGGTTGAACCGCTCTCGGTCGAAGCGCACCCACTCGATCTGCATCGGCAGCACGTAACGCGGCGCAGCGTCCTGGTCCGGCCTCTCAAAGAACGCGATCCAGGGCCTGTTGTCGCCGATGTCGCAGAACGGCACCGCCGAGGTCAGCGCGGTCTTGATGTGCTTGGGATTGTGCTCGGGATACCACCGCGTTCGGGACAGGAAGCCCGGCAGAACGTCGCGCTCGAACACGCCGCGCTCGCGGGCGAGCGACACCCAGTTCGAATTCACCGGCACCACCAGCGTCTCGAATTCCGGCACCGCGCGCGGCGTCACCGGCTCGGACTTGTCGCGCTCCTGAAGCTGGAACCAGTAGAAGCCGTAGGGCCCCAGCGTGATCATGTAGGGCAGTTCGCCGATCGCCGGAAAACGCGTCCGTCCCAGCATCTCCTGCGGGATGCGGTCCTTCCACGGCGACAGGTCGAGCTCGGTCGCTTGCGCTGCGCGCGACAAATTGGCGACGCAGAGGATCACCTCGTCGCGGTATTGTCGGACATAGGCCAGCACGGCGCGGTTGGCCGGGCGGATGAAGGTCATGGTGCCGCGGCCGAAAGCGAGCGTCGACTTGCGCACCGAGATCAGCCGCTTGGTGGCGCTGAGCAACGACGACAGGCTGCGCGACTGCGCCTCCACGTTCACCGATTCGTAGCCGTAGACGGGATCCATGATCAGCGGCGCGTAGAGGCGGGCCGGGTCGCAGCGTGAGAAGCCGCCGTTGCGGTCCGGGCTCCACTGCATCGGCGTGCGGACGCCGTTGCGGTCGCCGAGATAGATGTTGTCGCCCATGCCGATCTCGTCGCCGTAATAGATGATCGGCGTGCCGGGGAAGGACAGCAGCAGCGAGTTCATCAGCTCGATCTTGCGCCGGTCATTGTCCATCAGCGGCGCAAGGCGCCTGCGGATGCCGACATTGATGCGGGCGCGCGGGTCGTTGGCGTAGGTGGTCCAGAGATAATCGCGCTCGACGTCGGTGACCATCTCCAGCGTCAGCTCGTCATGGTTGCGCAGGAACAGCGCCCATTGGCAGCTCGCCGGAATGTCCGGCGTCTGACGCAGAATGTCGGTGATCGGGAAGCGGTCCTCCTGCGCGATCGCCATGTAGATGCGCGGCATCAGCGGGAAGTGATAGGCCATGTGGCACTCGTCGCCACGGCCGAAATACTCCTGCACGTCCTCCGGCCATTGATTGGCCTCGGCCAGCAGCAGCTTGCCCTTGGAGTAGGAATCCAGCTCGTGGCGCAGGCGCTTGATGATCGCATGCGTCTCGGGGAGGTTTTCGTTGTTGGTGCCGTCGCGTTCGCACAGATAGGGAATGGCATCGAGGCGGAAGCCGTCGACGCCGGCGTCCAGCCAGCGCTTCATCACCTGGATCAGCGCGCTGACCACGCGCGGATTGTCGAAATTGAGATCCGGCTGGTGCGAGAAGAAGCGGTGCCAGTAGAACGCGCCGGCCTCGTGATCCCAGGTCCAATTCGACTTCTCGGTGTCGGTGAAGATGATCCGCGTGCCCTGGTATTTCTGGTCGGTGTCGCTCCAGACATACCAGTTGCGGGCGCTGGAGCCGGGATGGCTGCGGCGCGCGCGCTTGAACCATTTGTGCTGGTCCGAGGTGTGGTTGACGACGAGCTCGGTGATGACGCGCAGACCGCGCTTCTGCGCTTCCTGGATGAAGCGCTTGAAATCCTTCATCGTCCCGAAATCGGGATTGACCGAGCCGTAGTCGGCGATGTCGTAGCCGTCGTCGCGGCCGGGCGAGGGGTAGAACGGCAAAAGCCACAGCGCGGTGACGCCGAGCTCCTGGAGATAGGGCAGCTTCTCGGTCAGACCGGCGAAATCGCCGATCCCGTCATTGTTGCTGTCGGCGAAGGCCTTGACGTGGAGCTGATAGATAATGGCGTCCTTGTACCAGAGCTCATCCACGATTTCGGCAGCCTCAAGCTTCTTGGTGTCGACGGAAGACAGAACATTCATGGCGTGACCCCTTACGCCAGGCAGCGGAACAAGAGCGCCGGATCGCCGTCGGGATCGATACGCAACCTGATCCCGCCCCATTCGATGCGGGACTGTTCCCCGGTGAGAAGGTTTTCGAGTGTCGTCACATGGTGCCGCTGCCCGCCGGCGTCAACGGTGACGTCGCCAAGCGGCAGCCAGCATTCGCGCGCGTGGCCCGAAACCGCGATCACGATGACGACGGTATTGGCCGGCTCGGCCGCCTCCTTGACGAAGGCGATCGTTTCGCCGTCCTCGATGCCGAGAAAACGCAGGTTCGCGGTTTGCTGGAGCGCGGCGTTGTCGTTGCGGATGCGGTTGAGCGCGGCGATATAGGACTTGATGTTGCCGGGCCGGTCCCAGTCGCGTTGCCGGATCTGGTATTTCTCGGAATTCAGATATTCCTCGCGGCCCGGCATCGCCTCGTGTTCCAGCAGCTCGAATCCGCTGTAGACGCCGTAACTGCCCGACAATGTCGCCGCCAGCGCAACGCGTGACTTGAACGCCCAGGCTTCGCCGCTCTGGAGATGATAGGGCAGCAGGTCGGGCGTATTGACGAACAGGTTCGGGCGATAGAAGTCGCGCTCGGGATAGCGCGTCAGCTCGCCGAGATATTGCTCCAGCTCCCACCGCGAGGTGCGCCAGGGGAAATAAGTAAAGGACTGCGCAAAGCCGAGCTTGGCGAGGCCCTTCATCAGCTTCGGCCGTGAAAACGTCTTGGAGAACAGGATCACCTCGGGATGCCGGCGGCGGATGTCGCGGATCAGCCAGTCCCAGAACGCAAGCGGCGCGGTATCGTGGTTGTCGATGGCGAAGATGGTGACGCCTTGGTCGATCCAGAACAGCATGGCGTCGCGAAACCCATTCCACAGCCCGGCCCTGTCGACGGAGTTGAAATCGGGGATCACGATGTCCGAATAGGGTCCATCCGCCGTCCGCACCGAGCGGTCCGGCCGCCATTTGAACCATTCCGGATGCTGCGTCAGCCAGGGATGGTCGGGCGAGCATTGCACGGCGAAATCGAGCGCGAGCTCGAGACCGTATTCCAGGCAGGTCGCGACCAGTGCACGGAAATCCTCGATGGTGCCGAGCTCGGGATGCAGCGCATCGTGGCCGCCCTCGGCGGCTCCGATTGCATAGGGCGAGCCGGGCTCGCCTTCGGTTGCCACCGGCGCATTGTTGTGGCCCTTGCGGCGGCGACGGCCGATCGGGTGGATCGGCGTGAAATAGAGCACGTCAAAACCCATCGCGGCGATATCAGGCACGCGGGCGATGCAGTCGCGCAGCGTGCCGTGCTGACCGGCGACCCGGCTCTGGCTGCGCGGCATCATCTGATACCAGGCGCCGAAGCGCGCCTTGTCGCGGTCGACGGTCAGCGGGAAGGGCTGCGAGCGGGTCAGGTCAGGCCGGGACTGGCTCTCGGCCATGGCATTGCCGAGCTCGGCCGCAAGCAGTGTGGCGACATCGCCAGTCTGAAGATAATCCTCGCACTGCCTGACGATGACGTCAGCGGCGTCCTGTCGCGCGCCATGTGCTTTGGTCAGGAGCCCGGCCCCCTCGATCGCATCCAGGCTGACATCGGCACCCATTCGCTGCTTGCGCGCGACCCCGTGCGACCAGGTGGCGAACTCGTCGGTCCAGGCCTCGATCGCGTAGACATATTGGCCGGTCTCAACGGGTGTGAATCCGCCGGACCAGCGGTCATTGCCGTGAGGGATCATCGGCTCGCTCTGCCATTCGCGGTCCTGCTCCTGTCGCCAGATCAGCGCGGCTCCCATCACGGCGTCGCCGTCGCGATAGATGTCGGCCCAGACCTCGACCCGTTCGCCCGCGATCCGTTTCACGGCGAAGCGGCCGCCATCGATCAGGGGATAGATGTCTTCGATGAGGAAAGCGCTGCCGGCAGCGGCGCTCTCGACAGTTTGAATTGTCTTGTTCACGGTGATGCCATTGACAAGAAAGCAGGAGCCCGTTTCCCTTGTCGGGAACCTACGCTTGGTACCACTATAGAAAGCCGCTTGTGTGTCATTGGTTCCCTCGGGAACGGGTGGTGCGGTTTGCGAGTTACCCCTGACTAACCTCTTCCTCGACCTCGTTAAAATCAATGCCCCCGGCCGAAGAATGGCCTGCAAGCTGCGTGCCGAATGGATCTTTTAGCTCAAGCCCGCATCAAGGGCGTTCAATCCGAATTCATCGACGCCCTCGGAAAGCTGCGGGTCACCGATCCCGTGGCCCTCAAATCCATCCTCGACGCCCTGCCGGAGAAGCGGGTTTACCGCTTCGTCAGCGGGCCGGTCGTGGTCCGTGCCTTGGGTCATCCGCGCACCGAATTGGCGACAATCGGCGCGCCGCCGCTCAAGTGGAAATTGGCCGCAAAGGGGGAGGTGATTGCCGAGGGCGAGACGCGCGAGCCCGTGATCGCCTGGCCTGCCGGCCTGCCGCTCGGCTATCACCGGTTGACACTGACCGATGCCGAAGGTGTGACGGAAGAGGTGCCGATGATCGTGGCGCCCGAGCGCGCCTTCGGCGGTGATTTCGACCGCGGCTGGCTGCTTGCCGTGCAGCTCTACAGCGTCCGTTCGAACCGCAATTGGGGCATCGGCGATTTCACCGATCTGGCCGATCTCGTCCGGCTCGCCAAGCAGTTCGGGGCCGATGGTGTCGGGCTCAATCCGTTGCATGTCCTGTTCGACGACCACCCGGCCGATTGCAGTCCCTATTCGCCGAATAGCCGGCTGTTCCTCAACCCGCTCTATATCGACGTCGAGGCCATTCCCGAATTCTCCGCAGACCTCGTGCCCGACGCGGCCGCGACCGCGGCCCGTCTGCGGCAAGGCGATCGCGTCCCCTATGCCGACATGGCGGCGTTGAAATGGCTGGGCCTGCGCGCCGCCTTTGACAGCTTCGTGACGACGGCCAGCGAGGCGCGCCGCAAGGCGTTCGACGCCTTCCGCACCGCCCGCGCGCCGCTATTGTCCCGCTTCGCCTGCTTCGAGGTGCTGCGCCATCGTTTCACCGCGCCATGGTGGGAATGGCCGGTTGAATGGCAGCAACCGGATGAGGCGAAATGCGCCGGCTTGCGCAATGGGCCTGCCAAGCGCGAGGTCGAGTTCGTCGAATTCGTGCAATGGACCGCAGATAGCCAGCTGCATGCGGCCAAGGAGCTTGCCGGCCGGCTCGGCATGCGCGTCGGGCTCTATCTCGATGTCGCCGTCGGCGTGCAGTCCAACGGCTTCGATGCCTGGAACGAGCAGATGGCGATCTCCCGTCATCTCGCCGTCGGTGCGCCGCCCGACGTGCTCAACACCATCGGCCAGGACTGGGGCCTTGCCGGCTTCAACGCCGGCGGCCTGGAAGCCCAATCCTTCGTGCCGTTCGCCGACATGCTGGCGGCGTCAATGCGCCATGCCGGCGCGATCAGGCTCGACCACGTGCTCGGCCTGAAGCGGCTTTATCTCGTGCCGCGCGGCTTCAAGCCGGACAACGGCGCCTATGTGCAGATGCCGTTCGAGGCGCTGCTTGGCGCCGTGGCGCGCGAGAGCGCGGCCCACAAATGCATCGTGATCGGCGAGGACCTCGGCACCGTGCCGGAAGGTTTCCGTGAGACCATGCAGGATTTCGGCATCTGGTCCTATCTCGTCATGATGTTCGAGCGCGACGATGCCGGCCACTTCCGCAACGTCGACCATTACCGGCCCAACGCGTTGGTCACGCTGAACACGCATGATCTGTCGACCTATGCCGGCTGGCGCTCCTTTGGCGATCTCAAGATGAAGCGCTCGCTCGGGCTCGATCCCGGCGAGAACGACCAGGCGCGCTGGGATGCGCTCGGCAGGCTCGACGAGATCCTGCGCCAGAACGGCATTCGTGCCAACGACCTCTATTCGGTGCTGGCCTTCCTGTCGCGCACGCCGTCGCGGCTGCTCGCGGTCTCCATGGAGGATCTGCTCGGCGTGATCGACCAGCCCAACATTCCCGGCACGATCGACGAACATCCGAACTGGCGTCAGCGCCTTCCCGTTGCGCTCGACAAGATCGCCGCGAAGGTCGATCTCACGGCCTTGCGAGCGGCGACGCGGGAACGTTCGCTGAATGGCGGGAGTTGACGCGCAAGGGTTACCAAGGGCTGCTTTCAAGGCTCGTACGGCATTGTCTCAGAGGATCGAGGATTATGCGCTGATCGGCGATTGCGAGACCGCGGCGCTGGTCGGGCGCAACGGCTCGATCGATTGGCTGTGCTGGCCCGCCTTCGATTCCGACGCCTGCTTTGCCGCCATCCTCGGCACCCACAAGAACGGCCGCTGGCTGCTTACGCCGGCCGAGGACGTCACCAGCATCTCACGCCGCTATCTCGGCAACACTCTCATCCTCGAAACGCGTTTCGAGACGAAGAGCGGCACCGTCGCGCTGATCGATTTCATGCCGCCGCGCGGCAAGGCGTCCGACGTCGTTCGGCTGGTGCGCGGCGTTACGGGCACCGTGAAGATGCGGATGGAGCTCGTGATCCGCTTCGGCTTCGGCATCGATATTCCCTGGGTGCGGCGGATCGACCATTCCCTGATGGCAATCGCCGGCCAGGACATGACGGTGCTGCGCACGCCGGTCGAGACCCGCGGCGAGGACCTGACCACGGTGTCCGACTTCGAGGTGAAAGCCGGCGAGACCGTGCCGTTCGTGCTGACCTACGGCCCCTCGCATCTCGATCCGCCCGCGCCGATCGATCCGGAGATCGCGCTCCGGGAGACGGAGCAGTTCTGGAAGGACTGGTGCAGTCATTGCACCCGCGACGGCGAGTATCACGACCTGATCGTGCGCTCGCTGATCACGCTGAAGGCGCTGACGTTCGGCCCGACCGGCGGCATCGTCGCGGCGCCCACCACCTCATTGCCGGAGAAACTCGGCGGCAGCAGGAATTGGGATTATCGCTTCTGTTGGCTGCGCGACGCCACCTTCACGCTGCTGGCGCTGATGAACTCCGGCTATACCGAGGAAGCCTCGGCCTGGCACAATTGGCTGCTGCGCGCCGCCGCCGGCTCGCCCGCGAACATGCAGATCATGTACGGCATCTGGGGCCAGCGGCGCCTGCTGGAATGGGAGGCGGGCTGGCTCGACGGCTATGAGGGCGCAAAGCCGGTGCGCGTCGGCAATGCCGCACATGCGCAGCTCCAGCTCGACGTCTATGGCGAATTGATCGACGCCTTCCACCAGTCGCGCATGGCCAAGCTCAAGCTCGACGACGAAACGACATGGGCGCTGGAATGTGCCGTGCTCAATCATCTGGCCGAAGTCTGGGACCAGCCCGATCACGGCATCTGGGAGCGGCGCGGCCAGCCCAGGCACTACGTCTTCTCCAAGGTGATGACCTGGGTCGCCTTCGACCGCGGCATCAAGAGCGCGGAGACCTTCGGCTTCAAGGCGCCGCTGTTGCACTGGCGCGCCTTGCGCGAGGCCATTCATCGCGACGTCTGCAACAGGGGATTTGACGCGGAGGAGAATGCCTTCGTCGAATCCTACGGCTCGAAACTGCTCGATGCCAGCGTGCTGCTGCTGCCGGCCGTGGGCTTCCTGCCGCCGTCGGACCCGCGCATCCGTGGCACCATCGCCGCGGTCGAGACATGCCTGGTGCGCGACGGCTTCGTCCTGCGGCACGATCCGCGCGAGCTGCCTGCAGGGCAGCCGCCGCTCGA
Organism: Bradyrhizobium sp. TM233; assembly: GCF_036247965.1. Taxonomy (NCBI): domain Bacteria; kingdom Pseudomonadati; phylum Pseudomonadota; class Alphaproteobacteria; order Hyphomicrobiales; family Nitrobacteraceae; genus Bradyrhizobium; species Bradyrhizobium sp. TM233. The sequence goes on along the minus strand of NZ_BTIG01000001.1, from coordinate 102,466 downwards.
AGGCGCATTCCTGGCCTGCAGCCTGTGGCTCGCCGATGCCCATGTGCTCGCCGGCGATCTCGACAAGGCGCAGATCTTGCTCGATCGCGTGGCCGGCATCGCGAACGACGTCGGGCTGCTGGCCGAGGAATACGATTCAGTCGCCCGGCGCCAGACCGGCAATTTCCCGCAGGCGCTGACCCACATCGCGCTGATCAACACCGCGCATAACCTGTCGGCGGCAAGGCAGCAGTGCGACAAGCCGGCGGTGCAGCGGTCGAAGTAGTAGCGCTCTCTCCGTTCCCTCCCCCACAAGAGGGGAGGGAACGCACCGCAGTGGAGGAGCCTGTCGAGGCTCTTCACATCAAGCTCAGCCAACCCCATTCCGCTTCAAGATCATCTCCATCGCCTCCGCAAAACCATCCTGCTCATTGGTAGCGGTGACGTGCGTCGCCTGGTCCTTGACGCTGTCGGTGGCGTTGCCCATGGCGATCGAGACGCCGCTGACGGCGAACATCGCGAGGTCGTTCTGCATGTCGCCGATGGTGGCGACGGCACCGGTCTCAATGTCCAAGCGCTTGGCCATCGCCTCGACGAAGGTGCCCTTGTTGAAGCCGGGCGGGGTGATGTCGAGATAATAGGTCTGCGAACGCACGGCGGTGGCTTCGCTGCCGAGCGCCTTCTGCATCGCCTTCTCGCAAGCCTCGAGGCCGGCGGCATCGGCGCTGGCGCCGACGATCTTGCACGCACTGGCAAGGTAAGGCGAGAAATCCGTCACGATGGTGGGATCGGAGCGGATCGTATGCTGCTCATGCGCGACGTATTTGCCGCTCGGATTGTCGATCAGCCATTTGTCATAAGTGAACAGCCAGATGTCGGCGCCGAATTCGCGGAGGATTTTCAGGGACCGCTCGGCCGCGCTTGCCGGGATGAGATGCTGCTCCACCGGCCGCATCTCGGGATCGACGATCGAGGAGCCGTTGAACGGGCCGACGGGTAGCCAGAGCGCCAGCGGCTCGATCAGGAAGCGCATGCCGATGGCGGGACGACTGGACGTGATGGTGAAGCCGATGCCGGCTTTGTGCAGCCGCTGCACCGCACTCCTCGCACGTTCCGTCAGCGTCTTGTCCTTGGTCAGCAGCGTGCCGTCGACGTCGGACACCACGAGGGAGATTTGCGTCATGACAGAACCTTCAGGTTTCCAGGTCTCAGCGCTTCGCCCCGCCCAGCTTCAGCTGCCGCACGATGCCGTCCACGATCGCTTCGACGGTTTCGTCGATCGAGACGGTGATGACGTGCTCGCCCGCCTCCGGCGGCTCCAGCGTGTCGAACTGGCTCGTCAGCAGCCCCGGCGGCATGAAATGGCCCTTGCGTTGCGCGAGCCGCTCGGCGATCAGCTCCTTGGTGCCCTTCAGGAACACGAAGCGGACGTCGTCGCGTCCACGCAGCAGCACGTCGCGATAGGTGTGCTTCAGGGCCGAGCAGGCGATGATGACATGCCCGCCCTTGTCGCAAACCCGTGCGATCTCGTCGGCGATGGCGTTGAGCCAGGGCCAGCGGTCCTCGTCGGTGAGGGGATGGCCGGCCCGCATCTTCTCGACATTGCCGGCGGGATGAAAGCTGTCGCCGTCCTCGAAGCGCCAGCCGAGCCGCTCGCCGAGCGCTTCCGCGACCGTGCTCTTGCCCGAACCCGACACGCCCATCACGATCAATGCACAAGGTGCTTCAACGCCCGCCACGAATTCCCTCCGGAAGCGCGGCCTGGTCGACCAGCCAGACGGTCTCACCATTCGAGCGCGCGCGTAACGCCGGCAGAGTCTCGCCATTGACGAGGCGCGTCAAGATCGGCTGCTTGTCGTGCCCGGCAATCTCGAACAGCATTTCGCGGCAGGACGCCAGAGCGGGCAGGGTGAGCGACACCCGCGGCACGAAAGGCGCGACATTGGCTTTGGGCACCCCGACGACCCAGCGTTCGGTCTCCTCGATTTCGGGGAAGCCCGGGAAGAGCGAGGCGGTGTGGCCGTCGGGGCCGGCGCCCATCAGCACCAGGTCGAACAGCGGCCGCGCCGGATCGAGACTTTCAGAACCGTAGAAGGCCTGCAGCTCGCGCGCATAGGCCTCGGCGCTTCGGTCCGGATTGTCGGCCGTGGTCGGGATCGGGTGGATATGGCCGGACGGCGCATTGCGGTCGAGAAACGTCGCGCGCGCGACCGCCATGTTGTTGAGGGGATCGCTGTCGGGCACGAACCGCTCGTCTCCGATGAACCAGTGCACGCGGTCCCACGGGACCTTGCCGCGCCAGGGGACGCTGCCGAGCAATTGATAGAGCTTCTTCGGGCTGGAGCCGCCGGTGAGGCAGATCGCGATGCGCGAGGGGTTAGCGGCGATCCGCGCCGTCACCCGCTCGGCCGCGGCCTGCGCCAGCGCCTCGGCGTCGGCCACGGTGATCAGCTTCGGCAGTCCGGCCGCCGCCATCACGAAAATTTCCGCCAGCTTCGTCCGTCGCGCCGGAGCAGCTCGTCGGCGCAGGCCGGGCCGTCGCTGCCGGCTTCATAGGTCTCGATGCCGTTGGTGCCCGCGCTTTTCCAGGCGTCCAGGAACGGCTGCACCGCCTGCCATCCGGCCTCGATGCCGTCGGCGCGCTGGAACAGGATGTTGTCGCCGATCATGCAGTCGTAGATCAGCGTCTCGTAGCCGGTCGAGGGGTCGGCTCGGAAATAATCGCCATAGCGGAACTTCATCTCGACGCCGTCGATGGTGACGCTCGGTCCCGGGATCTTGGCGTTGAACTGAAGCTCGATGGTCTCGGTCGGCGCAATGCCGATGGTGAGAAAGTTCTGCGACAGGCGATCGACTGTCGTGCCTGAGAACATCGACAGCGGTGCCTGCTTGAACTTGATCGCGACCTCGGTGCGCTTGTGGCCCAGCGCCTTGCCGGTGCGCAAATAGAAGGGCACGCCGGCCCAGCGCCAATTGTCGATCATCAGCTTCAGCGCAACGAAAGTCTCGGTGCTGCTGCCGGGCTTGACGTCCTCGGTCTTGCGATAGTCCGGGATATCGTCGTCGCCGACGCGGCCTGCGAGATATTGCGCGCGGACCGAGTTTCTCAGCGCATCCTCCCGGCTCGGCTGCTGGATCGACGTGAGCACCTCGGCCTTCTCGGAGCGCACGGAATGGGCGTCGAAGCGGGCCGGCGGCTCCATTGCGACCAGCGACATCAGCTGGAACAGATGGTTCGGCACCATGTCGCGCAGCGCGCCGGTGGCATCGTAGAAGCCGCCGCGATGGCCGACGCCGAGCTTCTCTTCCACCGTGATCTGGATGTGGTCGATGTGGTTGCGATTCCAGATCGGCTCGAACATGCCGTTGGCAAAGCGCAGCACCAGGATGTTCTGCACGGTCTCCTTGCCGAGATAATGATCGATCCGGTAGATCTGGTGCTCGTCCATGATCTTCAGCAACTCGGCGTTCAGCGCCTTGGCCGAGGCGAGGTCGGTCCCGAACGGCTTTTCGATCACCAGCCGCCGCCAGGCGCCGTTCTCCTTCATCATGCCGGTGCGGCCGAGCTCGCGCGCCGTCGGTGCGAACGCAGTGGGCGGCGTTGCCAGATAGAACAGCCGGTTGCCGCCGGTTTCCTGCGCGCATTCCAGCGAATCCAGGTGCTCGCGCAGGCGATCGAACGACGGCGGGTCCTTCGGATCGGCCTCGACGAAGGTCACGCATTCCAGCAGCTTCTTTGCGATGTCGTCGTCCACGGGACGGGTCGCGAACTGGCGCAGTCCCTTCAACAGGCTGTTGCGCAGTTCGTCATCCGACTGCCCCCTGCGGGCCACGCCGACGACGCAGAACTTTTCCGGCAACAGATGCTCGGCCGCCAGATTGTAGAGCGACGGCATCACCAGCCGATGAGTGAGGTCGCCGGTCACGCCAAAGATGACGAAGGCGCAATTTTCCGGCTTGCGCTTTACTTGCGGGTCTTTTGTCACGAATTGTCGGCCTTCGCTTGGGTACGCTTACTGAGCTCTTATTTGGACTTCGTGGCGCCCGGCTGCTTCGGCTCCTTGTGGCCGCCAAAACCCGCGCGCATCGCGGAGAGAATCTTTTCGGCGAAGGTGTGTTCCTGGCGGGAACGGAAACGTGTGTAGAGCGCCGCGGTCAAAACTTCGGCCGGCACGGCCTCGTCGATCGCCGCGTTCACGGTCCAGCGTCCTTCGCCGGAATCCTCCACGAAGCCGGAATATTCCGCGAGCTGCGGACTGTCGGCGAGCGCCGTCGAGGTGAGGTCGAGCAGCCAGGACGGGATCACGCTGCCGCGCCGCCACACTTCGGCGATGTCGGCGAGATCGAAATCGTAGCGGTGATCTGCCGGGAGAGCCTCGATGTTGGCGTTCTTGAGGATGTCGAACCCTTCGGCATAGGCCTGCATCAGGCCGTATTCGATGCCGTTGTGGATCATCTTGACGAAATGGCCGGCGCCGACGGGGCCGGCATGGATGTAGCCCTGCTCGATGCGGGGATCGCGGCCGTCGCGTCCTTCCGTGCGCGGAATGTCGCCGGCGCCGGGCGCCAGCGCGGCGAAGATCGGATCGAGCCGGTCGACCACCTGCTTCTCGCCGCCGATCATCATGCAATAGCCGCGGTCGAGACCCCAGACGCCGCCCGACGTGCCGACGTCGACATAGTGGATGCCGCGTTCCTTCAGCGCCTTGCCGCGGCGGACATCGTCCTGCCAGAAGGTGTTGCCGCCATCGATGATGACGTCGCCCGCCTGCATCACGCCCGCGATAGTGTCGATCGTGGTCTGGGTGATGTGCCCCGCAGGCAGCATCACCCAGGCCGTGCGCGGCCGCTCGAGCTTCGCGATGAAGTCCTCGAGCGTCGCGGAGCCGACCGCGCCGTCTGCGGCGAGGCCCGCGACGGCCTTGGCGTCCTTGTCATAGACCACGGTCGAATGTCCGTGGCGCATCAGGCGGCGAACGATGTTGCCGCCCATTCGGCCGAGGCCGATCATGCCGAGTTGCATCTGCAATATTCCCTTAGTTCAGCGCGTCGTTAAGCGCCGCATTGAGTGCCGCAAGACCCTTCTTGAGCCCGCCCTTGAGGTGCACGCGCAGCGCACGCCGGCCGCGTTCGGTGAGCACGTCGAAATCGCCGCGTGCCTGCGCCGCCTTGATCACGCCAAAGCTGGCCTTCTGGCCCGGCACCGCCAGGTCCTTGGCATCATCAGCGGTGATCTGGAGGAACACGCCGCTGTCGGGTCCGCCCTTGTAGGCCTGCCCTGTGGAGTGCAGGAAGCGCGGTCCGAACTCGGCACAGGTCGCGACCTGCCGCTTCTCGCGCACCTCTACCCGCATGGCCTGGAGCGCGTCGATGGTCACCTTGTCCCGCGCGATATAGCCGAGCAGGGCGACGTAGTCGCCGTGGTTGGAGCGCGAAAGATGCGCCTTGAGCCACGAGGTGAGGTCGCCGTTGGCGCCGGCGGCGCGCAGCGCAGTCGCGTTGGCTTCGTCGGTGTAGAGATCGGCCTCATCGGTGCTGACCACCGGCTGCTCTTCCGGCAACGTGCCGGTCTTCTCGAACGATGCCGTGAGCTCGCGAGTCTTGATCTTGGCCGCTTCCACGTCCGGCTGGTCGAACGGGTTGATGCCGAGGATCGAGCCGGCCACGGCGGTTGCCATCTCGAAGCGGAAGAACTCCTGGCCGAGATGGTCGATCGACTTCATGACGATGCGCACGAGGGGGTGGCCGGCCGCTTCGATCGCGGCGAGCTGCGAGTCATGGGCGGCGTCCGCCTCGCCTTCGATGCGAATGTCGACGAAGAAGCGGTCGTTGCCGTAAGAAGAGGGGTAGCCCAGCGGCTCGCCCTCGATCGGGATCAGGCCCTTGCCCTCTTTGCCGGTCGATTCCGCGATGAGCTGTTCGGCCCAGGCGCCGAAATCGGCGATCTTCTCCGACGCCAGGATCGTCACCTTGTCGCGGCCTTCGAGCCCCGCGAGCCCCATGGCGAGGCCGAGCTGCACGCCCGGGTTTTCGCTCGGCGGCACGTCCGGCCCGCAGGATCGGGCCATCGCCATCGCATGCTTGACGAAGGTCTTGACGTCGATGCCGGCGGTTGCCGCCGGCACGAGGCCGAACGGCGACAGCACCGAATAGCGTCCGCCGATCGACGGCTCGCCATGGAAGATGCGGGCGTAATTCAGCTTCTTGGCCGCCTTCTCCAGCGACGAGCCGGGATCGGTCACCGCGATGAAGCGGTGGCCGGTCTTCACCTTGGGCCCGACTGCCTTGGCAACCTGCTGATGGAAATAGTCCTTCATCGCGTTCGGCTCGGTGGTGCCGCCGGACTTGCTGGAAACGATGAACACGGTGTTGGCGATGTCGATCCGGGCCTCCATCGCCCGCACCTGCGCCGGATCGGTGGAGTCGAGCACATGCAGCTTCGGGAAGCCGGGCCTTTTCCCAAAAGTCTCGGCCAGCACCTCCGGGCCGAGGCTCGATCCGCCCATGCCGAGCACGACGGCGTCGGAGAATTTCTGGCCCTTCACGCGGCCGGCATGGTCCTCGTAATCGGCGACGTCGGCCCTGGCGGCGCTGTCGAGCCAGCCGAGCCATTTGTCCTCGTCCGAGCCGGTCCAGACCGACTTGTCACGCTGCCACAGCCTGCGGATCTTGGCCGATGCACGCCATTCCTCCGTGCTCTTGGCCACGGCCTTGCCGAGCCCGTCGCCGAGCGAGAGAAGCTGGCGGTCCAGCGCGGGCCCAAGCACGGTGGCGCGCTTGTGGGCGACGGCGCCGTAGAGCTTGTCGGCGGCGTCTGCGAACAGCTTGACGCCGTCCTTGACCAGCTCCTCGGTGATGGCATCGAGCGAGACGCCGGAGCGCTCCAGCTCTTCCAGCACGCGGTAGGCGTCCTCGACGTTCTCTTCCAGGCTGTCGCGCGGCTTGCCGTGGTCACGGAACGCATCCAGCGTTGCCGGCGGCACGGTGTTGATGGTGTCGGGACCGATCAGCTCCTCGACATAGAGGACGTCGCTGTAATCCTTGTTCTTGGTCCCGGTCGAGGCCCACAGCATGCGCTGCGGCTTGGCACCCTTGGCGGCGAGCTTGTCCCAGCGCGGGCCCGAGAACAGGCGCTTGTAGTCCTGGTAGGCGACCTTGGCGTTGGCGATCGCGACCTTGCCCTTGAGCGCGGCGAGCCGCTCCTTCTCGGACGGGTCGTTGGCGCGGGCGATCTTGTCGTCGAGCTGCTTGTCGACCACGGAGTCGATGCGGCTGACGAAGAAGCTCGCCACGCTCGCGACATGCGAGGGGTCGCCGCCGCCTGCGACGTATGTTTCGAGGCCGGCGATGTAGGCTTCGGCGACCTCCAGGTAGACTGCCTTGGAGAACAGCAGCGTGATGTTGATGCTGATGCCGTCGCCGATCAGCTGCTCGATCGCCGGCAGGCCCTCGGGCGTCGCCGGCACCTTCACCATCAGGTTCTTGCGGCCAACGTCCTTCCAGAGCCGCCGCGCTTCGGCCACCGTGCCTGACGTGTCCATGGCGAGATAGGGCGAGACCTCCAGGCTGACATAGCCGTCGCCGCCATTGAGGCGGTCATAGACCGGGCGCAGCACGTCGGCCGCATTCTGGATGTCCTCGACCGCGACGGCCTCGAACAAATCGGCCACGGTCCGGTCGGCGCGCTTCAGCGCCTTGCCGATCGGGGCGTCATATTCGTCCGAGCTGCCGATCGCCTTCTCGAAGATCGAGGGGTTGGAGGTGACGCCCTTGACGCCGTCGGTCTCGATCAGCCGCTTCAGGTCGCCCTTGGCGATGAAGCCGCGGGCCAGGAAGTCCAGCCAGACGGCTTGTCCGTGCTTTTCCAGTTCTTTGACGGGATTCATGATGCTTATTTATCTCCAAGCCTGCGGGCGAGGGGTTTCCGCGCCGGTCCTGACGCGCTATCCTCTAGCCTACATGCTCCCGGGAGGGAACCAATCAAGGGCACAGGCGTCATACCCTCCAGTGTAACTCCGTCGCGATCATGGCGATCCGGGCGGCAGCAGCGGTTGTTGCGTAAAAAGTCGTTGGCCGAAGGTTCGGCCGGGTCTCGTTGCGCAACATTGGCCGCTTCGTCGTCAGCCATTGGCTGCGTGGAGTGCCATCAGCGGATTCCGATCCGTCTGGTGCATCGTGGCTCGGCCGCGAATGGCCATGCTGGGGAAATGCATGCACGCCCATCCTGAAGGTCTGGCGTTCGCTGTCGCCGACAGCCAGCAGTCGGCTGCGACCGTCGACGCTTCCCACGATCTCGAAATCAGTCGATGCGCGACGCAGTTGCGGCTGCTGGTCGCGGCGGGCTTTGCGATGACCCTGCTCAGCGCGAGCCTCGCCTTCGACTGGTGGGACGGTTTGGGCGACTACGACACGACGCTCGGCTATGCCGGCGTCGCACTGTTCGGCCTGGTGACCTGCCGGCTGATCTGGATGCTGCCCGCCGAACGGGGAGCGGTGGTGGTCGTCACCCCCTACGGCATCCGCGATCTCCGCATCGGCAATGAATTTCTGCCGTGGGATTCGATTGCGGAGATTTCGGCTGAGAAAAGCCGCGGCCACAAGATGATCGTGCTGACGCCGACGCCGGCCTTGCAGCAGCAGCTCTGCGGCATCCGCGATCTGGCCCGTTGCGCGCGAAACGATCGCATCGTCATCCTGTCGGAGGGCCTGGCCACCGATTTTGATACATTGCTGCGTGCTTGCCGCGACTGCCACGCTGCCAGCACTCCGCGCGCCGCATTGCAGCAGGAAGATGAACGCGGCAACCCAGGCGGCGCTCAAGGCTTCGCCGTACAAGCGTCATAAGATCGCCGCTCGCCGATCGCTATGCTGCAGCGCCGGATGGTCTCATCCCCGGTAACGCCCGGATGTTGCGACCAAGTGACATTTTCTGGAAATGAGCCAATATAGACAGAGATTCGCACAAATTACGGGCAGGTGCCTGTTCGTAACTCAACGAGTGCCTACGTTGTGCGTTGCGTCGTGTCGGCACCCGGGTGTCCAATGATCGTCATGTGCTCACGCTGATTCGAAATGGCCTGAGGAACGGTCCGGTAACTGCTTTCGTTTCAGCTTGTAGCGGAACTCACGCGGAGAGGGATCATGTACAACGATTCTTTATTCAACGCTTTCGCTCGGTCGTTCGAGGCGAGAAGCCAGCACGACATGTCGATGGCGGAATATCTGGAATCGTGTCGAAGCGATCCCATGAAATACGCGAACGCGGCCGAACGACTACTAGCAGCGATCGGTGACCCCCAGACGATTGACACGGCCAAGGATACCCGCCTTGGCCGTATTTTTTTGAACCGTACGATCCGTACCTATCCGGCCTTCGCCGGGTTCTACGGCATGGAAGAAACCATCGAGCGCATCGTTGGTTTCTTCCGCCATGCGGCGCAAGGTCTCGAAGAGCGCAAGCAGATCCTCTATCTGCTCGGCCCGGTCGGCGGTGGCAAATCCTCGCTCGCCGAGCGGCTGAAGTCGCTGATGGAAGTGCATCCGATCTACGTGCTCAAGGCCGGAGATGAACTCTCGCCCGTGTTCGAGAGCCCGCTCAGCCTGTTCGATCCCGATCATCTCGGGCCGATGCTGGAAGAGAAGTACGGCATTCCGCGCCGTCGTCTCACCGGCCTGATGAGCCCGTGGTGCTACAAGCGGCTGGAAGCCTTCGGCGGCGATATCTCCCAGTTTCGTGTCGCAAAAATCCAGCCGTCGCGGCTGCGCCAGATTGCGATCTCCAAGACCGAGCCCGGTGACGAGAACAACCAGGACATCTCCTCGCTGGTCGGCAAGGTCGATATCCGCAAGCTCGAGACCTACGCGCAGAACGACCCCGACGCCTACAGCTATTCCGGCGGCCTCAACCGCGCCAACCAGGGCGTGCTCGAGTTCGTCGAGATGTTCAAGGCGCCGATCAAGATGCTGCACCCGCTGCTGACCGCGACGCAGGAAGGCAACTATATCGGCACCGAAAACATCGGCGCGATCCCGTTCACCGGTGTCATCCTCGCGCACTCCAACGAGGCTGAGTGGTCGAGCTTCAAGGCCAACAAGAACAACGAGGCCTTCATCGACCGCATCTGCGTGATCAAGGTGCCCTATTGCCTGCGGATCACGGAGGAGCAGAAGATCTACGAGAAACTGATTCAGGGATCCGAACTCGCGGCGGCGCCTTGCGCGCCTTCGACGCTGGAGACGCTGGCGCGGTTCTCGGTGATGTCTCGCCTGCGCAAGCACGAGAATTCCACGGTGTTCGCCAAGATGCGGGTCTACGACGGCGAAAGCCTCAAGGAATCCGATCCGAAGGCGCGCAGCGTCCAGGAATACCGCGATGCCGCCGGTGTCGACGAGGGCATGGACGGCGTCTCCACCCGCTTTGCCTTCAAGATCCTGGCCGCGACCTTCAACCACGATCCGCAGGAAGTCGCCGCCGACGCCGTCCATCTGATGTACGCGCTGGAGCAGTCGATCAAGCGCGAGCAGCTGCCCGAGGAAGTCGAGAAGCGCTACCTCGAATTCATCAAGGCGGATCTGGCGCCGCGCTACGCCGAGTTCATCGGCAACGAGATCCAGAAGGCTTATCTGGAATCCTACTCGGATTACGGCCAGAATCTGTTCGACCGCTACGTCGATTATGCCGATGCCTGGATCGAGGACCAGGACTTCAAGGATCCCGACACCGGCCAGCTGCTCGATCGCGAGCTTTTGAACCAGGAGCTGACGAAAATCGAGAAGCCGGCGGGCATCGCCAACCCCAAGGACTTCCGCAACGAGGTCGTCAAATTCTCGTTACGGTCGCGGGCCCAGAACGGTGGCAAAAATCCGACCTGGACCTCCTACGAGAAGATTCGCGACGTGATCGAAAAGAGGATATTCTCGCAAGTCGAGGACCTGCTTCCGGTCATTTCTTTCGGATCGAAGAAGGACGGCGAGACGGAGAAGAAGCACGGCGAGTTCGTCTCACGCATGGTGGAGCGTGGCTACACCGAGCGTCAGGTTCGCCGGCTCGTCGAATGGTACATGCGTGTGAAGCAGGCCGGTTGAGGCGGATGGTAAAGTGCCCATTCACATTATTGACAGGCGCCTGAATCCAGGCGGCAAGAGTCTTGAGAACCGCCAGCGGTTCTTGCGTCGGGCCAAATCCCTGGTGCAGGGCGCCGTCAAGAAGACCTCGCAGGAACGCGACATCAAGGACGTCCTGGAGGGGGGTGAGGTCACGATCCCGCTCGACGGCATGCACGAGCCGCGCTTCCGCCGCGAAGGCGGAACGCGCGACATGGTGCTGCCCGGGAACAAGAAGTTCATCGAGGGCGACTATCTGCAGCGCTCCGGCCAGGGCAGCGCCAAGAATTCCGGTCCGGGCGAAGGCGACAGCGAGGACGCCTTCCGCTTCGTGCTCTCCCGAGACGAGTTCGTCGATCTCTTCCTCGACGATCTCGAGCTGCCGGATCTTGCCAAGCGCAAGATCGCGCAGACCGAGAGCGAGGGCATTCAGCGCGCCGGCTACACCACGTCGGGCTCGCCCGCCAACATCTCGGTGAGCCGGACGGTGAAGCTGGCGCTCGCCCGCCGCATCGCGCTCAAGCGTCCCCGCAAGGAGGAGATCGAGGAGCTGGAAGCCGCGATCGCCGCCTGCACCGACGAGGACGAGCGTGAGGTGCTTCTCGCCCAGCTCGAAAAGCTGAAGGCGAAGTCCAAGCGGATTCCCTTCATCGATCCGCTCGACATCCGCTACCGCCGCTTCGAGACGGTGCCGAAGCCGGTGGCGCAGGCGGTGATGTTCTGCCTGATGGACGTGTCGGGCTCGATGTCCGAGCACATGAAGGATCTCGCCAAGCGCTTCTACATGCTGCTCTACGTGTTCCTGAAGCGCCGCTACAAGCACGTCGAGATCGTCTTCATCCGCCACACCGACCGCGCCGAGGAGGTGGACGAGCAGACCTTCTTCTACGGCCCGGCCTCGGGCGGCACGCTGGTCTCGAGCGCGCTGCAGGCGATGCACGAGATCGTGCGTGAGCGCTTCAATCCGTCGGACTGGAATATCTATGCCGCGCAGGCTTCCGACGGTGACAATTCCTATTCCGACGGCGAGCTCACCGGCCTCCTGCTGACCGACAAGATCCTGCCGGTCTGCCAGTTCTTTGCCTATCTTGAGGTCGGTGAATCAGGCGGCAGCGCCTTCGATCTCTCCGACTCCTCGCTCTGGACCCTTTACGAGCGCCTGCGCAACAGCGGCGCGCCGCTCTCGATGCGCAAGGTCTCGGAGCGCAGCGAGATCTTTCCGGTGTTCCACGATCTGTTCCAGCGCCGCGAAACTGCCCAGGAGAAAGCCGCTCCATGACGGAACGATTGTTCGAAGGCGCGGATTGGGATTTCCACACCTTGCAGCGCATCACCGATGCCTGCGAGATGGTGGCGACGAAAGATCTCGGGCTCGACGTCTATCCGAACCAGATCGAGGTCATCACCGCCGAGCAGATGCTGGATGCCTACTCCTCCGTCGGCATGCCGCTGTTCTACAAGCACTGGTCGTTCGGCAAGCAGTTCGCGTTTCACGAGGCGTCCTATCGCAAGGGCCTGATGGGGCTCGCCTATGAGATCGTGATCAACTCCTCGCCGTGCATCTCCTATCTGATGGAGGAGAACACGGCGACGATGCAGACGCTGGTGATCGCGCACGCCGCTTTCGGCCATAATCACTTCTTCAAGAACAACTATCTGTTCAAGCAGTGGACCGACGCCGACGGCATCCTGGATTATCTCGACTTCGCCAAGACGTATGTCATGCAATGCGAGGAGCGCTACGGCCGCGTCGAGGTCGAGCGCACGCTCGATGCCGCGCATGCGCTGATGTCGCACGGCATCGACCGCTATCCCGGCAAGAAGAAGCTGGACCTGCGCGCCGAAGAGAAGCGGGCAGGGCGGCGTCGCCAGCACGAGGAGGAGGTCTTCAACGACCTCTGGCGCACCGTTCCCAAGGGCGCGGCCAAGAGCCGGTCCGCGCTCAGCATCGAGCGCCGCCGCAAGCTGCTCGGCCTGCCGCAGGAAAATCTGCTCTACTTCCTGGAGAAGAGTGCGCCGCGGCTGGCGCCGTGGCAACGCGAGCTGCTGCGCATCGTCCGCCACATCGCGCAGTATTTCTACCCGCAGAGCCAGACCAAGGTGATGAACGAGGGGACGGCCACCTACGTCCACTATCGCATCATGACCAAGCTGCACGAGCAGGGCCGCATCACCGACGGCAATTTCCTGGAATTCCTGGGATCCCACACCAACGTGGTGTTCCAGCCCGAATTCGACGACCCGCGCTTCTCCGGATTCAACCCCTATGCGCTCGGCTTTGCCGTGATGCAGGACATCGAGCGCATCGTCACCAAACCGGAGGACGAGGACCGCGAATGGTTCCCCGACATCGCCGGCAAGGGCGATGTGATGGGCGTGCTGCGCGACGTCTGGGCCAACTACCGCGATGAAAGCTTCATCGCGCAGTTCCTGAGCCCGAAGCTGATGCGGCACTTCCGCATGTTCCATCTGCACGACGATCCCGAGGAGCGCGCCGGCATCCGGGTCGATGCCATCCACGACGAGCGCGGCTTCCGCCGCGTGCGGCGCGAGCTGGCGCGGCAGCACGATGTCGGTTACATCGATGCCAATATCGAGGTGGTCGACGTCGATCTCTCCGGCGACCGCCGCCTGATCCTGCACCATCACGTCATCAAGGGCTCGCAGCTCAACGAGACCGATGCGAAGCGGGTGCTGCAGCACCTGGCCGATCTCTGGACCTACGACGTCGCGCTGATCGAGGTCGATGCAAACGACAAGGTCATGCGCGAATACGTCGTCAGCCCGCGCCCGATCCCGGCGGCGGTGGCTTGAGGCAGTCCGGCTCTGCTTGACGCCTGATGAGTGAGACTCGACGAGCGCTCCAACAGAGGTGCGCTCCCTCCCTCGCTTGCGGGGGAGGGTTGGGGAGAGGGTCTCTCCTCAGTGGGACTCCCCAGAGGAGAGAGCCCCCACCCGGCGCTTCGCGCCGACCTCCCCCGCAAGCGGGAGAGGTTGCAGCGAGTTCGCGGCTGCTTGGGCGATCAAAATGAATTCATGGTGTTTCAGCCCGATCGCTTCTTCGCCGCCTTTTTCTTCTTGCTTGCATTCAGCTCCACCGCCGCGCGGATCAGCGCCTTCAACGCCTTTTCGTTGATCTTGTCGCCTTCGCGAATGTCGATCGCGCGCCGGACATTGCCGTCGAGGCTGGAATTGAACAGGCCGGCCGGGTCGTCCAGCGCCGCACCCCTGGCAAAGGTCATCTTCACCACTTCCTTGTAGGTCTCGCCGGTGCAGATGATGCCGTCGTGCTCCCACACGGGAACGCCGCGCCATTTCCACTCTTCGACGACCTCGGGATCGGCCTGCTTGATCAGGCCGCGGACCCGCGCCAGCATTTCGCCGCGCCAGTCGCCGAGCTCCTTGATCCTGCCGTCGATCAGCTTGGCGGGCGGGGCTCCGTCCGCCACCTTCTCCGCGTTCTTCTTCGTCACCGCCTTCTTCATGACCTCGCCTCACCATGCGCGCCGCGCCGGCCGAGATAAGGCAGCGCGAACAGATAGAGCCCGGTCGCCAGCAGCGGGATCAGCGGGACGAGCGCCAGGAAGCCGATCCAGACGGCCTGGAGCTGCATGGTCATGGCGACGATGTTGGCGATGACGGCGAGCGTGAAAGCCACCGACAGCCAACGATGGATCTGACGAATCCACATGTCTGTGCTCAACGGGATCTCCTTCTAGAAATGATTGGAATGGATATGGCCGGCCGGAGCTATTCCCCCCGCGCCAGCACCTCGTCCAGCTTGGCAAGGAACTGCTTCCAGCCGGCATGCGCGCCGCCGTAGGCCTGCTTCTGCGTCGGGCTGAAGCCCGCCTGCTCGACGCGCAGATGCGTGCCCGCGCCGGTCGGCGTCAGCGTGAAGGTGACGACGCTCTTGAGGTCGAACGCGGCGTCCTCATGCGAGAAATTCCAGGTGTAGGCGAGCGTCTTCTGGGGCTCGATCGTGAGCACCTCGCAATCCAGCACGCCGCCCCATTCACCGCGGAGATTGAAGCGGTGACCGACCGATGGCTTGAAGTCATTCTTCATCAGCCATTCCTCGATCAGATGCGGCTGCGTCAGTGCGCGCCAGAGCCGTTCGGCCGTAAAGGCAAATTCGCGCTCGACGACGACGGAGCGGGTCTGGCTTGTGGCGTCAGTCATTGGTCCATCCTCTTCAGGAGATCGTCGAGTGCGTCGAGCCGCCTCTGCCAGAATCCGGTCATCTGGCTGGTCCAGTCGAGCAGCGGATCGAGTGCGCCGGGCTGCGCGCTGTAATGGGTCTGCCGTCCCTCATGGCGGTCGCGCACCAGGCCGGCCAGCTTCAACGCGCCGAGATGTTTCGAGACCGCCGGCTGGGAGACGCCGGATTTCACGGTCAGGGCCCCGACCGTCTGCTCCCCCTCGCGGCACAGCCGCTCGAAGATCGCCCGCCTTGTGGGGTCGGCGAGCGTCCTGAACAGGAGATCGGGGGCGAGGGACATGGAAATCCATAACCAGGAAGTTATGGGTTAACTCATAACCGGGAAGTTATGGATAAGTCAAGCATGATGGCGGCGGCGGGAGCTTTGAAGCGGTAGGCACCCGCGGGCGCGACTTACCTCTCCCGCTTGCGGGAGAGGTCGACGCGAAGCGTCGGGTGAGGGTTCTCTCCTCTGGGGGTCTTCATTGCGGAGGCACCCTCTCCCCAACCCCTCCCCGCAAACGGGGGAGGGGCGCACCTTTCTCGTGGCAACCGCAATGCCCTACGGGCGCAAGTACAAATACCCCTGCGACTGCAGCTCGGCCAACCTGACCACGCCACCTTTCTCCGCACTGACGAAGCCCGGCAACAGCTCGGTGAGCGACACGTTCTGCGCCTTCATCGTGTTGCCGCAGGCGGCGAGCTCGACGCCGTCCTTGGAGAATTCGCCGACGCGCTTGCTGATGTCGGGGTTGGCCTGCGCCGAGTGGAATGCCTTCAGCGCCGGCCCGTGGATCACCAGCGCGATCGTGACGTGATCAGGACCGCCGACGCCTTCGATGTGGTTCTGGATGTTGCCGAGCACGAAGTTGACCTTCTCGGCATCGCTGAGATGGTAGACCACTTTCAGCTTGTTGCCCGTGCCCGCTTCCGTCCCGGCTTTCGCGCTGGAGGCACCGAATGCCGCGCCCAGGGCCGAGATTGAGCTCCACAAGATGTTCCGGCGGTTCATGGCGATCTCCCTCGACTGACTTTGCCGGAGGCATATCATCATTTGTGGCGCAGCGCGGCGAGTTCCTTGCGGTCGGTCACCAGCGAAGCGCACTCGCTATTGTCGGTGCGGTCCAGGCGGAAAATCCTGTCGTCGGCACCGCCGACCAGCGACTGCTCGGCCTCCTCATCCGGCTTGTTGTTCTGCCAGACGCGGACCCGTTCGAGCCGCACGATCGTCGATTTGTCGTCTTTGGACAGCGCAACGCCGATGCCACCGCCCTCGCAATCGACACCGCAACCGAGGCGAACCTCGTTGCCGTCCTTGGTGAATACGGCGTGGTTACAAGAACCGCTGGAGTCGAAATCGCCGGAGCGATGGCGATACCTGAAGCCGAGGCGGAAGGAGTTGTGGAGCTCCTTGTCTTCCTTGTCCAATTCGGCCGAGATCAGCAGCTTCATCGAAGCGACCTTCTGCTTCGGATGCCGCGCCAGATGCTCCGCATCGTAGCGGCGGACGAAACAGGCGTAGGCCTTGTTGCCGGGAGGCCCCGCATACATGCGCGTGTTGAAGGTCTCGGCCTCGGCCTTGCTGGCCTCGCGGATGTCGTCTGCCTCCTCCGCGTGGGCCGCGCTGATGAGTGCGGCAACGGCGAGGGCAGCCAGGAGAGAAAGCTTCATGATGCCTCGAGCGCAGTAGTTGAGCTGTAGGCTGTAGACGCGGCCCAAGTGCGACGCGTTCAATCTTCGCAAGTCGCACATGATCATCGCAGCGCGGAGCGGGATGGATAGTTCCAGGCAGTGCGTTAGTCACCGGCAGGGCGAGGAAGGTTCAATCGACGTGACGCCTTCGACCTCCGGAACTCGATGCTCGCGAGTCCTTCGACATTGCCCCATTTCATCAATGTGATAGCCTTCACAGACGATCGCCTTGAGCGGTCGTAAGCTGGGGTGCCTTTGTAGGTTTGTGGAGTCCCCCGCAATGGGCGAAATTCGCAACTTCAGACCCGGAAGTCAGGATGAGCCGCCTCCACACGGCCCAATGCCTCGTCGTCTCGCAGCCATCATCGTCGGTGACATCGCTTCCTACAGCCGCATGATGCAGGCCGACGAGGAGGGCACGCATGTCCGCGTCAAGCGGATCGAGCGTGATCTCATCCAGCCCAGCATCGTCGAACATCATGGGGCGCTGGTGAAGACAACGGGCGATGGCTTCATCGCGATCTTCGACAGTCCTGTCGAGGCCGTTCGCTGCAGCATTGTCATCCAGCAGAACCTCATCGGCCGCAATGCCTCGCTTCCGAAGCATTCCCGGCTCGAATACCGGATCGGCGTCAATCTCGGTGACGTGATCGTGGAGCCGGACGATGTCTACGGCGACGGAGTCAACATCGCCACACGTATCGAGGGTATCGCCGAGCCCGGTCAGGTCTATATCTCAGGCGCGATCTACGAGCAGATCAAGCACAAGGTGGTGTGCGGCTACGAGTCGCTCGGGGATCGCAAGGTCAAGAACATCACGGATCCGGTGCGCGTCTATCGCGTGCTACCGGACGCAGATGCCGTCGGAAGTACGCGAGGACGGCGCGAGAATACTCTGATCTTCCTCCTTGGCATCACGCTGCTGGTGATTGCGACCGGCGTGCTGTGGTATCTGCTGGCGCAGCCGCAGGGTAGAGTGGGCGAGCAGGCCGCTGCGCCGGCTGCGTCCCCGAGCCCACAGGCCCCGCCGCGCGAAGCGGCGACGCAAACGCCGCAACCATCTCCGTCATTGGCATCGTCGCCGGCACCGGCGCCCAGCCCGTCGGCCGCGCCGCCCAGCCTGTCGGTCGCACCGCCCAGCCCATCGGCCCCGCCGCTCCGCGAACCAGAGATGATCGCCATTCGCGGTGGCAGTTTTGCGATGGGGAGCAATGACGATCCGACCGAACGTCCTGTCCACCAGGTCACCGTCAAACCGTTCTCGATCGGCAAATATCCGGTGACCGTGCAGGAATGGAACGAATGCGCGGCCGCAAAGGCGTGCAGCTTCACCGCTACCGGCAAAGACGATGCGCCGATCAGCAATGTGAGCTGGACCGACGCGCAGCAATATGCGGGGTATCTCGCGCAGGCGACGAAGAAGCCCTACCGGCTTCCGAGCGAAGCCGAATGGGAATACGCGGCGCGCGGCGGCACGCAGAGCAAATATTGGTGGGGCGACAAGCTCCAGCCAGGCATGGCCGGATGCAAGGATTGCGGTGACCTTGCGGCCGAGCAGCCCGCGAAGGTCGGCAGCTTCAAGCCGAATCCGTTCGGCCTCCACGACATGGGTGGCGGTATCGATCAGTGGGTCGAGGACTGCTGGCACAAGACCTATCAGGGCGCGCCCACTGACGGCTCGGCATGGAGTGGCGGGGACTGCAGCTCGCACGTTCTGCGCTCGGGCTCGTGGAAGAACGATGCGAGATATGTGAGGCCATCCAATCGCGATGGCTACGATACCAATGTTCGATATCCGACGCATGGATTCCGCGTCGCGCTCGGTCCTTAAGCCCAGGAGCAGGTTTGATGCAAATCCTTCGCTGCATCGCGCTGTCAGCGGCGATCGCATTGCTTCCGGGCGCAGCCTTGTCGCAAGGCAAGGCCGCCCCGAAGGATGCGAAGCTCTATTTCATCACGCCGCATGACGGACAGAAGGTTCGTGGTGGCTTCTGGGTCAGGTTCGGCTTGCGCAATATGGGAGTCACTCATGCCGGCGACGACTACCAGAACGCCGGTCATCACCATCTGTTCGTCGACGTCAACGACCCCATCGATTCCAAGGAGCCGATCCCGCAGGACAAGTCGCACCTGCATTTCGGCGCAGGGCAGACCGAAACCTTGCTCGACCTTCCGCCGGGGACGCACACGTTGCAACTGGTGCTCGGCGACGCCAGGCACTATCCGTTCGAGCCGCCTGTCGTGTCGGAGAAGATCACCATACGCGTCAGATCGCCTGCTTTAGAGCGGCGGAGATGATCACCGCAGGCTGGCGTTGATCTTGTCCAGCACCGCCGAACCCGGGCACAGCGTGTCCGCCTCCAGCGTGTTGAGCGGCGTGGCGACCGTGTTGAGGTGCTCGTGCAGGTCTTCGGCGTCGGGGTCGACGTAGAGAAGCCCGGTGACGATCTGGCCCTTGGCGGCGTGCCGCGCGAGGAAGGTCTGGGCCCCGAGCCGATCATGCGGATCGTAGTCGGCGTCGATCTTGCGCAGTGCGATCTTGCTGCCGTCGTGCTGCTCGACCATTTGCACCGTGCCGGGCGCGTAGTCGACGGCAATGGGATCGCGGCCGACCAGCACGTCGAGCCGGTTCACGGCGTCGTTGTGCTCGCGGACATAGTCGAAGCTCTTGGTCGAGCCGGCATGGTTGTTGAAGGCGATGCAGGGGCTGATGACGTCGATGAAGGAGGCGCCCTTGTGGCGGATCGCGGCCGCGATCAGCGGCACCAGCTGGGTCTTGTCGCCGGAGAAGCTGCGCGCCACGAAGGTGGCGCCCAGCTGCAGCGCGATCGCGACGAGGTCGATGGCGTTGTCGGTGTTGGTGACGCCCTTCTTGGACTTCGAGCCGCGGTCGGCGGTGGCCGAGAACTGGCCCTTGGTCAGCCCGTAGACGCCGTTGTTCTCGACGATATAGGTCATGTTGACGCCGCGCCGGATCGAGTGTGCGAACTGGCCGAACCCGATCGACGCGGAATCGCCGTCGCCGGACACGCCGAGATAGATCAGATCGCGGTTGGCGAGGTTGGCGCCGGTGAGCACGGATGGCATGCGGCCGTGCACGGAGTTGAAGCCGTGCGAATTGCCGAGGAAATAGTCCGGCGTCTTCGACGAGCAGCCGATGCCGGAGATCTTCGCCACCCGGTGCGGCTCGATCGAGAGCTCGTAGCAGGCCTCGATGATCGAGGCCGTGATCGAATCATGGCCGCAGCCGGCGCACAGCGTCGAGATCTTGCCCTCGTAGTCGCGATGGGTGTAGCCGAGCTCGTTCTTCTTGAGGCCGGGATGATGGAATTTCGGCTTTGCGATGTAGGTCATGACACGGCCTTGCGGAGCGGGGTCACCTTGAGGTGATCCTGGTGGTCGCCAATGGCTTTCGCGATGAAACGGGCGGTGATCGGCGAGCCGTCATAGTGCACGATCGGCACGAGGCGCACCGGGTCGATGCCGTTCTCGTTGACGATCAGCTGGCGGAGCTGGCTGTCGCGGTTCTGCTCGACGACGTAGACGAAATCGTGCTCGGCGAGGAAGCTCGCCACGCTCGAATGGAATGGGAAGGCGCGGATGCGCAGGCGGTCGAGCTGATGCCCGCGCGCTTCCAAGAGACCGATCGCCTCGTCCATCGCCGGCGAGGTCGAGCCGAAATAGATCACGCCGTATTTGGTCGGCCGCTCCGCATTGGCCTGCAGCGGCCGCGGTACCAGGTCCTGCGCGGTCTCGAACTTGCGCATCAGGCGCTGCATGTTGTCGGCGTAGACCGAGCCTTCCTCGGAGTAGCGCGCATAGCGATCACGCGAGGTGCCGCGGGTGAAATAGGAGCCTTTGGTCGGGTGCGTGCCGGGATAGGTGCGGTAGGGGATACCGTCGCCGTCGACGTCGAGATAGCGGCCGAAGTCGCGCCCCTCTTCCAGCATCTCCTCGGTCATCACCTTGCCGCGGTCGTATTGCCTTGCGTCGTCCCACTTCAGCGGGCGGCAGAGCCGGTGGTTCATGCCGATGTCGAGGTCGAGCATCAGGAAGATCGTGGTCTGCAGCCGCTCGGCGAGATCGAAGGCGGCGGCCGCGAACTCGAAGGCCTCGGCGGGATCTTCGGGGAACAGCAGCACGTGCTTGGTGTCGCCATGCGAAGCATAGGCGCAGGCGATGATGTCGCATTGCTGGGTGCGGGTCGGCATGCCCGTCGAGGGGCCGGCGCGCTGGATGTTCATGATCACGGCCGGAATCTCGGCGAAGTATGAGAGGCCGATGAATTCCGTCATCAAGGAGATGCCGGGGCCGGAGGTTGCGGTGAACGCGCGGGCGCCGTTCCAGGACGCGCCGATGACGATGCCGATCGAAGCCAGCTCGTCCTCGCCCTGCACGATCGCATACTTCGCCTTGCCGGTCTCAGGGTCGTGGCGGTACTTCTTGCAATGGCTGGTGAAGGCTTCCGCCACCGACGAGGACGGAGTGATCGGATACCACGCGCACACCGTCGCGCCGCCATAGACGGCGCCGAGCGCGGCAGCGCTGTTGCCCTCGATGAAGATGCGGTCGCCGACCTTGTCGGATTTCTTCACCCGCAGCCCGAGCGGGCATTTCAAATTCTGCAGCGCCCAGTCGCGCCCCAAATGCAGTGCGTGGACGTTGGAGGAGAGCAGTTTCTCCTTGCCCTTGTACTGCTCGCCGATCAGCTGTTCGATCAGCTTCGGGTCCATGTCGAGCAGCGCCGAGAGCGCGCCGAGATAGATGATGTTCTTGAACAGCTGGCGCTGGCGCGGATCGGTGTAGGTCGAGTTGGTGATGGCGGTGAGCGGCACGCCGATCACGGTGATGTCGTCGCGGAATTTGGTCGACGGCATCGGCTTGGTGGAATCGTAGAACAGATAGCCGCCGGGCTCGATGCCGGCGACGTCCTTGTCCCAGGTCTGCGGGTTCATCGCGACCATCATGTCGACGCCGCCGCGGGCGCCGAGATGGCCGTCCTCGGTCACCCGCACCTCGTACCAGGTCGGCAGGCCCTGGATGTTGGAGGGGAAGATGTTGCGCGGGGAGACCGGGACGCCGTGCCGCAGGATCGCGCGTGCGAACATTTCGTTGGCGCTGGCCGAGCCCGAGCCGTTGACGTTGGCGAAGCGGACGACGAAGTCGTTTACGCTGCTGATCGGCTTTTTGTCGGGCATGTCGAACCTGCGTGGGTCATCTCGATGAAATATTTCTGCATGTCCCAGGCGCCGGTGGGACAGCGCTCGGCGCACAGTCCGCAATGCAGGCAGACGTCCTCATCCTTCACCATTACGCGCCCGGTTTTGAGATCCGAGGAGACGTAGAGGTCCTGGTCCGGATGCGGCGAGGGCGCCTTCAGGCGCTGGCGCAGGTCGCTTTCCTCGCCGTTGCCGGTGAAGGTGATGCAATCCATCGGGCAGATGTCCGCGCAGGCATCGCATTCAATGCAGAGCGAGGTCGAGAACACGGTCTGGACGTCGCAGTTCAGGCAGCGCTCGGCTTCGCCCAGCGCCAGCTTGACGTCATAGCCGAGCTCGACCTCGGCGCGGATGTCCTTCAGCGCGATCACCTTGTCGCGATGCGGCACCTTGTAGCGCTTGTCGATCGAGATGTCGTTGTCATAGCTCCATTCGTGGATGCCCATCTTCTGCGATGAGACATGCACGTCGGGCAGCGGACGCTCGGTAATGTCCTCACCCGAGAGCATCTTGTGGATCGACAGCGCGGCGTCATGGCCGTGCGCCACCGCCCAGATGATGTTCTTCGGGCCGAATGCAGCATCGCCGCCGAAGAACACCTTTGGATTGGTCGAGGCGAATGTCTTGGGATCGACCTTGGGCATGTGCCATTTGTCGAACTCGATGCCGCAATCCTGCTCGATCCAGGGGAAGGCGTTCTCCTGGCCGACCGCCACCAGCACGTCGTCGCAGGGAATGGTCTGATCGGGATCGCCCGAAGGCACGAGGTTACGGCGGCCCTTGGCGTCAAATTCGGCTTTGACGTGCTGGAAGGTGACGCCGATGAGCTTGCCGGCGACGTGCTTGAATGCAACCGGCACCATGTAATTGAGGATCGGAATATCCTCGTGGATTGCGTCCTCCTTCTCCCACGGCGAGGCCTTCATCTCCTCGAAGCCGGAGCGCACGATCACCGTGACTTTCTCGCCGCCGAGGCGGCGCGCGGTGCGGCAGCAATCCATCGCGGTGTTGCCGCCGCCGAGCACGATCACGCGCTTGCCGATCTTGTCGACATGGCCGAACGAGACCGAGGCCAGCCACTCGATGCCGATATGGATGTTGCCAGCCGCTTCCTTGCGGCCGGGAATGTCGAGCTCGCGGCCGCGCGGCGCGCCGGAGCCGACGAAGATCGCATCATATTTCTCCGCGAGCAGTGCCTTCATGCTCTCGATGCGGTGGCCGCCTCTGAACTCGACGCCGAGACCCAGGATGTAGCCGGTCTCCTCGTCGATCACCGAATTGGGCAGGCGGAATTTCGGGATCTGCGTGCGCATCATGCCGCCGGCTTCCGGATCGGCATCGAACACGGTGCAGTGATAGCCGAGCGGCGCCAGATCGCGCGCCACCGTCAGCGAGGCCGGACCACCGCCGACGAAGGCAACGCGTTTGCCGTTCTTCGGTGAGGGGCGCGGCAGGCGCTGCTTGATGTCGTCCTTGAAATCGGCGGCGACGCGCTTGAGCCGGCAGATCGCGACCGGCGTCTCCTCGACACGTCCGCGGCGGCACGCCGGCTCGCATGGACGATCGCAGGTGCGTCCCAGAATTCCGGGAAACACGTTCGATTTCCAATTGATCATGTAGGCGTCGCTGTAGCGGCCTTGTGCGATCAGTCGGATATATTCGGGAACCGGGGTGTGCGCAGGACAGGCCCATTGGCAATCGACCACTTTGTGAAAGTAGTCGGGGGCCGCGATATCGGTCGGTTTCATTCCTACCCTGTCCGCGCAGGCTCAAAGACCCGGCGGCCTCTTCTGAGCTTGGCGAACGCTTAACGCGCGTCGATCTGGTTTCTGAATGACGTCATTGGGTTAGCTTATTAGAACCTCTCCGAAGTACAACGGCAAAGTTTTGCGCGTCCCCTCTTTCATAGGAGCCACGCGCGCATAGCATTAGCGGCCGCGCGCGGTGCGCGTGCGGTGCAATATGTTGCGATGCAGATATGTTCAGCCGCGTGCGATATCGCTCTTCGCGAGGTCCCACATCAGGCTGTAAGTCCCGACCGAGACGGGCAGCGGGAAGGGTGATGCAGCAGGGCCGGTGAAGCGCTCGGCGATCACGGCCGAGACTGCGCCGACATGCGTGCCGTCGATCAGCACGAACCAGTCGCGTGCGCCTTCGTTGCGCACCGCCGGAATGTCCGCCGTTGCGCCAGACAATTCCGGCTCGCTCTCGAGCAGATGCATGGAGATGATGCCGTCGCGCTTCTCCGGCGCCAGCTTTTCTTGCAGTGCATCACGCCAGGGCGTCGCATTGTCGGGCGTCGGCCGCAGCCGCACCACGCCGAGCGCAGCGCCGCGGCCGGTGCCGTTGCTGATGGTAATGCGAGCGGCGACACGGAGCATGTCCTTGAAATGCGCCATGCTCCGCCGCGACCATTCGGTCTGATTGGCAAGCCGCGCCCGATAGGGCGGACTGTCGAGCACGTCGAGCGTCGCAGTCGAGTACAGCGAGAGATATTTGGGATTGGCGGCATGCGCGACATAGCGCCGCGCTTCCAGAAAGCCCTCGATCGCAACGCGCTCTTCCAGATGCTCGCGATCATACCAGCGGTTGAAATCGGCCTCATTGGCTGTGTCGATATTCATCGACGTCAGCAGCATGCCCTTTCCGGCGAGCGGCATTCTTCTTGTCCTCTCATCGCCCGATCTTCGAAGCAAGGTCCGCGATCGACTTCATCACCGCATCCCTCACGCCGGTATCATAGAGCGAATGTCCGGCTTCTTCCACGATGCGAAACTCGGAACCCGGCCAAACTTTCGCGAGCGCGTGTGATGTCTCAGGGGGGCACAACAGGTCGTAGCGGCCCTGCACGATAATGCCGGGAATGCCGGCGAGCCGGTCCGCGTTCCGCAGCAGCTGGTCTTGGTTCATGAAGCTGTCGTTGCTGAAGTAATGCGCCTCCATGAACGGCGTCGCCGGCAGCGTGCGCCAGACGTTCAGCGACGCCAGGTCCAGCCGCGTCTTGGCCGCCTTGTGCTCCGACAATGCGCGCTCGGTGTCGTGCCAGGCGCGGGCCGCGGGTCCGTGAACGGCCGGATCGGCATCGAGGATGCGGCGATAATAGGCTTCCACCGGATGCGCGCGTTCCCCGGGCGGCAGCACGCTCAGAAAATCCTCGTAGAGTGCGGGATAGAATTGCGGCAGGCGTACCGTGAAGGCCGTCTCGACCTCCGCCCGCGTGCCCAGAAAGGTTGCACGCAGCGCGATGCCGCAGACGCGCTCGGGATGGGCCTGCGCGTACGCCAGCGCCAGCGTCGCGCCCCAGGAGCCGCCGACTACCATCCAGCGGTCGAAGCCGAACTTGTCGCGGATTTTCTCCATGTCGGCGATCAGATGGGCCGTGGTGTTGTGCTCGCGCGATCCCTTGGGACGGCTGCGGCCGCAGCCGCGCTGGTCGAACAGCACGGCGCAGAAGCGGTCGGGATCGAACAGCCGGCGATGATCGGGCTGGCAGCCGCTGCCGGGCCCGCCATGCAGATAGATCGCGGGAATGCCGTCGCTGCGGCCGACGCTCTCGACATAGAGCTCATGGCCGTCGCCGACGTCGAGCATGTCGGAGGTCAGCGGCGCAAAGGGATCGGCGCGCCTCGCCGCTGTGCCTGCGTCGGCGTCAGGCCCCATTCTCGGATTCCAGAGTACCGCCGGCGAAGTTGCGATAGAGGAAGCGGCTGGTCTCGCCCTCGGCCTCACGCTCGGCCTGCTTGAAGATGGTTTCGTGCAGCGGCGACAGCGCGCAGGCCGGATCGGTGTTGGCGGCGTCCCCGGTCAGCGCAAAGGCCTGGCAGCGGCAGCCGCCGAAATCGATCTCGCGGAATTCGCAAGACTTGCACGGCTCCTTCATCCAGCCGGTGCCGCGATAGCGGTTGAAGGCCTCCGAGTTCTGCCAGATCCAGGCGATCGAATGATTGGAGCGGACGGATTCGAAGTCGAGCCCGGTGATGCTCTCGGCGGCGTGGCAGGGCAGCACCTTGCCGGCTGGCGAGATGTTGAAGAATTGCCGGCCCCAGCCGCCCATGCATTTCTTCGGCCGCAGCGCGTAATAATCAGGGACGACGTAGTCGATCGCAAGCGTGCCCTTCAGCCGCTCGCGCGCCTCCTCGACGATGCGCGTACACTCGTCCAGCTGCGCCACGGTCGGCATCAGCGCGGCGCGGTTCTTCAACGCCCAGCCGTAATACTGCACATTGGCGACCTCGAGCCGGTCGGCGTCGAGATCGATGGACATCTGGATGATATCAGGCAGCTGATGCAGGTTCTGCCGGTGCATCACCGCGTTCACGGTGAGCGGCAGGTCCAGCTCGCGCGTCCACTTTGCGACCTCGAGCTTCTTGCGGTGCCCGCCCTTGTAGCCGGCGACGCGATCGGCGAGGCCTTCTTCGATGCCCTGGAACGAGATCTGCACATGGCAGAGCCCGGCATCGGCGAGCTCGCCGAGCTTCTCGCGCGTCAGCAGCACGGCCGAGGTGATGAGATTGGTGTAGAGGCCGACGTCGCTGGCATGCTTGACGAGGTCGACGAGGTCCTTGCGCGCCGTCGGTTCGCCGCCGGAGAAATGCACCTGCAGCACGCCGATCTCGGCGAGCTCGCTGAGCACCTTCTTCCATTCCTCCGTGGTCAGCTCCTTGCCGGAGCGATCGAGCTCGACCGGGTTGGAGCAATAGGGGCATTGCAGCGGGCAGCGGTGCGTGATCTCCAGCAGCACCGCGAGCGGAATGCCGAATGTCTCCGCCGTCGAGCGCTGCTTCTCCAGCACCGCGAGGCTGTCGCTGGCGTCAGGGGGGATGATGGGATTGCCGAGCACATCGCTCATGACGTCTTCTCCCGGGCCTCCGTGAGAAAGCCCTTGTCGGCGAGATCCTGCAGCATGACGATGACGTCGGCCAGGATCGCCTCGCGCGGCGCGGCGTATTTCGCCGCCAATTGGTCGGCGATATCGCCGACATTGCGCTCGCCGTTGCAGAGCCGCAAGACCTCGACCGCGATCTCGTCCGGGGCCAGCACCCGTTCCGGTGCCAGGATCACCCAGACCTTCCGCGTCTCGTCATATTTCAGCTTGGCATGCCGCGGCAGCACCGGGCGGCTCGCCTCGCTGACGCTGATGTTCCGCGGCCCGGCCATTCCAGTTCCTCTTCAGCTCGCTTTGGGCACGAACGCGCCCGGCGGAATATTGCCCTCGACATAGGCGTGCTGGAGCGCGTCGAGCTGCACCCATAGCACGTTGGTCTTGAAGATCAGCGCGTTGCAGACGGAGGCGCGCTCCTCCGGCGTCCGCGCATGCGTCCGGACATAGTCGAGCGCGAAATTGGCATCGCGCGGCGCCTGCGTCAGGCGACGCTTGAAGTAGCTCATGATGTCGGGGTTCACGAAGTCGTAGTGCTGCAACATGCCCGCGATGCGCTCTTCATGGATGCTCGGCGCGAACAGTTCGGTGAGCGAGGAGGCGATCGCCTCCAGCGGGCTCTTCTCGCGGCAATAGTGGACGTAGGCTTCGACCGCGAAGCGCGTCGCCGGCAAGATGCCTTCGGTCGATTCCACGTAAGCCGTGTCGAGCCCGAGTCCTTCCGTCAGCTTGATCCAGCGCTCGATGCCGCCCTCGGAGCCGACATCGCCGTCATGGTCCTCGATGCGGTGGCGCCATTCCAGGCGCGTGGCGCGGTCGCGGAAGCGCGAGATCACCACCGCGTCCTTGATCGGGATCGTGCTCTGGTAATAGTAGCGGTTCAGCGCCCAGGCCTGCACCTGGCCCTTGTTCAGCTTGCCGCCGTGCAAGAGCTTATGGAACGGGTGCAGGCTGTGATAGCGCGTCGCGCCGATGTGGCGCAGCGCTGCCTCGAGCTCCTCGGCCGAGTTGAGCCTCAAATCCTTGCCGATCGAGAGCGCAGTCATTCCAGTCATTGACGCCGCATTCACAGCACGATCTCCGTTCCATCCGCCGGTATCTGCCAGCCCGCCGCCTCAGCGGCCTTGCGCTCGGATGAGGCGGGCAGCAGCGCCGGGTTCGAGTTATTGATATGCAGAAATATCTTCCTGTCGATAGCGAGGTCGGCCAGCCGTGCGATGGCGCCGTCCTCGCCGGACATGGCGACATGTCCCATGCTCTTGCCGGTCTTGTGGCCGAGGCCGCATTTGATCATCTCGTCGTCCTGCCAGACCGTGCCGTCGAAGAACACGAGCGAAGCGCCGTCGATCTCGGCCTTGAGCGCATCGGTCACCTCGGCGCAGGCGGCGATGAAGTAGAAACACTTGCCGGTCGCCTTGTCGGTGATCTTCAGGCCCAGCGTGTCGCCGTCGCCGCTCTCCCCGCCCGGATGCGCCTTGCCTTCCAGATACCAGGCCGACTTGCCGGGGACTGCGAAGGCCAGCACTTCCAGCCCCGATCGCGCGCCATCCGGTAACCGCGGTTCGAACGGCTCGCTGATGGCGATCGGCTGGCGCCGCACGTGCTTCTCGTTCAGCACGTTGAAGATGCTATTGCTGGCCAGGATCGCCAGCACCTTCTCATGCGCATAGATCGTGAACGGCGAACTTTCGCGCATCGAGAGCAGGCCTGCCACCGCATCCACTTCGCTGTTGGTCAGGATCACGCCCGCAATCGGCGTATGGCGCAGCGCCCCGGCCTTGGGGTGCAGTTGCGGCGTGGCATTCAATTGCTGGCGCAGGTCCGGGGAGGCGTTGATCAGGAACCAGTGCTCGCCATCGCCGCTGAAAGCGACCGAGGCCTGGGTTCGATAAAGCTCATGGCCGTTCGCACGGGCCGCCCGGCAGCCCTCGCAGCCGCAATTCCATTGCGGCACTCCGCCGCCGGCTGCGGCGCCCAGGACGACGACGCGAAGCATGATCCGTCTCCTGGAAGCAACGTCACGGAGGTGGATCTCAGGCCGACACGATTTCCCTCATTCGGAAACCGGTCGTGACCGAAAGACCCACCTGCGCTGAACGCAGATCACCAACCGCTTACTTGCGGGTGGCGCTCACATACATGTTGATTTCCATGCCGCAGGGCACTTCGACGATCTTCGGGGCTTTCCAGGCCATTTTGGCACTCCATTTTCGCGAATTCGGACGTATCCGCCCACCCGTTAAATTAGTGCGCGCGGAGAAGTTCGCCAGTGAAATTTTCCCGAGAAGGCCATGTTGCGCCGCGAAAAATGCCATTGGGAACACCACCTCTGAGGTGCTGCCTTGCGTCCGGCGCATTCGGTCGCGAAGCCTGTCCTGATAAAGCAGTTGTGAGTGCAGTGCAGCTTTCAATCCGGTACAGGCGACTCTAGCTGGATCTCGATGATGCCCAGATATTTCTTCAACACCCGTATCGGCGACGAACTGATCGTGGATCCCGAAGGCGAGGACCTGCGCAACCCCGACCGCGCCTGGGAGGTCGCCCGCCAGATGATCCTGGAGGTGGTGAAATCCGAGGGCACCCAGCGCGCCCTGCTGGACGCCGTGATCGAGGTGACCGACGCCGAAGGCGAGATCGTGCTGGAGTTCCCCTTCACCGAAGCGCTGCTGGACATCCCGGACGCGTCCGCGACGCGGCATTGAGGCCGACATTGTACTGAAACGCAGCCGCGGCGGCGGTGTGCTCCCTCTCCCGCTTGCGGGGGAGGGCTGGGGAGAGGGTGTCTCGACAACGAAGACTCCCCAAGCGGAGAGAACCCTCACCCGCGCCTTCGGCGCGACCTCACCCGCAAGCGGGAGAGGTTATCGAGCCCGCTCCTCGATCCAGCAATCAATTGAGAGCTCACCTCCCGCCCTTCGCCTCTGCGAAATCCGCATGGCTTTGCCGCGTTCCCGGCGCTAAAAGACGCCGGTTACACGGAGCAAGCCATGCAAGATCTCTGGCGCCTGTCGGCTGCCGACCTCGCCACCCTCGTCAAGTCCAAAAAGGTGTCCGCCAGGGAGGCGGCCAAGGCCGGTCTCGCCCGCCTGGATGCGGTCAATCCCCAGCTCAACGCCGTGATCGACCACCGGCCGGACGACGTGCTCAAGCAGGCCGACGCCGTCGATGCCGCCATCGCGCGGGGCGAGGACCCCGGCGTGCTCGCCGGCGTGCCCGTCACCATCAAGGCCAATGTCGACCAGGAGGGCTTTGCCACCACCAACGGCCTGAAGCTCCAGCGCGATTTGATCGCGCGGGAGGACAATCCGGTGGTCGCCAATTTCCGCAAGGCCGGCGCCGTCCTGCTAGGCCGCACCAATTGCCCGGCCTTCTCCTATCGCTGGTTCACCACCAACCTCGTCCATGGCGACACCAAGAACCCGCGCGATGCTTCGCTGACCCCGGGCGGCTCGTCCGGCGGCGCCGGTTCGGCGGTTGCGGCCGGCATCGGCCACATCGCTCATGGCACCGACATTGCCGGCTCGATCCGCTATCCCGCCTATGCCTGCGGCGTGCACGGCCTTCGCCCGACGCTCGGCCGCATCCCCGCCTTCAATCCGGCGCTGCCGGAGCGTCCGATCGGGCCGCAGATCATGGCGGTGTCGGGTCCGCTGGCGCGCACCGTCAACGACATCAGGATTTCGCTGGCTGCGATGTCGGCCCGCGACATCCGCGACCCCTGGTTCGCACCGGTGCCGCTCGAAGGCCCAGCGCGGGAAAAGCGCGCCGCGCTCTGCCTCAATCCCGGCGGGCTTGCCACCACGCCGGAGGTGAAGGCGGCGGTGAGCGATGCCGGCAAGCGGCTGGAGCGCGCCGGCTGGACCGTCGACATCATCGAGGATACGCCGCCGATGCGCGAGGCGGTCGAATGGCAGATCAAGCTCTGGCTCGGCGACGGCTATGAGGCCCAGCTGGAGATGGCCGAGCGCGAGGGCGATCCCGGCGCGCTGGCGTGCCTGCGCGGCAACCGCGCCAGGGTCACGCCGATGGACCAGGCCAACTATGCCAAGGCTCTGACCCGAAGAGCCACGCTGACCCGCGACTGGATGCTGTTCTTCGAGAAATACGCCGTGCTGCTGACGCCGGTGTCCGGCGAACTGCCGTTCCCCGATCATCTCGACCGCAAGGACGAGGAGTCCTTCAAGCGGGTCTGGGAAGCACAGCTGCCGCAGATCGCCATTCCCTTCATGGGTCTGCCGGGCCTCGTGGTCTCCACGGGTCTCGTCGGCAAGGCGCCCGTCGGCGTGCATATCGTCTCGGGCCGCTATCGCGAGGATCTCTGCCTGCTCGCAGGCGAGGCGATCGAGGCGGGCGGCGTGCCGCCGTCGCCGATCGATCCCGTGGGTTAGCGATGTCCGCGATCTACGATTTCAAGGCCAACTCGCTCGCGGGTGAGGAGGTTGCGCTCCGCCGCTTCGAGGGGCAGGTGCTCCTGATCGTCAACACCGCGAGCAAATGCGGCTTCACGCCGCAATATCGTGGCCTTGAGGATCTGCACCGCGATCTCTCGCCGCGCGGCTTCTCCGTGCTCGGCTTTCCCTGCAACCAGTTCGGCGCGCAGGAGCCGGGGCCGGCAGCTGAGATCCAGGCGTTCTGCTCGACCAATTACGACGTCACCTTTCCCCTGTTCGAGAAGATCGACGTCAACGGTGCCCATGCGCACCCTCTGTATGAGTACCTGAAACACCAGCAATCGGGCCTGTTAGGGGCCTCCATCAAATGGAATTTCACCAAATTCCTGGTGGACCGTCAGGGCCGCGTAATCGCGCGCTACGCGCCGACCGCACGGCCCGAAGGATTGCGGAATCAAATCGAGACCCTGTTATGAGCGAGACAATCATGAGCGACGAATTTCCGGACCGCCTGTCGGTCGATCCGAACAGCCCCTTCTACAACGCGGACATCCTGTCGCGCGACGTCGGCATCCGCTTCAAAGGCGTCGAGAAGACCAATGTCGAGGAGTACTGCATCAGCGAAGGCTGGGTCCGCGTCACCGCAGGGAACGCCAAGGACCGCCACGGCAACCCGCTGACCATCAAGGTGCACGGGCCCGTGGAGCCGTATTTCAGGGATAAGAAGTGACGGCGAAGCCGTCATTCCGGGGCTCGCGTAGCGAGAATCCGGAATCTCAAGATTCCGGGTTCGATGCTGCGCATCGCCCCGGAATGACGAAAAGAGAAAGTTGATACCCCATGTCCGTCCGCATCGTCGACGTCCGCGAGATCACCAAGCCGATCTCCTCGCCGATCCGC
The DNA here is from genome assembly GCF_036247965.1 of Bradyrhizobium sp. TM233. Taxonomy (NCBI): domain Bacteria; kingdom Pseudomonadati; phylum Pseudomonadota; class Alphaproteobacteria; order Hyphomicrobiales; family Nitrobacteraceae; genus Bradyrhizobium; species Bradyrhizobium sp. TM233. Next base: position 70,102 of record NZ_BTIG01000001.1, on the reverse strand, counting down.
AACGCCTATATCGACTTCACCAAGATGACGACGAGCCTCGTCGCCGTCGTCACCGATGTCGTGCGCGACGGCAAGCGCGTGATCGGCTACGGCTTCAACTCCAACGGCCGTTACGGGCAGGGCGGGTTGATCCGCGAGCGTTTTGCCTCGCGCATCAGCGAGGCCGATCCGAACTCGCTGCTGAATGCGGCCGGCGACAATCTCGACCCCGACAAGGTCTGGGGCGCGATGATGACCAACGAGAAGCCCGGCGGCCACGGCGAGCGTTCGGTCGCAGTCGGCACCATCGACATGGCGGTGTGGGATGCGGTGGCCAAGATTGCCGGCAAGCCGCTGTTTCGCCTGCTCGCCGAACGTCATGGCGTCAAGGCTAATCCGCGCGTCTTCGTCTACGCTGCCGGCGGCTATTACTATCCTGGCAAGGACCTCTCGATGCTGCGGGCTGAGATGCGCGGCTATCTCGATCGCGGCTACAACGTCGTGAAGATGAAGATCGGCGGCGCGGCAATCGAGGACGACCGCACCCGCATCGAGGCGGTGCTGAAGGAGATCGGCAAGGACGCGCAGCTTGCCGTCGACGCCAACGGCCGCTTCAACCTCGAGACCGGCATCGCCTATGCCAAGATGCTGCGCGACTATCCCTTGTTCTGGTACGAGGAAGTCGGCGATCCCCTCGACTACGCGCTGCAGGCCGCGCTCGCCGAATTCTATCCGGGCCCGATGGCGACGGGCGAGAATCTCTTCAGCCACCAGGACGCCCGCAACCTGATCCGCTACGGCGGCATGCGCCCCGACCGCGACTGGCTGCAATTCGACTGTGCCCTGTCCTACGGCCTGTGCGAATATCAGCGCACGCTGGAGGTGTTGAAGACGCACGGCTGGTCGCCCAGCCGCTGCATCCCGCACGGCGGCCACCAGATGTCGCTCAACATCGCCGCCGGCTTGGGCTTGGGCGGTAACGAGAGCTATCCCGACCTGTTCCAGCCCTACGGCGGCTTCCCGGATGGTGTGCGCGTCGAGAACGGCCACATCACCATGCCGGATCTTCCTGGCATCGGTTTTGAAGGCAAGTCGGATCTCTACAAGGAGATGAAGGCGCTGGCGGAGTAGGGTCGACGGCGTCTCCAACAACTCGGTGTCGTCCCCGCGAACGCGGGGACCCATAACCCCAGGGAGAGGTTATGGAGCGGGCCGGCAACTCCGAGTCTTCGCCAAACCCAACCCTGTGGCTATGGGTCCCGGATCAGCGCTTCGCTTGTCCGGGACGACGACTGAGTTTGCCGCTTACGACAACCGCATATCCAGCAGCCGTCGCCCTTCGCCCTTCAGCAGTTTCTTCACCGCACTCGACGCCACCACCTCGCCGTCATTCGCGTAGGCCTCGTGGTTCTTCTCGATGTCGTCGAGGCGGTAGAGATAGTTGACCATGACGCCGGCGGACTCGCGCAGGCCCTTCGGCGAGAGATCGCCGAGCCAGTTGATGCGCTCCAGCCTGGCGCCGTTGCCGAGATGGAAGCGGGCGACGGAATCGATCAGCTTGCCCTTCGGCGTGCGTGCCTTCAGGAAATAGTGCGCCGCGAGCGGCTCGATCACGGCGCGGAGCTGTGCCGTCGTCTCGGGGCTCTCGAACCATTTGGGGTCGTCGAGGCGCTTCAGCACCTCGCGGTCCTCGTCCGACAGCGGCAGGTCCTTGTCCTGCTTCACCCATGGCATGAAGCCAGGCACCGGCGACAGCGTCACGAAGTTGTCGAGCTTGGGCGTTTCGCGGCGCAGCTCCTCCACCACCTGCTTGATCAGGAAGCTGCCGAAGGAGATGCCGCCGAGACCGCGCTGGGTATTGGAGATCGAATAGAACACGGCAGTGCGCGCGCGCTCGATCGGCAGATACTGGCGGTCGACCGCAAGCAGCGGCGCGATCGCGCCGGGGATCGTCTCGGTCAGCGCCACCTCGACGAAAATCAAGGGCTCGTCGACCATCGCCGGATGGAAGAAGGCGTAGCAGCGGCGGTCGACCGGATCGATGCGGCGGCGCAGATCGTCCCAGTCGGAGATCTCGTGCACGGCTTCATAGCGGATGATCTTTTCGAGGATGTTGGCCGGGGTCGACCAGTCAATCCGGCGCAGCACGAGAAACCCCCTGTTGAACCACGAAGAGAGAAGATGCGAGACGTCGCGATCGAGCGCGGCCAGATCGGTGTGCCCGTTCATCATGCCGAGCAGATCGGCGCGCATGTTGACGAGATCGCCGGTGCCGCCCGGCGCGCGGTTGAGGCGGCGGATCAGCTCCTGCCGCCGCGGCTCCGAGGCGAAATGCAGCGAGCTTGCGTCCTCGTCGCTGGGCGCGGCGCGCCATTTCTCGATCGCCTTGGACAGGCGCTCCCGGTCCGGGCCGAAATCGCGCACCAGTCCGTCGAAGAAGGCGCGGCGTCCCGCCGCATCCAGCTCCCGGTAGATGTCGAGCACCTCACGCGCAATGGCGATGCCCGATGCCTCGCCCCGGCCCGACAGCAGCGCATCGCAGAGATCGATCAGCCCGTCGGCGTCCCGTCTGGTTTCGGCGGACTCGCCACGACGAAGCAGCGTGCGGCCGCGCTCGGAGATGGTGGCGAGCAGATCGGAGAAGAAGGCGTTGGCCATCGGGACTTTCGTGTCGGGTTTGTGCGTTGCAGAAGCTTACATGGGATTTGGGCGGAATCCGATCACAATCAAGCGGAGGAATGCGGCAACTTTAGTTGGGCCGTGCGCTTGGAGAATGCCGGTATGCCTGCCTTCGCGGCAATGCCACCGAGGGCACCGCTACCGTGGGGTGGGCAAAGGCGCACTTGCGCCGTGCCCACGATCTCTCTCGATTGCGAAAAATGCGTGGGCACGCTCCGCTTTGCCCACCCTACGAGTTCTGCGCTCGTATCGACGAGCTACACTTTCCCCGCAAACTCCGTCGGCGTCCGCCCCGTCACCTGCCGGAACGCGGCCGAGAACGCCGGCACGCTGGCATAGCCGAGCTGCGTCGCGAGCTGCTTCACCGAGACATTCGCATCCGTGGAGAGCCGCTGGATCGCCGCGGCGATCCGCGCGCGCTGGCACCAGCTCTTGAAGCTCAGCTGCGTCTCCGTCGAAAACAGCCGCGACAGCGTCCGCGCGGAAGTTCCAACCTCGCGCGCCAGGGTGTCGATGTCGTGCAGCCCCGTGGGGTCGTCGAGCACGATCAGCGCGGCGCGGCGGCAGCGCGGCTCGTGCGGCAGCGGCACGAAGGTCGCGGAATCCTCGGCCTGGTGCAATTCCAGCATCACGAGGCGCACCAAGAGCTCGGTGCGCTCTTCCGTGTTGCGCGCGTCGAACAGCGCGAGGATCGCCTGGTTGAGCAGCGGCGACACCCGCACCACGAATTCCCGGGTCAGGCCGTCATAGCGCTGCTCGCGCTTGAGCCAGGACAGGTCGAAATACAGCGTGCGCATCTCGATGTCGGCGAGCAGGTCGATGGCGTGCTCGAGCCCGGCCGGGACCCACACCGCCCGGTCCGGCGGCACCAGCCACCGCCCTCCGGGCGTCGTCACCTGCATCGTGCCCTTCGCCGCATAGATCAGCTGCGCCTCGCGGTGCAGGTGCGGATCGATCCGCATGCCCTTGGGATAGTCGCGCGCAACCAGGTGCACGCCCGCGGGCGAGCGGTGGTTGCTCCGGACCTCCCGCAGGATTGGCGTTTCCAAGACAGTCATTGGCAGCATCCCGTCATGGGGAGGACATATAACTCATATTGGAGCAGGAGAGGATTCGTATGAACAGCCCCAGCCGGGTGATCAGTTTCGTCAACGCAGGCCATTTCATCGACCATTATGCGATGCTGATCTTCGCCGCCGCCGTCATCATCATGGGGCCGGCGCTCGGCATGGCCTATTCGGAACTCTTGCCCTACGCGACACCGGGGTTCGTGGCCTTCGGCGCCGGCTCGCTGCTGACCGGCTGGCTCGGCGACCGCTGGAGCCGCCGCCACATGATGCTGATCTTCTTCGTCGGCATCGGGGCGTCCATGATTTCGGTCGGGCTCGTGCAGACCCCGGCGCACCTCGGTGCCGCCTTGCTTTCGATCGGCATCTTTGCCTCGATCTATCATCCCGTCGGCACCGCCATGATCGTGTCCTATGCCGACCGGCTCGGCCGCGAGATGGGCATCAACGGCGTCTGGGGCAATCTCGGCGTTGCCTCCTCCGCGCTGGTGACCGGCGTGATCGGCCAGTATCTCGGCTGGCGCTTTGCCTTCATCGTTCCCGGCGTGGTCACCATCCTGATCGGCATCGCCTTTGCGATGATGGTCGTGCACGAGGACCGCAAGGGTTCCAAGCAGGCGGCGGCGCAGGCGCGGGTGGCCAAGCAGGACATGTGGCGCGTGGTGCTGTCGCTGCTGATCGTGGTGATCGCGATCTCCACCACGTTCAACGCCGTCACCGTGGCGCTGCCAAAACTGTTCGCGGAGCGGTTGGCGGATTTGACGGAAAGCCCGGCGCTGCTCGGCGTGATCGCGGCCTGCGTCTACGTGTTCGGCGCGATGACGCAATACACGATCGGACGGCTGCTCGACCGCTATTCGCTGAAGACGGTGGCGCTGCCGCTGTCCTTCATGCTGGCGCCATTCCTGTATCTGGCAGCGAGCCTGAACAATCTGCCGCTGATCCTGGTCTCGATCGGCATCGTCATGGGTGCGTTCGGGCAGGTCACGGTGAACGACGCCATGGTCGGCAAGTACACCAGCGAGGAATGGCGCTCGCGCGCCTACGCCGTGCGCTATTTCATCGGGTTCACCGCGGCGGGCGCCTCGGTCGGCCTGGTCGCCTGGCTCTACGAGCAGGGCGGCTTCGTCACCATGCTGCACGCCTTCGCCGCGCTCTGCCTGCTGGCGGTCGCGGCGGCCATCATCCTGCCCCGCGAGATCAGGACGCCGGCTGCAGTGTGAGGGCCCGTGTCCCGGGCAAGCTGCAAGGCGTAAGCGTTGCGGCGCAGAGCCGGGACCCAGAAAATTGCGGGCAAGTTTCTCGGCGGCATAGGCCCCGGCTCTGCAGCGCACCGCCGAAGAGGCGCTGCGCTGCGGCCGGGGCACCAGCGGGGTGGAACCCGCCCCACCTCCCGCGGGTTCTATCCCCGCGGCCCCGACACCGGGGGTGAAGGGGGAAAGACACCTGCATGCCATGGCGCCTGCTCCGACCGGTCGGCCTTGTCCCCGCGGCGCTTGTCCTCACCACCATTGCGGCCGGTGCTGAGGGCGGCAAATCGGCTGCCCCGTCCGAATTCCTGCTGGTGACGCAGATCGTGCTCCTGATCGCGGTCGGTCGCGGTCTCGGCGAGATCATGCAGCGCGTCGGCCAGCCCTCGGTGATCGGCGAGTTGCTCGCCGGCATTATCCTCGGACCGTCGCTGTTCGGCTGGATCTGGCCGGAAGCGCAGCACGCGATCTTCCCGAAGGCACCCGAGCAGAAGGCGATGCTCGACGGCATCGCGCAAGTGGGCATCCTGCTCCTGCTGCTGCTCACCGGCATGGAGACCGACCTCAAGCTGGTCAGGAAAGTCGGCAAGGCCGCGATCGCGATCTCGATCGCCGGCATCCTCGTGCCCTTCGCCTGCGGCTTTGCGCTCGGCGAGTTCCTGCCCGATGCGCTGCTGCCTAATCCGCAACAGCGCCTGGTCGCTTCGCTGTTCATGGGCACGGCGCTGTCGATTTCGTCCGTGAAGATCGTCGCGGTGGTGGTGCGCGAGATGAATTTCATGCGCCGCAATGTCGGTCAGATCATCGTCGCGACCGCCGTGATCGACGACACCATCGGTTGGATCATCATCGCCGTCATCTTCAGCCTGGCCTCGCACGGCACGCTGGATATCGCCTCGGTGGCGAAGGCCGTGCTGGGCACGCTCGCCTTCCTCGCCGTCAGCTTCACCATCGGGCGCCGCCTGGTGTTCCAGCTGATCCGCTGGGCCAACGACAATCTCGTCAGCGCGGCCGCGGTCATCACGGTGATCCTGCTGTTGATGAGCGTGATGGCGCTGATCACGCATCTGATCGGCGTGCACACCGTGCTCGGCGCCTTCGTCGCCGGCATCCTGGTCGGGGAATCCCCGATCCTGACGCGGCAGATCGACGAGCGCCTGCGCGGGCTGATCTCCAGCTTCTTCATGCCGGTGTTCTTCGGCCTCGCCGGCCTTGCCGCCGATCTCTCGGTGCTGCGTGATCCCAATCTGCTGATGCTCACCGGCCTCCTGGTGGTGATCGCCAGCGTCGGCAAGTTCGGCGGCGCCTTCGTCGGCGGCACGTTGGGCGGCCTGAGCACGCGGGAGTCGCTGGCGCTGGCGAGCGGCATGAATGCCCGCGGCTCGACCGAGGTGATCATCGCGACCATTGGACTCTCCATCGGCGTGCTGAGCCAGAACCTGTTCACGATGATCGTGACCATGGCGATCGTGACCACGATGGCGATGCCGCCAATGCTGCGCGCCGCGCTGGCGAGGCTCCCGATGAACAAGGAGGAGAAGGAACGGCTGGAGCGGGAGGAATTCGAGAAGCGCGGCTTTCTCGCCAATCTCGAGCGTCCTCTTCTGGCGGTGGACGAAAGCGTCAACGCCACCTTTGCCGCCCACATCGCCGGCCTGATCGCCGGCATGAGGGGCCTGCCGATCACCGTGCTGCATATCGGCAAGAGCGCCAAGGAACAGGAGAAGGGCCGCGACCAGGAGGAGAGCCACGAAGCCGTGGTGAAAAAGGCCGCCGAAGTCGTGTCCGCCCATGGCGACGGCGAGGCCGGCAACGTCGATGTCGTCACCCGTGCGAGGCAGGCGGAACTCGGCGAGACCATCGCCGACGAGGCGCGCAAGGGTTTTGATCTCCTGGTCGTTGGCATCGACAAGGTCGTGACGGCCAAGGACCGTTTCGATCGGAGGATCGACGACATCGCTGCGAAATTCGAAGGACCGCTTGCGATCGTCGCGGCCAAGGGCAAGCACCTGAAGCAGCCGGCGCCCGAGGCGCTCAACATCCTCGTTCCCGTCTCCGGCAGCGGCATCTCCAAGCGCGGCGCCGAGGTGGCGGTCGCGCTGGCGCAGGCCGGGTCAGGCTCGCTCCGGGTGATCTATGTCGCGACGACGCGCGACAAGGGCGCGCAGCGCGGCGCCTCCCGTGGCCTCGGCCAGGAGGCGGGCATCCTCAAGGACGCCAGCGATCTGGCCGCCCGTTACGACGTCGACATCACCACCACGCTGCGGGTGAACCGGGCGCCGGAGGCCGCGATCCTGCGCGAGATCGACACCACCGACGTCGACCTCGTCGTCATGGGCGTCGACCGCATCCAGGCTGACCATCTCTCCTTCGGCGGCGTCGCCGACGCGGTGCTCAGGCAGTCGAAAGTCTCGGTGCTGCTGGTGTCGAGCGGCGAGGCGCGGCCGGCGGTGGTGGAGAAGGCTTAGTATGTGGCTGTAGCGGCGTGGACGGTGCGCTCCCTCTCCCGCTTGCGGGAGAGGGTTGGGGAGAGGGTGTTTCCGCATTGGGACACTCCCCAAGAGGAGAAAGCCCTCACCCGCCCCGCTCTGCGCGCCGACCTCCCCCGCAAGCGGGAAAGGTTACACCGAGCACGCGACTCGGCCGATCCGACTCAACGGCTCTTAGGGCTTCACCTCCGCCGCCGTCTCCACCTTCGCCACCTTCTTGCTCGCCCGCCAGTTCTCGAACCGCTGCACCACCACGAAGAAGGCCGGCACGAACAGCACGGCGAGGCAGGTCGAGGCCAGCATGCCCGAGAACACCGTGATGCCGATCGACTTGCGCGCGCTGGCGCCGGCGCCGGTCGCGAGCACCAAGGGCACCACGCCGAGGATGAAGGCGAACGACGTCATCAGGATCGGGCGGAAGCGGGCGCGCGCCGCCTCGATCGCGGCCTCAAGCACCGGCTTGCCGTCGCGGCCGTGCAGTTCGAGCCCGACCTCGACGATCAGGATCGCGTTCTTGGCCGACAGCGCGATCAGGAGGATCAGGCCGATCTGGCAATACAGGTTATTGTCGATCTTGAGCCCGGACAGGATCAGCATCGGCCCGAGCAGCGACAGCGGCACCGCGAGGATCACCGAGATCGGCGCGTACCAGCTCTCATACTGACCGGCGAGCACGAGATAGACCAGCAGCATGGCGAGGCCGAACACCCAGTAGATCTGGTTGGAGACCGCCTTCTCCTGATAGGACATCGCCGTCCATTCATAGCCGGTGCCGGGCGGCAGCGTCTTGTCGGCGATCTCCTCCATCAGCTTCAGCGACTGGCCCGATGAGTAGCCCTGCGCCGGCAGGCCGATCACGGTCGAGGATGGATAGAGATTGTAGAGGCTGATCAGCGACGGTCCCGTGGCCGGCGTGATCTTGGCGACGGTGCCGATCGGGATCATGTCGCCATTCGAGTTGCGCACCTGCATGTTGGCGATGTCGCTCTCGGTGACGCGGAAGGCGGGATCGGCCTGGGTGTAGACCTGGAACACACGGCCGAACTTGTTGAACTGGTTGACATAGGACGAGCCGAGATAGGTCGACAGCGCCGAGAACACCTGGTCCGTCGTGACGTGCAGCGTCTGGGTCTTGACCCGGTCGATCTCGATGTTGAATTGCGGCACCGACGAGCGGAACGAGGACTGCACGCGCTGCAGTGCGCTCTGGCTCTGGCCATTGCTGACCATCGCGCCGGTGATCGCCTGCAGCTTGGCGAAATCGCTGTTGCCGTCGCGCAGCTCGACCTGCATCGAGAAGCCCGCGGCGTTGCCGATGCCCTGGATCGGCGGCGGCGGCAGCACCAGCGTGCGCGCCTCCATGATGGTCGCAAGCTTGTCATTGAGCCCGTACACCAGCGAGCGCAAATCCTCGCCCGGTCCTTTGCGTGCGTCCCAATCCTTCAGGATGATGTAGGCGACGCCGGCATTGGCAAGGCTGGCGCTGTTGTCGAGCGCGGAGATGCCGGCGATGGTGATGACCTGCGCCACGCCCGGCGTCCCCTTGATCAGCCCGCTCGCTTTGTCGAGCACGGCTTGGGTCCGCTCCAGCGCGGCGCCGTCGGGCAGCTGCACGGCGGCGATCAGATAGCCCTGGTCCTCGATCGGCAGGAAGCCGGTCGGCACCCGCGACAGGCCGTAGCCGCTGGCTGCGATGACCAGCAGCGCGAACGCAACCGAGACGGTGGCGTGCCGGCACAGGAAGGTGATCAGCCTTGTATAGCCGCGCTCGACCCGGTCATAGACCGCGTTGAAACCGCGATAGAAGAGGTTTCGCTGCTCCGGCGGCACCGTCGGTCGCAGCCACAGCGCGCATTGCGTCGGCTTCAACGTCGCCGCGTTGATGGCGGATAGCAGCGCGGTCGCGGCGATCACCAGCGCGAACTGCGAATAGATGTGCCCCGTCAGCCCCGCGAGGAACGAGGCCGGCAAAAACACCGAGATCAGCACCAGAGTGATGCCGACGATCGGCGCGAACAGCTGGTCCATCGCCTTGATCGCGGCGTCGTGGCCGTTCATGCCCTGCTCGATGTTGTGCGCGGCGCCTTCGACCACGACGATGGCGTCGTCGACGACGATGCCGATCGCGAGCACGATCGCGAACAGCGTCGACATGTTGATGGTGAAGCCGAGCGCCGCCATCGCGGCAAAGGCGCCGATGATGGTGACGGGCACGGTCGTCGCCGGCACCAGCATCGCGCGCCAGTCCTGCAGGAACACCAGGATCACGACCAGCACCAAAAGGCCGGCCTCGATCAGGGTCATGTAGACCTCGTGCACCGAGGCCTCGACGAACTTGGTGGTGTCGAACGGCGTGTCGTATTTGATGCCTTCCGGAAACCGCTTGGCGAGGTCCGCCATCTTCTTCTCGACGGCCTGCTCGACCTGGAGCGCGTTGGCGCCGGGCGACTGGAACACGCCGATGCCGACGGCCGGTTGCTTGTTGAGCGAGAAGATCTGGCTGTAGGTCTGCGCGCCCAATTCGACCCAGCCGACATCGCGCACCCGCGTGACGTCGCCGCTGGTGCCTGACTTGACGATGATGTTCTCGAACTGGCTGGTGTCGTCGAGCCGTCCGTTGACGTTGAGCGTGTACTGGAACGCCTGGCCCGGCGGCGTCGGCGGCGCGCCGACCTGGCCGGCAGAGACCTGCTGGCTCTGTTGCTGGATCGCGTTGATGACGTCCTGCGGCACGAGACCACGGACCTGCAGCTTGTTGGGATCGAGCCAGACCCGCATCGAATACTGGCCGGCGCCGAACACGGTGACGTTGCCGACGCCGGGCAGGCGCGAGAGCTCGTCGCGGATGTTGATGGTGGCGTAATTGCTCAGGTAAAGGCTGTCGTATCTGGAGTCCGGCGAGGTCAGCGTCACGAACAAGAGGATCGAGGTCGACCGCTTCTGCACGGTGACGCCCTGGTTCTGCACCGCGCTCGGCAATTGCGACAATGCGCTGGAGACGCGGTTCTGCACCAGCACCTGTGCGAAGTTGAGGTCGGTGCCGATCTTGAAGGTCACGGTCAGGGTATAGGTGCCGTCGGAGCCGCTGTAGGACTGCATGTAGAGCATGTCCTCGACGCCGTTGACCTGCTGCTCGATCGGCAAGGCAACGGTGTCGATCACGGTCTTGGCGCTGGCGCCGGGATAGCGCGTGGTGACCTGCACGGTCGGCGGCACCACATCAGGGTATTGCGCGATGGCGAGATTGAACAGTGCGACGCCGCCGATCAGGATCATCAACAGCGCGATGACGTTCGACAGGACCGGCCGCTCGATGAAGAACTTTGAGATCATGGCGGCGGCTCCTACTTGGCAGACGCCTGCGGCTGCTCGATCTTCGTTGTTTGCGGATCGATCTTCTGGCCCGGGATCACCCGCAGCAGCCCCGCGATGACGACGCGGTCGTCCGGCTTCAAGCCGCTTTCGATGACGCGCAGCCCATTGTCGACGGGGCCGATCTGCACCTTGCGCTGCTCGACGACGTTGTCGCCGTTGACCACCAGCAGATAGCGGCCGCCCTGGTCGCTGCCGAGCGCGGTGTCGGGGACGAGGAGGGCGCTCTTCTCCTGGTCGAAGGGCACGCGCACCCGGACGAAATATCCGGGCAGCAGCACCCGCTTGTCGTTGGGCACGACGCCGCGCACCGCGAGCGTGCCGGTTGATGTATTGAGGGTCGGCGAGACGTAGTCGAGCTTGCCCTCATGCGGATAGCCGGTCTCGGTCTGCAGTCCCACCTGAATCGGGAATTGCTTCATGTCGGCGGGGGTCAGTCCGCGGCGGGCCGCTTCGGCGCGGATGCGCAGCACGTCCTGCTCGTTGACCGTGAAGTTCACCCAGATCGGATCCATCGCGACGATGGTCGCGAGCTGGGTCGGCGAGGAGACGCCGACGAGCTCGCCGATCGAGACCAGGTGGGCGCTGACGATGCCGTCGAACGGCGCTGTCACCCTGGTGTAGCCGTAATTGACCTCGGCCAGCCTCGTATTGACCTGGGCCTGCTGGAGGTTGGCCTGGGCGTTGTCGCGGGTCGATGTCGAGGTGTCGAGGGTGGACTGCGAGACCGCCTGGCGCTGCACGAGCTCGACCTGCCGCTTGAAATCGGCTTCGGCCTGCTTGACCGTGGCTTGCGCACCAACCTCGGCCGCCTTTGCCTGCTCGACCTTGAGCTTGTAGGTCTCGGGCTCGATCGTGAACAGCTGGGTGCCCTGCTTGACGAAGGTGCCGTCCTGATAGTCAATCGACTGCAGGAAACCCTGCACCCGCGCCACGAGATCGACGCTCTTGATCGGCGCGGTGTTGCCGGTGGCCTCGATGTAGCGCGTCACCGGACGCTGCACCGGCGTTGCCACATCCACCTTGGGCGGCGGCGGTGCGACGAACGTGTTCTTGTCCTCGCAACCCGCCAGTGCGACCACGGCCGCAGCGGCGGCCAGTGCCCGCCCGGCCTGTCTCCACGCTTCATTGCGCCGTGCAGCAGATGCGGGATTCGATGAGGTCATTCGGTAGCCCCCGAGTATCGTCTGTCGGTGCGGCAGGCTACCAACAAATGTCCGGCCGTGGAACACCATAGCCATGGCAGTCGCCGGCCTTGCGCTGCACAGGGCGGTGTGGCCTTTGACAGATTTGTCACGACAAACCGCTTTTCACCGAGCGCACGATCGACCAGAATTGTGCCAAAGACCGTGTGACGGTGCGCGAGCCAGCCGGGAAGAAGCCAAGAAGAAAAGGTGAGGAGAACGTGACATGCCCACGTCCCTTCGCTCGGGCCTTGCCGGCCTCGTTCTCGCAGCGATGGTCGCCATGCCGGCGCTAGCAGACGGTCTGAAGGACGAGATCGCGCCGACCGGCAAGCTGCGCGTCGCGATCGCAATCAGCCCCGCAGGCGGCGCATTCTGGTCGACCAAGATCGAAGCCGGCTATGCCGGCGTTCCCGTCGATCTCGGCAAGGCGATGGCCGCCAAGCTCGACGTCCCCGTCGAATATGTCGTCCACCAGAACTCCGGACAGATCACCGACGCGGCGTCAAAAGGAACGTGGGATGTCACCTGGCTCCCCAGGGATCCTGAGCGCGAGACCAAGATGATGTTCGGCCCGATCTACGAAGTCGCCGACGCCACCTACATCGTCAAGCCCGGCTCCGCCGTCACCAATTTTGCGACGCTCGACCAACCCGGAATCAAGGTCGCCGCCGTCAACGCCACCACCACCATGCGCGGCGCGATCGCGCATCTGAAGCATGCAAAGGTCACCGGCTATCAGACCTATGACGAGATCTTCGGCTTGCTGAAGAGCGGCGAGATCGACGCCTTCGCACTGTCGCGCGACCAGCTCAACAAGATGGCGCAGAAGATCCCGGGCACCAAGGTGCTGGACGAGACGTTCAAGAAGACAGTGACCGCCGTCGCCGTGCCGCTCGGCCACCAGCAGGCGCTGGCGTTCGTCACCACATTCATGACGGAGGCGACAACCAACGGCACGCTACGCAAGGCCTATGACGATAATGGTTTGAAGGATTCGCCGATCCGGACGGAGTAGGTCTGCCAGCCTGGTTTGGCCACGATCCGGCTAGATCCCGGTCGCAGTTGACTCGCGCGCGTGCCACGCTGAAAGCACCGCGCGTTCTTCATCGCCAGTGAGCCCGATGACCGGGCCGCCGCTGACGCGAAGCCAATGCATCGTGTCGCGCGCGGTGTCTCCCGCTGGTCGCGAGATCAGTCCGGCCTCGCGTGCCGGCGAGGTGTCGCGCGTCAGGAAGCCCGCGAAGTCGGGCAGGGGCAGCCACATCGGCAATGACCGCGGACCGGCCCAGCGCCGCACGTCGTGTGCCTCGAGGAAGGCGCGATCGATCCAGGTGAATGTGCAGGACGCGTTCAGCGCCGACGCGCATTCGGCCAGGAATTCGCCGCGCGTGCGTATTGGTCCAATCCCGTCATAGATGCCGGTGAGACGAATCTCCGCCGCATGCACGATCCATTGCGCGAGGTCGCGGACATCGATGAACTGGACGGCATCATCCGGCGATCCCGGCGCCAGCACCTCGCCGCCGCGTGCAAGCCGTGTCGGCCAATAGGCGAAGCGCCCGGTCGGGTCCTCCGGCCCGGCGATCAGGCCGGCACGGCAGATGAAGGCATCGTTGCCGACCGCCTGCTCGCAGGCGACCTTGGCCGCGCCGTAAATGGCGTCGGTGCTGTGCTCCAAATCCTCAGCCGCGGGCTCGCGCAATGGCGCCGTGTCGGCGCGTTGTCCCGGTATCCGATTGTCCGCATACACGCTAATGGTCGAGACGAAGGTCCAATGCACATTTGGTCGCTTCAGCGCCGTGACGGCGCGGTGGACCTGGCCGGGATGACGCGAGACGTCGACGACAGCGTCGAACGTTTCGCCGGTCAGTGGCGCAAGACCATCAGCAACGTCGCGATCGATCCGCACAAAGTGAACGCCCGGCGCAATCGGCCCCGCAAGACCGCGGGCGGCGCAGGTTACATCGTGGCCGGCAGCACAGGCATGGGCCGCAATCGCTCGCCCGAGAAACTGGCTCCCGCCGAGAATTAGAATGCGCATGCGATCGCCCTTCTGCCGATCCGGCGCCGGCAGCCTACGACGATCGGTTGCATTTGCAACCGATCGTCAGCGCGGCTTGATCTCCGCATATTTCGCCATCGCCTTCTCGAACTTCCGGTTGAACAGCCACATCGCGGCGAGGATCTCGCGGAAGCTTGCGGAGGCTCGCGCCCGGTCGGCCTGTCCGAAAGCAAAGATGCTGTTGTTGCGCAGATGCTTCATGATCGTGGGGCTGGAGACCCTGTAGTTCAGGAGGTCGCCGGATTTGAGCGCGGCCCGCGTCGGCGTGGGCACGATCTGGATCAGCTCGAACAGCTTCATCTGGTCGATCGGGTCGGGCAGCGTCTTCACGATTCCAGGGATTTCGCGGAACACATCGGCATGCGCGTTCATCAGGCCGTCGCGCACATTGGTCCAGTGATTGAAGCGGAGATCGGTGCCGCGGGCCCGCGCCTCCTCCTTGTCGTCGCGCGCGCTCAGCCCGGGATCGATCGCGGCGATCTCGCCCTTGATGGCCTCCCACTTCCTGCGGCCGTTGCGGTCCTCGGACGGGCCGGTCTGAAAGCTGCCCATATAGGTGTTCGAGCGTCCGTTGCGGACGTTCTGCTTGCCGTTGGTCTCGGCAAAGAACAGCCCGAGGCTGATGCGCCCCGCAGCGGCTGCGTGGTCAGGCGCAAGCCCCTTGGCGCGCGCGATCACTGTCGCGAGATCGACGACGTCCTTGAACGGCGTCGGCGAGTTCTGCGCATTGGCCGGCGGCGCCTCCATCACGTCGAACAGTTTCGAATATTCGTCGATCAGCGGCTCGATCTCGGCGTCGAAATAGGCCGGAGGAATCTCGAACTTGTTGGGCCTGCCGATCCGCGACGGCATGGCGTCGGTGAGATCCTTGTAAGAACTGATGACGGCGACGCGGGCGAGGTAGAGCGCCTGTCCCGGCAGGTTCGGCAGCGGCTGCTTCGCCTCGATCTGGCGCCGCCGCTCGGCGAGGATCGATTTGAACTCGGCGAGCGCCTTGTCATAGGCGGCGGCCGCCTCGGATTGCCTCGGCGTGAGCGTGCGCTGTCCGACGGCGGGCGCCGCGACGAAGAAAGCAACAGCCGCAAGGGCGGCAAGACGTTTGAATCTCATGGCCGGTTCCCGTCGATTCGAGGCCAGGAGATCGTAAGCATCAGATACAAGGGCTGGCGAGACGCAAATCCCGCTCAGCCGCAATTCGTCCGCTCAAGCCGCCCGGTAGTCCGGCGCCGTCGCCAGGAATTTCGCATAGGCATCCGCATCCGGCGGCTGGAAATGTCCTTTGAGCCCGCCGCGCTTCTGGCTCTTCGCGCCGATGTCGGCCATCAGCTCGTCGAAATGGCGGTAGTGATAGGGCGCGACGCAGAGGCCGCCATAGACGCCGGCGGCCGGCCGCTCGACGCGCTTGAAGTGCAGCATCATCTCGATGTTGTCGTGCATCGCCTGCGCCGTCGGCTGGTTGGCGAGCTGGCCGTCGGCATAGCGCACCAGCCAGTTCGCGGCGAGGTCGGCGCAGAGCACGGTGCAGAACGAGGAGTTGAAGCCGACGAAGCCGAGCTCGGGCAGGTCAGGGTTGGCGATCAGGCGGTAGAGCCGGTACTGCCCGTCGGCATCGACCAGCTTCTGCTTGTAGGCCTCGGGCAGGAACGGCACGCCGAGCTTGTAGCCGATCGCGAGCACCGCGACGTCTGCATCGATGCGCTCGCCGCCGCTCATCACGATGCTGTCGCCGTCATAACGATCGAACGTGCCGAACACGGCCTTGATGCGGCCGTCGGCGACCATCGGGTAGAAGCCGGGCGTTGCGATCGGCACCGAGCAATTGACGCCGTCCTCGATCCGGTCCTTCGGCACCATCTTGCACCGGCCAAGCTTGAGCTGCGCTTTCAACAGGCTCTCCAGCCCACGCCAGTTCGCCCACACCAGCGGCGCGGCGAGGCGGTGCGCGAACCGCGTCATCGCGCCGATGCCCCAGCCCGGAAACATCTCCTCCTGCGCGCGGATATAGAGGATGCGCTTGAAGTTCACGAGCCCGCCGATGAAATAGGGGATCCGCCAGACCGGCTCGCGCATCACGATGGTGACCTCGCGCGCGCCCGATTTCACCGCGTTCACCGCGATGTCGGTCGCCGATTTCGAGCCGCCGAGCACGACGATTCGGCGTCCTTTCGCCAGCGTGGGATCGCCGTATTTCGACGAATGCAGGATCTGGCCGCCCTGTGCCAGAAAGCCGTCCTCGCCCGGGCAATGCAGCTCGCGCGGCTCGTTGAACTGCCCGGTGCAGACGGCGACGAAATCGAAATCCTCGCTCGTGCTCGCGCCGTCCTTGTCTTTCAGCGCGAGGGTCCAGCCCGGCCTGCCGTCGGCACGCCGCGCCATGCCGGCGACCTCGGTGCCGAGCCGCAGCATGCGGTCGAGACCGAAACTCCTGGCATAGTCGGCGAGATAGGCATGGACCTGCGGCCCGGTCGGCCATTCCGGATAGGCGTCGGGCATGGCGCGGTCGGTGTAGCGGTAGAGCTCCTTCGGGCTCTGCGTCTGCACGTCAGGATAGGAGCGCGCCGGCTCCCAGACGCCGCCAAGATCGGCGCTACGCTCGACGATGGTGACGCGGTGGCCGCGGCTGGAGAACGCCTTGGAGGCGGCAAGGCCGGAGACGCCGGCGCCGATCACGCAGACATGCTTGGGGCTGACCATGGGATTGCTCGCAATCGATGTGTTTCGCGCGCAAGCGGTCTCGTTCGGCCGCAAGGCGCGGCCGGCGGACCTGCAAGCAGATGAAAGTGGACGAGGGGGCCGCGCCTAGTCGTTGGCCTCGGGCGGCAGGAAGTCGACCTCATGCAGCGCCGAGATCCGCACGACCTCTGCAGGGTCGGTCAGATTGTGCAGCTGGTTGAACAGCGCCTCCAGCTTCTGCATCGGCGAGACCCAGAACAGAGCGCGGCACGGCTTGTCGGATTTGTTGAAATAACCGTGCGGGATGCCGCGCGGCATGCGCACGAGGTCGCCGGCGTGAGCCTTGACCCATTTGCCATCGAGCTTGAGGTCGAGCGTGCCCTCCTGCACCAGGATGAACTCGTCCTGGGTCGGATGGATGTGCACCGGCACGAACTGGCCGGGATCGCTGTTGGTCTCGAACGCGAAGGTGGAGTCGGTGACGGCCTTGGGGAAATAGACCTGGCCCAGGATGTTCCAGCTCTTGCCGCCATAGCCTGTGCCGTTTGCGGTAATGCCTTTTTCGAGTGCAGTCATGTCGCGCTCCCATGGATTCCGGCGAGGATGGAGCTTCTGTCAGCAATGGGGCGGCTGTCTATCCGCTAAACGAATCCGCGAAGCCCCTGTTGCCCTGCAGCATGACGATTTTGCCGACGCCGCCCTTTCCGCGTCCGCGGAACTATTATAGGCTTAAAGCAATTCCGTGACGCGAAGCGTGGTCGACCATGTCCGCAGCCGTGCTGGAAACGAGCGCAAGGGTGCCCGCAGCCGAACGGCTTGCGGACTTCGCCCGCGTCACCACCGACGATGTCGACGAAGCGGCCGAACAGATCGGGCGCATCTTCTGCCCGCACGACCTCAAGCCGGTACGGCTGCGCGCCTCCGGCTTCTCCGCCCGGCACAATTGCGCCGGCTTCGACGGCTTTTCCATCAATTACGTCGCCTATGGCGGATCGGTCGGCATCGACCCCGGCTGCCTCGAGCGCTTCTTCCTGGTGCAGGTCCCGCTCACGGGCACGGCCTGCATTCGCGCCGGCACGACCGAGCTCGACGCCGCGCCGGGGCGGACGGCGTCGCTGTTGTCGCCGACGATCCCGACCCGGATGATGTGGCGCGACTGCGCGCAGGCGATCCTGCTGTTTGACCGCCGCATGGTCGAGCAGCGCGCCGCGGCGCTGTCGGGCAGGGTATCCGGCACGGTCGAGTTCGATCCCGTGATCGATTTGGACGCGCCGTCCGGGCGGGCGCTGCGGACCAGCCTGGCCGAGCTGATGACGCTTGCCGAACGTCTCGGTCCCTGCGGCCGGCTGTCGCCGGTCGCGATCGCCGATTGGCGCGAGCTGCTGCTCGATCACCTGCTCAACGGCCAGCGCCACGGCCTGTCGGATGCGATTCAAACGTTCTCGGGACAGGCCGAGCGGCTGCCGCGCGCGCTGCGCACGGCGCGCGACCATCTGGCGGACAATGCCGGCGAGCCGCTCGACCTCGCACAGCTCGCCTGCGCGTCCGGCATCGGCATCCGCGCGCTCCAGCTCGGCTTCCGCCGTCACTTCGGCCTGTCGATCTCGCAGATGCTGCTCGACATGCGCCTCGCCGGTCTGCACGCCCGCCTCGCGCAGGCCGCGCCCGATGCCTCCATCACCGACATCGCCTTCGATCTCGGCTTCACCCATCTCAGCCGCATGGCCGGCGCCTATCGCGATAAATTCGGCGAGACGCCCTCGGCGACGCTGCGGCGAAGGATGAGCTAGCGCGAGAGAGCTATTTCCGTGGCCGCGTTCTGCCGTTGTCTTCCGCCGCTTGTTTGCGCAGGAACGCCTCGACATCCGCCTGCACCGAATAGGGCGTCGGGATCGCGTCACCGGCGGAATCGACGGCGGTGTCGAGGCAGCGGCGCAGCATACGGGCGAGCTCGGCCTTGCGGTACGGCTTTCTCAAGAGCGGTGCGCCCATCGTCGCGCGTCCCTGCGCATGCAGCGAATCGTAGGCATAGCCCGACGTGAACAGAACCCGCAGGGAAGGGCGCGCCGCCACCATCTGCTCGGCGAGCTCGCGTCCATTCATGCCGCCGGCCATCACGATATCGGTGAAGAGCAGGTCGAACGGCCTGCCTTCGGCCGCAATCGCGAGCGCCTCGGTCGCATTGGCGGCCGGGATGACCTTGTAGCCGAGGCTTTCGAGCTGGACCGTGACGTAGTGGCGGACGTCGCGGTCATCTTCGACGCAGAGCACGGTTTCCTTGCCCCCCACGATCTTGCGGTCGTCATAGCCGGTCGGGCGCAGCGCGCTCGCCTCCGCCTTCGGCAGGTAGATCGTGAAGATCGTGCCGCGGCCTTCTTCGGAGGCGACCTTGATGCCGCCGCCGGACTGCTTGACGAAACCGAACACCATGCTGAGCCCGAGCCCCGTGCCTTTGCCGACCTCCTTGGTGGAGAAGAACGGATCGAAAATCCGCTCGAGAATGGCCTGCGGAATGCCGGTGCCGCTGTCGGCGATCTCGATCTCGACATAGTCGCCGGCATAGCCGGCACCGACCGCGACCGCCTCGCGCACGCCGAACACGACGTTGCGCGTCGTCAGCGTCAGCTTGCCGCCATCCAGCATGGCGTCGCGGGCGTTGATCGCGAGGTTGAGCAGTGCCGAGCTCAGCTGGCCGCGGTCGGCGTAAGCGAGCCAGACGTTGGCGTCGAGCCTGGTGACGATCTCGATCTTCTTGTCGAAGGTCGCCAGCAGCAGCTTGGCCAGCTCTTCGAGCAGCCCGTTGACGTCGATCTCGGCCGGCTGCAGCGCCTGCTTGCGGGCAAAGGACAACAGGCTCGACGTGAGCGCGGCGCCGCGGTCGGCGGCCTCGCTGATCAGCTTGGTGATGGTCGCAAGCGGCGGATTGTCCCTGACGGCGTCGGCGAGGATCTCGATCGTGCCCGTGATCACCGTGAGCATGTTGTTGAATTCGTGCGCGATGCCGCCGGTGAGCTGCCCGACTGCCTCCATCTTCTGGGACTGGACCAGCTGCTCCTCGGCCGCGCGCTTCTGGGTGATGTCCCTGACGAAGGTGTTGACGATGGTGCGCTCGCCCAGCCGCAGCACCGTGCTGGACGCCTCGGCCAGGATCTGGTCGCCGTTCCTGTGAATCAGGGTGAGCTCGAAGCGCAGGCCGGCCGGTGCATCCGACAATTCCGGAACGAGCCGCGCCATGCGCTGCCTGAAGGCGGCGCGCAGCGGCTCGGCGACGATGAGATCGACGACGTCGGCGCCGAGCGCCTCCTTGCGCGTCCATCCGGTCAGGGCCTCCGCCTGAAAGCTCCACTCCAGAACGGCACCGCTGCCGTCGATCTGAATGAAGGCATCGAGCGCGGTCTTGATGACGGCTTGCATCATCTGCGCAGCGTCGCTGCGGGCCCGCGCGTCTTCCGCCGATCGTCCGGCGGCGCGCTTGTCCTCCGAGGTCTCGATCGCGCGCGTGCAGAGGCGTACCATCAGCGCCGCAACGGCAGCGCTTGCCATTAGGGCAACAAGCTGGGGAATGCCGAAGCCGGCTCCGGCCATGGCATAGGAGGCGAGGAGGGCCACCGCGGTCACCACGACCTGTGCGGCCATCGCGAGTGTCAGAAGCCCCCTGAGTTTCATGGTCTCCCACCAAAGAAGACTACCGCATCGGCCGCCCGGTCCCGGGTGCCGCTTTGATGTGAGCTACAGACTCCGCGCGGCGGCGTCGAGGGGCAATTTGCGGTGGTGTCGGCCACCAGCCTTTCAAGGAGGCGCGCATGCAAGCAATGCGATTGACAGCTGTATTGAGTCATGTTCGGTCGAACTGAACTCCAGGAGTGCCCCATGTCCCCGCCACTCACCCGTATCAACAGCGACGAGCGCCTGCCTCAGCAGGTCGATGTCGTCGTCATCGGCGGCGGCGTCATCGGCGTCTCCGCGGCCTATCATCTGGCGAAGAAGGGCCTCTCGGTCGCTCTGGTCGAGAAGGGCCATGTCGGCGGCGAGCAGTCGAGCCGCAATTGGGGCTGGTGCCGCCAGCAGGGGCGCGCGCGCGAAGAAATACCGCTCGCCCGCGAGGCACTGCGGCTGTGGGAGGACATGCAGAACGACGCCGGCGTCGATGCCGGTTTCCGCCGCACCGGCGTGCTGTTCCTGACCAAGAGCAAGGACGAGCTTGCGAGCTGGGAGCGCTGGGCCGCGGTCGCGCGCGAGATGCAGGTCCACTCCACCGTCCTGACGCCGGCGGAGGTCGCCGAGCGCATGCCCGGGAATACCGACACATGGGTCGGCGGCCTGCACACGCCGAGCGATGGCCGCGCCGAACCGTCGATGGCGGTGCCCGCGCTCGCCACCGCCGCGCGAAAGCATGGCGTCACCATTCATCAGGGCTGCGCCGCGCGCGGACTTGAGACGACCGGTGGGCGGGTCAGCGCCGTCGTCACCGAGAAGGGGACCATTCGCACGCAAGCGGTGCTGCTGTCGGGCGGCGCGTGGTCGTCGCTGTTTTGTCGGCGCCACGGCATCGAGCTGCCGATCGGTCTCGTCAACGCGACGGCGTGCCGGACCACGCCGGCGCCGGAGATCACCTCGGGCGCGCTGGGCACCGATCTCTACTGCATCCGCCGCCGCCTCGACGGCGGTTTCACGCTGGCGCTGCGCAACCGCGGCACGGTGGAGCTGTCGCCCGATTTGTTCCGCTATGCGCGCACCTTCTGGCCGACCTATCTGCATCGCAAGAACGGACTGAAGCTGTCGTTCGGCAGGTCCTTCTTCGACCAGATTATGCGCGCCACCAGCTGGAGCTTCGACAAGCCGTCGCCATTCGAGACCGAGCGCGTGCGCGATCCCGAGCCCGACATGTCGCTGGTCAATGCTGCGCTGGCGTCGCTGATCAAGGCCAATCCTGAACTCAAGGACATCGAGATTGCGGAAGCCTGGGGCGGCACCATCGACTGCACGCCGGATACGATCCCGGTGATCTCGCCGGTCGACGCGCTGCCGGGCTTCTTCCTCGCGACCGGTTTCTCCGGCCACGGCTTTGGCATCGGACCTGCCGCCGGCAAGCTCGCCGCCGACATCGTGACCGGTGCCACGCCGCTGGTCGATCCCGCGGCCTACAGCCACAAGCGCATGATCGACGGCCGCCGGCTCGCGCCGGTCAGCCCGTTCTGAGAGCTCGCATGACGGTTCTCTACAAGGCCAACATGGTTCGCGGCGCCGAGTGGGCGCGCTTCTTCGCGGAGCGCGCGCCCGACGTCCCGTTCCGGCTCTGGCCTGACATCGGCGATCCCGCTGATATCCGATATCTCGTGGCGTGGGTGCCCCCTGACGATATCGCGACGACGTTTCCCAATCTCGAGCTGGTCTTCTCGGTCGGGGCCGGCGTCGATCAGTTCGATGCCACCAAGGTTCCGGCCCACATTCCGCTGGTCCGCATGTTGGAGCCCGGCATCGCCGAGACCATGGTCGAATATGTCACCATGGCCGTGCTCGGTCTGCATCGCGACCTCCTGCACTTCATCAATCAGCAGAAGCAGCAGGTCTGGCGCGAGATCCGCATCACGCCGGCCAAGCGGCGGCGTGTCGGCGTGATGGGGCTTGGCCAGCTCGGCCAGGCCGTGCTCGAACGCCTCAAGGTGTTCGGCTTTCCGCTGTCGGGGTGGAATCGTTCGGCGCGGGAGATCGAGGGCGTGACCTGCTATGCGGGTGCGGATGCACTGCCAGATTTCCTCGCACAGAGCGACATCCTCATTTGCCTGCTGCCATTGACCGACGAGACGCGCGGCATCCTCAACGCCGATTTGTTCGCGCGCCTGCCGCGCGGTGCGTCCCTCGTCAACGTCGGACGTGGCCCGCATCTCGTCGAAGCCGATGTCCTTGCGGCCCTCGACAGCGGTGCGTTGTCAGGCGCGGTGCTCGATGTCACCGAACCCGAACCGCTGCCTGAGGGACATCCGTTCTGGAGTCATCCCCGCATCCTGCTGACGCCGCACAATGCCGGCATGACGACGCCGGACACGGCCGTCGATTTCGTGCTCGATGTCATTGACCGTCACCGTCGCGGCGAGGAACTGCCGGGACGGGTCGATCGTGCGCGCGGTTACTGAGGTGAATGGGAACACCAGCAGCCCCGGGCTCCTCTTACCTCTCATGCTCGAGGGATGATGGATTCCCGTCGTCTCCTTCGAGGTCGCTTGAGGCGCGACGATGAGGATCTGTCCTCCTGAAATTGTGACTGGATGGAGCGACAGGGAACTGCGGTATGTGAACCGCCTCATATTCCATCACTCTCTTTTCGAGCTATCACTCCCGCAAGAAATTGTCGCACCCGGAGCCAACTGACAGACACGGGTGAGAGGCAATGCCTGCGAAGCCGCGTGCTCGCAGCTTTGGATTGGCTCTCGTCTTGGTCACGAGCAAGCCAACCCCATCACTCAGCAAAGAATCTTTCAGAAATTGGAAGCAAGGACATCGCGAAACGCGTCCACGCAGCTCCTATTCGGGGTCGGCCGGTAGGCTGCTACTTAGTAAGGAGTACCCAATGAAGACGAGCAACGCAGCACCCAGCGCATTTTCCCTGACAAGGTACGCCGGCAATCTTCGGATCGCCCGTTCCAGTCTGATCAGGTCGGCCCATCTTCTTGAAAGAATTGGGCTTGCAGCCGTCGGGGCCTCCTGCGGCCTCTATGTGGGTGCGGCCCTATTGCGTCAGAAGGGCGGACTTTTTGAAAGTGGCTGGATCGTGCTGCTAACGGTGCTCTACGGCGCTCTTAGCTATTATGTCGGAATTGATTTGTCCCGGACGATCGCTCGGAGGTCGATTTCGAGTACCTCCGAAGCATACGATGGCTCCGAGATGGTTGAGATCATGAGCGCGGCCGGAACGTTCGGCGCAGCGATTGCAGCAGCCCTGTCCGTCAGCATCCTTGTCCTTGATCAAAACCTCCCCAACGGCCTGATAGCCTTCGTCGCCGGCTGCTGGGTGGTTGGCTCTTCGCTTCAAGTTGCGGCGGGAGCGATGGCGCGCAACTACGAAGTGCCCGAGAACAAGGACTAAAGACAAACAAGGACTAAAGATAATTGTGCTCACGGAAAAACGTCTGCTTGGCGTGACGTGGGCACAAGCCCGGTACCAGGATTAGGCTTAAGGCCTGAAAGCGAGTGACTGACGACTCATCGCAACTTCTGTCGTCCAATGCGACGTGCGGACGATTTTTGGTAGCGCAGCCGCTCGCATCAAACAATGTCCCAGCGTGGAAGCGGTATCGGTACCGAGCAACCTAAATTATCGCACAACAAACAAGACGTGCCATCATGGTGGCGTTGGGATATTGTCCCTGCGCGCCGTGGTCCAAAATTCTGCTCACCGCCAACCACACATCGGTGGAGCCAATGCAGATTGCGGAGTGGCTCGAGAAGCTGGGGCTTGGGCAATACGCAGAGCGTTTTGTCCAAAATGGGATCGACATGGGCGTCCTTCCCGAGTTGATGGTCGAGGACTTCGACAAGCTCGGAGTCCTGCTCGGGCATCGCCGTAAAATGCTGCGTGCGATTGCCGACCTTGATCCAGCCGCGTTGATCGCATCGCCGGCGCCTCCTCACGACGCTGAGCGGCGCCACCTCACCGTCATGTTTTGCGATCTGGTCGGCTCGACCGCACTCTCGGCGCGTCTCGATCCCGAGGATATGTGGGAAGTGATCCGGGCCTATCGCGCCGCCTGCGCGAGCGTCGTTGCTGCTTATGACGGCAGGATAGCCAGGTTCGTCGGTGACGGAATACTCGTCTATTTCGGCTATCCGCGCGCCCATGAAGATGATGCGGAGCGCGCAGTGCGGGCCGGCCTTGACACTATCTCCGCGGTTCGCCAGCTCAAGATGGGCGCCGACGAACGGGTTGAACTGCGGATCGCAATTGCGACCGGGCTTGTGGTGGTCGGCGACCTCATCAGCGGAGATGCGTCAGAGGAGCGTGCAACCGTCGGCGATACACCAAACCTCGCTGCCCGGCTCCAGAGCCTGGCGGAGCCGGGAGCGGTCGTCGTTGCCTCGTCGACGCGCCGGCTGCTCGGTGATCTCTTCACGTTTCGCAACCTCGGCCGCCGCGAGGTCAAGGGGATATCCGAACCCATCGCGGTCTGGGCGGTCGAGGGAGCGCCCGCATCGGAAAGTCGCTTCGAGGCGGTCCACGCGGCGCGCTCGATCGGCTTTGTCGGCCGCAAGGAGGAGATCGAACTCACGCTCTCGCGCCAGCGGTTGGCATGGCAGGGGCACGGGCAGATGGTGCTGATTTCCGGCGAAGCCGGCATCGGCAAGTCGCGCATGGTCGCAATGCTGTCCGAAAGCCCCGTGTTGGGCGCGCACCGCCGGGTGCGATATCAGTGCTCGCCGTACCACACCAACAGTGCGCTTCATCCCTTTGTCGCGCAACTCGAGCGCGCTGCCGGCATTTGCTCGCACGACACGCCAGGGCAGAAGCTCGACAAGCTCGAGGCGATGCTGGCGCTTGGAACGCAGCAGGTTGCCCGGGCGACAGCGCTCATTGCGGCACTGCTTTCGATCCCAACCGGGGACCGTTATCCGCCGCTCGGTCTGAGCCCGGCGCAGCTGCGGCGACAGACCTTTGCCACCCTTCTCGATCAGCTCGAGGGATTGGCGCGAGAGCAGCCCCTGCTGATTGTCTGCGAGGATATGCACTGGGCCGATGCCACGACACTTGAACTGTTCGATCTCGGGGTCGACCGGATCAGGGGGCTGCCGATACTCGTGCTCATGACATCGCGGCCGGAATTCGAGCCGTCATGGTCGGGCCTTGCCAACGTCAGTCTGTTGCGGCTCGACCGGCTCGACCGGCAGGACACGCGGGCGCTGGTCGAGCAGGTGACTGTCGGTCGCCAGCTGCCACGCGAGATGCTGAAGCAGATCATCGACAGGACGGATGGCGTCCCGCTCTTCGTCGAGGAATTGACCAAGATGGTGCTGGAGTCCGGATGGCTCGTCGAAGGTGCCGGGCGCTATCGCCTCGAAAGTCCGCTCCCGCCGCTGGCTATTCCCGCGACGCTGCAGGATTCGCTGATGGCGCGGCTCGACCGGCTGGCTCCGGTCAAGGAGGTGGCGCAGATAGGCGCCGCCATCGGCCGCGATTTCTCGTACGCGCTGCTGAGATATGTGGCGGGACGCGATGATCTGACGCTGAGCGCTGCGCTGGGGCAACTCGAAGAGGCCGAACTGCTGGTGTGTCGCGGGGCTCCGCCCGAAGCAAACTATAGTTTCAAGCACGCCCTCGTTCAGGAGGCGGCCTACGAGAGCCTGCTCAAGAGCAAACGGCAGGTGCTTCACACGCGCATCGGTGATGTCCTGCGCGAAAAGTTTCCAGCCGTGGCCGAGACTGAGCCGGAAGTTCTGGCGCACCACTTCACCGAAGCTGGGCTGAACGAGGTCGCCCTCGAGTGGTGGCGCAAGGCGGGCCAGCAGGCGCTGAAACGCTCGGCCTATTCCGAGGCGATTGCGCATCTCGGCAAGGCGATTGCCATTGCCGATGAGTTGCCTGACGAGCCTCGCCGGATGATGAGCAGGCTGCATCTTCAAATCGCCTATGGCCGCGCATTACGGGGCAGCCTCGGCCACAGTGCTCCGGAAACAGTCGCGGCATGGACGCGTGCGCGCCAGTTCGCAGCCGACATCAATGATCCCGTTGAACTTGCGCCGATCCATTCGGGTCTCTTCAATGCCTGCCTGACACACGGCGAACTCGCTCCGATGCGGGAGCTGGCGGATGCCATCAAGAGCGCGGCTGACCGACGACCGGACTCACCGGTGGCCGCCGTCGTTGCACATTGGACCGGCGGGGTGACCTGTTGGTTCGGGGGCGACTATTTGAACGCGAGGGTGCATCTCGAGCAGGCACTGGACATCTATGGTGCCGAGCCGGATCCAGCGACGTTCAGAGCCTCGGCGCTGGATCTTCCGTTCGTGATCATGAGGTTTCTCGCCTTGGTGCTTTGGCCGCTTGGCAGGATCGCCCGGGCACGCCGCCTCGCCGCCGAAGCGGTGAGTGCTTCCGGAGAAAAACGGGCGCTTTCCCAGGCCAATGCGCTTGTGCATCGAGCCGTGTTCGACGGAGTATGCGGCGGCATGTTGCAGCAAACAGAGACGATCCTGGCGCTCGGTCTCGCGCGCGACCACACGATGCCGCTGTATGTGGCCGCCGGCACCTACCTGAATGGCCTGGCCAAATGGCGCGACGGAGACCGAGCCACTGGACTTACGGAAATGCGCCGCGGCTGGACCTTGCTACACGAAAATGACTGCTACCTCTGTGAACCGTTTTGGGGGATGCATGTCGCCATGGCGGACGCAGAGTCGGGCCAAGTTGAAACCGGGCTGGAAATCCTGAGCGAATCGATCGCATGGGCGGGGCAATCCGGCCAGCATTGGCTCGATGCCGAGCTGCACCGCGTCCATGGCGAGCTGTTGTTGCGTCAGGACCCTCCAGACGAATCCGGGGCCGAAGATGCCTTCGAGCGAGCGCTGCAAATCGCGCGACACCAGCAGACGAAGACGTTCGAGTTGCGCAGCGCCCTTGGACTTGCTCGCCTGCGCAAGACAAGGGACCGAGCGGGCGCGGTCTCGGAAGTGCTTGCTCCCTTGCTCGCCGAGTTCGATGCGGAGCGAAATCTTCCCGAAGTCGTAGAAGCGAAAGAGTTGCTTGGGAATGGGCGTTAGCCGCGCCGCCATTCGATCGGCGCAAACGCCGCGCCGACTTCAAGCCGGAATGGGTCGATATCTTGATCCTCGACTCGGCAGCCGTAGTTATCCGGTTTTGACACAGCTTAACCTGTTGTGGTGAATGCTAGATATGCTTCTCGTGGTTGCGAAGGCGAGTCTGCCGCGGCGGCGAATCCTGATTTCGGCTGGCGGCAATGTTGTCGGATTGCTCCTTGCCTCAAGGCGCAGACTTCATCCCAACGCCGGGCCATGCGGCGATTGGCTTGCCTTCGCTGCGGCAGGCGCAGCGACCAAAGCCCATTGGAGGTCCAGTCGTGGTTCGTTTGCACGTTGAACGTTTCATTCGTAGCCGGGTTGTTCGTCGAGCCCTGGCGCTCGGGATCATCGCGCTGAGCGGATGGGCCCTGTTGCCGTATGTGACCTACCGAATCGCTCCCTCCGCATTCGTCAATGCCGAGCTCATGCGGGTGACTGCACCCTTCGCGGGTCAGCTCTCGCCTGATCTTCCACGCAAGGGTGAATATTTCCAGCAGAGCCGGGTGGTGCCGATGGTCGGGGCGCGGTCGCCGGATCGCCGGCACCTCATGGACCTCGATCAGCAGCTTGCCATGTCCACCAAACGCGCCGAGCTCGCACGTCGGCAACTCGAGGAAATCGCCGGGCTCGATCGCAAGCTCGGCGAGCGCAGCGAGGACTATCGTTTGGGGATGGTCGCGCGCCTGAGCCACGAGATCGGCGAAACGGAAGTTGAAAAAGGCGGCTGTCTCGCCGAGGCGCGGCAGCGGAACGATGTCGCGGGCCGGATGGAGAGGCTCGTGAAGCTCGGCATCAGTTCGCAAATCCGCTCCGGTGAGGCCCAGGCCTCGCAGGAGGCAACCGCAACGCGGTGCCAGATGGCCGATGAACGCCTGCAGCGCCTCAAGACCGAGGTGGGGGCGGCCGAGAAGGGCATTTACCTTCGTGGCGACGCAAATGACGTGCCGTATTCTCAGCAGCAGCGCGAGCGGCTTGTCCTCCGCCGCCAGGAGCTCGAGACAGACCTGTTGCAGAACAGCTCACGTGCCACGCAGCTGGCCGCGGAAATCGCAGAGGAACGCACTCGGCTCGATCGTCTCGATCACTACGATCTGTCCTTGCCCGCAGCCCATGTGGTCTGGTCGGTCGCGGCCAGCCCGGGCTCGATGGTCACGGAAGGGCAATCGGTCTTCGATTTTGCGGATTGCGAACGCCGATTTATCGTTGTTGAACTCCCCGAACGCGATTTCGAGAAGATCAAGGCCGGAGATGCGGCTACCGTGCGCCTGATTGGGAGCCGCGAATGGAAGACCGGCCAGATCCGGCAAGTCCGCGGATCGGCAGCGTACGGCGATGATCGGCTGCTTGCGGCTCGGGTGCCGCGGCCTGATCCGGGCAACATTACCGTTGAGATATCGCTTCCGCCCAATGAGACGTCGGCCGACCATAACGGCTCCTGCGATATCGGACGGTTGGCTGAGGTGCGCTTCGAGCGTAGCGCCGACGGCCTGCTGCGATTGGTCAGCTCGAAGTTGAAATGGCTGACCGCGCGCCTGGAGCTCGATCATTCGTCCCTGTGAGCGAGATGTTCCATGCAGGCCATGACTCTGCCTCTCTCTCAGCTGTTCGCGCCGATGCTGGGCATCTTTGCGGCGATGTACCTGTTGGCGCCGACCTTTCCAGTCGCGCGCCTTTGGGCGCGTGTCGCGGTCTTTATCGTGGTTTGGCTTGTGGTCGCCCGCTATCTCGAATGGCGTATTTTCACAACCGTGCTGCCGGCAAGCGGGACTTGGTATCAGGTCGGCTGGATCTGGTTCTGTCTCTTCGTCGAGCTTCTGACCTTCACAGATCAGTTCATTCTCTATCTGACTTTCCTTCGCAGGACCGATCGCAGCAGCGAAGCAGATCAGCACGAGCATCGGCTTCGCAGCCTGCCGGATGACGAACTGCCCTCGGTCGACGTCTTTATTCCGACCTATGACGAGCCATTCGAGGTGCTGGAAAAGACGATCACTGGCGCGCTGTGTCTGGACTATCCAAACTTCCACGTCTGGGTCCTGGATGATGGTCGCAGACCCTGGCTCAAGGAACTCTGCGAACACAAGGGCGCCGGGTATCTCACGCGCGCCGACAATTTGAATGCCAAGGCCGGCAATATCAATCATGCGCTGACGAAGACGAGCGGCGAGTTCTTCGCGATCTTTGACGCGGACTTCGTGCCGCAGCGCAATTTCCTGATGCGGTCGATGGGCTTCTTCGCTGATCCAAAGATCGGAATCGTTCAGATCCCGCACACCTTCTACAATGAGGACCCGATGCAGGCGAATCTTGGCCTGCACAAGGGGCTGCCGGACGAGCAACGGTTCTTCTTCGATTCCATCATGCCAGCGCGCGACGGCTGGGATGGTGCCTTTTGTTGTGGTTCCAACTCCGTCACGCGTCGCGCAGCACTCCGCGCGGTGGGCGATGCCTTGCCGACCCAGTCCATTACGGAAGACATCCTGCTGACGCTGGTCCTGCTGCGCAAGGGGTACATCACTCGCTATCTACGCGAGCCGCTGGCGATTGGACTGGCGCCGGAGAGCCTTGACGCCTTTTTCGTGCAGCGGCAACGCTGGGCGCGTGGCGCGATCCAGACGCTGTATCTCGCCGACGGCCCGCTCGGCCCCGGACTGGGCTTGATGCATCGGCTCCTGTTCTTTCCGACCCATTGGCTCTCATTGGGCCTGCGAGCGCTCATGGTCGTGGTGGTTCCGATCGTGTTCATGTGGACCGGTCTAGCGCCTGTCGTCGACGTCACCCCCGAGTCGGTCTTCTTTTACTTGTTCCCCGCGATCCTGGCGCTCAACGGCGGCATCTCGTGGTTTGCGCCGCTCGCGCATTTTCCGCTCGCCGCTCAGGTGTCGGCGACGATCCAGAGCTTCAAGATTCTGCCGACGGTGCTTGGGACTCTCGTCAAGCCGACGGGACATGCGTTCAGGGTGACGCCCAAGGGAGCTGCCGCGCGGTGCGCAAGCTACGCCGCGGAGATATTCTGGCCGTCAGCGGCCTTGATGGCGTTGACGGTTGTTGGCCTGGTTCTGAACACCATCCCGGAATGGCGGATGATCGATCATCCGGCCGCTTTACCGATGGTCGCCTTCTGGTCGGTGGTGAACATCGTCGTGCTCTTCTTCGTCTGCATGACCTCGCTGCAGGCGCGGATGGGACGCGCCGAGGAGCGTTTCGACTTCGATGAATCAGTCTTGATCGAGACTGGCACCGGCGAGGTGCTCTCCGGGCGCGTGAGCAACATCTCCCTCTCTGGCGCTGGCGTTCTGCTCGGTTCCGGCCTTGACTGTCCCCGCGCTGGAGAACCGCTGCGCGTGCACATCATGCAGGTGGGCTGGATCGACGCGATGATTGTGCAACAAAGAAGCCGGCTCGTCGGGATGCAGTTCCATTTGCCGCAATCGCTTGAACGAGACCTGCTGATCCGCAAGCTCTTTACCGTCGCCCGTCTGAAGGGGAACGGTGTCATCGCATGCTCCGTAAACAGGGCTATGCTCAAGAACATCTGGTCAATGGCCGCGCCGTTGCCTCACATTGTTACAACTGGCGCGAAGCCCGCATCGCTCTCCCCGACGGTGCGTCTGCCGGCAGAGAGCCTGGTCATTCGGCCTCAACCGCGGATCGACGATTTGGCACATCTTGCCGGAGTTCGAAGCCTGCATCCGACGAGTTTTACTGAACCTGGCTGCGTCTCTTGATCGATCACCGTAGTGATGTTCGCCAGGGGCGTCTGACGCTCTGGGCCTCGGCATTCGTGGCGGTCGCCTGCTTGGCGATCGTCGCACTCAGCGGTTGGCGGGAGTGGTCTTCGCGACAGACGGTGCTGAAGGGCTCCGAAACAGACATGGCCAATCTGGCCCGGTCGGTGACGCAGCACGCGGACGATACGTTCGAACTCGCGGACACCGTTCTCAATGTGTTGGTTGGCCAACTCGAACTCGAGGGAACCAGCCCGGCGGCAATCGCCAAGATTCAGACCTTTCTTTCCCGGCGCAAAGCCGCGAACCGGATCCGCGCCGTGTTCGTCTATGACGAGACCGGCCGCTGGCTCGCGACCAGCGAGCCTGTGGATTTCGCCGGCCTCAACAACAGCGACCGAGGGTATTTCCAGCATCATCGTGCAGTGGCTGACCGGGGCACCTTCATTGGGTCTCCAGTGAGGAGCAGGTCGGGCGGGCAATGGATCATCACCGCGTCGAGGCGCTTCAATCATCCTGACGGCAGTTTTGCCGGAGTTGCCCTTACCACGATCGACGTCGACTATTTTCTGCAGTTTTATCGTGGTTTCGACGTCGGCCACAGCGGTTCAATTGCATTGGCGACCGCGAACGGCATTATCCTCGCGCGTAGCCCGGACAACGGATATACGGGCCGCGATCTGTCGAGTGCTCCGCTCTTCAGGATTATCCGTGAGCGGCCGGCCGCGGACGTCTACTACTTCACGTCGCCTCTCGACGGCGTCCGGCGTCTGAGCTTTTATCAACTCAGCAGTCGCTACCCCGTTCTCGTGGTTGCTACAGAATCGGAAGATGACGTCTTGGCCCCCTGGCGCCGAGCCGCGCTGACACGCATGGCTGCGGTGCTCGGGCTGATAGGAGGACTCGCTGTTGCGGGGCTCTTGCTGGTGCACCAGTTGCACCAGCGGCAAAAGATGGCCGCTGCTCTGGTCGCCAAGGAGGCGGATTTTCGCCTCCTTGCAGAGCAGTCGGGAGACATGGTCATGCGCATAGCGGTCGATGGACGGATCCTCTATGCGTCGCCATCCAGCGCTCGGATTCTTGGCTGGGCTCCAAACCAGTTGGTGGATACGTCAGCCCTCGCCGGCATAAATCCCGCGGACCTGGCCCGGGTTGGGCAGACGATCTCCGCGTTGGGGAACGGCGAAGCCGAAGAGGCTAGAATCACATATCGCACCCGGCATCGCGAGAAAGGCGAGGTCTGGATCGAAACCGCACTGCGCGTCGCCAGGAGTGCGCAGAGTGGAGACATCAACGGCGTGGTGGCGATCTCGCGCGACATGTCCGAACGTAAGGATCTGGAGGATAGACTGGCGGCTCTCGCCAGTTCGGATGGCCTGACGGCCTTGGCAAACCGCAGACACTTCGACGAACGGCTAGAGGCGGAATGGGACCGAGCCAGGCGCGAAGGAACGCCCCTGTCATTGTTGATGATGGACGTCGATCATTTCAAGAGTTTCAACGATCAGTACGGGCATCAGGCTGGCGATGCATGTCTTCGCTCGGTCGCCGGGGTCCTGGCGGAGCAGGCCAGACGGCCGGCAGACGTAGCCGCTCGGTATGGCGGTGAGGAATTCATCTTGCTGCTACCAAATACCGGCATGGAAGGGTGCGAGCAGGTCGGAGAGCGAATCCGGCAAGCAATTCAGGACCTCGGCATCCTCCACGCGCTCAACCCGCCATCCAGGCAGGTCACCCTCAGCATTGGTGGCGCCACACATATGTCGTTCGGCGACAAGGCGGATTGCACGTCGCTGATAGCGGCTGCGGATAAGGCGCTCTACGCCGCCAAGGAGGGCGGACGCAACCGCCTGGTGATGTCAGGGCAAGTCGTCGCGTGGCCCGGCTCGATACGGGCTTGAAGAGCAGCTCTCGCGCGTCGCGGCGTGCGCCTCACGAATTGACGTGCACGAAATCCCGTAACAGCGGATAGATCTCGTTATTCCAGCGCCGGCCTGAGAACACGCCGTAATGGCCGACGCCGGCCTGCATGTGGTGGACGCGCCGATAGGCACGCACGCCGGTGCAGAGGTCTTGGGCTGCAAGGGTCTGGCCGATCGAGCAGATGTCGTCCTTCTCGCCCTCGACCGTCATCAGCCCCATGCGGCTGACGGCCTTGGTGTTCACGGGGCGGCCGCGATGCATCAGTTTGCCTTGCGGCAACAGGTGTTCCTGGAAGACGTCGCGCACGGTCTCGATGTAGAACTCGGCCGGAAGATCCATCACCGCGAAATATTCGTCGTAGAAGGTCTTGATGGTCGCCGCCTTGTCCTTCTCGCCCTTGGCGATGTGGTTGGCGAGGTCCATGTGCTGCTTGATGTGGCGTTCGAGATTCATCGAGACGAAGGCGGTGAGCTGCACGAAGCCGGGATAGACTTTCCGCAGCGCGCCGCGGCATTGCACCGGCACGTAGTTGATCAGGTTCTGCTCGAACCATTCGATCGGCTTGCTCTTGGCGAAGTCGTTGACCCTGGTCGGCTGGATGCGGGTGTCGATCGGCCCCGCCATCAGCGTCAGCGTCGCCGGGCGCGAGGGATGGTTGTCCTCGCACATGATCGCGGCGGCCGCGAGCGCCGACACCGACGGCTGGCAGATCGCGACCATGTGCGGGCGCGGACCGAGCTGTCCGAGGAAATCGATCAGATGCTCGGTGTAGTCGTCGAGCCCGAAGCGGCCCTCGCTGCGCGGAATGTCGCGCGGATTGTGCCAGTCGGTGATGTAGACGTCGTGGTCCTGTAGCAGCGTCTGCACGGTGCCGCGCAGCAGCGTTGCGAAATGGCCGGACATCGGCGCCACCAGCAGCATGCGCGGCTGCTCCGTCACGCCGTCCTTCCTGAAGTGCAGCAGCGAGCCGAACGGTGTCGCGTAGGCGATCTCCTCGGTGACGGCGACTTCGCGATTGCCCACCCTGATGCTGTCGATGCCGTAGGCCGGGCGATGATAGGTGAGGGTCGAGCGCGAGATCAGCTCCAGCGCCGCCGACAGCCGTCCGACGACCTGATCCGACATGCCCTGCGGCACCAGATTGAGGAATCTGAGCGCGGACGAAGCCCCCGCGCGCCACGGCGCAGTCAGGTCCATCTGGTTCTGAAAGGCCTGATAATACATCGACATCATACTGAAGTGCCCACCTGTCCCCCGTCTTGATGCAATATCGAAGCCAGATGGGGGCCGGGCCGCCGGGAAAATTGGCACGTCGCTTGCTGCTCTTTGGGCGGGAAGGACGGGGCACGCACGCCCGGCAGTGCGCTCCCAGGCGTGAGGGAAGGGCCATATGGCGAAGGCGACACTGACCATCAGCAGCAAGAACTACTCGTCCTGGTCGCTGCGCGGCTGGCTGCTGACGAAATTCTCCGGGCTCGATTTCGAGGAAATCGTCACCGCGCCGGACGATCCGTCGGCGCGCGCCGAAATCCTCTTGCTGTCGTCGTCGATCCTGGTGCCGTGCCTGCGGCACGACGGTGCGGTGGTCTGGGATACGCTGGCGATCGCCGAATACCTCAACGAGGCGATGCCGTCAGCCGGCCTGCTGCCTGATGACCGCGTGCAGCGCGCCCATTGCCGCTCGATCTGCGGCGAAATCCATTCCGGCTTCACCACCTTGCGCGCCTCGCTGCCCGTCAATCTGAAAGGACATTTTCCCGGCTTCAAGATCTGGTCGCGCGCGCAGGCCGACATCGACCGGGTCTGGTCGATCTGGCGCGACTGCCTAGAGAAATCCGGCGGCCCGTTCCTGTTCGGCGAGCGGCGCACCATGGCGGATGCGATGTACGCGCCCGTGGTGACGCGCTTCGTCACCTACGACGTCAAGCTCGAGCCGCAGCTGAAGGCCTACGCCGACACCATCTTGGCGATGGATGAGATGAAGGAATGGATCGCGGCGGCGAGGGAAGAGCCGGCCGAGATCGAGGAGCTCGAGGTCGAATATTAGGCAGGCCTTGCCTGGTCCTGCCTGTTTCGGGGGCGGGTGCCGGCCAGGGGGGGCCTTGCGCGCTATGCCC
The DNA here is from genome assembly GCF_036247965.1 of Bradyrhizobium sp. TM233. Classification (NCBI taxonomy): domain Bacteria; kingdom Pseudomonadati; phylum Pseudomonadota; class Alphaproteobacteria; order Hyphomicrobiales; family Nitrobacteraceae; genus Bradyrhizobium; species Bradyrhizobium sp. TM233. The sequence goes on along the minus strand of NZ_BTIG01000001.1, from coordinate 34,788 downwards.
TTGTCGCGATTAACCTTTGGCGCCCGTGCCCGGCCTGGGCCATCCGCCGTGCTGCGCAGATATTGTACGCGCCGGTAGAGCCGCATCGACATCTAGCCGTGAACAGCTGCGTACGCGGCCGTTCGGCTGATTCGGACGTGATTCGTTCGGGCCGCGTTCCGAAGGTTAAGGCGGAGCGCGGCGCCGTTGCATTTTGGAACAGATGCAGGCGTCAGGCGGCCCCGCGCTGCCTCACGCGCGGCATGCGCCAGCCGATGACGGTCGCTTCCACCGCGATGCCGGCCTCGTGGTTCTGCCAGCGTCCATCGACATAACGGCAGGCGAACGGCAGCTGGTACGTTCCGCTGTGGTCCTCGCACAGCACCTCGAGCGCAAGCCCCGGCGGTGGTTCTCCGGCGCCGTCGAATTCCGCCAGTCGTCTATCGCGCGTTGCCATTCCAAAAATCTCCCCTAACCAAAGCCGCGGAACAGCGCCCACTTCTTCCGCGTGCGGATCATCGTTCCCCGTCCAAGGGAACGATGCAAGCTCAACGCGAGAATGCGGTACGAGTGTGGTAGCCTTGGGTGGCTGTGCGCAAACAGCGCACATTGCCGTGATCGGGCGAGGAACCTCTCATGCTGCTTCGAAACGCCGGCGTTTGTTTCGCAATATTGCTGCTCGCAACGCTGGCGAATGCGCAGGTGCACGCGCAGGACGTGCCCGGCATCGAGATCTGCACGGTCGAGAAGACCATGGAGCGGCGCACCAGCTGCCTGCAGAGCAATGTCGATTTCCTGCAGAAGACGATCACCAAGCTCACCCTCGATCATCAGCAGAAGCTGGATGCCGCGGGTCGCCAGATCGACGCGCTGAAGACGAACCTCGCCGGCCTGCAGAAGACGCTTCTCGATCTCCAGGCCGCCCAGGCGAAGACGGCCGAGGATCTGAAGAAGAAGCAGGACGCGCCGCCAGCGAAGGACGCTGCGAAATAAGCCTGCCGATCACGCCACGCGATAGCGCTCCATCACGCCCCGATCCGGCTCATAGCCGAGCCCGACGCCCGAGGGCACCGCGACATGGCCGGTGGCATCGCTGTCCGCTCGGCCGCCCCAGAGGCAGGCCTCGCGCTCGAGATAGAACATCTCGACCAGCCCGTCCTCGCGGGCCGCCAGGAGATGCAGCGTCGCGAGCAGGCCCGGACCGAAATACGGGGAGTGCGGAACGATCTTGACGCCGAGCCGGTCGGCGAGCGCCGCGATCTTCAGAAATTCCGTGATGCCGCCGACCTTGGTCACCGACGGCTGGGCGTGGCTCACCGCGCCCGCTTCCATCATCTGGCGGAATTGATATTCGGTGCAGGCATTCTCCCCGGCGGCAATCCCGAGCCCGCCTTTGCCGCGGACCTCCGCGAGCGCGGCGAAATCCTCGGGCGGCCAGACCGGCTCCTCCAGAAACATCGGCCGCGCATCGCGGCACGACGTCGCGAACGCGATCGCCTGCTCGGCCGTGAGCGGACAGTTCATGTCGACCATCAGCGGAATGGCCGGCCCGATCGCCTCGCGCGCGGCGAACACCGCGGGTGCCGTGGTCTCGTGCAGCTTGATCGCGCCATAGCCGAGTGCGAGCGCCTTCCGGCATTCGGCCGCGATGTTGTCGGGCGAGCCGATCCGCAGCAGGCTCGCATAAGCCGGAATGGCCGTGCGCCTGGTCTCGCCGAGCAGGCGATGCAGGGGCACGCCCTCGACCTTCGCCGCCAGATCCCACAGCGCGATGTCGAGCCCAGAGATCGCGAACATGGTGATGCCGTAGCGGCCGAACAGATGCAGATTGCGCTGGATCTGCTCCATCACGGCGGGGATGCCGGCCGCGTCGGGCACCTTCAGCCCGCGGGCCTGCGGCGCGATCATTTCCTCCACCGCGCTGCGCGTGGTGCGCGGGCAGACATAGGCGAAGGCGTCACCCCAACCGGTCAGCCCGGCATCGGTCATGACCTCGACCAGCACCATGTCGAGGGCGGTAATCGCGGACGCGCCCTGGCGAAAGCTCGCAACGCCGGCGTCATAGGGGATGCGGATATGGTGCGCCCGCACATCGGTGATTTCCATGACGCGGGTTCCTCTTTCTCGTGAGCGGTTTCGAAACAGTCTAGCCGCGAACGCCGGGGCGTTGCCAGCGGCCATTCCCGGACTATCCTTGCGCGCGGACAGCAATGCCGATCAAGCGAAGCCGGCGCTGACGTCCCATCATCGCCACGCTTCGAACGAGGGTTGAGCCGCATGAACCCAGCGCAGCGCGCGCTCTGGTATATCGAGAGCCACCTGGCCGAGCCGATGACGCTCGATGAGATCGCTGCGGTCTCGGGCGTATCGCGGTTCCACATCGTGCGCGCGTTTGCCGCAGCCACCGGACTTCCGGTGATGCGCTACGTCCGCGCGCGGCGGCTGACGGAGGCGGCGCGTCTTCTTGCGAACGGCGCGCCTGATATCCTCAGCGTCGCGCTGGAGGCCGATTACGGCTCGCACGAAGCTTTCACCCGCGCGTTCCGCGACCAATTCGGCACCACGCCCGAAGCGGTCAGGGCGGCGATGTGCGCCAATGATCTCAAGCTTCAGGAGCCGATCCTCATGGACTCCACCATGCTCGACCATCTCGCGCCGCCGCGTTTCGAGACCGCGCGGGCGCTGCTCGTCGCCGGTCCCGGTGAGCGCATTTCTTGCGACAACGGCGCCGTCATCCCCGGCCTGTGGCACCGCTTTCATCAGGAGGTCGCCGATATTCCCTCGAGGGTCGGACAGGTCGCCTACGGCGTCTGCTGCAACGGCGACGATTCCGGCAATTTCGACTACATCGCCGGCGTCGAGGTCGCCGAGTTCTCGGACCTGCCGCGACGCTTCGCCCGCATCCGCATCCCCGAGCAGCGCTATGCGGTGTTCACGCATACCGAGCATGTCGCCTCGATCCGCCGCACCGTCAACACGATCTGGAATCGATGGCTGCCCGCCTCGGGTTTGACGGCCGCGGACGCGCCGAGTTTCGAGCGCTACGACGAGGCGTTCGATCCCGCAACCGGCAATGGCGGCTTCGAGATCTGGCTGCCGGTGAAGCCGTAGGCTTCCGCAACGCTGGCATACCATCCCGCTTGCTTGGCAAGCCGGGGTGTCTTTGTCATAACCGCAGGCAAATCTTGCGTGTGGGGCCCGTGCCGGACATCCCGTGCAAGTCATAACAATCAGCCGGGAGGGGCCCCAATGTCCACTGCCACGTCCAACGTCCGCGTTCTCGCCACCGACCTCGAATTTCCCGAAGGGCCGGTCGTGATGCCTGATGGTTCGGTGGTGCTGGTGGAGATCCGCGGCCAGCGCCTGACCCGCATCTATCCCGACGGCCGCAAGGAGATCGTCGCGAAAATTCCGGGCGGGCCGAACGGCGCCGCGCTCGGCCCCGATGGCAAGATCTACATCTGCAACAATGGCGGCTTCTCCTGGATCCCGACCCGCAACATGATCATGCCGGGCCCTCAGCCCGACGATTATCTCGGCGGCTCGATCCAGCGCGTCGATTTGCAGACCGGCAAGGTCGAGACCGTCGTCACCAAATGCGGCGCGCACGATCTGCGCGGGCCGAACGATCTGGTGTTCGACAAGCAGGGCGGCCTGTGGTTCTCCGATCTCGGCAAGCGCCGCGCCCGCGAGATGGACGTCGGCGGCATGTACTACCTCAAGCCTGGGATGACCGAGCTCGTCGAGGTCGTGCACGGCATCTTGCCGGCGAACGGCATTGGGCTGTCGCCGGATGAGAATACCGTCTACATCGCGGAGACGCCGACCGGCCGGCTCTGGGCCTACGAGCTCTCCGCGCCCGGCACGCTGAAGCCGCGCGACGTGATCTATCGCGGCGAGCGCGGCAAGCCGATCTGCGGCCTCGGCGGCTACCAGATGTTCGACTCGCTCGCGGTGGAAGCAGGCGGCAATGTCTGCGTCGCCACCCTCGTTTCCGGCTGTATCTCGGTGATCGCGCCCGACGGCACGCTGGTCGAGCAGGTCCCGACCGGCGACCGCGTCACCACCAACATCGCCTTCGGCGGCCCCGAGCTGAAGACCGCCTACATCACGCTGTCGGGCAAGGGCGAACTGGTCGCCATGGACTGGCCGCGGGGCGGATTGCCGTTGAACTTTTTGAATAAGTGACGATGGCGTAGTACGCCATCGTCATCCCGGGGCGGCTCGGAGAGCCGAACCCGGGATCTCGAAATTGAGGGTCCGGTCCTGCGGACCGCCCGGAATGACATTCATGAGGAACGATACAATGCCCTGGCCCGATCCCGTCACCCTGCGTGGACAGCACGCCCGTCTCGAGCCGCTGTCACAGCAGCATCTCGACGGGCTGGTGACGGCCGTGAAGGATGGGGAGCTGTCAAAGCTCTGGTACACCGCGATCCCGCTGCCGGACAACATGGCCAAGGAGATCGACCGCCGCCTGGGGCTGCAGGCCGCGGGCTCGATGCTGCCGTTCACCGTGTTCGACGCTGGCGGCAACATCGTCGGCATGACCACCTACATGAACATCGATGCCGCCAACCGCCGCGTCGAGATCGGCTCGACCTGGTACGGCAAGAGCGCGCAGCGCGGCCCGCTCAACACCCAGTGCAAGCTCTTGCTGCTGCGCCACGCCTTCGAGACGCTGAACTGCATCGCGGTCGAATTCCGCACCCATTTCTTCAACCACCAGAGCCGCCGCGCCATCGAGCGCCTCGGCGCCAAGCAGGACGGCATTTTGCGCAGCCATCAGGTCGCGCCGAACGGCAGCTTGCGCGACACTGTGGTCTACAGCATCACCGCCGCCGAATGGCCGACGGTGCGGACCCATCTGGAATTTCAACTCAACGACAAGCCGCGCTAGGAGCGGCCGAGGCACCATGGACAGATTTGATTATGTGATCGTCGGCGCGGGCTCTGCGGGTTGCGTGCTCACCAGCCGGCTGAGCGAAGACCCCAGCACCAGCGTCTGCGTGCTCGAGGCGGGGCCAAGCGACTGGCATCCCTACATCCATCTGCCGGCGGGCTTCATCAAGACCTTCCACATGAAGAGCATCAACTGGGCCTACCAGCAGGAGCCGGGGCCCTGGACCGGCGGGCGCAGCATCTACGCGCCGCGTGGCAAGACGCTCGGCGGCTCGTCCTCGATCAACGGCCACATCTACAACCGCGGCCAGCGCATGGATTTCGACACCTGGGCGCAGATGGGCAATCGCGGCTGGGGCTATGCCGACGTGCTGCCTTACTTCAAGCGGCTGGAGAAGCGGGTCGGCGAGGGCGACAACAATTTTCGCGGGCGCGACGGCAAGCTCACCGTCACCACCATGGAGTGGCGCGATCCGCTCTGCGAAGCCTTCATGGAAGGCGCGGTCTCGCTCGGCATCCCGCGCAACCCCGACTACAACGGTGCGAAGCAGGAAGGCGTCTCCTACTGCCAGCGCACCATCGACAAGGGCCTGCGCGTCTCCGGCTCGACCGCCTTCCTCAAGCCCGCGATGAAGCGGCCGAACGTGCATGTGCACACCCATGCGCACGCGACCGAGATCATCTTCGAGGGCAAGCGCGCCGTCGGCGTGCGTTACACCAAGGGCGGCCGGGGCGGCACGCCGGTGGAGGTGCGCGCCAACAAGGAAGTGATCCTCTCCGGCGGCACCTATAATTCGCCGCAGCTCTTGCAGCTCTCCGGCATCGGCTCGCCCGGTCTGTTGCAGCAACACGGCATCGCCGTGCGTCACGCGCTGCCGGTCGGCGAAGGCCTGCAGGACCACTACGCGCCACGTACGGTGGCGCGCGTCAAGGACATCAAGACCATCAACGAGCTTCGCCGCGGCGTCTCGCTGTGGATCGAGGCGTTGAAATGGGCGACCGCGCGCCGCGGCCTGCTCTCGCTGTCGCCGACCATGGTGTATTGCTTCTGGCATTCCGGCGAGAGCGCCGACTCTTCCGACCTCCAGCTCACCTTCACGCCGGCAAGCTACAAGGAGGGCGTGCAGGGCCAGCTCGAAGACGAGCCCGGCATGACGGTCGCCTCCTGGCAGCAGCGCCCCGAGAGCCGCGGCTATGTCCGCATCCGCTCCTCCGACCCCTTCGCGCCGCCGATCATCCAGACCAACTATCTCGACGCCGAGCTCGACCGCCGCGTCATCGTCGGCGGCATGAAGCTCGCGCGGCGGCTTTTGAAGTCGGCGCCGCTCTCGCCCTATTACGCTTACGAGGATTTCCCCGGGCCGAACATCAACACCGACGACGAGTTTTTGGCGGCCGCCACCGAGCGCGGCACCACCACCTTCCACCCCGGCTGCACCTGCCGCATGGGCCCGGCGGATTCGACCTGGGCGGTGGTCGACGACCAGCTCCGCGTCCACGGCCTCGAAGGCCTCCGCGTCATCGACGCCTCGGTCATGCCGCGCATGATCTCGGCCAACCTCAACGCCTCCACCATGATGATTGCCGACCGCGCCTCCGACCTGATCCGCGGCAAGCAGCCGATGGAGGCCGCGCGCATCCCGGATGCGGCGGTGGCGTGAGGATCTGCGTAGGGTGGGTTAGCTAGCGGGCAGCGCGAAGCGCAGTCCGCTGGCGTAACCCACCACTTCTGCCGCTGCGGAAGCAAAAGAGGTGGGTTACGCTGACGCTAACCCACCCTACCAGATTTGCTGTGTCGCGGGCTGGTCAACCCCTTTCCGCAAAAATATTCCACTTTACCGAAATTCGGAATTGCGGCATACGTCGGCACAGCCCGGCCCGACGAAGAGGGGCGGTTCGCGAGTCGTTCGAAACGCGGGCCGGGTTGCGGTGGACGCGGCAGCGTCGTGCGCGAGAGGCGCGGGCAGGGCGGGTAGTCCCTGTGAGCCCGAGGCTTCGCGCGGACGAGCGGCGCCGAAGTCCGGCGAAGCCTCTTGGCGAAGCCGGATGAGCTGCGTACGGCAAAACCGTGTGGTCCTGGCCGTCGTTGCTACGGTCAAGCCTTTCGCGGAGATGTGCGCGAGCCCAACCGGGCAGACGGCATCATCCAATTCGCGGGGCGAGGGAGGCCAAAGGAAAGTTCGGCTCCCGGGAGAGCACGGCATAAGCCGTCCGACCATCGCGCAGGGAAGGCCGTGTGTTCGGCCGCACCTGTATGCCGCTGTGCAGTCCTTTTGCGCTATCTGCGCACAGCGGACCGCGGGTGCCAAGCCGGCACCCGGCCTTCCCTGCGCCCTCTTTCCTTGGGGGCGACGGAGAGAGCAAAGCTCGGGCGAAATGCGTCGCGAGGCTGCGAAGGTGTGTCTGCGATTCAAAATGCGAGTCGGAAGGACAACTGCTGCCTCATACTCCGTCATTGCGAGCGCAGCGAAGCAATCCAGACTGTCACCGCGGAGGGATTCCGGATTGCTTCGCTGCGCTCGCAATGACGGTGTGGAGAAAGCGGCGCACCGAACTCCACTCTCGTGCCCCGGACGCAGCGCAGCGTCTCTTGACGGTGCGCTGCAGAGCGGGGGCCCATGTCGCCGCATTGTACCGTGTCGTCTACTGTCCCGGCTCTGCGCAGCAGCGTTGCACGCTGCAGCGCGTCCGGGACACGGGAAGGTCACACTTCCCGTCGGCTCAAGAACGCCAGCCGCTCGAACAGATGCACGTCCTGCTCGTTCTTCAGCAGCGCGCCGTGCAGCGGCGGGATCAGTTTTCGCGGGTCGCGCTCGCGCAGCTGCTCGACGCTCATGTCCTCGTTGAGCAGCAGCTTGAGCCAGTCCAAAAGCTCCGACGTCGACGGCTTCTTCTTCAACCCGGGCACCTCGCGCACCTCGAAGAAGATGCGCAGCGCTTCCTCGACCAGGCGCTTCTTGATGCCGGGGAAGTGGACGTCGACGATGCGGCCCATCGTGTCGGCGTCGGGGAACTTGATGTAGTGGAAGAAGCAGCGGCGCAGGAACGCGTCGGGCAGCTCCTTCTCGTTGTTGGAGGTGATCATCATGATCGGGCGCTGCTTGGCCTTGATCGTCTCGCCGGTCTCGTAGACATGGAATTCCATGCGGTCGAGCTCGAGCAGCAAATCGTTCGGGAATTCGATGTCGGCCTTGTCGATCTCGTCGATCAAGAGCACCGGGCGCTGCTCGGCGGTGAAGGCGTCCCACAGCTTGCCGCGCTTGATGTAGTTCTTGATGTCGGACACCCTGCTATCACCGAGCTGGCTGTCGCGCAGGCGCGACACCGCGTCGTATTCGTAGAGGCCCTGCTGCGCCTTGGTGGTGGACTTGATGTGCCAGGTCAGCAGCGGCGCCTTCAGAGCCTTCGCGACTTCCTCGGCCAGCACCGTCTTGCCGGTGCCGGGCTCGCCCTTGATGAGGAGCGGGCGCTCGAGCACGATCGAGGCATTGACGGCGACCTTGAGATCGTCGGTCGCAACATAGTCCTTGGTGCCGGTAAATTTCATCGCGTGTCCTTGGGTCATCGTCGGCGAGAGGCGTCAAGCCCCGTCGCGACAAGCGAACGGCCGCTCGCGGCGGCCGTTCCTGGTTCGGTCAGGCTTTCAGACCCGTTTTATCAGCGAAAGGATGACGAGCACAATCACCGCGCCGATCGTGGCGTCCACGATGGCGCCGACCGTGCCCGTTGCCAGCTGGATGTGCAGCTGGGGCAACACCCAGCTTGCGACCAGCGCGCCGATGATGCCGACGACGATGTTGCCGATCAGTCCAAATCCCGCCCCGTGGACAATCTTGCCCGCAAGCCAGCCTGCGATCGCACCGATGATGAGTGCTGCGACAATTCCCATTGCAAACGTCCCCAAAACAACCCCGTGAGGGCCCCAATTCTAGAGCAAAAAGCTTCCCGGTCCAGCACCCCGGGGCGGTCTCCGCCCCTTGACGTTCGCCACCCGACGGGCAATCTGTCACCCATGTTCCTGCAATTCTTCACTTCTCTGCGCGACGCGCAGGTCCCCGTGACGCTGCGCGAATACCTCACGCTGATGGAGGCGCTCGACGCTGACCTGTCGGATTATTCGGTCGAGAATTTCTACTATCTGTCGCGCACCTCGCTGGTGAAGGACGAGCGCAACCTCGACAAGTTCGACCGCGTCTTCGGCACGGTGTTCAAGGGGCTGGAAAACCTGCTCGACGCCATGGAGAAGGCGGAGATCCCCGAGGAGTGGCTGAAGAAGCTCGCCGAAAAGTATCTCAGCGAGGAAGAGAAGAAGCAGATCGAGGCCATGGGCTGGGACAAGCTCATGGAGACCCTGAAGAAGCGCCTCGAGGAGCAGAAGGGCCGGCACCAGGGTGGCTCGAAGTGGATCGGCACCGCCGGCACCTCGCCGTTCGGCGCCCACGGCTACAACCCCGAGGGCGTCCGCATCGGCCAGGAGAAGAACCGCAACAACCGCGCCGTGAAGGTGTGGGACAAGCGCGAGTTCAAGGACCTCGACGGCAATGTCGAGCTCGGCATCCGCAACATCAAGGTGGCGCTGCGCCGCCTGCGCAAGTTCGCGCGCACCGGCGCGCCCGACGAGCTCGATCTCGACACCACCATCCGCGAGACCGCCAATCACGGCTATCTCGACGTCCACATGCGTCCCGAGCGGCGCAACGCGGTGAAGCTCCTGGTGTTCTTCGACATCGGCGGCTCCATGGACGCGCATATCGAGCAGGTCGAGGAGCTGTTCTCGGCGGCGAAGAGCGAGTTCAAGCACATGGAGTATTTCTACTTCCACAATTGCCTCTATGAAGGCGTGTGGAAGCAGAACAAGCGCCGCTTCACCGACCGCACGCCGACCTGGGACGTGCTGCACAAATACCCGCACGACTACAAGATCGTGTTCGTCGGCGACGCCTCGATGTCGCCTTACGAGATCATGGTGCCCGGCGGCTCGGTCGAGCACGTCAACGAGGAGCCGGGCTCGGTCTGGCTCGACCGCATCATCCGCACCTATCCGCATTCGGTGTGGCTGAACCCGGTCGCTCAGAAGCACTGGGACTATTCGGAATCCACCACCATCATCAAACGCATCTTCGCCAACCGGATGTATCCGATCACGATCGAAGGGCTGGAAGGTGCGATGAAGGAATTGACGCACTAGCTTCTCGTCATTCCGGGGCGCGCGTAGCGTGAACCCGGAATCCATCGGGCCGCAATGTTCGTCGATGAATGGATTCCGGGTTCGATGCTGCGCATCGCCCCGGAATGATGAAAGAAGAGAAGGGAAGACCCATGCCCCAAAACATCACCCGCGGCATCAAGGCGCTGATCGACGAGGCCAATGCCGAGATCGAGACGCTGAACGCCAAGGACGCCATCGAGATCTCCAAGAACGGCGACGTCGTCATCGTCGACATCCGCGACCCCCGGGAGATCGAGCGCGACGGCCGCATCCCCGGCGCCTTCGCCTGCACCCGCGGCATGCTGGAATTCTGGATCGATCCGCAGAGCCCGTATGCCAAGCCGGTCTTCCAGGAAGACAAGAAGTTCGTCTTCCACTGCGCCGGCGGCCTGCGCTCCGCGCTCGCCGCCAAGACTGCGCAGGATATGGGCCTCAAGCCCGTCGCCCACATCGCCGGCGGCTACGCCGCCTGGCGCGATGCCGGCGGCCCGACGGAAGCGTGGGAGCCGAAGAAGAAGGGGTGAGGGCCTCGCTCTCTCATCCGTCATTCCCCGCGCAGGCGGGGAATCCAGTACGCCGCGGCCTATCGATTCAATCAAACCCGTCCCGGAGTACTGGATCGCCCGGTCCTGGTGCGCAATTGCGCACTGGCCGGGCGATGACAGCGGAGTTTGATGCGCACCGCTTCAACTTCGCGCGCGCCGGAATGACAAGGAAAAGCCAATGACCGCCACCGACCCCCTCGTCTCCACCGAATGGCTCGCTGCCCATATCAACGACGCCAACGTCAAAGTGATCGACGCCAGCTTCAAGCTGCCGGGCGTGCTGCCGCTGCCCAAGGACGACTATCTCGCGGCGCACCTGCCGGGCGCTGCGTTCTTCGATGTCGACGCGGTGTCGGACCATTCCAACCCGCTGCCGCACATGTATCCGAGCGCCGAGCAGTTCGGCCGCGACATCGGCAATCTTGGCATCTCCAACGCCGACACCGTCGTGCTCTACGATGCCGGCGGCTGGGTCGCCGCGCCGCGCGCGTGGTGGATGTTCCTGGCCTTCGGCCATAGCAACGTGCGCATCCTCAATGGCGGCCTGAAGAAGTGGCGCGCCGAAGGGCGGGCGGTCGAGAGCGGCGAGGTGAAGCCGAAGCCCGCAAGCTTCAAGGCGAGCTATGATTCAAAGCGCGTGCGCAGCATGCAGCAGCTGATCGCCAATGTCGAAAGCCGTGCCGAGCAGGTGATCGACGCGCGCGCCGCCGACCGCTTCGAGGGCCGCGCCCCCGAGCCGCGGGCGGGCATCCGCTCCGGCCACATCCCCGGCGCCCGCAACGTGCCCTACAATCAGCTGTTCGATGCCGCGACCGGAACGATGAAGCCGCTCGAGGATCTCCGCGCTGCCTTCACCAATGCCGGCGTCAAGCTCGATGCGCCGATCGTGACGAGCTGCGGCTCCGGCGTCTCAGCCGGGGTGCTGACGCTCGCGCTCTATCGCCTTGGGATCAGCGACACCGCGCTCTATGACGGCTCGTGGTCGGAATGGGGCCAGGAGGGCGGCCCGGCCATCGCGACCGGGCCGGCGTGAGCGTCACGATGACGGTGCGCGCCCTCGCCCCGCGCTTGCGGGGAGAGGTGAAGAAAACACGTCACCGCGTGCGCGTGGTGGTCGTCGCGAAGGTCTGCTGGCCGAACGGATCGAGCTGCTGCTGCAACTGCTGAGGCGGCGGACGACGCACCACGCGATGCCGCTTCTTGGCCTTCGCCTTGCGCTTGGTCGCCTTGTCGTCGGCCTTGCTCTCAGTCTTGGCCTTCGCCGGCGCATCCTTCACGGCCGTCGTCGCCGGCTCGTTCAGAGCCGCCACCTTGGCCGAGGCGGCGTCGAGTGCAGAGGAGGCGAGAGCGGCACTGTCCGCTGGTGCCGGCTCGCCGGCGGTCGCGGCAGGCTTGGCCGCGGGGATCGACGCCGTGGTGTCGGCAGGGGTGAGCGTATCGGCGGGTGCCGGCGCTGCGGCCTCCGTCGTCGTCTCGGCCTTCGTTGTCTCGGCCTTGGCCGGTTCGGCGCCCGGGACGTCAGCCGGAGGTGCCGTGACCTGGGACTGAGCCTCGGTCTCGGTCGTCAGCACGGCGATCTGGTCGGGCTCGCTTTCGGGCAGTCCAATGGTCGGCACCTTGTCGCGCAGCGACGGCTCGGGCTCGGCCGTTGGCTCCGGCTCGGCGCGGAGGACCGCGAGCACCGGCTGGGCCGGCTCGGGGGCCTGCGCAAACACCTGCTCCTGCGGGCCGTTCCGCCAGGAGGGGTTGCTGACATACTGCTCATGGCTCGCCCGCAGCAGTGCGGCGGCGCCCAGGCCGAACACCAGGATGGAGGTTGAGAGCAGGATCGCGGCAAACAGGAAGCGAAAGCCGGGAAGCATCGAGGGATTGCGAATTTCCGCCCCGGCGGCGAAGAGGCCAGGGCCCATGAGCCATCTGAACGCGGTGACGGTACTGTTTGCCGCGTTCGCCACGCGGGGATCGGGAGCTCAAATGGGCGGCGAATCAGGCTGATTCGAACATACCGCAACGATTCCGACCCGTTCCGCAAAAAACGGGGCCGAAGACTCCGGCGATTGAGGCCATGAGTTGATTTCCGCCCCGTGATGCAACGGGGCAACGGTAGTCTTGCGGATCACAAATCGGCAGGTCCGGCGCAAATAAGCCTGATATGTCTTGAATGTGCCGCTATCTTCGGCCATCTGGCCGTTAACGGTCCTGATGGGCCCGGGGACTATACAAGAGCGATGATGATCAAACATTTTCTGACGATATGCGCTGCCGCAACAGTCGCTGCGGCGGGAACCTCGCTCGCGCAGGCTCAGAGCTATCCGGTTCAGCAGGCGCCCGGCTACGGCGCCCCGGCCGAGTATCGGCCCGGCGACCGCACGCCGAATTTCGACGCGCTGGAAGATGACGACGACGCGATGCCGCAGGCTTCGCTGCCGCCGCCGGGCCCGGCCGACGATCCGCGCTATGGCCGCCCCGTGGGCGCGCCTCCGGTCTACTCGGCCGCGCCACCGCAAGGGCCGGTGATGTCGCCGGATGATCCGCGTTATGGCCGCCCCGCTGGCGCTCCGGTCTATTCGGCCGCGCCGCCGCAGGGCCCCGTGATGTCGCCCGACGATCCCCGCTACGGCCGCCCCGCCGGTCCGCCGCCGGTGATCTATGCCAATCGTCCGGGCCAGCAGGGACAGGCTCCCGCCGGTGACGGCATGCGTCCGCCGGAGGCCGTTGGTGGTCCCGCCGCGACCGGAACGGTCCAGGCCGGGCAGCCGCCGGTCGGCGCTGACGGAAGGCCGATGACGATGGCCGCGCTGCCGCCTGAGGAGCAGCCCGATGCTGCGCCGGTGCAGCTGCCGCAGAACCTGCGCCGCCAGGAGGTCTCGTTCCAGACCAAGGAGCCCGCGGGCACCCTCGTGGTCGATACACCCAACACCTACCTCTATTACGTGCTCGGTGGCGGCCGTGCGATCCGCTACGGCGTCCGCGTCGGCCGCGACGGCTTCACCTGGACCGGCGTGCAGAAGATCACCCGCAAGGCCGAGTGGCCGGATTGGCATCCGCCGACCGAGATGATCGAGCGCCAGCCTTATCTGCCGCGCTTCATGGCCGGCGGTCCCGGCAATCCGCTCGGCGCCCGCGCGATGTATCTCGGCTCGACCGTCTACCGCATCCACGGCACCAACCAGCCCTCGACCATCGGCAAGTTCGTCTCGTCCGGCTGCATCGGCATGCTGAACGAGGACGTCTCCGACCTGTTCGACCGCGTCAAGGTCGGCACCCGCGTGGTGGTGATGCCCGGTGGTCCGCCGCCGGGAACGGCGACTGCATCCGCAGCGCCCGCGCCCGTTGCTGCCGGTCCGGCTCCGATGGCCGCCCAGGCCGGTCCGGTCCCAGGCACGCAGCCGACCGTGGTGCCGCCGCTGCCCGCGCCGGTCACCGTGCGCTAAGCGCCGCCAGGCAATTCAGATTGCGAAGGGCGTGCCATCGGCACGCCCTTCATCGTTTCAGGTCAGCTTGCGCGGCAGTTCGCGGCCCCCAGTGAAGGCGTCGATCGCCTCGACCATCTGGCCGTAATGGATGCGCAGTCCGTCCGCGGTGGCGTAGCCGAGATGCGGCGTCAGCACGAGGTTGTCGAGCTTGCGGAAGGGATGGTCGACCGGCAGCGGCTCGACCGCGAACACGTCGATGCCGGCGCCTGCGATCTTGCGCTGCTGCAAGGCCTCGAGCAGTGCCGCCTCATCGACAATCGGCCCGCGCGCGGTGTTGACGAGGAAGGCCGTCGGCTTCATCCGCGCGAGATCGTCGCGGCTCACCAGCCCGCGCGAGCGCTCGCTCAGCACCACATGGATGGTGACGATATCGGCCTTGGCGAACAGCTCCTCCTTGGTGGCGTAGCCGACGCCGGCCGCCGCGCATTTCTCCGGCGTCAGGTTCGGGCTCCAGGCGATCACGTTCATGCCGAACGCCTTGGCGATCCCGGCCATCCTGCTGCCGAGCTTGCCGAGCCCGACAATGCCGAGTGTCATGCCCTCGATCTCGACGCCGGCAAAGGTTTGCCAGGGCTCGCCGGCATGCATGCGCGCGTTCTCGCGGCCGATGCCGCGGGTCAGCTCCAGGATCAGGCCCATCGTCAGCGGTGCGGTGGGATCGCGCGAATATTGCGTGCCTGCGACGGTGACGCCGCGCGCCTTCGCGGCTTCCATGTCGATCGCGGCGTTGCGCATGCCTGACGTGAGCAGCAGCTTCAGCTTCGGCAAGCTCTCGAACAGGCTCTTCGGGAAGGCCGTGCGCTCGCGCATCGCGCAGATGATCTCGAAATCCGCCAGCGCGCTGGCCGCAGCCTGCTCGGAGGCGAAGGGATGGCTGAACACGGTGACGTCGAGGCGGTCGGACAGTTTCTGCCAGTCGGCGACGTCGAGCGCGAGATTGAAATAGTCGTCGAGAATTGCACAGCGCAGCCGGCTCATCAGCGTTCATCCAGGGCCAGAGTTGATGGCGAGAGGTGAGGGCGCTGGGCGCGCGCCACCGTCGGAACCGGGCCATGGTTGCGCGCAATCAGGACGGCGCGCAAGCCGCCTGCGTCTTCAAAAGTCCGATAGGAAGGAGGCGCTCAGAGGTCGCGGGGCTTCAGGCGGAACGGCGCATCCATGCCGTGCTTGGCGCGCCAGGCGGGACCGGGGCCGCGCATGTAGTGCAGTTCGGGCCGGTAGGGATTGAAGGCGGTGGCGAAGAAGCGTTTCCAGAATCCCTTGATCTCCGAGACGAAGCCGGAGACGTGGCCGGCTTCTGCCGGAACAGGAAGAGAATGGGTCTCGATCAGAGC
This sequence comes from Bradyrhizobium sp. TM233, assembly GCF_036247965.1. Classification (NCBI taxonomy): domain Bacteria; kingdom Pseudomonadati; phylum Pseudomonadota; class Alphaproteobacteria; order Hyphomicrobiales; family Nitrobacteraceae; genus Bradyrhizobium; species Bradyrhizobium sp. TM233. Next base: position 19,343 of record NZ_BTIG01000001.1, on the reverse strand, counting down.
CATGATGCGGCCTCGCTGTGCTCCCGATCGTTCTGAGCGGGTGGCGCTGTTTCCGCGCGAAACCGAGCTTTCGGCCTGATTTATTAAAAGATGGTTTCAATTGTCCGGATCGGTGACCGGATGGTGTCCGTCCCGTATTCATCCGTGGTGAACGGACGGAAAACATTGCCCTTTGGGGGCGGGATCGTTACATCGCAGGCTAAGCAAATTTCCTCAAATCGAAGGTTTTCGGGACCGATGGCGCGCCAGTTCATCTATTTCATGCAGGGCCTGACCAAGAGCTACCCGACCCGGAAGGTGCTCGATAACATCCATCTGTCGTTCTACCCGGACGCCAAGATCGGCGTGCTCGGCGTCAACGGCTCGGGCAAGTCGACGCTGCTCAAGATCATGGCTGGCCTCGACAAGGAGTATAACGGCGAGGCCTGGGTCGCGCAGGGCGCCCGCGTCGGCTATCTCGAGCAGGAGCCTCATCTCGATCCCGCACTCAGCGTGCGCGAGAACGTCATGCTGGGCGTCGCCAAGCAGAAGGCCATCCTCGATCGCTACAACGAGCTGGCGATGAACTACTCCGAGGAAACCGCCGACGAGATGACCAAGCTGCAGGACGAGATCGAGGCCCAGGGCCTCTGGGATCTCGACAGCAAGGTCGATCAGGCCATGGACGCGCTGCGCTGCCCGCCCGACGATGCCGACGTGACCAAGCTCTCGGGCGGCGAGCGCCGCCGCGTCGCGCTGTGCAAGCTGCTGCTCGACCAGCCCGAGCTGCTGCTGCTGGACGAGCCGACCAACCATCTCGACGCAGAATCCGTGTCCTGGCTGGAAGGCCACTTACGCAACTATCCCGGTGCGATCCTGATCGTGACCCATGACCGCTACTTCCTCGACAACGTCACGGGCTGGATTCTCGAGCTCGATCGCGGCAAGGGCATTCCCTACGAGGGCAACTACTCGTCCTGGCTGGTGCAGAAGCAGAAGCGGCTGGAGCAGGAGGGACGCGAGGACGCCGCGCACCAGAAGACGCTCGCGCGCGAGCAGGAATGGGTCGCCTCGTCACCGAAGGCACGTCAGGCCAAGTCCAAGGCGCGCTATCAGCGTTACGAGGATCTGCTCAAGCAGGCGAGCGAGAAGCAGACCCAGACCGCGCAGATCATCATTCCCGTCGCCGAGCGGCTCGGCGCCAACGTCGTCGACTTCGAAGGCCTCAGCAAAGGCTTCGGCGACCGTCTCCTGATCGACGATCTCACCTTCAAGCTGCCGCCCGGCGGCATCGTCGGCGTGATCGGCCCCAACGGCGCCGGCAAGACCACGCTGTTCAAGATGATCACCAAGCAGGAACAGCCCGACAAGGGCACCATCACGGTCGGCGAGACCGTGCATCTCGGTTATGTCGACCAGTCGCGCGACGCGCTCGACGGCAACAAGAACGTGTGGGAGGAGATTTCCGGCGGCAACGAGCTGATCCTGCTCGGCAAGAAGGAAGTCAATTCGCGCGGCTATTGCTCGGCGTTCAACTTCAAGGGCGCCGACCAGCAGAAGAAGGTCGGCGCGCTCTCCGGCGGTGAGCGCAACCGCGTCCATCTGGCAAAGATGCTGAAGTCCGGCGCCAACGTGCTGCTGCTCGACGAACCGACCAACGACCTCGACGTCGACACGCTGCGCGCGCTCGAAGAGGCGCTGGAAGATTTCGCCGGCTGCGCCGTCATCATCAGCCATGATCGCTGGTTCCTCGACCGTATCGCGACCCACATCCTGGCCTTCGAAGGCGAAAGCCATGTCGAATGGTTCGAAGGCAACTTCCAGGATTACGAGAAGGACAAGATGCGCCGGCTCGGCCAGGACAGCATCATTCCGCACCGCGTGAAGTACAAGAAGCTGACGCGGTGATGGCGGCATGATGCGGCGGGCGCTCATCGCTGCGGTGATCGTCGTCACCTGCGGCTGGACGTCCGCCCGCGCCGCCGACGCCGCCTTCACGCAGTTCATCGCCTCGCTGTGGCCGGAGGCGCAGGCCGCCGGCGTGTCGCGCGCGACGTTCGACGAGCAGACGCGCGGGCTCGAGCCTGATTACAAGCTGCCGGATCTGATCCTGCCGGGACGGCCCGCGCTAGGTGCGCCGTCGCAGGCCGAGTTCGTGCAGGTGCCGGCCGACTACGTCAAGGAAGCCTCGATCGCGCGGCTTGCCGGCGAGGGACAGCGGCTGCTGCAGAAATATCGCGCCTCGCTGAGCGAGATCGAGAACAAGTCCGGCGTGCCTGCGACCGTCATGCTGGCGATCTGGGGCCGCGAGACCGATTACGGCCGCTACACGCTGCCTTACGATCTCGTCCGCGTGCTGGCGACGCAGGCCTATGTCGGGCGCCGCAAGGATCAATACCGCAACGAGTTCATCCTCTCGCTGAAGATCCTCAGTGAGGGCGTGGTGACGCGCAAGGACATGCGCTCGTCCTGGGCCGGCGCCACCGGGCTGACGCAGTTCCTGCCGTCCGAATATTACAAGCATGGCGTCGATTTCGACGGCGACGGCCGCATCGACATCTGGCGTTCGGTGCCGGATGCGCTGGCCTCCGCCGCGCAGCAACTCGTCAACAAGGGCTGGCAGAGCGGCGTGCGTTGGGCCTACGAGGTGCAGGCGCCGGCCAAGGTCGATTGCACCACCGGCGTGCCCGAGGTGACGAAGCCGATCAGCCAGTGGCTGCGCGAAGGTTTTGTGCCGGTGCGTGGGCAGAAGCTGAGTGCTACCGAACAGGCGCAGCCGGCCTCGCTGTTGCAGCCGGAAGGCATCTATGGCCCGTCATTCCTGACCACGAAGAACTACTTCGTCATCAAGGAATACAATTTCTCCGACCTCTATGTGCTGTTCGTCGGTCATCTGGCCGACCGCATGACGAGCCCGCTTCCGTTCGCAACGCCATGGGCGGCCTCGAAGCAGATGCGCACCAGGGATGTCGAGACGATGCAGCGTGGGCTTACGCGCGCCGGGCTCTACAAGGACAAGATCGATGGCAAGGCCGGCATGCAGACGCGCGCCGCGCTCGGTGCCTATCAGAAGTCGGCGGGCCTCAAGGTCGATTGCTGGCCGAGCGAAGAGGTGCTGCGCTCGATCCAGGCGGCGCGATAGCGCGCGACCAAAGAAAAAGCCCGGCCGATGGTCTCGGCCGGGCTTCGATCGCGGCGCTCACGAGCGCCGGTGCGATCAGATCAGTAGCAGACGCGAACCGGACGAACGACCCAACCGTAACCGTCCCAATAACGCTGACGCTGCCAGTAGCAGGGCGGGGGCGGCGGGCCGGGCTCGGCCACGTAAACGGGGCCGCCATAGGCCGGGCGGCTCGACGCAATGGCGCCACCGACGATCGCGCCGCCGATCAGGCCGGCCGCGAGCCCAGCGCCGATACCGTCATGCGCCTTCGCGGACGGAGTGGCAGTCACCAGCGAACCGGCGACCGTCGCAACCGTGAGGGCGGCAACTAAAGTCTTCTTCATGCTCTTGGCTCTCCTGGGAGATGGGTTCCTCTTGTTAGAGGCGCCCGGGTTTCAAAGGTTCACGCACACGCTGATGGAATTGGCCGTGCAGCTAGGAAGCGCGCAATTGGTCAACCCACGGTAAACGCACACGGAGCTGTGACGAGAAAAAGCGGTCTTTTTCAGGCCCGGACATGAACGGCGCGCCCGTAGTGAACCGGTCAATCGAACTGGTCGCGATGGACCGCTTCGAGTCGCCTCAGCCGCAGACTCTGACGCGGCGGACGCGCCAGGCATAGCCGTCCCAGAAGCGCTGCTTCTGCCAGACGCAGCCGCCGCCGTAATAGTCGTCAGAGACATAGCCCGGACCCGGCGCATAGTAGCGGGGCGGGTAGTAACCGGGTTCGTAATAGCCGGGGCCGGGTCCGTAATAATACGGAGAAGCCAGCGCGCCCCCGACAATGGCACCGCCGATGATGCCGGCCGCCACGCCCGCCGCGACGCCACGCTGCGCATGGGCCGGTGTTCCGGCCGCAAGGGCCAGGCTGGCGACGGCAGCGACCGTCAGGAGCAACTTCTTCATTGGCTTGACCTTTCGTGCAGACACGCGGGAACTCATTTGGGGTCAGAGTTCCATACTTCGTTTGAATGATCAATGAACGGCCCCTTTGCCGGCCACGACCAATTGATATGAACCGCAGGCTCGGCCAGAGAGGCGATGATGGGCAACGCGATGATCAATGCACTGATTGTTGCTGGGGTCGTGTCCGCAATCGGCTACGGCTGGATCGCGCATCTCCAGAACCGCGGCCAGCGGCGCTCCCGCGCCGGGGCGGGCGGCGATGGCAGCAGCGGCGGCACCTATTCGAGCAGCAATGACGGCGTCTCGCTGGGAAGCTGGTTTTCCAGCGACAGCTCGAGCAGCTCGACCGACGGCGGCAGCTGTTCCAGCAGCGATAGTGGCAGCAGTGGCGGCGATTGCGGAGGCGGCGGCGACGGTGGGGGAGGCGGCGGCGATTAGATCCCCTCAAATCTTGATCCAGCGCAACGCTGACATTTAGGACCGTTCTAGGCTGCTTTCGGGCCAGTTTGGAATAGCTTCAAATACCGGTTTTTCCTTTTGCATCCGGCCGGCCCGTTAAATATCGATGATGACGCATCACCGAAGGGCCTGCCGCTTCCATGATCGTTTGTTCCTGTAACGTGCTGAGCGATGACGACATCCGCGCCGCCGTCGCCGAGTCTGACGACGCCGTGCGCCATGCCAAGCAGGTCTATGGTTGCCTCGGCTGTAGCGCCGAATGCGGCCGCTGCGCCCGGACGATCAAGACCATCATCGACGAAGCCCTTGGCCCCTGCGCCCAGTCCTGCTGCTCGGGCTGCCCGCACAGCCACACCGTGGCGGCCAATGACGAGACGGCCGAGCCCGCCCAGTTCGCCCTCGCGGCCTGCTGAATCTTCCGCCGGCTTCGCTGAGCTTTTCCCCGGCTGCGTCCGTGTAGCCAGTTGCCCTCATACGTAAACTGACTTAGAAGCATTCTAAACTCGGTTAGGGCCGATTTGGACTGCAAGAGCTGGAGTGAACCATGCAGGGCGACGCAAAAGTCATCGACTATCTCAACAAGGCGCTGCGTCACGAACTGACTGCGATCAACCAGTACTGGCTGCACTACCGCTTCCTCGACAATTGGGGCCTCCTCGACATGGCCAAGGTCTGGCGCAAGGAGTCCATCGAGGAGATGGAGCACGCCGACAAGCTCACCGCGCGCATCCTGTTCTTCGACGGCTTTCCGAACATGCAGGTGCTCGATCCCCTGCGCATCGGCCAGAACGTCAAGGAGATCATCGAGTGCGACCTCGCTGCAGAGATGAGCGCGCGTGCGCTCTATCAGGAGGCGGCGACCTACTGCCACGGCGTGAAGGACTACGTCACGCGTGACCTGTTCGAGAAGCTGATGAGCGACGAGGAGCACCACATCGACTTCCTCGAAACCCAGCTCGACCTGATCGGCCGCATCGGCCTCGAGCTCTACACCCAGAAGCACGTCGGCGGGCTCGAGGGCGAGGGGCACTAGGCTCCGGCGTCAGCCCCACACTCCGCTGTCGTCCCTGCGCAAGCAGGGACCCATAACCACGGGGAGGAGTGTGGCGCGTGATGGTAACTCCGAGTCTTCGTCAAACCACGCCCTGTGATTATGGGTCCCGGATCTACGCCTCGCTCCCGACAACGCTGCGCGTTGTCGGAGCTGCGCTTGTCCGGGACGACAACCGTGGTTATCGAACCACCTACAACTGCGTCTTGTAGATCTCTTCCACGGTCTCCTGGCTCGCGGGTTCGCCGAGGCCGGTCTGGTCGTGAATGACCGTGACGATGCTGGGCATCACCGAGCGCTGCACTTTTTCGGGCGACCACAGCTTCGAGCGCATCAGCGCCTTACCGCAATGGAAATAGACTTCGCTGACGGCGACGTTCAGCACCGCGCGCGGCGGCTTGCCGAATTCGACCAACGCTGCGAGCAGATCCGGGTCGGCCGACAGCGTGCCGCGTCCGCCGACGCGCAGCGTCTCGTCGATGCCGGGGACGAAGAACAACAGATGCACGAAGCCCGAGCCTTCGACGACGTTGCGGAAACTGTCGATCCGGTTGTTGCCGGAGCGGTCGGGCATCAAGAGCTGGTTCGGACCGGCGACGTGGACGAAGCCGATGCCGCCGCCGCGTGGCGAGGCATCGACGCTGCCGTCCGCGCCCGACGTTGCGAGCACGCAGAACGGCGACATCTCGATGAACTTCCTCGCATGCGCGTCGATCGCGGGACGCGCTTTCGCGATCACGCGCGGGCTCGGCTTGGCGTAGATGGTGGCGAGGTCTTCGGCGCAAAGATCGGTCAACGGCGTGCCTCCGCTTCAGCTTGGCGGCAAGCTATCCGATCGGGTCGCCTCCAGCCAATGGAATCGATCAAGACGCGTTATACGGCATCCGCCGGCACGAAGCAGCTGATGATGATCGCGCCGCGGTGGCGGACGTACCACACCACGGCCTGCCCGACCGGATTGCCGCGATCGCGAATGATGGCGCGCTCAGGCACCTCCATCCATTGCCCTTCGATCGGTACCCAATAGGTGCCGCCGCGCACATCGTAGTCGGTGCGATGGCCGTCGGAGACGTCGCAGCAGGGCACGCCGTTCGGCGCGATCACGCTCTTGAACCAGGCGCGGATGTCGGGCGGGACGTGGTCGTATTGACCGTTGTCGAACGCGAGTGCGGCGCTGGTCAGCGCCGTCATCGCGACCAGCCAAACGCACAGTGCGAGCCTGTGCATGCGATCCCTCCTCGTCGCGTCCTGCTATTCGCGCGCGAGTCTTGCGCTGTCGATTCCATCGTTGACGCGATTAAGCCCGAGCTGTCGGCGCAATGCATGCTCAAATTATATGCGGCACCGACGCGCCCCGCATGATGCGATGCAAAATCAGCGACGCGCGGATTCAACGGCTTGCTGTGGCACGGTCTGCAAGAATTGCCGCACCTGCTCGCTGTAGAATTTCGCATTGCCGGTGGTGCCGTGGCCGCGTGTCTCGGTGCTCGCCGGGATCAGGAACAGGCGCCCGTTCCTGACCCGTTTCATGGCCGCGTCGGTGATGCCGGTCTCGGGCGGATTGCGCTCGTCGTCGGCGGAATTGATCAGCAGCAGCGATGCTTCGATGGCCTCCAGCTTCTCGCCGGCATTGTAGTCGTGCGAGGACTCCCACTGGTAGACGAAGTCGTTGGCATCCGCCGTGATCGGCGCCGCCAGCCGGTCGTCGACGATCTTGTCGGCCTTGGCCGCGGTCGGCGCCTGCGATTGATAGGCCAGGGTGCCGCCGATGCTGGCGATGCCGTAGGCGGTGATGGCATATTTCATCATGCGCGGCTGGCTGGCGTAGCTGCCGCCGTTGTAGTCGGGGTCGTTGCGGATGGTGTCGAGCATGATCCGCCGCAGCATCCAGTTGCGCGACGCCATCTCGGTCGGCTGCGAGGCCATCGGGATCAGCGCGTCCATCGCGTTCGGATATTTCTCGCCCCACAGCCAGGTGTGCATGCCGCCCATCGAATTGCCGATGACGAGCCGCAAATGCTTGACGCCCAGGCCCTCCGTCACCAGGCGATGCTGGGCCTCGACCATGTCGTCGTAATCGTATTTCGGGAAGCTCGTCTTCATGCCGTCGGAGGGTTTTGACGATTTGCCATGACCGATGCCGTCGGGAAGGATGATGTAATATTTGGCGGCGTCGAGCGGCTGCCCCGGGCCGAACAGTTCGCCTGCAAATGAGGGGCCCAGCATGCTTGCGCCCGAGCCGCCGGTGCCATGCAGCACCAGCACCGGTTGACCCGAGGGCTCGCCGATTGTGGTGTAGTGCAGCTTCAGCTCCGGCATGGTCTCACCGGTGTGGAACTTGAAGTCCCTGGCGATCCAGTCGCCCTGCTTGGGTGCCGGATAATCGGCGGCCAGGACCGGCATTGAAAAGGACAGCAGGACAGCCGACAGCGCGGCGCAGGAAGCCTTCATGTTTCTCTCCCCATTGCGGCTCATGGTCGGCGGCCGCGTTGGAGCGGAACTTAGCAGAAGCGCGCGGAAGGATGTAGGATTTCGGCTCCGCCGATCGTCTTCAAGGAAACATCCGGAAGAGGGCCCTGCATGTGCCGCAACATCAAGACGCTGTTCAACTTCGAGCCACCGGCGACGGAAGATGAGATCCACGCCAGCGCGCTCCAGTTCGTGCGAAAACTGTCTGGCTTCAACAAGCCGTCGCAGGCCAACGAGGCGGCGTTCGACCGCGCGGTGGCCGAGGTCTCGGAAGCCGCGCGAAATCTCCTGACCTCGCTGCACACCCATGCGCCGGCGCGCGACCGCGAGGTCGAGGCGGAAAGGGCCAAGGAGCGCTCGCGGCTGCGCTTCGGTTAGAGGGCTGCAGCTTCGCGTTCCGTGATCTGGCTCACGGTATGGGGCGCCGCATCCTGCAATGATGTCTGCCGGGGTTTTGACAGCCCGGAGCACACCATGACCCGCCCCCTTCTTCCCTTGAAAGCAGGTGCCATCGTCTTCACGCTGCTATGGACCGCGTGGATGATGTGGTGGAGCGGCTCGTTCTCGAGCGCGAACGTGATGATCCTGGCGCTGTGCGGCGCAGCGGTCGGCTATCTCTGGTATCGCGCCATGCGCTGGCAATTCGAGCGCATGGGCATGCTGCCGCACAAGGATGATTCTTCCGGCGCGTCTTGATTTGGCTCGTGTCCCGGACGCGGTGCGGCGCGAAGTGCCGCTCCGCAGAGCCGGGACCCAAAGGTCGCGACCTAAGTTCTTGGTCAGATAGGCCCCGGCTCAGCAGCGCTGCACCATAGCGCGTCGAAGACGTGCGTGAACGCGCTTTTGTGCCGCGCTGCGTCCGGGGCACGGGCGCGCCACTAATCCTTGTGACCGTGCTTCTTCTTTTTCTTCTTCTTCCTGTGCTCGTCGCCTTCGCTGTCGTCGCTCTCGTCGTCGACGATGGCCTCATCGGGCTCCTGCACGGCGGCTTGCAGCGCTTCGCGCTCGGCGGCGTCGCGCTCGCGCTGGCGGCGGCGCTCGTCCCAGGCGTCGAACAGCTGCTCGAGCCACGGCAGCACCTGCTCGATCGAGGGCAATTGACCGGCCGGCCCAGCCTCGCCGCGGGGGCCTTGCGGCCCCGCCGGCCCCTGCGGTCCGGCAGGCCCCTGTGCTCCGGCGGCCCCGCGCGGACCAGCCTCGCCCTGCTTGCCTTGCGGACCGGGCTTGCCCTGAGGTCCCGCCTTTCCGATCGGCCCCGGCTTGCCCTGCGGACCCGGCTTGCCGCGCGCGCCGTCCGGCCCGCGCTTGCCCGGATGACCCTGCGGCCCCGGCCGTCCCGGCTCGCCTTGCCGCCCGCGCGGACCCTGAGCTCCCTGCCGTCTCTGTTCGTCTGCCACGCTACTGCTCCTTGTGCGGAAGCAAGCTACTTAGCGGCGTTTGACGACAGCAGCAATTCCGCCGGGACAGCCCTCCACGCTTGATCAACATCAATCGGCGGCACGCGCCGCTGTGTCATCGATCGTGCGGCCACAACTCTTGCGAGGAGCGACCGATGCGCGCAGCGTGGAAGATCTTTTGGCTGTTCGCTGTCGTCCTTGCAGCAGCGCTTGGCCTCGCTCACCAGCTGGTACCCGACGTCGTGCCGGTCGCATTCGCCGAGGAGCCGCAGCCGTCATGGGCGGTCCTGACGGCCTTCTTCCTCCGCGCGATCGAGATGATCGCCGCATCGGTCGCGATGATCGCGCTTGCGGTCATCATCGGCGGACTTGTTCAGCGGCGCGTCCTCGGACGCTAATCCTGATAGGCGGGCACGTCGATGCCGGACGCCGCGTAGATCCTGATCTTGTTGCGCAGCGTGCGCACCGACAGGCCGAGCACGCGCGATGCGCGCGTGCGGTTGCCGTCGCAGCGCGCGAGCGTCTGCAGCACGAGCTCGCGCTCGACCTCGTCGACGGTGGCACCGATCAGAAGCGGAACGATCTGGTTGGGGGCAAGAAACTGTGCGCCCGGTTCGGACGCGGCGACATGAACAGTGGTCATCAACATACTCCCCGATCAACGCCCGCTTCCATCGTTGGAAGCGGATCGAGAACAAACGACCCCCAAGCCGTAAATCCACGGTGGGCGGGTTTGGTTAATGAAAGGTTAACCGCGGGCGATCGCACCAATTGACCTTGGGATTGCCGCGAAGCCGCCGCGATTGGCTCGAGATGCATGGTGATGCGGACGTATCTTGCGCCGCACATTCGCTGTCATGCCCCGCCCCAGTGCGCAATTGCGCACAAGGCGGACGATGACACTGAGCGGGTGGTGAAAGCGTCCTCCTCACACCGTCCGATAGCCGCCGTCCACCATCACGATCGTTCCCGTGACGTAGGCCGACATATCCGACGCAAGGAAGATCGCGGGCCCGACGATATCCTCGGGCTTGCCGGTGCGCGCCAGCGGGGTGTGGTCGACGAAGGCCTGCACCAGCGCCGGATTGGTCGCGCGCACATTGGCGTTGATGTTGGTCTCGATGAAGCCGGGCCCGATCGCGTTGACGCGGACGCCTTCCTTGCCGAGCTCGACCGCGAGCGCCTTGGTGAAGCCGAGCACGCCGTGTTTCGACGTCGTATAAGCCGCCGAGCTCGGCGTGCGCAGATGCACGAAGGACTGGATCGAGCCGATATTGACGATGCGGCCTTTGCTCGCGCGCAGGGGGGCGAGGAAGGCCTGCGTCATGTTGAAGACACCGTTGAGGTTGAGCGAGATGATGTCGTTCCAGTCCTTCGCCACCGTCTCGGTGTCCGCGGTGAAGGCGTTGCGCCGGGTGATGCCGGCATTGTTGACGAGGATCGAGACCTGCCCGACTTTGTCGGCGACCTGCTTTGCCAGCGCAAAGCAGTCCTCGCGACGGGTCACGTCGAGCGCAAAACTCTCGGCCCTGCCGCCCGCTTTGCGGATCTCCTGGGCGGCTTCCGCGACGGTGTCGGCGTTGACGTCGAGCAGCACCACTTGCGCGCCCTCGCGGGCGTAGCCCGCCGCGATGGCCCGACCGATGCCGGAGCCGGCGCCGGTGACGACGGCGATGTGGTTCTGGAGAAGGGGCATAGGGTTTCCTCGGCTGCTTGTTTTTGAGTGTTGGCCAGGAGTCTATTTGAAAACGGACGCGACGGAAACGTCGCGCGGCGCTCGCCGCTCATGCAATCGCGGGGCTCTGCCCCGCTGTATGTGGCAAAGTTGCCACGGCATCAGCAGGAAGCTCGCCGGTTCGTTTTTGTCCAAGCCGCGGTCGCTTGCATCCAAGAAGTCTGGAGCCGTTCGCCTCACATCTTCTCGACAAAAGGGGCAGCGGCGATTCCGCCGACGGAGATATTGGGCGCATGAAGAACGTCACCTGCGGAAGTGCGGTGCTGATGGCGTTCGCGGTGGTGGGGCCTGCCTTGGCGGCGGATATCGGCGCCACGCCCGCCTACAAGGTCCCGCCGGCGGCCGCGTCGCCCTGGAGCGGATTTTATGCTGGTCTCGGGCTTGGATCCCGTGCGTCTCGCGCCGACGCCGACACGACATCGGAGACGATTACCGGCGCCCCGCAAAATCTCGCGGACGGGCGGCCGACCGGCGCGTCCTTCGACGGGCTGGGCTTCCGCACCAGTGCCTTTGCCGGATTCAACTGGCAATTTGCCCCGCAATGGGTTGCGGGCGTCGAAGGCGATGTCGGCTTCGCCAACCAATCCACCAAACGCCCATCGCTGGCTTTCTCGCCCGGCTTCGCCGGCTTTGCCCGGCCGAACGACAGCCTGACCGTGGAGACCGATTGGGACATCGGCTTGCGCGCCCGTCTCGGGTTCCTGCTGACACCCGCGACGCTGGCATACGCGACCGGTGGCATCGCCTGGCAGCACAACGAGATCAGTTCGGCCTGCGTCAGCGGCGCCTGTAACTTCTTTTTCCTTTCGCCCGCCGTGATCTCCGCTTCGCGTATTCAGGCCGGTTGGACCATCGGCGGAGGCATCGAGACTGCGCTCGGCGGCAACTGGTTTGCACGCGCCGAATATCGCTACGCCGATTTCGGCACGACACCGTTCACCATTGCCCGAGGCGGCTCTGCTGCTTCGCCCCTCAATCCGACCTCGGACAATTTCGATCTGAAGATGCAGACTCACAACGCCTCGTTCGGTGTGGCCTACAAATTTGGCGATCCGATCATGGCAGGAGCGCAGGCGGTGTGGATCGCCAAGGCGGCGCCGATCGCGATGTCGTGGACCGGCCCCTATCTCGGTCTTGGCCTCGGCGCCCGCGCGCTGCAGGCCAACGTGGCGGCGAAGTCGGAATTGTTTGGTGGTGCACCGCTCGCGGTCGCGGAGCATGTCGTGCCGTTCAACGGCACGGCGTTCCGCGCCAGCCCCTATGTTGGCATCAACTGGCAATTCGCCTCGCGCTGGGTCGCCGGTATCGAGGGCGACGCCGGCTTTGCCGACCGGACCACCACGCTTGCCGGATTTCCCGTGTCACCCGCCTTCGGCACCTTCCACGAGGCCGCAGATTCACTCAAGCTGAAGACGACGTGGGATGCGAGCCTGCGCGCACGTGTCGGCTTCCTGGTGACGCCGGCAACGCTTCTGTTCTTGAGCGGCGGCGCGGCGTGGCAGCATGACGAGTTGATCTCGACCTGCGGGAGTGCACCCTGCCGGCGTACGTTCAACCTCTCGCCGTCCGGGATCGCGACCGCTGCAACGAGGGTCGGCTGGACCATTGGCGGCGGCCTGGAGACGGCGCTCGGCCATCACTGGCTGGCGCGCGCCGAATACCGCTTCGCCGATTTCGGCACGTCGACCCAATCGATCAGCCGAACCTCGACTTTCGCGCCGCAGAACACCGTCGACACTTTCGACGTCACGCTACGCAGTCACGTTGCGACATTCGGCCTCGCGTATCAGTTCAACTGACCGGCGCCGGGTCTGGCCACGCATCTGCGCGAGGCCTGGTTTGTGACATTTTTCTCCCGATTTCGTTTCGAAGTTTCACGAAACGCTAACTCGAAATTAAGGGGACGGAAACGGCAGCCTTGGCATACTGATCTTCATTGCTAAACGTTGCGCGCATGATGGAACGGCTCGATTCCTGGAAACTCGCCCTTGAACGCCTGCGGTCGGCGCAATCGGCCGATTGGGCCGAGGCGGGCCGGCTCGTGGCCGAGATCGCGCGGACGAGCGTCGATGCCACGCTGCGCCAGGCTGCCGAGCAGGCGCTTCCGGTGCTGCGCCAGGCGGTCGACAATGACGATCACGGCGTCACGCTGGCGGCCCAGCGCCGCATCGGCGTCGTTCTCGAAGTCGTTCATGATCTGACCGCGCCGCGCTTCGGCCGCCGCAACGCCACGCCGAAACAGCTGTCCAGCGAGGATCGCGCCCGCAAGATGCTCGGCCTGCCGCTCGCGGTGCAGCTCACCTGCGAGGACATCAACCAGGCCTATCGCCGCGCCGCCAAGGGCATGCATCCCGACCACGGCGGCAGCACGCAAGCCTTCATCGACCTCGCCGCCGCGCGCGACGTCCTGATCCATCCCGGCGCGCACAAGGACGCGTGAGGGCGCGCCAGCCTCCTCACGCAAAAGGAGGTCTCGTAGGGGGCGCATCGCGCCGTGCCCACCATCTTCGTGATGGATGGAAAGGGTGGGCACGCTTGCGCTTGGCCCACCCTACGACATCTCGAACAGAAACGGGCAAGAAACGCATGCCCGCGTCCTTGCCCGCTCTTCGTCCGCCGATCGAAATCCTACCAGGTGCACTGACCGTTCTTCAGCGCGGCATCCTTCACCGCGAGTGCGTCGATGAACGTCGGAACGGTTGCGCTGGCGCGATGATAGCCGGCCGGCCACGGCGTGGTCGGGATGCTCTCGTCCCAGATCTGGCACAGGCCGGTGTCCTGCCAGCGGATCAGGTGATAGCTGGCTTCCGCAGGGCTCGCCGCGACGAAGGCGGTGACGGCAAGACCGGCGGCAGCGCATAGCACGGACATACGACGCATGATCAGCTCCTCAAATGAATGATGTGATGCGCCTCCCGGCAATGCGGGGAGGGCTGGGTGCCGGACGCTTTCGGATGCGCCCCGGACAAGATGTGAGTAGTTCCGCAGGCCGGTCAGGTTCAAAGCGCGCGGTCCCGCAAAAAGAAGAGGGCGGATCGCTCGCGCGACCCGCCCTCGAAAACCGATCCGTTGCAAAAGCTCAGAGCGTGCAGCGGCGCTCGGCGCGCATCTTGATCTGGACGTCGGAAGCGGCCTGGAAGGTCGGGAGCGGCTTGCTGACGACCTTGTAGGTCGAAACCCCAAACTGGAACGGCTTGTACTTCAGGTCCTCGTTCCAGACCTGGCAGATGCCGGTGTTGTCCCAGCGGATCACGTAATAGCCGACCGCCGCCGAGGCCGGCACGGCAAAGACGGAGGTGGCGATGCCGGCAACGGCACAGAGCGCGAGAACGCGACGCATGAAATATCTCCTGATGGGGAAGTGGGCGCAAAAATTCGTGCGGTAAAAGCAGGTCCTTTGCAAGCCGGGGAGCTGCCGTTCACGGACATGTCAGCTGTTCCCCAAGCATTTGGTTCGCTCGCGTGCCCGGCAAGCCACACGCTCAGTGGCTCACTTCGCCAGCGAGGCCACCGCCTCGATCTCGATCAGCATCCTCGGATCGGGCAGGGCTTGCACCACGCAGGTGGTGCGAGCCGGATAGGGCGGCGGGCCGAAGGCGCCGGCATAGAGCGCATTCATGGCGGCAACGTCCGAGGCGCGGGTCAAGAGCACGTTGACCTTGACGAGGTCGCGGACACCGGCGCCGGCCTCGCCCAGCACGCGCTTGATGTTGAGGACGACATTGGCGAACTGCGCCTCGAAACCGTCGGGCAGCGCACCATTGGCATCGAAGCCGGGAATGCCGGAGACGAACAGGAGATCACCGACGCGCGTCGCAAAGGACAGCGGCGGCGCCTTCACGTGCGGCGGGGGCGCGAAATGCTGGATCGGCATGGCATCACCTCGAAGAGTGTTCTCGGGGCCATGAGCGTAGCGGCAGGCGAGGGGTGCTCAAACCAAAAAATGCGAAAACAACCCCATGCACAGTAGGGAAGCCGTTGGATTTCCTTTAATTTCTGTTTAGCCGAAGTTGTGTCCGATCCGTCGGGCAAAACAGGGGCAGAAGGGCATGACGGCGATGCGTGATCTTGTGCCCCACACTCCGTCGTCATGCCCCCGGCTCGACCGGGGCATCCAGCACGCCGCGGCCTCTCGGCTCAATCATCGCCGCCTCTGGAATACTGGATCGCCCGGTTGAACCGGGCGATAACAGTCGAACGGGCTGCCACACCTCGCGTCTCACGCCAGCCCATCATGTTCCCGCCGCGATCCATCGGATAAATTCGGCTCGCCTGATTCGCTTTCCTCCCTAAAAAATAGCCCCCGGAGACATCCATGAAGATCGCATCCATCTTCCGCGCCGCGCTGGTCGCCATTGCCGCCCTGGCCGGGCTCTCGACCTCGGCGATGGCCGACGGCGGCACCGTGGTGCTGACGATCTACAAGGCGGGCTGGATCATCGGCGGCTCCGGCGGCTCCGGCGTGCTCAACTTCCGCGGCCGCACCTATGGGCTGTCCACCGGCGGGCTCGACTACGGCCTCGTGTTCGGCGGTTCCAAGACCGTGCTGCGCGGCCGCGTCTCCAACATCAACCGTCCCTCCGATGTCGCCGGCGTCTACGGTGCCGCCGGTGCCGGCCTTGCCGTCGGCCGCGGCGCCCGCGCCATCGTGCTCACCAACCAGAAGGGCGCCGTGCTGGAGCTGACGGGCACGCAGGTCGGGTTGATGGCGAACGCGGATCTCAGTGGCCTTGCGATCACGATGCGGTAGAGCAGGGTGCCGTAGGGTGGGTTAGCCCCTTGGCGTAACCCACCACTTCTGTCACCGCCGAAAGAGAAGAGGTGGGTTACGCTCATCGGCCAGCGCTTCGCGCAGCCGCTGCGCTAACCCACCCTACGATTTTCCGACCATCGCATGAATCCGCTCGCAATGCGCGACGAGATTCTCGCGCGCATCGACGAACACCTTCAGCGGCGTCGGAATCGGAAAATAATGGATATTCGCGACGAAGCCGTAGATGCCGGCATCGACGCTCGTTGGCGCCGCGCCGTGCACGAAGCCCGCGGCGGGCACGATCTCGGCCAGCGCCTGCAAATCGGCGAGCCCCCGCGCGTAGGCCTGCTCCGGCGTGTAGCGGCCGATGCCCTGGTAATGATAACGCTGCGCATTATACGTCTTCGCCTTCTCGAATCCTTCTGCACTCACTTGCGGATGTTGCGCAATGAAGCCGTCGCGGAACGCCGGATAGAAGCGCTCGTCCTTCCAGCGCGAATACGACATCACCCAGTAGAGATCGTCGAGCATGCGCGTGACGAGGAGATTGGTGCGGCGCTGCTCCGGTGAAAGTCCGGCATCGATGGTGAGACGATTTTTCGCGATCGCATGCGCGATGATGGTCTCGCTGTCGCCGATGCTCTCGCCGTCGTCGACGACGTAAGGCAGCTGCCCGCGCGGTGCGGCCGAGGCGTCGAAGATGTGCTCGTGCACGAACGGCACGCCCGCGAGCTTGAAGAAGGCGTAGACCTTGAGGCCGTAGCCGTTGTTGTCGGCGACGCCGAACAGTTGCGGGTAGGAATAGAGGGTCAGCATGGGCGGGCTCCCTTCCACCCGGAGTCGTATCGCTGCAGTGACACGCTTGCAACAGTCCGGCGCCGTGTGGCGTTGTCGTTCGATCGAAGGACGCGAAGTGTCCCCCGTTCGGGGTACGGATTCGGCCTGAAGTTCTTGCGCCAGGGCCCCGACATGCGATGTTCACCGACCCGCCGAAATATGCCGGCATTGTCTTGCGGTGGCGCACTTATGGTCGTGCTGGCTTTCGCAGGACCCGCACAGGCCGCGGACCTCGCGGCAAAGCCGCTCACCAAGGCGCCGCCGGTCGCGGTCTCGTCGTGGACCGGCTTCTATGCCGGCCTCGGCCTCGGCTTTCGATCGACGGCCGCCGACCTCACCACCACATCGGTGCTGTTGGACGGCGTTCCCCGTGACATCAGCGATGCCGTCGTCAGTCAGCCGTTCGACGGCCCGGGCCTTCGCGTCAACCCCTATGCCGGCTTCAATTGGCAGGTGGCGCCGAGCTGGGTCCTCGGCGTCGAAGGCGATGTGGGTTTTGGTCGCCAGACCACCATCCTCCAGGGGTTTCGCGCCTCGCCGCGGGCCGGCTCGTCCACCTTCCTCGTCGACAGCCTTGCGCTCACGGCCGGCTGGGATGCGAGCCTGCGCGGCCGCGCCGGCTATCTGCTGACGCCGGCGACACTGGTCTATCTGACGGGCGGACTTGCCTGGCAGCAGTTCGACGTCACCTCGGTCTGCGTCGGCGCCACCTGCAACGACGCCACGCCGACCACGGTCTCGAACTCCGCGACGAAGACCGGCTGGACGTTCGGCGGCGGTCTCGAGACCGCGCTGTGGGGCAACTGGCTGCTGCGCGCCGACTATCGCTACGCCGATTTCGGCACCACGCCGTTCACCATGGCACGCACCAGAAGCGGTGCGGGGCCCGCGCTGACGGTCGACAATTTCGACACCAGGCTGCGGACCCACACGGCAAGCGTCGGCCTCGCCTGGAAGTTCGGCGCTCCCGTCACCGGCGGCGGTTCGCATCCGCTGCAGGCGCAGGCCGCCATGCTGCCGTCCTGGACCGGGGCCTATGCCGGCCTCGGACTCGGCGCCCGCGCCACGCGCACCGATCTGACGGCGACGTCGGAGACGATCGGCGGCTTTGCGTTCGATCTTGCCAAGCGCGCCAACAACCGGCCGATGGACAACACGGCGTTCCGCGCCAGCCCCTATGCCGGCTATCTCTGGCAGCTCGCCTCGCAATGGACCGCCGGCGTCGAGGGCGATGTCGGCTTGGCCGACCGCACCACCATGCGCGAAGGTTTTACCAGCGTCCATCTCGCCGACTCCCAGGCGCGCGGCGAGAGCCTGTCGATCCGCAGCCGCTGGGACGCGTCCCTGCGCCTGCGCGGCGGCTATCTCGTGAGCCCGCAGACCATGCTCTATGCCACCGCCGGCGCGGCGTGGCAGAACTTCGAATTGACCTCGACCTGCACCAGCCGCAACTGCAGCGGCTTCTTCGCGCTGTCGTCGCCGATCATCAATTCGTCGACCACGAAGATGGGCTGGACGCTCGGCGGCGGCCTCGAGACCGTGCTGTGGGGCAACTGGCTCGCGCGCGCCGAATACCGCTATGCCGATTACGGCAAGGCCGGCTTCACCGTCGCACGGTCGAGCGGCCGGGCCGAGTTCGATCCGTCCGTCAACACCTACGACGTCGCGATGCGGGCGCATCTGGCGACGTTCGCCATGACGTATCGGTTTCAGTGAGGCGGCGCGTAGTCGTAGGGTGGGTTAGCTCGGCGGCTGCGCGAAGCGCAGTCCGCGCGGCGTAACCCACCTCTTCTGTGTCCGCGGAAATCCACAGAGGTGGATTACGCCGAGGGACATTCGCGCAGCCCGGGGCCAATCCACCCTACGACTGTGATGCAGCCTTGAACACCGCAAGCTGCGCATCGAACGCGCGCCTGAACGCCGGACGCGCTTCACCGCGCGCGACATAGGCGGCGATGTCAGGATATTCGTCGAGCAGTCCGGATGTGTTCAGCCGCCGCAGCACTGTCACCATCATGAGATCGCCGGCGTTGAAGGCGCCGTCGAGCCAGTCGGCGCCACTGAGGTGGCGGGACAGTTCGCCGAGCCTGGTATGGACGCGGTCCTGGAGCATGGGCAGCCGCTCTGCGTGCCAGCTCCTGTCGCGCTCGAACAGCATGGCCATGGTGAGCTCGACGATCGGCGGCTCCACCGTGCTCAGCGCGGCGAACATCCACGCGATCGCGCGGGCGCGGGCATTGGCGTCCTTCGGCAGCAAGCCATCGTGGCGCTCGGCGATATGCAGCACGATCGCGCCGGACTCGAACAAAGTGAGATCGCCATCCTCATAGGTCGGAATCTGCCCGAACGGATGCAGCGCCAGATGCGCCGGCTGCTTCATCGCGGCAAACGAGACGAGGCGAACGTCGTAGGGTTGCCCGGCTTCCTCGAACGCCCATCGAACCCGCATGTCGCGAGCCTGCCCCTTGCCGCGGTCGGGCGAGGATTCGAAGGCGGTGATGATCGGGGGCATGTGGGGGCTCCATGTGGGTCGCGCGTGGTCCGGAGGACGAACGACGGGGGCGGATTCCGACAGTGCCGTAGCAACCATTAAA